>NZ_JALPRS010000002.1 GCF_023630255.1 Pontibacter deserti | reverse complement strand
CTTTTCTCAACTACCTACCACACCTGTCGTGCGGAAAGCTTTGTTGAAAGTGCCCTGCTATTAAGCAGGCAGGCTATTCTGTCAATAACCCCTGTGTTATATGCTGTGTTGTTTTTGTTTTCCCCTCCGACCGTCCGTCCGATTGGGAGTGCAAAGGTAAGAAGCTTTTTACAATCTGCAATACCCTGCCCGTAATTTTTTTTCTTTTTTTCAGCCCCTGCAACCAGCAAGGGTCCCAAGGCTTTTTCCCCGCCCGATCTGCTACCGGAACCAGGGCCAACCAGCATCTGATTGGGAGTGCAAAGATACAAGCAATCTTGTGAGCTTTGCAAACAAAAAAGAAATTTATTTTCTAGTGTGGAAAGGTTAAAAACAGCCTTGGCTGTCTAGCAGACAGGGTTTGCACCCGCACCGCCTTTTCTCTTTTCCTTCCCCTTTTCACTGCCCTTCCTGCTGAACGGGATGCAAAAGTAGCTGTTTCTTTTCTCTTTGCAACACCTGTAGCCAACCTTTTTTATTCAAGCTGCTTAAGTCGCTGACACTGTGGAAGATTATTTTCCTGCAACCCCTGTTAGCTTGCTCCAATCATGCTTTTGATCTTTAGCCTTTACCAAGCTTTGCCTGCTGTCCCGGCCGGACGCAGAGTGGTAACAGCCAGCCTGGGCCTTCGGAAGTTCCTGCTTGTGAAAGGTTTTTTTGATGCTTACAAAGCTTCAACTATAAATTACCTTTATTCCCTTTTTTAGCTATTTCTTTACTTCTTACTTTGTAGTTCTATCATAAACAAAAAGCCCCAGTATTTCTACCGGGGCTTACCTCTTTGTATTGCAGCCTATACTTTCTCTGCTTCTCTTCTTAGTGTGCTCTTTCTATCAGGTCCTACAGACACTATTGTTATAGGTACATTTAAGTGAGACTCTATATATGTCAGATAATTTTGGAATGCTTCTGGCAACTCCTCTGTGCTTACTATTTTATTAAGATCTACTTTCCAACCCGGCAATTCTTCATAGATTGGCTCTAGCCCTTCTATTTCTAAAGAATGTGGCAACTTATCTGTTATCTCACCTGATGGCAATTTGTAATGTGTACAAACCTTTATTGTATCAAAGTCTGTCAGCACATCCGCCTTCATCATGTTCAGTTGCGTTACTCCATTCAGCATGATGCTATACTTTAAAGTAGGCAAGTCTACCCAGCCACAGCGACGTGGGCGGCCTGTTGTGGAACCGAATTCGCGTCCGGCCTGCCTAATTGCTTCGCCTTCCTCATTCAAAAGTTCTGTTGGGAAAGGACCACTACCTACTCGCGTGCAGTAAGCCTTAAAGATTCCATACACTTCGGTTATGTATTTTGGAGCAACTCCTAAACCTGTGCAGGCACCGGCCACCATTGTTGTTGATGAAGTAACAAAAGGGTATGTACCAAAATCTACATCTAACAGAGAACCCTGTGCTCCTTCAGCCAATATACGCTTCCCATTTTGCAGGGCCTCATTAATCAGGTACTCGGTATCAGCAAGTTTTAGTGTGCGCAGATATTCTACAGCTTCAAAGAACAATTGTTCCTGCTCTCCCAACTCCAGAGCCTGGCCATAAAATTCAACTGTTTTACGATGCCGATCTACCAGCTTGTTATATCGTTCTTTAAAATCAGCAGCTAGTATATCACCAACACGTAACCCTACACGGCCAATTTTATCCTGATACGTCGGACCAATTCCTTTTAAAGTAGAACCAATCTTACCACTTCCCAGCGCTTCTTCAGAAACTCTATCCAGTACTTTATGTGATGGAAGTATAAGAGACGCTTTTTTGGAGATATACAGATTTCTGGCAGCATCAACACCACGATCCTGCAGTTTCTGCATCTCGGTACGGAACACAATCGGGTCCAGTACTACACCATTGCCGATAATATTCTGGATATGGGGATGGAAAATACCTGATGGAATCTGGTGCAGCACGTGTTTAGTGCCTTCAAATTCTAATGTATGGCCTGCATTAGGGCCTCCCTGGAAACGGGCTACAATGTCATAGGTAGGTGCAAGTACGTCGACGATTTTTCCTTTGCCTTCGTCGCCCCACTGCAGACCTAATAAAATATCAACTGCCATTTAAGTGTTAGTAAATTGATTCTTTTAAGAATTGTGCCGCGTAGTCATCGTTTTCAGCAATAGTAAAGATTGCATTGAGCTTAGTAACGATGAGCAGCTTACGGATATGATCTGATGGCTTAATGAGCACAAGCTCTCCGCCCCGGTTTCTGAATTTGGTAAGCAACGATACGAGCACCCCCATGCCGCTGCTATCCATAAACCTGACACTGGACAAGTCTACAGCACAAAGCATTACTTTGCCCTGTTGTAACCCATCCACCTCTTCGATCATATGCTGCGTGTCTTTGCCGGCAATCAGGTCGCCCTGCAGCCGCAAGAATAGCATATCATCTTTAAGCTCTGTCTGGTACTTCATGTTTCTGCTCCTTGGTCGCTTTTTTGGCGCGGCAATCGCCGCAAATACCATATAGGTTTAGAGAATGGTGCAAGATATGAAAATTTAACAGTTCGCCCACCATAGTTTGTATCTGATGCACACGCGGGTCGCAAAACTCCACTACTTTGTGGCACTCGGTACAAATTACGTGGTCGTGCTGACGGTAACCATACGATTTCTCGTACTGCGCCAGGTTACGGCCAAACTGGTGCTTGCTTACCAGATCGTTTTCTACCAGCAGGTCCAGTGTATTATATACTGTAGCCCGACTTACCTGATAGTTTTTGTTTTTCATACTTATATAAAGCGACTCCACATCAAAATGACCGTCGCGGGAGTAGATCTCTTCCAGGATAGCATAGCGTTCCGGCGTTTTGCGCAGGCCCTTGCTCTCCAGGTAGGCGGTAAAAATCTTCTTTACCTCTTCAAATTTTATAGGATCTAATGCCATATTTTCTTTTATAGTTTAGCTGACAGCTCTAATCGAAACGTTCAACGGTAAGTATACCGTTCACTTTCCCCATGCGCTGTATCAGTTTATCCAGGTGGCCGGTATCGTTTACGAATACCATGATGTTTCCTTCAAATATACCGTCATGCGAATCGATGGTAATAGAGCGCATGTTCACTCTTAAGCTGTTCGAAATAATGCGTGTCAGGTCATTAACTAAACCTACTCTATCGGTACCTTTTATGCGGATACCAGCCAGAAATGCCAGTTCTTTCTGATCTGTCCACTTGGCACGCACGATACGGTTACCATAATTCGACATAAGTTCAATAGCCCGTTGGCAGTTGGTACGGTGTATCTCAATATCTTCGTCGCCGGTTTCAAAGCCAAACACATCATCGCCAGGTATAGGGTTACAACACGTAGATATTTTATAGTTCATGTTAGAGGTATTCTCCCCTATCACGAGCATGTCAGAGTTAACGCCACGAATTTTCTGTACTTCCCTATCAAAGTTTTTTGGGTCAAGGGTAGAGCTTCCTTTTTCGGCAGTGGCAGTAAAGATGACTTCTTTGATATTTTTAGGATCAATGTAACCTGTTGCTAGTCTATAGTATAAATCCTGTACCGATGGCACGTTAAAGAAAGCCAGCAGCTTGTTCATATTCGACTGGTTATCTACAATCTTTAATTGAGCCAGGCGCTTATCAAGCAGCACTTTACCTTGTTCTGATCTATACTTGCGCTCTTCGCGCAAAGCCTCTTTTATGCGCGATCTTGCTTTGGAAGTAACAGCATAGTTTAACCATTCTTCGTTCGGCTTCTGCTTTTGCGAAGTCAGGATCTCCACCTGGTCACCATTATAAAGCCTGTAGCTAAGTGGCACCAGCTTCTGATTAACTTTTGCACCAAGGCAATGCAAACCAATCTGGCTATGTATCTCAAACGCAAAATCCAGTGCGGTAGCTTTATCAGGAAGTATAATCAGCTCACCTTTCGGAGTAAAGACAAACACTTCTTCCACAAAGAGGTTTTTCCGGAACTCATCCATAAATTCCAGTGCATTGCCGGTGTTGTTCTCCAGCATATCCCGCACCTTGTTTATCCATAGTTCCAGACCAGATTCTGAACCCGGGCCATCTTTATACTTCCAATGAGCTGCGTAGCCACGTTCGGCAATCTCATCCATACGCTTGGTACGTATCTGCACTTCTACCCACTGCCCCGATTTACTCATTACAGTAGTGTGCAAAGATTCGTAACCGTTAGCCTTTGGTGTATTTACCCAATCGCGCAGGCGATCCGGGTTTGGCTGGTAAAAGTCTGTTATAATAGAATATACCTGCCAGCAAGCTGCCTTCTCATTTTCCAGAGGCACATCAAGTATAATCCGGATTGCAAACAGGTCGTAAACTTCTTCGAACGTGATGTTCTGCTTCTTTATCTTCTTAAGGATAGAATAAATAGATTTAGGGCGGCCTTTAATGTTGAATTTAAACCCATGCTTGTCCAGTTCTTCTTCTATCGGAGAGATAAAATCCTTAATAAACTTATTGCGGGCACTACGCGTCTGACGTATCTTGTTAGAGATATCTTTATATGTATCCGTATCGGTATACTTCAGATATAGGTCTTCCAGCTCAGATTTGATGGCATACAAACCAAGGCGATGTGCAAGCGGCGCATACAAATACATCGTTTCGGATGCGATCTTGAGCTGTTTATGACGCGGCATACTATCCAGCGTACGCATGTTGTGCAGGCGGTCAGCAATCTTTATAAGTATAACCCGTACGTCATCGCTAAGAGTAAGCAGCATTTTGCGGAAGTTCTCTGCCTGCTGCGAAGTACCATAATCAAAAACACCCGAAATTTTAGTAAGGCCTTCTATAATACGCGCTACACTTGGGCCGAAGTCACGCTCAATGTCTTCGATTTCCATCTCGGTATCTTCCACCACATCATGCAAAAGCGAAGCAACTATAGAAGTAGTACCTAAGCCGATTTCCTCTACAGCTATCTGGGCAACTGCTATCGGATGATAGATATAAGGCTCACCGGATTTACGACGCATATCTTTATGCGCCTCCACCGATGTATTAAAGGCTTTCTTAATTATTTTGGCATCATTGTCTTTTAAGAAAGGCTTCGCATGCCGAAGTAATCTTCTGTAAAGTCGTAAGATCTCTTTGCGTTCTGCTTCCGGATCAATCATAGTACTAGTAGGTATCAGAAAAAGCGGGTGACCACTATGCAGGCTTACAGCGCTTAACCTATTATTATAAAACAGCTGCTGACCTAGTAAGTTTCAAATATACAGGATAAATAGCTGCTATCAATAGCTGTCTGCAAAAGCTGCACGGTATAGTTATAAATGACCGCACATAAACCTTTACTTACTGTTAAAGAGCAGCTGTTTTCAAAAGTATCGTTGCGGTAGCTGTACTTTCTGAAAAATTTTTACACAGCTAAGCAAAACATAATTAACAACTTAGGTATAGACCTTAAAAAAATCTTCACTTTTTTTTCAGACAGGTATTGCAAATAAGAATCTGCGTTGTAATTTTGCATCATCATTACAAACAAGCACACATTATGCGGATGTGGCGAAATTGGTAGACGCACTAGACTTAGGATCTAGCGCTGCGAGGCATGGGGGTTCGAGTCCCTCCATCCGCACAACAAAAACAAACCCTCAGCAGTCATGTTGGGGGTTTGTTATTACTGGATATATCAAATTAAAAATTTATAGCCTTGAATATTACATTAAACCAAACCGACAGCACAAATGCGCAACTGAAGGTGGTACTGGAAGAAGCTGACTACGCTTCTAAAGTAGACCAGCAGGTAAAAGAGTATAGCAAAAAAGCACAGATCAAAGGTTTCAGACCTGGTAAAGTGCCTGCCGGACTTGTAAAAAAGATGTATGGCAAGAGCATCCTGGTTGAGCAGATCAACAAACTGCTTCAGGAAGAAATCTCTAAATACATTAAGGACAATGATGTAAAGCTGCTGGGCGAGCCACTTCCGGAGCCAAGCCAGGCTAACATTGACTGGGACAACCAGAAAGACTTTGAATTCACATATGCAGTTGGTTTACTTCCAGATTTCAACCTTCCGTTGGATAAGAGCGTAGAGGGTTACGCAATTGAAGTTGACCAGAAAACCATTGACGAAGCTTACGAAAACATCAAGCGCCAGTTCGGTAAAACCACTAATCCTGAGACATCAGAAGAAGGTGACTTTATTTATGGCGACCTGAAACAGGTTGATGGAGAGTTTGAGTCTAAAACTTTAATCCCGACTACACGTGTAGTAGCTGGCAAAGAGCAGTTTGTTGGCGTTAAAGCTGGTGATGTTATCCGTTTCGATATCCGTAAGGCTTTTGGTGATGATAACGCTGCCCTTGCGCACGTAACTGGTTTAAGCAAAGAAGTAACTGCTGACCTGAACGGTGAGTTTGAATTTACTGTAGAAAAGATCAACCGTACGGAGTCTGCTGAACTTAACCAAGAACTTTTCGATAAGCTTTTCGGTAAAGACGCAGTAACTACGCAGGAAGACTTCGATGCTAAGATCCGTGAAACGATTAAAGAAAACTATGACCGTGAAGCTGATAACCTGCTTAACCGCAATATCATCGATACACTGGTTGATAACCTGAACATTGAGCTTCCGGCTGACTTCTTTAAGCGTTGGTTACAAGTTACGAACGAAGGCCGTTTAACTACTGAGCAGATCGAAGAGAACTTTGACAAGTATACGCGTGAGCTGAAGTGGTCTATGATCAAGAACAAGGTTGTAGAAGAGAACGAGCTGAAAGTAAGCAACGAAGAAGTCGTAAACAGCACGAAAGAAAAGATGCTTGCGCAGTTTAATATGCCGGAAGTACCTGAAGAACTGGTAGAAAGCATGAACAATTATGCAAACCAGTATCTGCAGCAGGACAATGGCCGTAACTACATCAACGAGTACGAGCAACTGCTGGCCGAGAAGGTGCTCGCTAAACTAAAAGAAAAGATGACTGTTGTAGAGAAAACAATCTCTGCAGAGGACTTCAGAAACCTTTCGTTCTAAGTACAGAGCGATATAAATAAGTATATTATCAAAAAAGTCCTTTAGTTTTTAAAGGACTTTTTTATTTTTGACAAAACCGTAACCTAAACAACTATGATGTTTAACAAAGACGAGTTCCGCAAATTCGCTGTAAAAGGCCAGGGCCTTAGCGGACTAGGCGTAGACCAATATATTCACCATATAGAGGGCAAGGCCATGCATACTATCGAAAGCATGACCCGCTCTGTAATCGAAGAACGCCCTACCAACTTCCGTGAGATCGACGTATTCTCGCGCCTGATCATGGACCGTATTATTTTCCTGGGCACGCAGGTAGATGATTTTATTGCCAACATCATCACGGCACAGCTGCTGTTCCTGGAATCGGCGGATGCGAAGAAGGACATCCTGCTTTACATTAACTCTCCGGGTGGATCGGTGTATGCAGGTCTGGGTATTTATGATACTATGCAGTATGTAAATCCTGATGTGGCTACAATCTGTACTGGTCTGGCTGCAAGTATGGGTGCTGTGTTGCTGGCTGGTGGCGCTAAAGACAAGCGCTCTGCCCTGCCGCACTCACGTATCATGATTCACCAGCCGATGGGTGGTGCACAAGGCCAGGCAACTGATATCGAGATCACAGCCCGCGAGATCCTGAAACTGAAGAAAGAGCTTTATGAGATCTTAGCTTTACATTCAGGTAAATCTTACCAGGATATTTACGACAACTCGGAGCGTGACTACTGGATGCGTGCCGAAGAAGCAAAAGAGTTTGGCTTAATTGATGAAGTACTGACTCGTAAGAAACAGTAATCAGGTTAAGCTACCTATAAAGTATAAACCCACTTCGTTTGCCGGAGTGGGTTTTTTAGTATTTATACTTAGTACTAAGGCATTTACAAGTATAGACGTAGCTGAAAAGTTAAAGAAGCTTTAAATATTTATCAACAGGGGCATGTGGAAACCTTTAGCTCATAATCAGCTGAATAACAATGCTTTAAACAAAAATAAAGAAATATAAATTGTTTAATTTTTATACTATTTTTAGGTACTTTCAGGGAGAGGCCTTAAATTTTTTATGTTTTATTAAACTTCCTATTTTGTACCTTTGTTTTGGGCGATGAGTAATTCGCTCACTATTCCCCGGATTAATTTATACTTATGGCTGAGATTACGTGCTCATTTTGCGGCAAAAACAAGAAGGATGTATCGGTAATGATTTCCGGTATAAACGCCCACATCTGCGACAGATGTATCGGACAGGCTCAACAGATCCTGAACGAAGAAAATAAGATCAGAGCCAGCAGTCGCAGCCCTAAGTTTAACCTGATGAAACCGCGGGAGATGAAGGATTACCTGGACCAGTTTGTGGTTGGCCAGGATGAAGCGAAGAAGGTAATGTCGGTGGCGGTTTATAACCACTATAAGCGCCTGATGCAGCACAGCGAAGCCGAAGATGTAGTGATCGAGAAATCGAACATTATCATGGTTGGCGAAACCGGTACCGGTAAAACGTACCTTGCCCGTATGATGGCTGGTATACTTCAGGTGCCTTTCTGTATTGCTGATGCTACTGTATTAACTGAAGCCGGTTATGTAGGTGAGGACGTGGAAAGTATACTTACCCGCCTGTTACAGGCTGCAGACTATAATGTAGAGGCCGCTGAGCGTGGTATTGTTTACATTGATGAGATTGACAAAATTGCCCGTAAAAGCGATAACCCATCTATCACCCGCGACGTGAGCGGAGAAGGAGTGCAGCAGGCATTGCTTAAATTGCTGGAAGGTACTGTAGTTAACGTACCACCACAAGGCGGCCGTAAGCACCCGGAGCAGAAAATGATCACTGTTAATACAGAGAACATCCTGTTTATTTGCGGTGGTGCTTTTGTGGGTATCGACAGACTAATCAAGAACCGACTGAACACCCGCCCTATTGGTTTCTCTAAATCAAAGCAGGACGAGAACGAAGAAGCCGAAAACTTCCTGAAATATTTATCAGCGCAGGATCTGAAGAACTTTGGTCTGATACCTGAGCTGATCGGACGTTTACCTGTACTTACTCACCTGGATCCACTTGATAAAGAAACACTTCGACTGATATTACTGGAGCCTAAAAACTCTATCGTAAAGCAGTATAAGCGCCTGTTCGAGATGGAAAACATCAACTTAAGTTTTGATGACAGCGCCCTGGAATACATTGTAGAGAAAGCTGCAGAGTATAAGCTTGGTGCACGTGGTCTGCGTTCTATCTGCGAAGGTATAATGACAGATGCTATGTTTGATCTTCCATCAGAAGAAGGCACAAAAGACTTGCTTATAACAGGTGATTATGCCCGCGAGAAGTTTGAGAAATCAAGCCTTAAAAAGTTAAAAGTAGCTTAACGTATACTTGACCATACTATAAAAAATCCCCGGCAGGCAACTACCGGGGATTTTTGTTTATTACTGTTAGTTACCTAATCGAGGTCTCTGTCTCCTCTTCTTAATTCTTCTACGGAGCGCATCACTTTATCTTTCAGCCCCGACTTATACTTCTCCAGTTTATCGGCTACCGCAGCGTTGGTAGTGCCTATTATTTGAGCAGCAAGTATACCTGCATTCAAGGCGCCGTCTAAAGCTACTGTGGCCACAGGTACACCACCCGGCATTTGAAGTATAGATAGCACTGAGTCCCAACCATCGATAGAGTTGCTCGACTTAATTGGTACACCAATTACAGGAAGGGTGGTTAACGAAGCGACCATACCAGGCAGGTGCGCTGCACCACCGGCGCCGGCAATAATTACTTTCAAACCTTTTTTACGGGCCTGCTCTGCGTACTCAAACATACGGTGTGGCGTGCGGTGCGCCGAAACTATAGTTAATTCGTAAGGTACGCCCAGAGTTTCCAAAATTTCTGCAGCAGCGTCCATTATTTTAAGGTCAGACTGGCTGCCCATGATAATTCCTACCAATGGTTGTGTGGTGGTTTGATCGGCCATCGTTTTATGCTTTAACTTTAATTACGTTTTTAATCTGCTCGGCACGCTGCTGCGCTTCTTCTATAGTTTGCCCAAGTACGGTTATGTGACCCATTTTGCGGGCAGGTCTGGTATACTTTTTACCATACAAGTGAATGTATACACCCGGCACAGCCAATGCTTCCTGCAAACCTTCATATTTCGCTTCGCCATCATAACCTGGTTCACCCAGTAGGTTTAACATAACGGCAGCGCTTTGTATTTCAGTAGAGCCCAACGGCAGGTTAAGTATAGCACGCAGGTGCTGCTCGTACTGCGACGTATAGTTTGCTTTTATGGTATGGTGGCCGCTGTTGTGCGGACGCGGAGCAACTTCATTTACAAGTATAAGCCCGTCTTTTGTCAGGAACATTTCAACGGCAAGTATACCTACCATGTCAAAGGCTTCAATAACACGTGTTGCGATCTCGATGGCGTGGCGCTGTAGTTTATAGGCAACATTGGCAGGTGCAAAAAGAGAATCTACAAGGTTATGCTCCGGGTGGAAGCTTAGCTCTACTACCGGAAAAGCTGTTACATCACCATTAGTATTGCGGGCAACTATAACTGATATTTCTTTCTCAAAATCAACCAGCTTTTCCAGCACGCTTGGCTCTTCAAAACCTTTGGCTACATCGGCCTGACTGGCAATGCGGGTTACCCCTCTCCCATCGTAGCCCTCGCGGCGTAGTTTCTGGAAAGCAGGCAGAAAATCTATACTTTGCTCTAGTTCCGCTTTATCTGCTAGTATTTTAAAATCTGAAGTTGGTATGCTGTGCTTGTGGAAGAACTCTTTCTGCAGCCCTTTATCCTGAATGGTTCTTACCGTTTTAGCATCCGGGTAAACCTTTACCCCTTCCTGCTCCAGTTTTTCCAAGGCATCGGCGTTTACGTGCTCAATTTCTATCGTAAGAATGTCGCACTGCTTTCCGAACTCATACACGGTATCAAAATCGCGGAAACTGCCTACATAAAACTCGTTACAGATGTCTTTGCAGGGTGCGTTCTCGTCGGGGTCCAGCACTAAAGTATAGATGTTAAAATCGAGCCCGGCCTGCATCAACATCCGGCCCAGCTGGCCGCCGCCAAGTATACCAAGCTTTACTTCTCCTTTCATAGATGGGTGTTTTGGGTGATCGTTCCTCAAAAATAAGGATTATAGTTAAACCTACCCGACCTTATAACAGTATTCTGCTTCTGCCGTTAGATAGTCTTTGATTTATATACGCAAAGCTTTATATTGATAGCTTAACTTTTCTGAAACCGCACTTTTTAATGGAAATTATACTTGCCACTTTTTCTGCTTTATTTTCTGTAGTAAACCCTTTTGGTGCCATGCCAGTGTTTCTTACCCTTACGCAGGACGACACACCAGCCCAGCGCAACCAGCAAGCCCTGAAAGCTTGTTTATATATGGTAGGTATTTTAGCAGTGTTTTTCCTGGCTGGGCAGTACGTACTTAACTTCTTTGGTATCCGTATCCATGACCTGCGCATTGCCGGTGGCCTGATGATCATGAAAGCCGGCTTTGAACTGCTGAGCCCTGGAGCCAGCAAAAAGAAAATATCACCGGAAGTAGTGGAGGAAAGTCAGATGAAAGAAGACATCTCGTTTACCCCCCTGGCCATGCCCATGCTTTCCGGCCCGGGTGCTATTGCGGTAAGTATAGCCATGTATACTACTTCCCTTTCGTACCTGGATATGGCGCTTATACTTGTAGCCATTGTGTTACTGGCTATAGTTAGCTATATAATTCTGCGTTTTTCGCACCAGCTAACCCGCTATATGGGTAAAGCTGGTTTGTCTGCACTTTCCCGCATCATGGGCTTTATCGTACTTTCTATCGGAGTTAACTTTATAGTTTCGGCTATCTATGCGTTGTTCTTTACGGAGCGGTAAGGTGTTGTTTATGATCAGACTTTCGACAATTAGCATGTTGTTCTTTGCCTTTTGTTTTTATTCTTGTCAAAACAAGGAAGCAACTAATTCGGCTATAGGCTTAGATGAAGCCTCAATAGAAGTGGAACAACTAGAAAATAATCATATAGAAGAATCTTCTCTAAAAGAGTTTTCTTGGCAAGAAGGCCTTTGTGACTACAGAGGATATTACAATTCAAGTGAATTTACTGAGAAACAGATAGAAGACACTTACTTTCTGATATTTGGATATAATAGTGTAACTACTTCCGATACTGATGCTACATTAGACAAGCCTGAATATTATACCGTTACTTATATCGAAAATTCATTGAAGAAACTTGAAAGTGACTATAGTAAAGCAATCCAAAAGCTGCAAAGTTTAGATGTTGTCCCTACTGCATTTTGGCAACAACATAGAGAATTGTCGATACTACAACTAAAAGAACTTCACCAATTAGAAAAACTTACATTAGAAGCACATCTAAATCCCAAACTGCTAGTAAATACAACTTACTCAAGTGAATGTGTTGATTATGTCAATGCTCTAACTTCAGAAGATACAACAGTACTACTTGACTCATGGAAGAAACTTGTTGACTCTAATAAATTAAAAAATGGCTATCCCGAAGGACTTGAACAAAAATATCAGGAGCAGCTAAAGTCAAGTGACAAGCTTCTTTTTGCTCGAATTGACTTAATGACTTATGGCTGGTGGAATTGTGCAAACCATCAAAGAAAGTATGTTGATGGTTTTAACCAGGAAGGTCAAATGACGGAGGAGTTTGATAAGTTATTTGATCGAGTGGTAGAGTCAAATTGTGAAGATTAAGAACAAATGTCTTATTACATTCATACTTCCACCTTCTCCCAACCACACACTACATAATCAAGTACACACTCCCTAAAGTTTGGTGATAACAATCACCTTCACACAATCGGCAATTTAGCTTATCTTTGTGCCATGCAATTGAAGAACGACCTGCTTTTAAGAGCTGCCAAAGGAGAACCTGTTGAGCGCACCCCGGTATGGCTGATGCGCCAGGCCGGCAGAATTTTACCGGAATACAGAGCTGTACGTGAGAGCCTGAGCGGATTTAAGGAACTGGTTGAAACACCGGAACTAGCCGCCGAGGTAACCATACAACCTGTTGATATACTGGATGTAGACGCTGCCATTATTTTCTCTGATATTCTGGTAGTGCCGGAGGCAATGGGCTGCACCTACGAGATGGTAGAAAAACGCGGGCCATGGTTCCCGAAAACAGTACGCTCCGAAGCAGACTTAAAGGATTTGCGTGTTGCCGACCCACATGAGCACCTGCATTATGTACTGGATGCTATTAGGGTTACTAAAAAAGCATTGAACGGTCGTGTGCCACTAATTGGTTTTGCCGGTGCACCATGGACTATACTTGCTTACATGGTAGAAGGCAGTGGTTCTAAAACATTCTCTCATGCACGGGGCATGTTGTATACCAACCCTACGCTGGCGCACCAGTTGCTGCGCATGATCACCGACACAACTATAGCATACCTGAAAGCGCAGGTAGAGGCTGGCGCTAACTTAATTCAGATTTTCGATTCGTGGGCTGGTATACTTACACCTGCACATTACCGCGAATTCTCTCTTCCATACATCAGCGAGATCTGTAATGCTATTCGTAATGTGCCGGTAACTGTATTTGCCAAAGGCGCATTCTTTGCCCTTGAGGATTTCTCTAAACTAAACTGCGAAACTATAGGCCTTGACTGGAATATGGAAATTGCAAAATCGAGAGCACAGGTTGGCCCGAGCAAAACCCTGCAAGGCAATATGGACCCATGCTTGCTTTACAGTCCGTTCGAGACCATACAGAAAGAAACTATAAAAATGCTGAAGGAGTTTGGTCCGCAGCGCCACATTGCCAACCTTGGCCACGGCGTTTACCCGGATACAGATCCTGAAAAAGTAAAATGCTTTGTGCAGACTGTTAAAGAATACAGCAGCACAGTTAACAGTTAACAATAAACAAAAAAGCCGGCTCCTGAGAGCCGGCTTTTTTGTTTAAGGGATTTTATCAATGCTTCTATAACTGTTTACTGCTTAGCCCACAGGCAGGTGAGTTGGTGGGTAACTATAGTCGGCGGTGGCAGCCCGGGTACTTAGCGCAAGTGCCAATGTTAAGGTACCTACCCTACCAATATACATCGATAAAATGATGACTGATTTACCTACATCAGATAAGCCAGCCGTGATACCTGTACTATAGCCAACTGTAGCAAATGCCGAAACCTGTTCCAGAGCAAGACGGATGATGTCATGTTGCCCATCGGAAATGGTAAGTATAAACAGGAAAAACATATTCAGTAAGGCGGCAAACGCGAAAACTGAAAAAGCCTTGTAAGCTACCGAATGTGGTATGGTACGGTTACCTATCTGCAAGTTCTTTTTGTTCCGGATAGTAGCTATTACCGCTAACAAAACGACAACAAAAGTAGTTGTTTTGATACCACCACCCGTTGAGCCAGGAGATGCACCGATAAACATCAGGAAAATGAACATCAGCATGGTGGGTGTGGTAAGCTGCGAGATATCGACAGAATTAAAACCGGCAGTACGCGTAGACACCGACTGGAAAAAAGAAGCGATCAATGCTTCTGCAAAGCTTAGGTTTGCCAAAGTGTTAAAATACTCCAGCAGGAAAAATCCAATAGTACCCAATGCGATAAGGGCAGCAGAAGTATAAATTGTTACCCTGGATAACAATTTCCAGTTTCTCCAGGGAGTTTCCATGCGTAGACGCATAGATTTTGGCGAAAGCACATCCAGGATAGTCGGAAAACCAATACCTCCGAAAATAATCAGGAACGCCACCGCCAGGTGCATTATATAAGAATACCGTACAGGTTCTGTGTAAAGGCCCGCCGGGTAAAGTGAAAAACCAGCATTACAAAACGCTGAGATAGCATGAAATACAGAGAAAAATATTTTGCTTCCCAGATTCTCGAACTGTACATTCTGCCCCCAGGTCATAAAAATTATAAAGGCGCCTATACCTTCTATCAAAAAAGTAAGCAAAATAAGCTGGCGTAAAAGACCTTTTGTGGAATACAGCGTTTCTCCTTCCAGCAGTTCGTGCATTGCTACGTGCTGTTTTAAACCTATCCCCTGTTTCATCAGAGAGGCAAAGAACGTAGCAAAAGTAATTATACCTAACCCACCTAGCTGTATCAGCATTAGCAGCACCACCTGCCCCGAAAATGTAAGGTAGGTGCCGGGGTCAACCACGGAAAGCCCGGTTACGCAGGAAGCACTTGTAGCCATAAAAAGTGCATCTATAAAACGTATTCCTTCCGGGGAGGTAGTCATTTTAGGCATCATCAGCAGCCCAGTTCCTAGTAGCACCAGAAACACAAAGCTCATAATGAATGTGATGGAAGGCTTGAGCTGCAGCGTTTTAAGGTGCACCTTCGTCTCGAGCAGCTCTATAATGAGCAGCACCAGCATATAAAAAGATACCAGTATACGGTAAAGTTCTACTGATAACGGGATGCCTACGCTTTCGAAGATGTTGTAAACTACAGGAAAATCGAATAAATAAGTACCAACCTGGTTTACAAGTATAATGGCCATCAGCACCCCTTCAAACCACGTGCGCTTCAGGAATTTTATCCGCTCAAAGCTGTAGAGTATCCGCAGGAGATAGATGAGAACAAAAACAGCAAGTATAGCATCTATGGCATAGAACAGATAGCGCAGCTCAATCGGGCTTTCTACTACACCATGGGCATAGATAAGTAAGCCTACCGAAAGTATGGTAAGCACATAAGTGGTACGCCGCATCAGGGCGTAGGCGGTTAGCTTGCTGCCGTATAAAAACCTGTTAAGCTGTTCGCTGTTCATGTAATTCGAATAGCCTCACCTGTTTTGCTTCTTCCAGTAAGCGTTGTTTATCTATAGGTACTACACCAACCTGTTCGCATACTAATCCGCCGCCCAGGTTGCTCAGGCCAGCCAGAAACTGAACTGATGTACGTAGTGCCATACACAAAGAGGCTATACTTATAACCGTATCTCCAGCCCCTGATACATCAGAAATTGATCGGCGATGTGCATCGATATATGTCTTTTCACCTCCGTCAGCTATAAATACACCGCGCTCAGAAAGTGTTACCAGCACCTGCTCTGTCTGAAGGCGTTTCTGCAGTTCGGCTACGGCTTCTTCAAAGGCGTGCAGGTTTTCATCAGCAAACTCTACTTTTAGCCCTTCTTTCAGCTCTTTCAGGTTTGGTTTAAACAACGTACTGCCTACATAACTCAGGAAGTTCTTCTTCTTCGGGTCGATAACCGTTGGTATATTGCGCTCATTCGCCAGCTGAATAAACCGTTTGATGTTGGCTTCTGTAAATACACCCTTATCATAATCTTCCAGCACCACTACATCGGCACGTTCCAGCAGTTTCAGGTAGCGCTCTTCCAGATGGCGGTTATCGTAGTCGGTAAGTTCAGTTTCAATCTCGGCATCGATTCGGAGTAGTTGCTGCGCGCTGGCAATAATGCGATGCTTTATAGTTGTTACCCGTTCCGGGCTCTGCACAATACCTTCTGTTGAAAGACCTTTATCTTCCAGCAGCCTTAAAAAGTCGCCACCATCCGGGTCATCGCCAATAACAGAGCAAAGCAGTGGTGTAGCGCCAAGTGCCTGAATGTTTAGGGCAACGTTTGCTGCCCCACCTAAACGTTTCTCGCGCTTTACAACATTAACAATAGGCACAGGTGCTTCCGGCGAAATACGTGTTGATTTACCCCATAAATAAGAGTCAATCATCACATCACCAACTATAAGCACGGTTAGCCCATTAAAGGCAGCGAAAATATCTTCTAAACTATTAATCTGATCCATTACTGAAGTTTTGCCAGGCTCTCTTTAATGCGGCGCAGGGCCTCGGTTAATTTTTCGTCGGAAGTAGCGTAAGAGAAACGGATACATTGTGGTGCCCCGAATGCTTCACCGCTTACGACAGCCACAAGTGCATCGGTAAGTATAAACATGCACAGGTCCAGCGAATTCTGTATTGTTTTACCTTCGTAGCTCATACCAAAGTAGTAGCTTACATCCGGGAAAATATAGAAGGCACCGCTTGGCACATAAGTTTTAAAGCCCGGGATGTCATTCATCAGTTCCAGCACCAGGTTTCGACGGCGGTGATAGGCATCACGCATTTCGATAGCTGTTTCTTTACCACCTTGTAAAGCTGCATAGGCTGCTTTCTGCGCAATAGAACAAGTACCGGACGTGATCTGGCTCTGCATTTTGTCGCAGGCTGCAGCAATATCTTTATGGGCTGCAATATAACCTACACGCCAGCCAGTCATGGCATATCCTTTCGAGAAGCCATTAACAGTAATGACGCGGTCTTTTATAAAGTCGAAGCTGGCCATACTGGCGTGCTCCCCTTCAAAATTGATGTATTCGTAAATTTCGTCGGCTATGACATGAACCTGCGGATACTTCTCCAGCACCTTAGCTAAAGCGAACAGCTCTTCTTCGGTAAAAACAGAGCCTGTAGGGTTGCATGGAGAAGAATACATGACCACCTTAGTGTTTGAAGTGATAGCGTCTTCCAGCTGCGATGGCGTAACTTTAAAATCGTTTTCTATACTGCCTTGTACCTGCACCGGGGTTCCTTCTGCCAGTTTTACGATTTCTTCATACGACACCCAGTAAGGTGAAAATATGATCACTTCGTCGCTAGGGTTTACCAGGCACATAATGGCATTGGCTATACTTTGCTTGGCCCCCGTTGATACAACTATATTTTCCGGTTTATAGTCCAGGTTGTTATCGCGCTTAAATTTATCAGCAATAGCCTGGCGCAGCTCCGGGTAACCGGCTACAGGTGTATAGAAAGTAAAACCATCGTCTATCGCTTTTTTAGCGGCATCTTTTATGTATTGTGGCGTCTGGAAATCAGGTTCTCCAAAACTCAGGTTTATTACATCGTGCCCCTGCGCAGCCAGTTCGCGGGCTTTTTTAGCCATAGCTATTGTTTGCGACTCAGACAGAGCAGTTATTCTGTCAGATAAAATCGTGCTCACTTCTTCTATATCCTGCATTATACTTATCATTTAAAAGGCCAAAGGTACTTATTCTGTTACAGACTTTCCAGAAAGCAAGCCTGTAAAACTCGATTAGTGATTATGTTAAAAGTAAATTGGCAAAATGTTTAGAAACAAAAAAGGGATACAACTATAACTGCATCCCTTTTTATACTTTATACTTTTAATTTAAGCTCTACCGTAAGTGGTACGTTCCACTATACTTCGGCCTAAGGTAATTTCATCTGTATACTCCAGTTCGCCACCTACCGGCACACCACGTGCAATTGTTGTAATCTTTATATTCTGGTGGTCGCGCAGTTTGCGGGTAAGGTAGAAAGCGGTAGTATCGCCTTCCATAGTCGGGCTAATGGCCATTAATACCTCACGCACTTCTGAGTTAGGCAGTCTCTCCAGCAAACTATCAATATGCAGGTCTGATGGGCCAACACCTTCCAGTGGCGAGATAACACCACCCAGCACGTGGTATAAGCCTTTGTACTGCGCTGTGTTCTCAATGGCAATCACATCCCGTATATCACTTACTACGCATAGCAAACTACGGTCGCGTAACGGGTTAGAGCAAATGCCGCATACTTCGGTATCGGATATGTTATGGCACTGCTTACAATGTTTTACTTCGGTACGCATCTTCACCAGCGACTCAGCCAGCAGGAATGTGTCTTCAGATTCGTTTTTGAGCAGGTGCAACGCTAAGCGCAGGGCCGTTTTTTTTCCTACACCGGGCAGCTTGGCCAGCTCTTCCACGGCATTTTCTATCAGCTTCGACGGAAACTCCATTTAACCTCCTTACTGAATATCTGCGGAAAGAGATTTATCATGCAGCGCCGTGCACATGCCCGCCAGTTCTTCGTAAGCGCCCATTTTAACCGTACACTTGCCTTTGTAGTGGATCAGCAAAGTGCACTGCTCTGCCTGCTCCGCTGTATGGCCGCATACTTTAATCAGCGTTTCGATCACGTGGTCGAAGGTATTAACGTCATCATTAAAAACGATAAGCTGGCGCAGGTCGGTGTTCTCTTCCAGCACCGCAACATCTTCCTGATGTAAAATTTCTCTCTCAGTATTCATAGCACAAATTTACACATTTTACTGCACTTTACGAAGCAGCCGCCAAAGTATAAAACACTGTCCGGCTGCAGCGTAAAGTATAGTTTTTAACAATCCGGAGTGGTTTATAATTCCTGTAAACAGAACATCGTCAACTATACTTTTATACTTTACAAGGCATTAAGGGCTTCATTTTTGCTCTTTAGGGATAATACTGTTTTCTTGCAGGTAATTATACTTTTAACAACCAACTATTCACTTTATACATGATCTTTTTGAACCGAATAAAAGGTTTAGCATTGACCTTGGTGCTGGCAGCCACTACGCTGCAGCTACAGGCCCAGGAAAAAATGCTGACCATGGAAGATGCTGTCATTAACCCGGCACTTCAGCCTGAAAACCTGCGCCAGCTTACCTGGGTAGAAGGTACCGATGACTTTACCTATGTAAAGGACAACTCCCTGCTGCGTGGTAAAGCCACATCAACCAAGCACACACCTATACTTACACTGGTTAACCTGAATACTGCCTTACAGGCCGCAGGAGCAAAAGAAGTTAAGAACTTCCCGATGGTGCAGTGGAAAGATGCCAATACGTTAGTGCTGGATGTGCAGGGCAAGATCTTCAACTATAACCTGAAGTCTGGTAAGGCGCAGGTTGTAACAACTTACTCTGACGAAGCAGAGAATATTGACCTGGACCCTACCAAACAGCGCGTAGCGTATACCAAAGGCAACAACCTGTATGTGTCTGCACCAGGTGCTCCGGATGTAGCTGTTACTAAAGAAACCATTGAAGCTATAGTTAATGGCCAGGCGGCACACCGTTCAGAGTTTGGTATTTCTAAAGGTACGTTCTGGTCGCCGAATGGCAAACAACTAGTTTATTACCGCATGGACCAGACCATGGTAACTAATTACCCACTGGTAGATATCACACCGCTTCCGGCTGCACAGAATAATATTAAATACCCGATGGCAGGTGGCAAAAGCCATCATGTAACGGTTGGTGTTTACAATACGGCTACTCAGAAAACCACTTTCCTGAAGACAGGCGAGCCAGCCGAGCAATACCTGACTAACATTACCTGGAGCCCGGACGAAAAGTACATCTATATTGCTGTAGTAAATCGCGACCAGAACCACATGAAACTGAACCAGTACGATGCTGCTACTGGTGAATTCGTAAAGACACTATTAGAAGAGAAACATGCTAAGTATGTAGAGCCTGAGAAAGGTTTATACTTTGTACCTGGCAAAAACAACCAGTTTGTAAGAGTAAGCGAGCGCACTGGTTTCGACCATTTGTATTTGTATGATACCAACGGCAAAGAGATCAGAACCTTGACCAAAGGCGACTGGATGGTAACAGAAGTACTTGGATTCAGCAAGGATGGCAAAAAGCTATACTATACTTCTACTGCCGAAAGCCCGCTGGAGCGCCACTTTTATGCAGTAGACCTGAGCAACGGTAAAAGCACCCGTTTATCTCAGGGTACTGGTACACACAATGCGCTGCTTAGCCCCAATGGCAACTACATCATCGACAACTATAGCAGCCAGGTAACGCCACGTAAGATCTGGGTGATCAATAACAAAAACGGTAAAATAGCTCAGACACTGTTAACTGCTAAAAATCCGGTTGCAGACTATAAACTTGGCGAAACAACTATTTTCACGGTAAAAGCGGATGACGGCACGGACCTGTATGCCCGCATGATCACACCTCCGAACTTTGACAAGAATAAACAGTACCCGGTGGTAGTTTATCTGTACGGTGGCCCGCACCTGCAACTGGTAACCGACAGCTGGTTAGGTGGTGCTAACCTCTGGATGCACCTGATGGCCCAGAAAGGCTATATCGTTTTCACCCTGGACCCACGTGGAACATCGGCGCGCGGCTTAAACTTTGAGCAGGCTACGTTCCGCCAGTTAGGCACCGTAGAAATGGCCGACCAGCTGCGTGGTGTGGAACACCTGAAATCGTTGCCTTATGTTGATGCCAGTCGTATGGGTATACATGGCTGGAGCTTCGGTGGATTTATGACTACTACGATGATGCTGAAATCACCTGACACGTTTAAAGTTGGTGTGGCAGGCGGCCCGGTTATCGACTGGAAATACTACGAGGTAATGTATACCGAGCGCTATATGGATACACCGGAGCAGAACCCGGAAGGCTACAATAACGCCAACCTGCTGAATTATGTAAAAAACCTGAAAGGCAAACTGCTGATGATACATGGCACCGTAGATGATGTGGTAGTGTGGCAGCACAGCCTGGCTTTCATTAAAAAAGCGGTTGACGAAGGTATACTGATGGATTACTTTGTGTACCCGGGCCACCCGCACAACGTACGCGGCAAAGACCGTGTGCACCTGATGCGAAAAGTAACACAATACCTAGAAGACAACCTGAAAGAAACACCAAAGCAATAAGTATAAAAAGGCGCTGATGATCTCAGCGCCTTTTTTGTTTACCAAACTATAGATTTACCTAAAACACTGAAATGCGTACCTTTGCAGCATAGTTATACTTTTAATTTATACTTTGCCCGATGCCTGCACCATCTGCATCCTTCAAGAAAGCCATAAAACAACTTAGCGATAAGGAAAAGGAAACACTCCTGTTAAAAGCCGTTCGTCGCGATGCCGAACTGTATGATATGTTTTCGTATGAACTGGGAGAGCTTACATTAGAAGATCTGCAGGAAAGAAGCCAGGATGTGATACATGAGCTATTACTGAATGCCACCGGCCGCAGCCTGACAAAAGCACTTGCGAAGGCTTTACGCAAAGCTGTAAAAGAAATTGCCCGGTTTAAGCGCATTACTAAAGACCCGAAAGCCGAGATTGAACTGCATCTGTACACGCTGGATATTATTTTTCGCAACTATACCGGCCAGTTCGATAGCTTTTATAAAGTATTTTATACTTCCACAGCCCGTTTATTACTTAAAACTATACAGCTCATCCGCAAGAACCTACACGAAGACTATCATCTGGAATATAAATCTGACTTGGATAGTTTTTTGGAGCAGATCAGCAACCGGAATAAACCGCTTCCCTTTGCTTTGCCTCAGGAATTTGAGATAGAGTAAGCTTTAATTTTGAATAACCGAACAAGTGAATCATCAAGAAGAATAAACTGAACTTATACCTATTCAAAGTTCAGTTATTTAATCATTCAGGATTTACCTTGGCAAATCACCTACCTGAATCTCTTCCAGGTTAATATCTGATACCTTTTTCAGTTTGCCAGCTTCAAAGGCTTTATCATAATTCTCAATCTGAAAAGGCTTCTCTTCTGAAGTATAGTTAACATAGTCCTGAAAACGGATACCGCCTATTTCTCTGCCATTTACTGCCTCTCGGAAACGGGTGCCTATACTTCCGTCGTCTTCTTTATAGTTGTAAGCCAGGTAATCCATGGTGTGGCGCTGCTGATGAAACCAGTATACATATTCATCTTCGTGGTCTTCGCCTCCACCGTTTTGAGCAAAGGTAACTTTCACTTTATAATATGGCTCCCCCTTCAGAGTTGCCTCTCCCAGGTATTCTTTTCTTACCGCATCATCGTTTAAAAAATATGGCAGCAGCGCAAAGTATATAACCGAGTTTACAGAGTTGCTGAATGCTTTTTTACGTTCCTCGGGCAGGTTCACTTCCACATCATTTATGGTTCGGGTAAAGCCGCTGTTCTGTAGCACATCATACACCCGCTGGCCTGTAGAGTCGGTAAAGGTGCGGCTATATACAAAGGCACCGTTATCGCGCAGTGCTCTGTATTGTTTATCGCGGAGCCTGAAGGAAATCACACCTTCTTTATACTTGTCGCCACCATGAGCAGCAATGGCTTTATCTACAATTTCCTGTGCTGTTGGTTCCTGTTGCTTACACCCAGCAAATACAAGCAGGACAAAAAGTATAGCTACGGAAGTATAAAAAGTGCGCATCAGTTTAAAGTATAGTTCAAGCCAAAGGTAGCAAGTTAAAGTATAGCCTAAAAGAAAACCGCCCCGGCACTACAGAGAGCGCCGGGGCGGAATCAAAACCTTAATTATTTACTGAGATTACTGCTTTGCAGTTACGTTGAAGTTGATTGTAAAATCATCCATAATAGCTTTGTCGCCAAGGCTACCGAAGAATGTTTCAGAACCATACTTTACGTCGTACTGAGCGCGGTTTACAGTAACAGTACCTTTTGCGTTAGCTACACCATTTTTAACAGTGATTGTAGCCGGGAACTGAACAGGCTTAGTAATACCTTTGATAGTTAATAAACCATTTACTTTATAGTTTGGCTTACCAGCAGCAGCTTTTGCAATTGGAGCAAGCGATTTGATTTCAAATGTAGCAGTTGGGAATTTTTCAACGCTGAAGAAATCATCGTTCTTTAAGTGACCTACCAGTTTGCCATTGTATTCAGCATCCTTAATGTCTTCAACTGTGATAGAGTTCATGTCGATCACGAATTTACCGCCAGTCACTTTGTCTTTGTTTACAGTAAGGTTACCGCTCTTTAAGTCGATAGCACCAAAATGCTCACCACCTACTTTTTTACCGTTCCACTTTACTTCGCTCTTATCGATAAGGGCATTGTAAACGCGGCCTTTAGCTGGAGCTGCTACCTCTGTAGTTACTACAGCAGTTTCTGTTTTTGTTGTATTACCAGCATAAGCCGTCATGATCAGGGCGCCGGCAAGTGATGCAAGAATTGCTACTTTTTTCATTTTACTTAAATTTATTCAGGTTATATATTGGTTACTTTTTTAATTAATCTCTGATCTTATCCAGTAATCGGTTCAGTTCAGTTGTTTCCTGTTCTGTCAGGTTCCGAATCCCGGTTTTAGAACCTCCGTCCAGCGTATCCATTTCTTTTAGCAGGGCAAGGCCTTTATCTGTTATCAGCACATCTACTGTGCGGCGGTCGTTAGGGCATTGCTTGCGTGTTACCAGTTCTTTTGCTTCCAGTTTATCTACTATCCGTGAGGCGTTTGATGTCTTGTCCAGCATCCGCTCTATCAGCAGGCTAACTGTTGCCGGTTTTGGGTGCTGTCCGCGTAAAATGCGAAGCACGTTGTACTGCGGCAACGTTACACCAAATGGTTTAAACAAATTGCTCTGCTCCTGCTCCAGCCAGTTAGAAGTATACAACAGGTTGATGTATGCTTTGTGGTACTCGCTTTTAAAGGCGCTTTGCTTTATTTCGTCTTCTATCTTCATCGTGTGCATGAATGATACTGCAAATATATGTACATACATTTAATGTACAAACATATTAACAGTTTTTTTACAGATTGGTTTCAAAAATTCTGAAATTCTTAAGAAAATTTAGCTAGAAAATGGTTGGAGCTATACTTACTTCAGGTATAAAACGCCCTGTTCTTCACGTACCAGCTTAAAAGGCTCGTCTTCTATTATCAAAAAGCCATCCAGGTCAGCAAAGTCGAAAGCAGCACTAAGTTGCATCGCACTCCAGATACCTAAACTGGTTTCTACCATACATCCGATCATGGCCATTAAGCCATGTTTGCGTACCTCCTGCAACAACCGCACCGCATTCAGGTAGCCACCGGCTTTCATCAGTTTTATATTTACTCCATGAAACTCCTGGCGCAGCATGGCAAAGTCAGCATTATCGGTCACAGATTCATCGGCAACTAACGGGATAGGGCTTATTGGCTTAAGATGGGCATAAGCAGCTGCTTCAGTGGCAGGCATGGGCTGCTCTATAAATAGCAGGCGTTGTTTATCTATGGTCTGCAGGAAACGCAACAGTTCATCAGGGTCTTTCCAGCTTTCATTTCCGTCTATCACTACTGGCTTTTCTACTACATCCAGTACTTGTTGCAACAGGTCTGGCCCCTGTTCGCTGTTTACTTTCACCTTCAGGCACGGGAAGCGTTGAAGATTATGCTTAAGTATAAAATCCTTGACTTCACCGGGTTCCATAATTGGCAACGAGAAACAGGTAGCCTGTTGGTGCGGCATGGGCTGGCCCAGCAACTGGTGCACAGCAATCTGTTTAATCTGGCAGAAATAATGCAGGTAAGCAGCTTCTACAGCAAAACGCAACGAGTTTACAGGCGTGTGCTCTGTGAGCAATTGCAACAGATCCTCCATCGACTTTACGCTGGCAAGACCTGCCATCAGCAGCACCTGGTATTGCTGCAGCAGCAAATCAGGTGTCTCTCCGTATCGTATATTAGGAGCAGCTTCGCCAAAACCACTGTAAGTACCATCTGATACCTGGATCAGGAAATTCAGCTTTTCGTCGCTGGCATTACGTGCAATGCGCCAGGTATACTTTAGTTTGAGGTGCAGCGCCTCAATGCGCCAAGTCAGCATAGGAACGTGTAGCGTTAGGTGTGGCTAAATATACTGATTAAGTACAACATAAGATGCACTGATACTGAAGCCTGCATTGCCTTAAAATTATGTTTATACTATAACTGGCTTTGGCATTGCGCCCGATCTGGTTATATTTGCTAAGATTTAATCAGGGTGCTTGCTGCAAACAAGGCAAAAGTTTGTGTTTAGCCCGCTCAACCTACTGCACTCTGCCCTGTGCGTGGTGCTATACTTCACTCTTTTATGAAGAAACTATCTTTTATTCCTATGGCTGCGCTGATAAGCATTACCATTGCAGCTATTATTACTGTTTTGCAGCAGTATAATTTTATTAACCTTCCGGCTGATGTGTTGATGGCAGTACGCTGGGCCTGTATCGGTGTAGTGCTGGTGTATGGCGTCCAGAAAAAATCTCTGACAACCTGGATACTGGTGAGTATGATAGTTGGTGCCGAGATCGGGTACGACTTTCCTGAGTTTGCCACCAACCTGAACGTGCTCAGCAAGGTCTTCCTGAAGCTGATCAAAACGATTATCGCCCCGCTTATTTTTGCTACGCTTGTAGTAGGTATAGCTGGCCACTCTAACCTGAAACAGGTTGGCAGCATGGGCTGGAAGGCCATTGTATATTTCGAGATCGTAACTACACTTGCCTTATTTATCGGTCTGGCCGCCATTAACATCAGCAAAGCCGGTGAAGGTATCAGTCAGAATCTGGCAGAAGTAAACGACGATATTGCCCCGGTAGCAAAGCAAACCGCAGCTGATATTATACTTCACGTTTTCCCGGAGAACATTGCCAAGTCTGTTGCTGAAGGACAAGTATTGCAGATAGTGGTATTTAGTGTGCTGTTTGCGATTGGCCTGGCTATGGTAAGCGAGAAAAAGCGTAAGCCGATGCTCGATTTCTGCGAAAGCCTTTCAGAAACGATGTTCAAGTTCACGAACATCATCATGTACTTCGCGCCGATTGGTGTGGGTGCAGCCATTGCGTATACGGTTGGCCACATGGGGCTTAGTATACTTGTAAACCTGTTCCAGTTGCTGGCTACGCTGTATGTGGCACTTCTGGTATTTGTTCTGGTGGTGTTGCTACCGGTAGCGCTTATCGCACGTGTTCCTGTTGTTCGTTTCCTGAAAGCTATTTCCGGGCCGGTTTCGATCGCGTTTGCGACTACCAGCTCAGAGGCTGCCCTGCCACGTGCCATGGAAGAAATGGAGAAACTTGGTGTGCCTCGTAAGATTGTAGCGTTTGTAATGCCGACTGGCTACAGCTTTAACCTGGATGGTACAACTTTATACTTAGCGCTTGCTTCAGTATTCGTGGCGCAGGCTGCAGGTATTCCGCTTAGCTGGGAACAGCAATTGGTAATGGTGTTCACGCTGATGCTGACAAGTAAAGGTGTGGCCGGTGTTCCAAGAGCTTCGCTGGTTATACTTTTAGGTACGGTTGCTTCTTTCGATTTACCAGTCTGGCCGGTATTTGCCATACTTGGTATAGATGAACTGATGGATATGGCCCGTACATCTATAAACGTAACCGGTAACTGCCTTGCAACTGCTGTAGTAGCACGCTGGGAAGGTGAGCTGAATATTCAGCCTGAAACCGGCATAGCAGCTACAACAAACCCTGAATTGCAGGACGAATTGCCAACTTCTGAAGAAAAGCCTAAAGAGCTGGTGTAAATACAATAAATTCATCAGGCAAAAACCGAAGGTCAGAAAATGGCCTTCGGTTTTTTTATGGCATAGTTTTAGATAATTGATTTTTACTATATAGATGCAACTATATGGTATAAGATTGCATCTACTAAAGCGAGTGTTTATCCTAAAGCTGCAAGGCTTTATGGTTATTGGGAAGGTATCGAATACAGGGTATAATCAGGTATTAACCCTTCGCTGGCTGTTACATTTTCACCTCCCATACCTTAATTTTTAACCTTTACTCTTTCTAAAAAAGATACATCGTTGCAGTTAATCTATTTATCTATGAAGTCATATTTAAGATCTTTTACCTTGCTGATAGGAGCACTATCATTCTTTACCCTTACAAGCTGCGAGCGCGAACCCGAAACTGGCCCCAACGCCGAAGGTATAAACGGTGCCGTAAAAATTTACAATGTGTATGGCGAAGAACAGGATCCTTCGGGTGTAACGGTAACTATTGAGCAAACCGGCAAATCTACTAAAACAGACAGCGAAGGTGCATATGTATTGCCATACCTGGAATCAGGAAGTTATACTCTAGAATTTAATAAAGAAGGGCACCCTACTACTTCTATTGATGTAGAGCACGTGCGCACTAAACACACATCCACAGCGGCACCAATTGCCAGAATGATTGAGCCGTCTTCTTATCATGTCACGCAGGCATCAGTAGTTGTGAATAAAGACCAGTATAACAATTCGTATTATATAGTTTCCGGGAGGCTGAACAAGGCAGTGCCGGCCGGTAAGGAAATACAGGTTAAACTATACCTTGGTAAGGATGAGGCAGTATCTTTAACCAATTATGTACATAGTTTTGGTTACAAGGTAACAGGACAAGATTTCCAGATCAATTACCCATACTTTGCCAGCTTACTTATCGACAATGAAATGAAAAGAGGAGATCGGGTATATATGGTACTGTATACAGATGCTATAGTTGAGGATGCATGTGAGGGAACCTGGCAAAAACCGATCTGTGCAAACAGCACTACCCTGAACAGCTCTAACCCAATTATTTTCAGTGAAGTGATTCCTGCCTTATAGGTTAACTATATTTCAAAAAAACCGCAGGCAAACGTCTGCGGTTTTTTTGTTTATGTCTACCCGTTATTGTGTGATTTTCACTAAAAAATATAGCAATAATGATATGCTTTATTTGCATAAATTATATTTATTACAAAAATTACACAATTATTGAATCACAAAAGAAATATCCCCCTATCATAACCTTACCTATCTATGAAGAAAGTATTTAAAATTATTGGCTATACACTTGTTGGTATCTTAGCCATAGTAGCTGCCGGCGTAATTTACATGCAGTATGCCTTCCCTAACGTAGATGCTGCACCTGCCATTACCATCAAGAAAACACCTGAAATGGTAGTTCGGGGAGAATACCTGGCAAACCACGTTGCTGTGTGTATAGATTGTCACTCCAGCCGCGACTGGTCTTTGTTCGCTGGTCCGCTTAAGCCCGGTACGCATGGCCAGGGCGGCGACCGCTTCGATCAGACAATGGGTTTCCCGGGAGTGTTTTATGCTAAGAATATAACCCCTGATAAAGAGACAGGTATAGGCAGTTGGACCGATGGTGAAATTTACCGGGCTATTACTGCAGGTGTAAACAAAGATGGCGATCCTATTTTCCCGATGATGCCATATAATGCTTATAGCCAGATGAGTGAGCAGGATATATATTCTATAATTGCATACCTGCGTACGCTGAAGCCTATTAAAAACGAAGTACCTAAATCGGACCCTGATTTTCCGTTTAACCTGATCCTGCGTACTTTGCCGGGCGCACCCAATGTTAAAGCAGAACCCGTTCTGAATGATCAGGTATCGAGAGGAAAATACCTGGTAACTGTAGCAGCTTGCGTAGATTGCCACACCCCGCAGGAAAGTGATGAAAAAATGAAATTTGCAGGTGGTGCTGAATTTAATCTGCCTTTCGGAACTATACGCTCTGCCAACATTACTCCTGATAAAGAAACAGGTATAGGATCGTGGACAGAGGATGCATTTGTTAACCGTTTTAAAATGCACCTCGACCCTGAAGTAGCTAACAGAAAATTAGAGCCTACCGACTTTAACTCGATAATGCCATGGAATATGTATGCGGGTATGAAAGAAGAAGACCTGAAAGCTATTTACCAATACCTGCGTACTTTAGAGCCCCAGAAAAACAAGGTAGTTAAATTTACACCGGCCCCTGCCAAATCATAATACGCTTTAAACCTTTGCTTAAAAGAGCCTTCTGTAGCTGCAGAGGGTTCTTTTTTATAGCACTCTTACTTCTTCTGAACTATAATGTAGGTATGGTTCTGCGGAAACTGGTCGAGCTCCAGGTGACGACACTGGCAATTACTTTCCATAATTGCTTTTAAGTTACCGTCTATACCTATGGTGCTATAGTAGAACTGATCGTTGTGCCAGTTGCTCAGGTGCTCACCCGAAGCATCATCACCGAAAGTATAGATCAGGATGCCGTTCTGCGTTAACATATTGCACAGTTTAGCTAAAACAGGAGCGTGCATTTGTAGTGGTAAATGAAAGATGCTGTCCCAGGCAACTATAAGGTCATGCTTTTGGTCAGTTTGCCAAGTGCTGATATCCTGCACCAGGAAATCAACATCCGGATGGTTAGCTCTTGCAAGTTCGATCATCTTTTCAGAAACATCGATGCCTGTAACTTTAAAACCTGCACTTACTAACTCTTTTATAACCCTGCCTCCACTCCCGCAGCCAACATCTAACGCTGATCCACGGTTGCTACTATAACTGATAGCCCTTTTTATCTGGGCAAGCCCGTAATCAGAGTTCAGATGATAGTCGTGCCACCATTTCGCAATTTTATCATACATCTTCCCTGTTTCAGCTGGGTCCATTAGCTTCTTGCTTAAGTGTATGTGAGGTATGGGATTAATAACGAACAGAAGCAATTGCTGATTGCAGGGAGTAGCAACGGTTTGGCTCTGTACGGGATGCTCTTGAAAGCTTATCTGTCAGCAACTATAAACTATAGCTATTCATCAGCCAGCTTCTTAGCGATAAAGCATCCGTAACTATAGTATTGCTTATATTCCTGGTACATCTTTATTTCTTCGTAATGCTCTTCCACCACCTGCTTTGCCACTTCATCGTCGGGGTGCTTTTGCAGGAACTTTGGTATGCGGGCCTCAAGTGGGGTATAATATTTGTCTGTCCAGCAGTTTTCGGGTAACACAAAATGGGCTAAAGGTAGATACCCGTTCTGCTCCAGCACTTTTATTTTATTAGCTACCGTATCAATCTCAGGGTAAGCGGTATTCCAGAAATCCTCTATAGGTTGCGGTCTTTCAGTTGTCAGCCACACCGATTCCGACACTACCAGCAAGCCTTCGGGCTTCAGGAATTTGCGCCAGGCACGGATGCCATTCTCAAAGCCCATGTTGTAGACAGCTCCCTCCGACCAGATCAAGTCAAACCCATTTGCAGAAAAAGGCAGCGCATCCATAGAGCATTGCAGGGTGGTTATCTTATCCTGTAGCCCCTGTTCAGCAGCACGTTGCTCAAGCTTTGCCAACACCTCCGGAAAAATATCCACCGCAGTTATTTGTCCTTCCAGGTGTTTAGCCAGTACCAGCGTAGATGCCCCGGTTCCGCAGCCAATATCAGCAACTTTCAGGGGTTTGGTTAAGTCCAGACCTGTTAGTTGTAGCGCTTGCAGGGTTGTTTCATTGCTGCCCGGGCCTTGCCTGTCGCCGCTCATGTGTAGTTCTACCAGTAACTCCAGTTCTATTTCTGTCATGATATTTACTGTTTATAGTTTGGTATGGTAAACTATAGTTTAACCCTAATTAGCTTAGGCTCAGCAACTTTAAGCTACTAAAAAAGATTGTAACCAGAAAACGGGCGGCTGTTGATTCACTTTATAGTTTAGTATTATTCGTCCAGCGTCCGGATAACTTTGCAGGGGTTACCGGCTGCAAAAACGTCAGCGGGAATATCTTTAGTAACAACACTGCCTGCTCCTATCACGCTTCTATCGCCTATAGTTACTCCGGGACAAATTACCACACTGCCTCCTACCCACACGTCTTCGCCTATAGTTATGGGTTTGGCATATTCCAGCCCGGCTGCTCGTTCTTTATAGTTTAGCGGGTGTGTAGCGGTGTAGATCTGCACATTCGGGCCGAAAAGCGTGCGGCTGCCAATCGTTACTGGCATTACATCCAGTACCACGCAGTTAAAGTTAAAGAAAACCTTCTCGCCAACTATAATATTATAGCCATAGTCGCAGTAAAAAGGTGGTTGCAACCACAGGCCTTCGCCAGCATTAGGTATAAGCTCTTTTATAATGCGGCTTCTTTCTATGGGGTAATCTTCGCGGGAGTCGTTAAGTTGTTTTAGCAGCAGCCTTGCCTGTAATCGCTCTTCTGAAAGTTGTGGATCTAATGGATTGTACAGCTCCCCTGCCAGCATTTTTTGTTTTTCAGTTTGCATGAGAGGTTGTACGATGAATAGAACTATAGTTTATGGATTCAACGCCAGTTACAAATTGGCACCATAGTTAGCCACAAGTTGCGCTGACGCTAAACTTGCAGTATTTTAGAAAAAACTTCAATCACCTTAAGGAGCGGTACGTGAAAAGGGTTGTCCTTCTTTAACAGTTCCCAGAAAACTACCTTTTAAAAAGAAGGAAGCTTTGACAGGAACTATTGCGCCTTCATAAGAATTTCGTCCTTCATAAAATATTTTGCCTGTTATCTTATCTCCTATTTTATAAATTCTTTTGTCAAGTAGAAGAAATTGCCGGTTTACAACAAAGCCGGAATCAATCTCTGACGTAATTACACCATAGGGTGTGGCCAACCACCCATGGATGTATATGGAGCAGTTGTAAACTTCTGGTCTGTTACTTTAACTTGAATACCTCTTTCAGAATTCCTGCTCCTGTAAAAGAACTTTAAGTAAAGCGTATCTTGATAAATGATTGCCTCAAACTGATTCTGCTTTGGGTAAACTACAATATCATTATATTCCTTATTTTCATCTTCTATATAAGGTGCTAAATGAACTATGTCTACATTAGTTATTGAACTGTCAGAACCCTTAAGTGAATCAGGAAACTCATACACAAAGAAGTTATTTTTACTATACTGTGATGCTGAATCTAGCAATTCAAATTCTGTATATTGTTCTGGTTTAATTTTTTGATCTATTGATGTCTCAGTTGTCTTTGGCTCACAGGACATGTTGATGAAAATTAGAACCAATATGAGTATTGAATAGCCTATTCTCATTTTCTCTAATAACACTTGAGTATTCGTCACTTTACAGGTATTTAAGTGGCAATTGGTAAGAGCTACTATAAATATAGAAAATACTATACAAGCCACAAACTATAGCCTGCGGAAAAGAGAAGTCTAAAAACTATAGTTAGATTCTAACCCCTACCCTTCAAATACGCCACCATCAACTCAGCGGCGCGTTCGGCAGTGCGATACTCGCCTATTTTCTCACGCACAAGGGCGTAACCGTCTTTCTGTTTTTTAATGAAGGCTTTGTCGAAGAGGATGCTTTTTAGCTCGGCGGTTACCTGCTTGCCTGTAAAATCATCCTGAATCAGTTCTGTAACTACCTGCTTACCAGCGATCAGGTTTACGAGTGAAATGTAGGGTACTTTGATTACCCACTTACCAATGGTGTAAGATATTTTGCTGGTTTTATAGCACACCACCTGCGGCACATTAAACAGAGCTGTTTCCAGGGTGGCTGTGCCGGATGTAACCAGTGCCGCTACCGAGTGCGAAAGCAGGTCGTAGGTCTGGTCGTATACTATTTTAATGTTCTTGTCTTTGTTGTACTGCTCGTAATACTCCTTACCGAACGTAGACACACCGGCAACTATAAACTGGTAATCGCGGAACGACGGCAGCACGCTCAGCATTACATCGAGCATGTTCTCTATTTCCTGGGCACGACTGCCCGGAAGTATAGCCACAATTGGTTTGGTATTATAAAGCTTGTTCTTCGCCCTGAAATCGGGGTTGGCTACGTGGTCGGTTACCGAATCAGAAACCGGGTTGCCGATATAATCTACCTCGTAATCGAAGCGCTTGTAGAAATCCTTCTCAAACGGCATGATCACGAACATGCGGTCTACTACTTTTTTAATTTTGTGTGCGCGCCCCTGGTTCCAGGCCCAGATCTTCGGGGAGATGTAATAGAAAACCTTTAGCCCGCGTTTTTTGGCAAACCTGGCGATGCGCATGTTAAAACCGGCATAGTCTACCAGTATCACCACATCAGGTTTATAGTTGGCAATATCGGCTTTCGCTTCTTTCAGGTAGCCAAAAATCTTGCGCAGGTTCTTAATTACTTCGGCAAAGCCCATAAAGGCCATATCCTGGTAATGGCGCACCAGATCCATACCGGCTGCCTGCATCATGTCGCCGCCCCAGCCGCTTATCTCCGCTTCCGGGTCTTTCTTCCGAAGCTCTTTTATAAGGTTGGAACCATGCAAATCACCTGATCGCTCGCCAGCTATAATGTAATATTTCATTTGGTATACAAACGTAATGGGCTACCTGAACAGGTATAAGCGCACTGTAAATTAAAAGGGAAAATTATTCTCCGAAGTACTCCACGTAGTTGCGTGGGGTTTCGTAAAGTTTAAGGCTGTGCAGTTTCGCGTTGGATATTTTTTCGATCTGCGGCGCAAGTATGTTCCAGAACTCGATGATCAGGTTCTCGGTGCTGGCCAGTTTGCCTTCCATAAAGGGCACATCCAGGTTCAGGTTCTTGTGGTCTACCTTCTCGATGATGTGCGTACGGATAAGGGTGCTCAGTTTTTTCAGGTCGATCACAAAACCGGTTTCAGGTTCCGGCTTGCCTTTTACGGTCACGATGAGCTCATAATTATGCCCATGCCAGTTGGCATTTGCACACGGCCCGAACACTTCCTTATTCTTCGCCATCGACCAATTCGGGTTGTGCAGCTTGTGGGCTGCATTAAAATGCTCTAATCTGCTAACGTAAATCATCTAACTGCTAAACTTGTAATTTTTTCTGGACAGCAAATATACGAAGAAAGGAACACCAAAGAACGAAGTAATGATTCCAATTGGCAGGCCTGTTGGCGGATAAATTATTCGTGACAAAAGATCGCAGAGCAGCATAAACAAACCACCCACAAAAGCACAGAAAAGCAGGTTGCTCCTGCCGGTTGTGCCCAGCAGCCCGCGCGTTACATGTGGAACAATAAGCCCCACAAACCCAATAGGCCCCGACGTAGCCACTGCAAAGCCGGTAACTATAGAAACAGTGGCCAGTATAGCCCAGCGCGTATGCGACACCTGCACGCCCAGCGCCTGCGCCCTTTCGGAGCCCAGCATCAGTATGTTCAGTTGTTTCTGCAGGAAGGCGAAAAGTATAAGCGCAAGAATAAGCGCCACGGCCGGGTAAGGCAGCAACGTCCAGCTGGCCCGCTCAAAACTCCCCATGCTCCAGAAAATAACCGACTTTAATTTTGATTCAGAGTCTGAGAGAAAAGTTAGCAGACCCACCATAGCTGTGCAAAGCGAGCTAATAGCAATACCAGCCAACAGTAACTGCGCAGGAATCAACTGACGTTTGCGGTAACCAAGTATAACCACCACCAGCGTAACTATAAAAGCGCCCGCCATGGCCAGCATCGGCGGCATGTAAAAACTACCGATAGTTATCTCTATAAACCCAAAGAAAACCAGCACCGCCCCCAATGATGCACCTGAAGCTGTACCAAGCAAGTATGGATCAGCCAGCCCGTTGTTTACCATCGCCTGCATCAAATACCCACAAAAAGCCAGCGCAGCACCAACAACCAAGGCCAGCAGCAAGCGCGGCAAGCGCAGATGCACAATAGCGTAATGAGTTGTATTATCGGGGTTATAATTCAAGAAAGCCTCGGCTATAGTTGCCAGGCCAGATTCGAAAGAACCCACCTGTAACCCCAAAACTATAACTATAGCGATGAGCAGCAGGGCAAGTATAAAGTATAAGCCGCGCATCATGGGTACAGAAATCCTTCCAGCTCTTTAAGCGACTCCACAATTCTCGGTCCCGGCCGCTCTATCAGGTTGCCGGTTGGCGCGTAAATTCTGCCGTCTTTGTATGCTTTTATCTTGCGCAGCTCAGGGTATTGGCTGAAAAAAGTCTGCTCCAGTTTTTCTTTGGTGCCGCCCATCAGCACATCCGGGTTCAGCTTTAAAATATATTCGCGGGTAAGGGCTGGGTAAGGCTGATCAAAGGTTTCCTTCACAGCGTTCTCCGCTCCTAAAATGCGGAGCTTATCAGTTAAAAGCGTGTTTTGCCCATACACATAGATCGGGTCGGTCCAGGTTATAGTTAGCACCTGCAGCTTGCTCTGGCGGTTTTTATACTTTGCTTCCAGCTGCTGCACTTCTTTTCTGAGTGAGTCTGCTAAATGATTAGCTACCTGCTCACGGCCTGTAATGCGACCAATGTCTTCTATCCCTTTTAAAACATCTTCTACAGTTCTGTACTTCTGGTAATACACCGGAATGCCCAATTCCTGCAGTCGGGCGGCATCATCGAGTGGCGTCATGCCTTCGCTGGTAAAGATCAGGTCTGGTTTCAGGGCAAGCACCTGTTCCATATCTACAGGGTAATTGCTAACGATGGGTTTGGTGTAAACACCAGCAGGATAATCGCAATCGGGTGTTCGGGCAATGATGTTGGCGGTATCAACTATAGCAAATAGCATTTCAGCCATTGCCGAAGTAAACCCGAAAACTCTTTTAGGTTGCTTAGGCAGATGTAGTTCCCGACCCAGATTATCGGTTATAGTTATCCCCTGCTTTTGTTCTTCAGGCTTTTGCTGGCAACTAACTATAGTTTGCAGCCCAAGTATAAGGCTCAGGAAGTATAAAGTATAAACTATGGTTTTGTTCTTCATCGGGGCAGGACCTGCTCTGGATATTTTCGTAAATTTACGCAAAATCTAACATAGCCCTAATTCTATGATCGTAGTAACCGGTGCTGCCGGGTTTATTGCCAGTTGCCTGGTAAGCCGATTGAACGCAGCGAACTTTAATGATATCGTGGTGGTGGATAATTTTTCTGTCGCTAAAAAAGAAGATAACCTGAAAGGCAAAAAAATAAAGGAGTTTGTAGACCGCGACACCTTTATAGAATGGCTGGACAAGAACTACGAAGAAGTAGAATTCATCTTCCACCTGGGCGCCCGCACCGATACCACAGAGTTTAACAAAGATGTATTCGACCTGCTGAACCTGAACTACTCCAAAGCCATCTGGAACGCCTGCTGCGAATACCAGATCCCGTTGGTGTATGCATCTTCGGCAGCAACCTATGGTTCTGGCACGTTAGGTTATGATGATGATGAAGCAACTATTCCGTTACTGAAACCGCTGAACCCATACGGTGAGTCGAAGAACGATTTTGATATCTGGGCACTGGAACAAACGGCAAAACCTTTCTTCTGGGCCGGCTTGAAGTTCTTTAACGTGTATGGCCCAAATGAGTACCACAAGGGCAAAATGGCGTCAGTTATTTTCCATGCCTACAACCAGATTAAGGCCCACGGCAGCATGAAGCTCTTCCGCTCGCACCACCCTGATTTTAAGGACGGTGAGCAGATGCGCGATTTCGTGTATGTGAAAGATGTGGTGGAAGTTTGTATGTTCCTGATGCACCACCGCAAAAACTCCGGTATCTATAACTTAGGTTCCGGCCAGGCCCGCACCTTCCTGGATCTTGCCCTGAATACCTTCGATGCCATGGGCGTAACCCCAAACATCGACTTTATGGATACTCCAGAAAACCTGCGCGACAACTACCAGTACTTCACGGAAGCCAACATGAGCAAACTCCGCTCTATAGGCTACGACAAGCCTTTTTATAGTTTAGAAGAAGGTGTGAAAGATTACGTGCAGAATTACCTGATTCCGGGGAAGTATTATTAGGAATTATGAATTATAAATGCTGAATTATGAATTGAAGTTCTTTGTTCAGCAAAACTTCTGAAAAGTGCAAGTATAGTTCAGGTGCTATGCTTGCACTTTTATTTTGAATCTGTAACTTGATGGCTGCTTCAAACTTATACTTATGAAATACATTTTCACACTTGCTATACTTTGCTGCCTGGGCTTTGCCGCAAACGCCCAAACACAAAACCCAACCTATAATAAAGCTCTGGCCGACTCGCTAGGTGCCGACAACTATGGCATGAAACAGTATGTGCTGGTTATACTTAAAACCGGCTCCAACACCACTACCGATAAACAGAAGCTGAATGAGTACTTCCGTGGCCATATGGAGAACATCGGCAGATTGGCGAAAGAAGGAAAGTTAGTAATAGCTGGCCCACTTGGCAAAAACGATAAAGCTTACCGTGGCATTTTTATACTGGATGCTAAAACCGTAGAAGAAGCTCAGAAGTTAGTAGAAACCGACCCTGCCGTTAAAGCCAAAGTTTTTGATGTGGAACTTTACCCTTGGTATGGTTCTGCTGCCCTACCTGTATACTTAGATACGCACAGCAAAATATCGAAGGAGAATCCGTAGGTCTGAACCTGGACTGACTGCTTGACCTCCGAGTGTTGATAAACCTCGGAGCGTCTTTTGGATCAGCCCTTGCTTCGTAGTAAAGACGCTCGTAGGAGCTGCGCGCGCTACGAGGTCTAGAAGAGCACCGACACCTGCGTGCGACCTGTATGCACCGCATTTATACCATTAGCTTTACGACCGTCGTAGTTTAAGGAGATGTTGAGGCCATTGCTCAGGCGTTGCTGCACATTCAGATTCCACGTTATGTTATTGCCAGGCCGAAGTGCGTTTAATATCTCATAACCCACATAAGAATTCTCATCTCCGGTATAGCCGATTTTTACATAACGCAAAGTACCCGTAACAGCGCGTTTGTTTACCTGGCTCAGCTTCGTCTCCAGGCCCAGTTCATGGAAATTAGCTTTCTGTTCACCTTCTGCTGTATTTAGCTCATCCTGGCGATGGGCGAACAGGTAGGTGCCTGTAAAACGTAGTCTTGTGTTGGGTTGATAAGCCAGTTCCGGAGTAAGTTCAGTTGACCGTATTCTGAAGTTCTTAGATTCTAAAAAATTCGATTGGTTCTCCCGCACATTCATGCCTATAGTTAGCTTAGAACTCAGCACTTCGTTCAGATTCATTCTGCCTATCATACTATGGCTGCCCACATTGCGGGTTTCGGTACCATTGGCAAGTAATGATTTCTGCTGGTTCTGCTGAAAAGTATATTCCAAGCCATACTGCGGGTTGCTGCGATTAAAGTATACCGAGTTGCGTAAGGTTCTCGCCATTGAGATCAGGAACTCATCTTCAACATCCTGACTAAAAGGATTAAAACGGTTCTGCAGGTCTTCGTCAGTTGTTTTTTTATCGATGCTGATAAATGTGAGCACAGCAAAACGCGAAGCAAACCCTCTTATACCTGCATCGGTGCGCCAGCTGCGGGGAGCGTTTGTGTTCAGGCGGTACGTAAACTGGTTGGTATAAGCGTTTATGTATTCGTCTGTTGGCAGAAATATCTTAATGTAACGCTGCTGGTCTACCGTCTGGGCTTCCAGGTAATCGTTCAGGTCGTTGGGATTTCCGCCTTCGCGCAGGTAATGTGTACCCTGCCCTGGCAAAGTCTCTCTAAAAATAAAAGTACGCTTGAGTTCGCGGCCAGTGCCTACGGCATAGGTCAGCTCAGACTGGAAACTGCCATCCAGAAAACCTGCATTCCAGTCTAAGCGGTTCTGTACCGTTTCTTCCAGTTTGCCATCCGATAGTTTCAGCTTTCGGTACGTTGCCTGCAGAGCCAGATCGCTTTCTGCACCTATAGGTGTGCTGAGAGCTGCATTATAGGTTTGCCCCACTTCGGGTGTACCAAATTCGCCATTCTTGGTTGGCCGTTGGTCGGTACGATGGCTGTAGTCTATCCTGAAACGGGTGCGGGCCGTGTCGTTACTTTCTACATAAAACAAGTGTTCGTCAAAGTACTGGGCTGAGCCAATTACAGAATCGGTACCTGTACTTGTGATCCTGTTCTTATCGAAGCGGTACAGGTAGCCCGGCGAAAAATTCTTAAATCTATACCTGGCTCCCACATCACCCCGATACCAGTCAGACTTATTGGTACCTTGCTCACTGTTCAGCATAAAAAAATTGTTGCGCAACTCTATTCTTCCGAGCTCCTTTAATAAATCCAGGTAATGCTGCACACCATTCAGCTGGTTTTCGCGGTAACGACGGCTGATGCGGTAACTATAGAGATTCTTTACATCTTTTAAAGCGCCTACCGAAAAATTAAAAATATGATCTTCGGCTTTTTCTTCCAGGTTCTGAAGACTCCAGTCGCGGTCAAATTCTATCGGGCGGTAACGGTCTATCGGCGCAAAGTTCTCGTCGATGTATTCATAGTTTAGCGTGCTGTTCAGTTTATACTTACCAAGTATAGGCAGGTCTTTATTTTCCACCTGGTAACCTACCCGCATCGCTTTTCCATTATCATCGGCAGCATCAAGAGGAGAAAAACGGTTTAGGTCGTTTTGCGATGCAGCACCTTCCATAAAAACCTTTATTCCTTTCTGTAGCTCATAGCCAGCTCCCATTGTTATCAGCTGCTTTTTACGGGGCGTTGGCACAATGCGCACCGGCAGGTAATTACCCTGGCGCACCCCATTTACAGGAGCCACCCATCGGTATACCCTTCCGTTTACAGTTGTATTTGCTACTACATAATCGCCGCGTCCCTGCCCTACTTCAGAGAAACGCACATTATAATAAGCAGAATCCGGATTGGTAGAGTATACATAAATCTCTGCCGGGAAACCATTAACTATAGTATCACGGCGGGCATACAAAACCTGGTTCGGATCAAAGACCACGCTATCCGCACCCGGAATAACAGCCTGCTCCAAGTCATCGCCTATACTTGCCAGTAGTTCCTTATCCTCATCGCTCAGGTCCAGGTTCAGCAGGTTATTCGGGTTATCCTGTTCGTTGTAGTAGTTACCGTAAATACTGAGTTTGTTCAGTTGCTGATAATGGCTCAGGTTGTAAATGCCGCGGCTATAGTTCTGGTCAGAGTACTCGAAGTCTACTTTAATGCGGGAGTTTTTAGTGATGATATGTCGGGTGGTAAACGTGATCTCCGCCTGATTATAGTCTATAGTATAATCGTAATCATAGCCGCGTACCAGTAGTTTGCCGTCCAGAAAAACCCGCTCTGAGTTTGCCAGCACAATAATAAAACGCTCGTTGTTCGGCCCTACCAGGCGGTACGGCCCCAAAACACCTTCCAGCGGCTGAATTTCCTGCGATGCAAACTTTCCTTTAGAGGCTGATGCTGCCACCGAAGTTATACCTTGTCGTTCCGGCGTTTTGCCTATAGTTGTTTCGAAGGCTGCACCTTGTACATTTTTATAGAACTGCAGAAAGTATGATGGCTTGTTCCGCAGTACCACATCGCCAGCCGTAAGCTGCCATAGCCTGTGTTTTAAGGTAATGTATACTTTATCAAACTCCTGCAACTGCTGTGTATTTCCTTCCGGCTGAAACGGGATGTTCTGGTCTGTGATGGCAGCGGTTATACTTATTTCATCGGTTAATTTACCATCGAGCTGCAGGTTAAGAGCAGAGTTAACAAACACATTTTGTGTATTACCAAACGAAATCCCACGACTTATACTTCCGGTTTTGTTCAGTCCGGGTGTCCTGAATATCTCTTCACGTTGGGTAATGTCTTCCTGGTAAAAGCCTTTGTTAAAAGAGCTCATGTCCAGTTTGTTAATATCCCTTCTGAAAGCTGGTTTAGTCAGGTTTAGAGGCAATATACGATAGCAGATCAATACCGAATCCGGCACAGCTTGCATCGTACCAAGTGTATCTATGGCTACAGAATCCGGGGCAGGAAAGCTGGTAAACGTAAACTCGTTGCGGCTATAGTTGTAATCAAATTGGTACTGGTCTTTTTCAGGCCCGAAGAACTCTATGGTAGAGGGCAGCACCGTCATGGAGTCCAGCATGATAGGCTCGGTTGTAACCCGTAACCACTGGCAGCGCCTGTTGCTCAGGGGCGTTTGGGCCAGCACAGGCAGGCAAATAAAGAAAAGTAGTACGCTAAGTATAAGCTTTTGCCTATGCATGGTTAGCCAGCGGTAATGTAATCTTAAAGGTAGTTCCTTTACCGTTTTCGGTCTCAAACCATATTTTACCACCTGCATTTTCGATACCGCGCTTGGCCACTGCCAGCCCTATACCTGAACCTGTATACTTGGTACTGAAGTTAGGTACAAAAACTTTATGCCGTATCTCTTCCGGTATGCCGCTGCCGTTATCCTTTATATTGATGTGTACCAGCTCCGAATTGCGGTGCAGCTCTACTTTAATGTGCGGTTTCCGGGTAGTAGGCACAGCCTGTATCGCATTTAGCAGCAGGTTGTTAAACGTACGCACCAGCAAACTTTCATCGGCCATCACCATTACTTCCTCAGCCGGAATGTTCGTGGTAATATTTGCGGAAGCAGGGTCGTTGTGCAGGTCAGCCGCTTTACGCAGTGCAGCAGCTACATCTACCAATTCCGCTTTTGGCTCCGGCATTGATGTAAAACTGGAGAACGATGTAGCGATATCACTCAGGATATTGATCTGTGTAATCAGTGTCTGTGAGATCTTACTGATGAGCTGCTCGGTGTTTGGTCTGTTCTCAGAGATCGCCTTCTGCAGGTATTGCAACGAGAGCTTCATCGGTGTTAACGGGTTCTTGATCTCGTGCGCTACCTGTCGCGCCATTTCGCGCCATGCGGCTTCTTTTTCCTGTATAGCCAAATCCTGCTTGTTCTGCTCCAGCGTTAAAAGCATTCTGTTGTACTCATTCACCAGCATACCAATCTCATCGGCCCCCTCATACGCCAGCATTTCGTTTTTCCCAGTCAACGAAGTACGTTTCAGTTTATCGGCAAGCAATCGTAACGGCACAGTAAGTGCACGCGATGCAAAGAAGGTAAGCAACATGAACATGATGAACATCACGGTAAAAATGTTCATCGTGGTTGTAATCAGCTCGATCAGTTTCAGGTCCAGCTGTTTTTCAGAGTCAAAGAACGGTATGCCTACAAAACCTGATAAGGATGACGGATCGTTATTAACGCGCAAGGGAAGGTATACGGCATTAAAGGTCAGGTTTCCGGCTTTCTCTTCAACTAAAACGCGAAGTGCCTGATGTTCCGAAATGGCTGCATACGCCTGCGGATTCACGAGCTTAGACAATAAGCCAGCTTCAAATATCAGGGGCTGACTTGTAATCAGCAAGCGTCCGTTGCGGTCGTATAAGTTAATATCGGTCTCGGAGATTGCCGCCAGCTCTGTAATCCGGGTTTGCAGTTCGTTCTTACTTGCCACATTACCTAAGCTAAGCAGCGAACTCAGCGTTTCCTGTACTACCCTGCCGCGTTGCTCATAGGTAGTCATCAGATCTCTTTTATAGGATGCTGTAACCAAACTGGCAGTAGTTATACTTACCAGTAACAACGGCAACAGTATACCGAAATTTAAAAATACCTGAATCTTGGTACTAAAGTTTGGCCGGAACTCCTGCAGGTAATTTCGTCGGAAGAACAGGATCAGAAGGCCAAGCAATATAAACCCAGCCATAAATACCAGGAACAGGTATGAGAAGTTTGATAGTATCTCTTTAGCGCTATACTTTTCAGTAGTAACTACCAGTACTCTATTCTTGCCTTCTTTAACTCCAAAATGGTGGTAATCTCCCTGGTTATGACCGTCTCTGTAAAATTCTGAGTGCCCAATGTGCGCCGGATCAAGATCCGATGCATAATCGTATTCTCCTTCACTAAAGCTTAGGTTTCTATCATCGTAAATAGCGTAGCTGAGCAGGTCCATCCGGAAAGGCTGGTTATGCTGCTGATCGCTCAACAACTCTGGCACTAAACTATGCGGAAGCAATTTCTGTAAGTTTAATTGCAGCACAATGGTACCTTTCTGCTGATACCCCAGCGGCACTTCGATCAGTTTTAAGTATAAGCGGGAATTATACCTGGCCGGATCCTGAATCAGAAATAGGTTCTTACGCTCTGTTCTGTTTTCCGGGGTGTCATACTTTTGCAGTAATTCCTGTAGTGTAGCTGCCGTTGTATCAGCGCTCTCCAGTGATCTCCCCTGGCTATCGAACAGCAATACATTGGTTTCATACTTATCAAAGTATTCTCTTAAGTACTGCTTTGTAATCTTACGTTTAATGAATGAGGCATCTACATATGGCCCCAGCATTTTAGATCTGATCAGCTCATCTGCAGCAATCTGGGAGGCCACTTCATCCAGAAAATACTCCCCGACCACATCGTTACCCTGCATTATACCGGAAGCAAAGGCCTGCTTATATTGCCTTACCTCGCTTTGGTAATGTCTGAAAAGCGCAAAGGCACCAATCAGTGCGCTCATCATGATAACTAGGAATATAAACAGGTAACTGCGGTAAGCTGCACTAACTATATTTTTATGCTGTGCCGATAAGATAATTATGAACCAGAAAAGGGTTCCGACAATCATTACCGTCCAGAACTTCAGGTTTGCCAGTACTGCTATCAACAATAGTGTTAACCCGATAAGCAGCAGCAGCCTGTATGCCCAGTACTTCTTTTCTTTGTATATGAGTACAATAAAGGTTGTAGCCAGCATATACGTAAAACCACATAGAGCCAGCGTATGCAGCAGCATGATGGAATAAAGTATAACCTTATACTTCGTAAACTCCATCGAGTGGTTAATGTCCAGTATTAGTGGGGAGTTATGGTAAATGCCATAATAGAACCTGAACAGCACGATCAGCAGCATGTATAAAGAAAGTATACAACAAACTGCAACTATCCGGCTTTGTTTTCTCGGTAACAGTTTCAGTTGCGCCTGCATATCATACCTGCTGTACAAGTATAAACCAGCCACTGACACTAACAACAGCAACAACATATTCAGACCAAGATCGCCGAGAGACGGTGACCAGCGCGAAGCCGCATATAATTTCGGATCAAATAATTCTATGTCGGCAATGGCAAAAGGCAGGTTTAAGAGCAGCAACATAATGCGCAGCACGATCATTAATACCAGTAGTGTAATAACACCCCTGCCATAGTTTCTGCGCCTGATCTCCTGAACACAGTAAGCAATTGCAGCTGCTATATAAAGTGCTAACCCCGACAGCAGCAGGATAAGCTGTATTATCTGCCGGCTTTCATCCACTTCAGGCTGTGTGAGATTCACAGAATAAAGGTATTCACCATCAGGCGATTTTATCTGCGGCAGTTTAGATCTTTCATCCAGTACTATACTAGTTAGTGGCTCCGCAAATATTTCTTTTGAAAGCGTTTTATTTAAGTATTCATTCCTGATCCGGTAATCAATTTCCAGCGGAATGTATACATAGATCTGGTAGCCACGTGCCTGGTGCGGAACAACTATAAGAGAACCATACTCACTACTAACAATGCCTACCTTTTTTGCTTCCGGTATCATATCCAGATCAGTATTCACCGAATGGTCGGACCAGAATAGAAGGTTGTTATTTTTATATACCAGTGTAGGATACTCTGCTTTAGATAATAAAGAAGAGAAAGAAATTGTTTTAGAGCCTATGCTCTGGCCTATAGTTACAGCCTGTATTTTTGCTCTGGAGATGCAATCATTTGTACGAGTCTGAATAGCACTTATTTCTTTATCCTCATCAGTAAATGCAACCGGGATTGCAATAAAATTAAAATGGACCGCCGCTGTAGCTATAAAACATAGCAACGACAGAGTAAATAGTATAAAGGGAGTTGCCTTCTGATTCAAGTTTTAACAGTTTATCCCACGAATTTAACTAAAACGCAGGATAAGCCCTATTGATTCAGTATAGATTTATACTTTGTTATAGGTTGGATTATAGTTAATTCCGGAAAAGAAATGCAGCATTAATATACGGGAATACCGGAAAAGCAAAGGCGCGGCAATTATTACTATACCGGCAACTGTTGTAATGTAAACCCAAGTTGGCGGATCTCCTGCAAAGTTGTAGAGCAGTATGCCCACCAACAACACTATCCCAACGGAGAAGCCATAACTGATATACATTGCCCCATAGAACAAACCTACTTCTACTTCATAATGAAGGCCGCAGACCGGGCAGTCTTCATACATGCTATCAAACTTACGCAGGTTATAGGCCGGATGCGTAAAGACTTTTCCTTGACGGCAACGTGGGCAAAGGCAGTTAATAATGGCTTCAGCTTTAGATGGTGCTGCCATTCTTTTTTTTCTTGTTGCTCTTATACCATAGAAATCCAACCGTACCTATCAGGATATAAGGGATCACCATCAGGTATAAGATACCGGTGTTTAATCCGGAACCAACTTCAGACTCAGGTTCTTTACTGCCTGTTCCTACATTAGATTCTACAGTTGCACGGCACATGGCGCACTGACTATAACCTTGCGTAGCTGTAATAAGCATCAAGCCTAACACCAGGCTAAAAACAAGAAGCACTTTTTTTATAGGGGTAATCATAAGACTCAAATTGTTAATCTATCTTACGTAACTCAGCTGTAGTACGGTGAAATAAGTAGATACACTAATACACCTGTTATGGCCACATACAGCCATATCGGGAATGTCCATCTGGAAATACGGCGATGACGCGAAAGCTGATTGGTAATACCAAAGTATACCGATAATAATACCAGCGGCACAATTACTACTGCCAATACTATATGCGTTAACAGTACAAAGTAATAGATATACTTCAGTACACCATCCCCGCCATAGATCGTTCTTTCCCCTAAAAAATGGTACGTTACATAAGAGACTAGAAATATGGCCGATAACCCAAATGCTGTTAACATAGCAGCACGATGTACCTTTACATTCTGCTTCTTAATGTTGATATAACCTACAACTAAGGCAATCGCTGTTAAAGAGTTAAGTATAGCATGCAATGGTGGCTGAAAAGATACATCAACAGCAGCATTGGCCGTAGATTTATCTAAAAAGAAAAGCGCTGCTACTGCCAGAGGTATAATTACTGATAGCACGGCTATCAGAAACATCATTTTCTTATCTCGGGCAGTGGTGGTATTATCTACTTTTACTGTACTCATCGAGTAAAACATTAATTTCTAAAATCATGCGATCAACTTCAGCAGGATCTGTCCCTTTATATACGCCTCTTACTTTTTGTTCTTTATCAACCAGCATAAAGCTATCATTGTGTATAAAGCCTTCTGCTCCTCCTGTTTTCTGTAGTGGCAAATGGAAGCCCTCTTGTGCTAGCTTATAAATTTCTTCTCGCTTACCTGTCAGGAAGTGCCATTGTGTGGTATCTGCTTTATAAGCTTCTGCATACTTGCTTAACACACTGGCTGAATCCTCTTCCGGCTTAACTGAGATAGAAACAAGCTGTATAGTTGGATTGTTCTGATAAGCTTCCTGCACCCGAACCAGTTGTGCATTCATCTTCTTACACATGTCAGGGCAATCTGTAAAAAAGAAACTAGCTATATAGATTTTGCCCTTCAGGTCTTCCTGAGAAAAACTTGTAGCGCTTTGGTCAATCAAGTTAAATTCTGGTACAGAGTTAAAAAGTGTATCACCTTTTGCATCTCGTAGTACCTCACCTTTATCATCAAGTTTCGGGAAGTATGATCTCAGCGTGAAATGATGCTCACCGAAAGTATAGATAAATATAAAAACGAAAATAGGCACTAATAGTAGGAGTCCTAATATTAGTGCCTTTAACTTAGTCATTCAGTACTTTTTATTTGAAATAGTTCGTTACCGACTCGAAGTAATAGCTTCCTTCTGCAATCAGGGCTACCATTAACCAGGCTACCAGTGCCATAGGTATAAGTACAGACCAGATCAAAGCTTTTGTCTCATGCTTTAAGTGCATAAACTCCCCTACAATGTAGAAAGCTTTGAAGATAGTAAGTATAATGAAGATTGCATTTCGTAGTGTTCCTGCATCCATAGTGAACGCAAAAAGGAATTCTACTGCAGTTAAACCTACCAGAATGATAAAAGTTCTCCAGATAGCTTTGGTCTGCGGCTTCGGAATTTCTCCGGTTGTATTATAATCGTGATCGTGATGCGTTGCCATTTTTTATAACATTTATACCTGAGTTTTCTTCCTTTCAAATACTACTTCAGGTCGTAGTTTATACTTTGTTCTATTAGATCAGGTAGAAGAATGTGAACACGAATACCCACACAAGGTCTACAAAGTGCCAGTAAAGACCAACTTTTTCAACCATTTCGTAGTGTCCGCGCTTATGGTAAACACCATTTACAGTATTAATGAAGATCATGATCAATAATACTACACCTGATAATACGTGCGTACCGTGGAAACCTGTTATAAAGAAGAACAGGTCAGCAAACAATGGCGGGCCGTACTGGTTTAATGTTAAGTTAGCACCAAATACGCGAGTACCATCTGCTAACAGCATACCAGTATCATCACCTGTTATAAAGTGAGTCCACTCCCACGCCTGGCAACCAAGGAAAGTCGCACCAAAAAGGATAGTCCAAAGCAACCACTTCTGCACATCATTTTTATCCATTCTGTGTCCTGCTTCTACGGCAAGTACCATGGTAACAGAACTTAAGATCAGGATCATGGTCATCAATGCCACGAATGCAAGCGGAAGATCAACACCATGTAATCCAGGGAAAGCATTAAATACCTTTTCTGGTATCGGCCACCATTCTGTAGAGAAAGTGAACGCTTCCGGTTCGCCTGTATAAGGCAAATGCTTATGGCGAGATAATCCGTAAACAATTAGGAAAGCTCCAAATGTGAACGCATCAGAAAGCAGGAAAAACCACATCATGAGTTTTCCATAGCTCGCTTTCATTGGTTCATTACCACCGTCCCATGTACCTGTGTTAGGTGCTTCCAGCGTAGTTGAAGTAGACATAGTTTATGTATAAAACGTGTTTAGTGATTTACCTGTAAAAAGAAGTACAAATATAGCCAAAGTCCTCCTAAAAAATGCCAGTATGTAGTACATAACTGTATACGCAGCATATTTTTTGAATGCACTTTATATTGAAGACTGGCTATCAGTACCATTAATAAAAATATAAGTCCGGTAATAAGGTGAAAACCGTGGACACCAGTAAGTACATACAGAAATGAGCCTGCCGGGTTGCTGTCTGCACCACCAAAGTATATGTTATTCTGTACCAGGTCGCCCCATGCGTTAAGCTGACCGTAAAGGAAAGCTGCACCTAATCCCATAGTAAGTAATACCATAATCTTTACCAGGTTCAGGTTATTCTTCTTGGCTGCAAAGTATGCCCATTGCATGGTAACGCTGCTTAACAAGATGATCACAGTGTTGATCACAAACATGCTAGGCAGGTCGAACTCCAGCCAGTTCCCTTCTTCTCTTCTCACGATGTATGCACTCGTAAAAGCGCCAAACATCATCAGGATACTGATAATGATCAGCCAGAGAGTAAATTTCAGCGGATGTACTCCGCCTGTAGTTTCGTTATCTATATTCGCAACCATAACTATAGGTTTACTTTATCTAAAACAAATGCGATCTGAACGATCGGTAAATATAAAAATGAACCAAACATGATATTCATGGCAGCCTTTTTAGAGCAGGTGCGCATAAGGTAAAATGTTTGTGCCAGAAACAGTACCCCACAAACTACAGCAATTAGTGCTGACGTTGTACCTGTCATACCAAACTGTAGTGGCAATAAGCTTAACGGGATCAGTACCAAAGTATAGATCATTATCTGGAAAGCAGTTTTCAGGTTTTTACCACCAGCCATAGGCAGCATTTTAAATCCTGCTTTTTTGTAATCATCATCCAGCACCCATGCAATTGCCCAGAAATGTGGAAACTGCCAGATAAACTGAATACCGAAAAGTATCCACGCTTCAACACCAAGTACACCTGTTGCAGCTACCCAACCTATCAAAGGCGGCATTGCACCAGGTATAGCCCCCACAAATACACATATCGGGCTAATACGTTTTAAAGGGGTATATACAAACCCATAAAGTATAAGCGAAAGCAACGAAAAAGCTGCTGTTAACAGATTGAAGGTATATCCTAGAATACACAACCCAGCCAACCCTGTTATGACACATACTGCAATAGCTTCAGCTATACTTACCGTACCTGTTGGTAAAGGACGCTTAGCTGTTCGCTTCATTAGCTTATCGTAATCCTTCTCTATGATCTGGTTAATGATATTCGCAGATCCCGTTACCAGTAATCCACCAATCATCACCAATGCTATTTCCCAGTAAGATGCTACCGGCCTGCCAAGTATAAATCCTATAGCACTGGAAAAGGCAACTGTAAAGCTTAGCCTGAACTTCAGTAGTTTGAAATATGCTGAGGCTTTAAGTCCCATATTTATATCTGGCAGTAGCGCTTTCTTCTCTTCTATCAACATCACTAAACTATAGCTACTGGCTTTTTAATTGCCTTTTTAGAGGCGTAATAATAAACAATCAAAATCATGAACTGCACCCCAAAAAGCAAAGCTGCAAATGTTAAGTGTAGAGGTTGCAAAACAGGTGGTATTGCAAAGTAACTTATTATGATACCAAATACTATTTCTGCTGAAACAATCACCAGCATTGCATTTGTCCAAAATGTAATTTGCTTATCTTTTAACTTATAAAGCTTATAAGCCAGATATGCATGCAATAAAACTATAACTATCGAGAAAGATCGGTGGATATAAAAATCTATTCCTAGGTTTTCAATCCATTTATCTCGTTGAGCCTCCCCTAAAGTATAGGCAATTTGATCGATTTCCTCCCTTATCTGTGTTCCCAGCAGTATCTGTCCAAATGTTGTCAGCAGTACTATCCAGATAAACAGATTCAATACACTATTATAAAGTAAGCTTTTTTCACTCTCCCTTTCCTTTACTCTTACTACTGCATATTGCAACAAACCTACTATCACAAGGGCCAAAGCCATGTGTATTGTTATAGTTACAGGCAATAGGTTTGTGGAAACAACAATAGAGCCCAGCCACCCTTCTATACCTACAAGTATAAAACTGATTAATGATAAGTAGAAAACAGTAGGATCAGATTTAAGAAAGGGAACTGAATATAGTAGTGTAAGGAAAATCAGAATGCCTATGGCAACTCCTACCAGCCTGTTCACATATTCTATCCAAGTTTTGGTTGGATTGAAACCTGTTTCGATGTATTGGCTTGGGTGTGAAAAGATATAAGATGCAATCTCCTCAAAACCTGCTTTGTCTAAATATCCAGCCAGCTTCTGGTTCTTCTCGATTCGCTTCTGCTTATATATTTCCAGGTAATCTTCTGGTAATTGGTTAACATTAGTTGGAGGAACCCAACTGCCGAAGCACTTTGGCCAGTCTGGACACCCCATTCCTGAACCAGTACTTCTTACGATTCCTCCAACTAAGATTAGAAAGTATACAGCAATAACTGTAAGAATTCCTATTCTTCTAAACTTCTTTGTCTTAGAAGATATGTTAACCATGAATGAAATTACTCTAGTACTCGCTCCTGTGGCAGATTAGATGTCTGCGTCTGAGAGAAAGGCACGTTCTGCGGAATAAAGTCTTCAGCAGCACCTGGTTTGCTATAATCGTATGGCCATCTGTAAACAGTTGGAATCTCTCCTGGCCAGTTACCATGTCCTGGAAGCACCGGTGTAGTCCACTCTAATGTATTTGAGTGCCAAGGGTTTTCTGTTGCTCTGCGTCCTTTAAAGATGCTGAAGATAAAGTTGAACAGGAATATAAACTGAGCACCGAATCCTAGGATAGCTGCAAGGCTGATAAAGGTATTCAGGTCAGTAAACATGTTGAATGCTTCAAAGCCTGTCCAGTTATAGTATCTTCTTGGGAAACCTGCTATACCGATATAGTGCATAGGCATAAATACCAGGTATACGGCAATAAAAGTCAACCAAAAGTGCACAAATCCTAGCTTCTCATCCATCATGCGTCCGAACATCTTAGGGAACCAGTGGTAAACACCTGTAAACATACCGAAGAACGCAGCAGCACCCATTACAAGGTGGAAGTGAGCAACTACAAAGTATGTATCGTGTAATTGAATATCAAGTGCAGAGTTACCAAGGATGATACCTGTCAGACCACCTGAAATGAATAGCGACACAAATCCTACAGCAAACAACATAGCTGCTGTGAAACGGATGTTACCTCTCCATAATGTAGCTAACCAGTTAAATACCTTCACAGCCGAAGGTACAGCAATGATCAATGTCAGGAACATGAATACTGAACCTAAGAATGGGTTCATACCAGTTACGAACATGTGGTGCGCCCATACTACAAACGATAGTACAGAAATACCTAACATGGAACCGATCATGGCACGGTAACCGAAGATAGGCTTTCGTGAGTTGGTAGCAATAACTTCTGAAACGATACCAAATGCAGGAAGAATTACAATATATACCTCTGGGTGACCTAAGAACCAGAATAAGTGCTGGAATAAGATTGGGCTACCACCTGTGTTCGATAAAGCTTGTCCGGCTATATAGATATCAGATAAGTAGAAGCTGGTACCAAAGCTACGGTCAAAGATCAAAAGTAATGCTGCTGAGAATAATACAGGGAATGATAATAAACCAAGTATAGCAGTCAGGAAAAACGCCCATATTGTAAGTGGGAGCTTTGTCATCGACATTCCTCTAGTTCTCAGGTTGATAATGGTTGTGATATAGTTAATACCACCTAATAAAGTAGACACAATAAACAATGCCATACTTACTAACCATAATGTCATACCTAAGCCAGAACCTGATATAGCCTGTGGTAATGCACTCAGTGGAGGATAAACTGTCCAACCACCACCTGCAGGACCTGTTTCTATAAACAGAGATGTGAACATTACTACGCTTGAAAGGAAGAAGATCCAGTAAGAAAGCATGTTCATAAAACCAGATGCCATATCACGGGCACCGATCTGAAGCGGAATCAGGAAGTTACTGAATGTACCACTCAAACCGGCAGTAAGCACAAAGAATACCATTATAGTACCGTGCATGGTAACAAGAGCCAGATAAAACTCCGGATCTAGTTTACCATTCTGTACCCAGCCTCCAAGTATAGGCTCCAGGAATGTGAAAGTAGCTTCTGGCCAGCCTAGCTGCAAACGGAACAGAACCGAAAGGAAACCTCCGATAAATGCCCATGCTATACCAGTGAAAAGGAACTGCTTGGCAATTACTTTATGGTCCTGGCTAAAAATGTATTTTTCAAAAAAGTTCTGATCGTGATGATGATCATGCTCATCGTGATGACCATGATGTAAATCAGATTGGTTGATAGCGATATCTGTACTAGACATTCTCTTAGTATTTAAAATGCTATAATTCTGTTTTCTCTACCTCTGCTGCAGCTTCCATCTGTGTTGCAGGCTGTTTTGCTGCAGTCGGCTGGAATTTAGCTATTACATCCGGATTTTGTGATGCAAATGACTTCTGCTCGGCTAACCATGCTTCATAATCTTCCGGCTCGTCTACAACTACTACATAACGCATTGCAAAGTGACCACGTCCGCAAATCTCAGTACAAGCCAACTCATACTTAAATTCCGGATTGCCTGTTTCGCTTTGCATTTCATATGTCGTTTTAGTAGGCACAAACCAGAACTTTGTAGGCATTCCTGGTACCGCATCCATCTTCTGACGGAAATGAGGCAGGAACACACTGTGGATTACATCTCTTGAGCGGATTTTAAATAATACTGGCTTCCCTTTAGGAATATGAAGTTCCAGCGGGTTTACTATATCGTCTTTAGAATTAGGGTCAGAGAAATCTATACCAAATTCATTAGTAGCGTCTATCAACGAAGTCTTAGTAATACCTAACTTACCATCAGCACCAGGATATCTTACCATCCAGTTGAACTGCTTACCCATAACTTCAACCACAACAGCATCAGCAGGAGCAGCACTTGTGATAGTAGACCATGTTTTCCAGCCTGCAAAAACCAAAACGGCCATAACTACTGCAGGTATCATAGTCCATACTACCTCTAGTTTGTTATTGTGAGGATAATAATAAGCACGCTTCTCATCTTTATGCTGATACTTATAAGAATACCAGAATAATAAGATTTGGGTGATAACAAACACGATTCCAATGATGATCATTGTTGTCCAGAACAAGCTGTCTGTCCATTCACCGTGCACGGAAGCCAAAGGCTGGTTCATTTCATCCCATGATGCAGAAAAAGACCAGGCAAAAGCTATACCGCCTATAATCAGGAATAGCAGCATCAGCGTACTATTCACTTTATTACTTGTTTTAGTTGTTCCTGCTGCCCTCTGAGATGAACCTCTGAAAATAGATGCCAGTGTTCCAATCCTGAAAAGAAGGAATAGAACTACTAAAAGCAGAAGGATAGATAAACCTATAGCGATCGTAATCATTATATTGTGTTTTTAGTAATTTCTCTAAACGTGATGGTGAATACTTTCTTCCAGGAAAGGGTGATTTACCGGCACAAGTGAAGCTTTTGCAAGACCCTTTGTGAATGTTACAAGGAATACCCCTAAGAAGATAAGTGTGGTACCAATCTCGATGAAACCTATACCTGCATCACCACGCATAGTTCCTGGCATCATCATCAGGTAGAAGTCTAACCAATGGCCGATCAGAATCGCGATTGTTACGATCTTTAACATGATCATCTGACGCTTTGCATCTCTTGTCATAAGAACAAGGAAAGGGAATACAAAGTTTATCAGTAAATTAACAAAGAAGATCCAAGCATAATGGTCACCTAAGCGGTCTAAGAAGTAGATTGATTCTTCTGGAATGTTTGCATACCAGATCAGCATGAACTGAGAGAACCATACATATGTCCAGAAGATTGAGAAAGCAAATACAAATTTACCTAAGTCATGCAGGTGGTTTGCATTAACCATTTTCAGGTAACCATTTTGCTTCAATATAATCACTGTTAGAGTGGTCGCTGCTAAACCTGATACAAACCAGCTTGCAAATACGTACCATCCGAACATAGTTGAGAACCAGTGTGTATCAATAGATAATACCCAGTCCCATGCCGCCATTGATGAAGAAACACCAAATACAACCAAGAACATTGCTGAAACTCTGATGCTCTTATGGTAGTAAGATGTTCCACCATGTAAATCTTCATTGATAGATAATCTTCTCAGCCAATTAAAGAAAAGTATCCAAAGGGCAAAGAAAACAACCATCCTGATCAGGAAGAACGCAGTGTTCAGATAACCTGATTTTCCTGAAATGATCGGGTCATAACGTGTATCATTTACATCGTAAAGGTATTCGTGCGTCCAGTGGAAAATGTCATGACCTCCGAAAAGGAAAACAATGATCATCACAACAGCTCCTATCGGAAGGAAATAGCTTAATGCTTCCGGAATTCGCTTTATCAATACAGACCAACCGGCATATGCCACATATTGTACTGCTACAAAGAAGGTACCTATAAGAGCTATACCTGAAAAATATACGTTATTCAACCATAGGTTCATGAATAAACGCTTAGACCAGGATGCTGCTTCATGAGTTGCTGCAGCCGCTTCTCCGTGACCTTCGCCATGATTCGCTCCACCACCGGCAGCCATGATAATGATTCCTGCTATTAACAGGATAACACCTATCGCTATCGTTAAGAAAAACTTGTTTGTTGTTTTTCGTGGTATAATGAGTCTTTCTTCTGTCATTATTGTCAAAAATTAATGCTCCAGTCTTAGTTATTAGGTGTTGCTGTTCTTGCTGCTTCTATTTCAGCAGTTGTTGTATCTCCAGCCGCTTCTGCTCCAGCTGTTACAGTAGTTCCTGTTTCACCTTTCTGCAGTTGCTGCACATACATTACAATTTTCCAACGCTCATTCGGATCAACCTGTGAACCATGAGGCATCATTCTACCACGACCATTTGTGATAACGTGGAATATATGACCTGCCGGAAGAGTGGCTACTCTACCTGCAGAGTAAGAAGGAACACCTTTAAATTTCTGTCCAACCAGACCTTGTCCATCACCCTGTTCACCATGGCATGGTGCGCAGAAACGAGTATAAAGAATCTTACCTTCTGCCAGATGCTTGTCTGTTCTTTCTAATGGATTCTGTAGTTCAACACCGGCTACTTCAGCAGTATCTGTTGTTAAATACATGTTGTATCCCTGCTTACCACGAGCAACAGTTCCACGAGCTGGCTGACGCATGTTCAATCCACCCGGGTTATACTTGTTCTCTTTTACCTGTGAATAAGGATCAAGAGGAACTGAATGGTACATATCTGGTGCATATTCTACACCTGGATCCTGCTCATTGCTGCAAGCTACAAGCATCGCAGTAGAAAAAAGTACAGCAGAGGCTTTTAAGCCTATATTCATGAAATTTTTCATTACTTGATTACCTCCTTCTCGTTTACTTCGATTGCGCCGTTATTGCGAAGCAGGTTGTTAAGAGCTGACATATCAGTTACGCCTTCTTTAACTTCTATCGCCATTACAAATTTATCATCTGTAGAGCGTTTGTCGAATACATTTACTTTGGTTGATGGCTTCAGACGTGATACAATAAAGAATGTGATCACCATACCGAATGCTGCACAAAGTACAGTTAATTCAAATGTTACCGGTATAAATGCCGGAAGGGAAATATGTGGCTTACCACCAATGATCATTGGCCAGTCAAATCCCAACATCCAGATCTGCATCCATAGTGCGAAAGATGTTCCGAAAAGACCGCAGAAGAATGCTACGATCGGAAGTCTTGAACGCTTGATACCTAATACATCATCTATACCGTGTACCGGGTAAGGCGAAAATACGTCATATATCTTAGTACCGGCAGCCCGAACATTTTCGATGGCTTCTAGAAGCACATCCTCATCATCGTAGATACCTAAAACGAACTTCTTATTCATTGCTATGATGTGTATTAGTGTTAGACTCAGGTGCAGTGCCATGCATTGACTTTGCATGAGAAGTATGGTGATGCTTCACTTCTGAAGAAGATTTCAGAATTGCTTTTACCTCTGCCATGTTTACTACCGGGAAGTACTTACAGAACAGAAGGAATAAAGTGAAGAATAAACCTATTGTACCTACATATATTCCGATATCGATAATGGTTGGAGAGAACATTGCCCATGATGATGGCAGGTAATCTCTGTGCAGCGACGTTACGATGATCACGAAACGCTCGAACCACATACCAATGTTAACAAAGATTGATATGATAAAAGTAGCTGTTAAACTTCTTCTGATTTTTCTGAACCAGAAAAGCTGAGGTGTGATTACGTTACAGGTCATCATTGACCAGTATGCCCACCAGTAAGGTCCAAATGCACGGTTAATGAAAGCATACTGCTCATATTCAACACCTGAATACCAGGCAATGAAGAATTCTGTAGTATAAGCAATACCTACAATAGAACCTGTAAGGATAATTACCTTATTCATTGATTCCACGTGCTCCAGCGTAATGTAGTGCTCCAGGAAGAACACTTTTCTGGTGATGATCATCAGGGTTAACACCATCGCGAAACCTGAGAAGATAGCACCTGCTACGAAGTATGGAGGGAAGATGGTGGTGTGCCATCCTGGAATAACTGACGTTGCAAAGTCCATAGATACAATGGTGTGTACAGAAAGTACCAGTGGCGTTGCAAGACCAGCAAGGATTAATGATACAGTCTCATATCTAGACCATGCCTTAGCAGAACCAGTCCATCCCATTGATAGGATTGAATATGCTCTTCTTGCAATAGGACCAGTAGCTCTGTCACGGATGGTAGCAAAGTCAGGGATAAGACCGATATACCAGAAAACCAGTGAAACTGAGAAGTAAGTTGAGATCGCGAATACGTCCCAAAGTAGTGGAGAGTTGAAGTTTACCCAAAGCGAACCGAATGTGTTTGGCAATGGTAATACCCAATAAGCTAACCACGGACGGCCCATGTGTAATACCGGGAACATCGCGGCACAGATTACGGCGAAGATTGTCATCGCCTCGGCTGCACGGTTAATTGAAGTTCTCCACTTCTGACGGAACAATAAAAGGATTGCTGAGATTAGCGTACCGGCGTGACCAATACCTACCCACCACACGAAGTTGGTGATATCCCATGCCCAACCAACTGTTTTGTTCAAGCCCCATTCACCGATACCATACCAAAGGGTACGGTAAACAGAGTATAAAAATATGGCGAGGCCTACCAGGGCAACAGCAAGAGCAGCAGCCCAACGCACGTTAGGCTTTGCTTCTACTTGTCTGCAGACATCTTCGGTGATGTCGTGGTATGTTTTCCCTCCTGTTACCAGAGGCTCTCTTATCGGAGATACATGCTGCATAACTCTCTCGAATTTTATTTTTAAGCTAAGTTTCTAATTTTAGTCAAGTAAGTCACGTTTGGCTGAACGTTTAGCTCTTCCAGTACGTGGAATGCGCGTTCACCTTTTTCGCGAGCCAGAATTTTAGAGATACGGCTTTCTTTATCAAGCATATCACCGAACACGATCGCTTCTGTTGGGCAAGACTGTGCACAAGCAGTTACAATTTCACCATCTTTCGGTCTTCTGTTCTCACGCTTCGCTTCTAACTTACCAAGCTGTACACGCTGCACGCAGAAAGAGCATTTCTCCATTACACCGCGACCACGTACTGTAACATCTGGGTTAAGCACGAACTTAGCCAGGTCGTTATTCATAGTATAGTCGAACTTATCGTTGTTTGAATATGCAAACCAGTTAAAGCGACGTACTTTGTAAGGGCAGTTGTTTGCGCAATAGCGAGTACCTACGCAACGGTTATAAGCCATCTGGTTAATACCTTCTGAGCTGTGCATGGTAGCAGCAACAGGGCAAACAGTCTCACATGGAGCATGGTTACAGTGCTGGCATAGCATTGGCTGGAAGATAACAGAAGGATTTTCTGCAGGATCTTCCATAGTTGCATAATCCTTCTCCTCGTGCTCTACTGCGCTGTAGTATCTGTCGATACGCATCCAGTGCATTTCGCGACGGTTAAGAACTTCTGCTTTACCTACTACCGGAATGTTGTTTTCTGCCTGACAGCTAATTGTACAAGCACCACAACCTATACAAGAGTTAAGGTCGATAACCATACCCCAGTGGTGGTTCTTGTATTCATAATCATCCCAAAGTGAGATAGAAGATGGTTTCGCAGGACCTTCATGTGTAGCTATGCGAACATATTCTGTTACTTCTTTCGGATTCTTTACATACTGAGCCAGTGTATTTTCCTGAACTACCAGACGATCCATGATCGTGTGGTGTGTTTGCATCTGAGCGATTTCAGAAGTAGCTTCTGTTTTCTCGATTTTAACCGGGCTAGTATAAGCTATGCTGTTATTAACAACTGTTGCAATCGGGAAAGCATTTGCTCCTAGTCCTTTTGCAACAGGCATTGATGTGATATCACGGCCGTAACCCATAGCTATACCTACTGTACCTTGCGCCTGACCTGGCTGAACCAGCACAGGAAGCTCAATAGATTTACCATTAGCCATAGTTACTCTAACTACATCACCTTGTACCAGCTTCATGTCTTCAGACATTTTGCGTGACATGGTTACATAGTTGCCCCAGGTAGCTTTAGTAATAGGATCAGCCATTTCCTGAAGCCAAGGGTTGTTGGCTTCAGTACCGTTACCGATAGCTACTTTTTCATAAAGAACAGCTTCTATAGCACCTGCTGCAGGTTTTGCAGTTCTGGCAGTTATAGTTGCAGGAGTGAATGTGTTGCTCACAGTAAGCATGCTGCTTCCGTTCTGCAATACACCATCATGAACTGCTTTTTCCCATCCTTTATTAAAGTCACCTGTAATTACTTTTCTCCAGTTGTTACGGATATATTCGTAGTAGCTGGTATTATTTCCACTCCAGGTTAACAGGGAGTCCTGCATCTGGCGTGTTGTAAATATTGGCGACAGAACTGGCTGGGCTAAGCTGATGTAACCTTTCTTAGGCTCGAAGTCATTCCATGATTCCAGATAGTTATGATCCGGAGCCACGATGTCTGCCAGCGCTGCAGTTTCATCCACACGCTCAGCAAAAGACACTTTTAAGCTTACTTTCTTTAATCCGCTAACAACTTTGTCAGCAAGCGGATGGTCATAAGCTGGGTTTGCATTATAGAAGAACACAGCACCAACAGTACCGTTGTTCATGTCATTGATCAGGCGGATCATCTGCGCATCGTTACCCTGCTTTACAAAGTAAGGAGTTGCAGAATCTATAGTTGATCCTTCAGCACCAAGTGACTGGTTAATAGCTGTAACCATTGCCTGTACAGCCGGATCGTTAGAACCAGATACTACAAGCGCTTTACCAGCATTCGCCTTCAGGTCTTTAACTGCATTTGCTAATGCTTTTGCATCTATACCTTCAACATTACCTGCTGCACCACCAGTAATTGCTTTATGAAGCGCTGAAACTACAGCGTATTCATCAGATGGTTTAATTGGAACACGAATATCAGCGTTAGCACCAGTAAGCGACATAATAGTCTCAAACTGGTAGTGGCGTGACATATCTTTTTTGTCAGCAGATACTTTTCTGTTGGTGATGTATTGCTTAGCAAAGATAATCGGAGCTAACCATGTACCTAAGAAGTCTGCATTTATACTTACAATGATGTTTGCTTTGCTGAAATCATATCCAGGTACAACACCATTGTTAGCGCTTAAAAGAGCTGAGGAAGAGTTAGCATCATAAACTACGTGTTCGAAGTTACCGAAACGTGAGCCGAACTCATTGATCAGTTGTTTGGTAGACGGAGAAATAACCGTTGAAGAAACGATAGCTACTTTACCATTTACAGAACGTAAACGAGAAGCTATTTCACGGTCAACTTCTTCCCACTTTGCTTCTTTACCTTTTAATAAAGGTGTGCGAAGTCTGTTGTTATCATACACACTCAGTACTGAAGCCTGTGCTCTTGAGCTTGTACCAATTGGAGTAAGTGCAGATGTAGGGTTTGGCTCGATCTTGATCGGGCGTGCTTCACGGGTTTTAACAAGAATACTGTTATAATCACCGTTCAGGTAATATGTTGTAGCATACCAGTTAGCTGTACCTGGCTCCACATCAACTGGCTTGTTCAGGTAAGGAATAGCTTTTCTTACCGGCGCCTCGCATGAAGCAAGAGAAACGGCAGCTACACTGAATCCAAGAAGCTTCAGAAAGTCGCGGCGGTGTGTTTTACCACTTCCTGAAGTTTCTTCACCACTAGTTTCGTTAACCGGCAGGAATTCTGGAAACTCATTATGAGCATGCTTAGCGAACTCCGGAGTATTCTCTAACTCCTCAATTCCTTTCCAGTACTTTATTCTGTCTTGCATAATATATTTAGAAAACTCGAATATTCAGATAATAATTGACTGCTTAGTAATGGCATTTAGAACATTCTGTACCACCATTTGAAGCTACTGTGAAAGCACCTTTAGAAGAAGCATCATGCAACTTCACCAGGTTATCATAGTACTCGTTTCCTTCTGTGTTCAGAGGTGTCTCGCGGTGACAGTCGATACACCAGCCCATTGTTAGCGGAGAGTATTGATATACTACATCCATCTCCTGGATAGGGCCGTGGCAAGTCTGGCATTCAACACCACCTACCTGCGTGTGCTGCGAGTGGTTAAAGTATGCCAGGTCTGGCAGGTTGTGAATACGAACCCACTCAATTGGTTTATTGCGCTCAATAGCTCTGTAGATCTTCTGAATCTCAGGAGACTCTTTCTTGATCTGGCTATGGCAGTTCATACAGATGTTTGCTGATGGAATACTGGCACTCTTGCTTTCATAAACAGTGCTGTGGCAGTAGTTACAGTCGATCTGATGTTCACCAGCATGAAGTTTGTGTGAGAAAGCGATCGGCTGCTTAGGCGCATATCCTTCCTGTATACCTATACCCATTACTTTATCAAGTGACAGGTCAAGTAACACAACCACAAAAATCAGAAGTACCAGCGTACGTACAGCTTTTGACTTATAGATCTTAGAGAAATCAAATCGCTGATTTACAATTTCTCTGTCTTCTTCAGCCAGGTCACGGTTCTTATTCAGGTAGTTCTTCAGAAGTGATGTGATCAGTAAAAGTGTTACCACAAGAACGATCAACACTATAATAAGAACAACCAGTACGATGTCAAGGTAACCTCCTACGGCTCCAACAGCTTCAGTACCAACGTTCTCACCCGGAGTAGTTCCTTCCGGACCTGCAACAGTTGTAGGAGCTGCTGCCGCAACATCTGCCTGAGAGCCTACATATGCCAGAATTGACTTGATCTCATCATCAGAGAAGGCAAAGGAAGGCATTGCCTGCTTGTTATACTCATTATATACAGCAACAGCATCTGCATCTCCAGACTGGATAAGTGCCTGAGAATTCTTGATCCAGCTAATCAACCAGCTTTCACTTCTTCTCTTCTGCACATCTTTCAGGCCAGGGCCTACTATAACATCGCTACCAGCAGAGTGACAAACCGCACAGTTGTTTTTGAACAATGCCGCACCTGCATCAATTACAGCAGGATCCGCAGAACCCGCCTGAGCACCTTCGGTAGAACCTGGCTCTACTCCTTTGGTAGCTACATCTGCCTGCTCGCTTTCACCTCCTTGTGCCTGCACCCCGAAGGTCACAGTCAAAGAGAAAAGGAATGCAAGGAAGATCTTGTGTTTTGTTTTAAGTATACAGCTAATCATAGCCATCATCACTTGTGTGTTTAGTATAATGGTGAATTTACTTTTCGGGCACAAATCTACTATGCGAATTCCATTATTCAAACATATACTTTTTATTTTTGGAACCATACCTGTACCCCTGTGGTTTACATCCGCTGAACTATTAAAATCCCGTCTGTTATACAATTTAAAGCCTTTTTATTTAGAATGATTATAAATTGAAACTCCTTTAAAGGAATGCTGTTGCTATTTGTTTTGTATAATTATAGTGCAGTTTTAGTGCAATGTCCAGCAGGTATACCTACTATTACTCTTTATAGTTATTAATGTAGCATTTTGATGTTCTCAGGCCTGCTGTTTTAAAGGACTATTGGTGTACATATTTATTACATATAATGCAAAATGGGCAAGGCAAGAGGTGGGTTATCTTAACAGAGCTGTATTTTATAGTGTAAAGTATTGTTTTTGAAAATAGTTAGCTGTAATTTTGCGTGCTAAAATCAAAAAATTCTAACAAAAGAATGGAATTAAAAAATTACGAAACGGTCTTCATCCTGACTCCGTTGCTTAACGAGACTCAGATGCAAGAAACGGTCGAGAAGTTCAGACAGGTGCTTAAGGAAAATAGCGCCGACATTATCCACGAGGAGAACTGGGGTCTGCGTAAGCTTGCTTACCCAATCCAGAAGAAATCAACTGGTTTCTATCATCTAATCGAGTTTAAGGCTCCGGGTACAGTAGTAGATCAGCTTGAGCTGGCTTACCGCCGTGACGAGAAAGTTGTTCGCTTCTTGACTACTGCACTGGATAAGCACGCAGTTGCTTATAACGAGCGCAGAAGAAATGGCGAGTTTAAACAAGCTAAAAAAGAGGAGGTTAAAGGATAATGAGCTTAGTTAACGAAAGAGTACACAAGCAGGAGAATCGTCAGAAATACTGCCGATTCAAGAAAAGCGGAATTAAGTACATCGACTATAAAGATGGTAACTTCCTGCTTAAGTTTGTAAATGAGCAAGGCAAGATCCTTCCAAGAAGATTGACAGGTACTAGCCTTAAGTTCCAGCGTAAAGTATCTCAGGCAGTTGCAAGAGCACGTCACCTGGCTATTTTACCTTATGTAACAGATTCTTTAAAATAAGGAGGGATTAGAGATGGAAGTAATACTTAAAGATGACGTTAAAGGCCTAGGCTACAAGAACGATATCGTAACAGTAAAACCAGGTTACGGCCGTAACTACCTTATCCCACAGGGTTTTGCAGTTATCGCTGATAAAGCTAACAAGAAAATTGTTGCTGAAAACGTACGTCAGGCTGCTCACAAAGCAGATAAAATTAAGAATGATGCACAGGAGCTGGCAAACAGCATCGGTGACCTTACTTTAGAATTACCGGCAAAAGTTGGTGAAACTGGTAAAATCTTCGGTTCAGTTACTACACTTCAGTTATCTGATGCTCTTAAGGCAAAAGGTATTGAGGTAGATCGTAAGCGTATCTCTTTTGACCAGGAAGTGAAAACTGCCGGTGAGTATACAGCTACAATCAACCTTCATAAAGAAGTGAAGCACACAGTTAAATTCAATGTAGTAGCTGAGTAATTAGCACTATACTTATAGGAAAGCGTCTCGGAGTACTTCGGGACGCTTTTTTTATGCCTATATCTGCAGGTAAAGTATAAATTACAGCTATACTTCGTAGTTTTATAGTTAAGGCAATACCTATCAACCATGTTTCGTACGGAAGTTCACATACCATCAACCGGGATTAACCTGCAATTGCACGACAAAGTAGTAACTATAGGTTCCTGCTTTGCGGAGGTAATTGGTACGAAGCTCCGGGAATACAAGGCAGATGTAGTGATAAACCCCTTCGGCACAATTTTTAACCCGATCTCGGTAGGCCGTTTGCTGCAGGCTGTCGCCGGAGGACCTTTTAATCTGGAACAAAACCTGGTACTGCGCGATGGCATCTGGTATAGCTATGACCTGCACTCTTCCCTCTCCTCTCCTGATAAAAACGAGCTGCTGCAATTAATAGAAGCCCGCATAGAGCAAACACGGGAACATTTAAGCCAGGCAAAACTGCTAATCATTACTTTGGGTACGGCTGTATCTTATAAACTCGCAGACACAGGAAACATAGTTGCCAACTGTCATAAATTAGCAGCCAAACAGTTTAGCAGAACCTTATTAACCATAGAGGAAATCACTGAAAGTATAGAAGTAAGTTACCATGCATTAAAGAAGCTAAACCCTGAACTACAGCTTATACTTACCGTGAGCCCGGTGCGGCATGTAAAAGAAACATTATTGACTAACAGTGTAAGCAAATCTATACTTCGGGTTGCCACACATTACCTTACCGAACAACATCAGGATATTTTATATTTCCCAGCGTACGAGATAATGCTTGATGACCTGCGGGATTACAGGTTTTATGGCCCGGATATGCTGCACCCCACTCCTACTGCCGAAGATTATATCTGGCAAAAGTTTATTGCAGCTTACCTTCACCCACTTTACCAGGAATTTTTACCTGCATGGGAAAAAATTAGAAGAGCAGTTGCTCACCGGCCATTCCATCCGCACGCTGAAGCACATCAGTCATTTCTTAATAATACATTAGCTCAACTGAAGCACTTGTCAGTTAAGTATAATATTTCTACAGAAATGGAGGAACTTGTACTCCGCCAGCAGCTTACGTCTACTTAATATTTACCTGCCTTAACAACCCAGTGCCTGTGCGTCGTAAAATAAAGTATAGAAGTATAGACCACCAGCACAAGAAGTATGGCAGACAGGAAACCTAACCGGCTTATTAAAGAAAGTAGTCCTTACCTGCTGCAGCACGCTTATAACCCTGTTGATTGGTATCCGTGGGGTGAAGAGGCACTGCAACGCGCAAAACAGGAAAATAAACCAATATTGGTAAGTATAGGCTATGCCGCCTGCCATTGGTGCCACGTAATGGAGCATCAATCATTCGAGAAAGAAAAAATAGCGGCTGTGATGAATGAACATTTCATTTGTATAAAAGTTGACCGCGAAGAACGTCCGGATGTAGATGCCATTTATATGGATGCCGTACATGCGATGGGTTTACAGGGTGGTTGGCCCTTAAATGTATTCCTGACTTCAGAAGCTAAGCCGTTTTACGGAGGTACATACTTTGCCCCTCAGCAATGGGTACAGCTGCTCCAAAACATAGCCAATGCCTATCAACAGAACCGCCAGGACCTTCATGAAACAGCAGAACAGTTTGTAGAACACCTAAATATAAGCGACCTGGAGAAGTATGGCCTGAAGCAGAGCGACAAACAGGTAAACGAAGAAGACTTGCAGCAGCTATACCGCAACCTGAGCAAACGCTTCGACAGGGAACGCGGGGGACTAGCTCCGGCACCAAAATTCCCGATGCCAACCAATTTCCTGTTCCTGCTGCGCTATTTTAATCATACACAAGATAAAACTGCACTTGCCCAGATAAATCTCACTTTACGCGAGATGGCTTTGGGTGGCCTTTATGATCAGGTTGGAGGCGGATTTGCACGTTACTCTGTGGATACAGACTGGCTGGTACCGCACTTCGAGAAAATGCTCTATGATAACGCCCAGCTTGTTTCACTTTATGCGGAAGCCTATCAGGTAACGAAAAACCCGCTCTACAAGCAGGTAGTTTATGAAACGATCAGTTTTGTAGAGCGCGAACTGATGAGTAGTGAATTTGGCTTTTATTCCTCATTAGATGCTGACAGCGAAGGGGAAGAGGGGAAATTTTATACTTTCACAAAAGATGAATTAAGCAAGCTTCTAAAAGATGAAGAGCCACTTTTCTCCAAATACTATAATGTAACCGCAGCAGGCAACTTTGAGCATGGCCGCAACATTTTGCACCGCCGCGAAAGCGATGAATCTTTTGCAAAAGAAAACGAACTTGAGATTGAAGTGCTTCAGGAAATGGTGTCTGCGTGGAAAAAGAAGCTTATGAAAGTACGTGCCAAGCGTGTCAGGCCTGCACTGGATGATAAGATATTATGCTCCTGGAATGCCTTGATGTTAAAAGCCCTGGCTGATGCATATTATGTTTTCGGGGAGAAACCCTTCCTGGACCTGGCCCTGAAGAATGCAGAATTTATTTTTGAAGAACTAAGAGAGGGCAACAAGCTTTGTCATAACTATAAAAATGGTAAGGCAACTATAGATGGCTTCCTGGATGATTACGCTTTACTGATAGCAGCACTGTTACGCTTATATGAAGTAACTTTTAATGAAGAGTGGCTACAGCAGGCAAAACGGTTTACTGATTATGTAATCAGTCATTTTCTGGATCAGGAAGATAGCATGTTCTACTTCACAGATAAAAGCGATGAAAAACTGATTGCCCGTAAAAAAGAAATTTTTGATAATGTGATCCCGGCTTCAAACTCAGTAATGGCTAAAAAACTGCACAAGTTGGGTTTATACTTCGATAATGCAGCTTACCAGCAAATAGCAGATAAAATGCTGAATACAATTATTCCGCTGCTGATAAAAGAGCCATCGCATCTTAGCAACTGGGCCATTTTATACTACAATAAGCTTACCCCAACCGCCGAAGTTGCTATAGTTGGGAAACAGCTACCCCAAATGCGGGAAGAGCTTAGCACTTTTTACCTCCCAAACATGGTGCTAATGGGCAGCGACCACAAAAGCAAACTTCCGCTACTTGCAGACAAAGTGCCTGTTGATGGTAAAACCACTATTTATGTTTGCTATAATAAAACCTGCCAGTTGCCTGTGCATACTCCTGCCGAAGCTCTTAAACAACTACAGGGCTGGCAACAACAGGTAAAATTTCCGGCTTTATAGTTTATTTATAGGTAGCCTTATCAGGTTTATTAACCATACGGTTATCTTACTTGGTATCTTGCTACATGTCGTGCTTTTTCCCGACATTTGTATAGATCAAGTATAACTTTCACCCTTGTCAGAGCTACTCAATTTTAATTTCCCGCCGGAACCGGCCGTAGATCGCGTTACGCTTTTTGCTGATGTGATACTGCCCTTGCCGTTGCCAAAGCTGTATACTTACCGCATCCCGTTTGAAATGAACGATGAGGTAATGGTGGGCGCGCGGGTAATTGTGCAGTTTGGCTCTAAAAGGATATTAAGTTGTATAGTTGCTGATATCCACGACCAGGCGCCGGCTGATTATCAGGCCAAGTATATACTGGATGTATTGGATGATACACCTATAGTTACAGTACCGCAGCTAAAGCTTTTTAAGTGGATTGCGGATTATTATATGTGTACGTTAGGTGAAGTGATCAATGCGGCGCTGCCATCGGCCTTAAAACTTAGCAGCGAATCCCGGATACAGCTCCACCCGCACTTCAACCCAGAAGAAGACGACATTCCGCTGGCAACCCAGGAAGTAAAGATCATTTATGCATTGCAGCAGAACCAGGCCATGACCTTTACTGACATCGGTAATTTGCTGCAGATCAAAAGCTATCATAAGTTTATAAAATCGCTGATCCAGAAAGAAGCGATCATTATATATGAGCAGGTAAGTGATAAATTCTCGCCTAAAGTGGTAAAGAAAATACGCTTATCTGAGCATTTTGTGCAGGAAGAGGGTATGCTGGAAGAGCTGTTCGAGCAACTGACGCCCAAACCAAAGCAGCTGGATATACTGCTGAACTACCTGCAAAAAGTGCCGGTGCACCAGGATGTAAACCTGAACTATAAAGGCATCGAGAAATCTATACTTACAAACAACCCGCACCTGTCTAGATCATCCATCGATTCGCTGATAAAGAAGGGTGTGCTGGAACAGTTTGATCAGATTATTTCCCGCTTCCCGGTAGATGATTCGCCACGCCAACTGCCGATGACGCTCTCCGAGCACCAGTTGCAGGCGAAAGATGAGATACTGGGGCTATTTAAAGAAAAAGACACAGTGTTGCTGCATGGCGTTACAGGTAGTGGCAAAACCGAAGTATACATCGACCTGATAAAACATGCCCTGGAAGGTGGCGGACAGGTGTTATACTTATTACCGGAGATTGCCCTTACTGCCCAGATCGTGACGCGCCTGATGAAAGTGTTTGGCGAAAAACTGGGAGTGTATCATTCCAAATTTTCGGATAATGAGCGCGCCGAAGTATGGCAGGGTGTACTTTCAGGCAGATTTCAGGTGGTAGTTGGCGTTCGTTCATCAATTTTCCTGCCGTTCCACAATTTGTCGCTGATTATTGTGGATGAAGAGCACGAAGCCAGCTACAAGCAATACGAACCGGCCCCGCGCTATAATGCCCGTGAAACTGCCCTGATGATGGCACACTTGCAGGGAGCCAAAACATTGCTTGGCTCAGCCACTCCATCCATCGAGACATACTATAACTGCAAAACCGAACGCTGGGGATTGGTAACCATGCTGAAACGGTTTGGTGAAGCACAATTGCCAGACGTGGAACTGGTAAATACCCGTGAGGAGCAGCACCGCAAAACCATGCACAGCCATTTTTCCAGCCGGTTGCTGAACGGTATTGAAGAACGCTTAAAACGCCACGAACAGGTTATACTTTTCCAGAACCGCCGCGGCTATGCCCCTTTTATTGCCTGCGACGAATGTTCCTGGATTCCGAAATGTCGTAACTGTGCCGTGAGTTTATCTTACCATAAGTTTAGTGGTGAGCTTCGTTGTCATTATTGCGGCTATCACGAGCGCATGCCTTCCGATTGCCCTGCCTGCGGTACCACTACACTTAAAAGTATGGGCTTTGGTACCGAGAAGATTGAGGACGACCTGAAACTGATGCTGCCAAATGCCGAAGTGCAGCGCATGGACTTGGACACGACCAAGAAAAAGAATAGCTATCAGCAGATTATTGCCGATTTTGAGAATGGCAAAACCAATGTGCTGGTAGGTACCCAAATGGTTACAAAGGGCCTGGACTTCGAAAACGTGAGCCTGGTAGGTATTCTTAATGCTGACAGTATTATCCATTTCCCGGATTTCAGGGCACATGAACGGGCGTTCCAGCTATTTGTGCAGGTAAGCGGACGTGCAGGACGCAAAGGCAAGCCAGGCACTGTTGTTATCCAAACTCGCGACCCCATGCAGTCTATCTTCCGGAAAGTGAAAAGTGTGGATTATGAGAGTTTGTATGCCTATGAAATAGAAGAGCGGATGCGTTTTTCTTATCCTCCGTTTGTGCGCATGATACGGATAACTGTAAAACATGCCGAGGAGCGTACATCGGAAAATGCAGCTATAGTGCTGGCAAAAGACCTGACAGACAGGCTGGGTAAACAACAGGTACTTGGACCGGAAATCCCATATATATTCCGTATCCGGAATTTATTCCTGAACGAGATTCATATAAAGCTTCCACGTGAAAATGTGAATCTGCGTAATGCCAAAGGACAGATAGCACAGGCTATCCAGCAATTATACTTATTACCTGATTTTAAGGGGATAAAGGTAGTGGCTGATGTGGACCCGGTGTAAGACCTGAAATTTATACTTGTCAAAAAAGCGCCAGAACAAGCAGTAAAGCACCTTTTAAAAAATAATTAATTTTTTATACAATAAAAGTAACCTTGCCAAAACACTAGCGTATATATAGATACCTTTGGCTAAAAGTTGAAAACCTGAAAATCTTAAGCATCTACCAAGACACTTACGGATTTTCAGGTTTTTCCTTTTTATATGCCTTTCCTGAGCCTATACACATACATTATACCTGCCAGCAGGAACAGCACACCCAGCACTATATCCATCGTATCGCTTTCACCTTTCGCAAAACGGTATGCATTTAAACCTGCAGCTGCAAAACAGGCCACAGCAAGTATAATTTTAAAGGTTCTGTTATCTCTCATTACAATTCTTTTGTTGGGTAAAGTATAAGTACTAAGTTATAATATAATACTGTACATGCATAATCCTGCATAAGCTATAACATAAAAAAGGTCTTCCGGCACAAACCAGAAGACCTTTACTTTTGATAAAGCTATACTTACTGCCCTACCACAAATACTGCGTTTCCGAACATAAGCTTGCCACTATGCCAGAAACCACGGAAGAGCGGGTTATCTGCCATATAAATTACCTGACCGTCGCCCATTGGCTGTGAACCAAGTATAAGCGCATCCTGTAGTTTCTCTTTTATAGCTGAACCCACAAACCCAGTAGTATAGTTGTCCTTTTTCAGTACACCTACATTCCAGCCCTCTTCCAGGTATTTAAAGGTATTTGCTGAACGTATCAGGGCAAAATAGGTATCACCGTAGCCAAATGAGAGTGGGTGGGTTTTATCCAGATTTACCCGGAACACACTGCCTTGTACTTCTTCGGCCAATGCCTGGCGCTCCCGATCTCCATAAGCTTTTAAATGCTGATAAGGATTTTCTTCCTTCTTGTCTTTTACTTTTTCTTCTTCACTCTTCTTGGTGTCTTTATTTTTCAGGTTGAAATCTTTTTTACCAACCAGAAATGCAGCAGCAGTTTCCATTGCAATCAACCTTCCGCCACTTCTAACCCAGTTTTTTACCTGTTCCAGGGTCTGCTCATCCAGCACTTTACCATAAGAACCTGATGGAAGTATAAGTACATCGAATTCATGCAATGGCACATTTCTAAAGTATGAGGTATTGATCGCAGTAACAGGGTAGCCAATCTGCTGTTCAAAGTAGTGCCATACTTCCCCGAACGCATACGGCGATACACCTTCTCCGGTCATGACAGCTACTTTCGGCATTTTTAAATAACGCACAGAACCTGATCCAAAGTCGGCGCCACTGCTTACGAAACCTGTGCCTGTTGCTCCCAGCGTTATACTATGCTGCTTTGCCAGGTCACGAACTATAGTATCAAATTTATTACCCAGGCGCTCATTACCAGTACGTGTAATAATCAATGTGCCAGGTGCGAACTGCTGCTTATCCGTTTCAAACCCTTTTTCAGCCATACGTACTTTTACCCCCTGCTTCATCAGCTCTGTCAGAAATTTGAGGTCCTGCAAGCTGTTCCAGCGTGCCAGGTAAGCATAAGGCTTTTCTATAGTTGGAGTGGTAGGTGCAGAAGCTGCCTGCTGTTTGTTTTGAGGCTCCAGTTGCTTTTTAAGTGCGTAACCTTGTACACCAAATGCATACGGCATAGCCCAGGATGTAATATCATAGGTTAGGGAATCTTCCAGCTGGGCATGCGGCTCGAACAACACTTTTACCAGCGTAGACTTCGGCTGGTACAGGCTGATCACCACATCTTTCTCCCCTACTTTTACATTTTCTTCTTTTCCGTTGGCATAGTTAAAACCTCTGCCAGATGTACTTCTACCGGCATAGCCATACTGTATCTGTTGGCGGTCCAGGTAATCGGTAAGGGCTTTTACGTTTCCTGCACCACTGCCTTCGGTTTTAATTACAAAGGCTTTATAGTCTCCGGTAGGTTTTGTTCGGTTGTTGTCGTAGTATTTCCTGAACTCCTGCTTTATCTGGTCTGCTTTTTCTGAGGTGGCCTGCATGGTAGCCATACTTGCCGCTACGTGGTGTGCAATACGGTCTGTAAGCGTAAGCGTATCGCCACTCTGTGTTTTTATAGCCAGCCCTGCTCTGCCAGATCCTCCCTGCTCATAAGTCATACCGATGGCACCATTAAAAGTAGGCCAGGTATCGCCGTAGCTTGGGTAAAACAGGTCGAAATTTTCGCGCGTAAAGTATAGCCAGTTGTTCTTATCAAAATACTGGCGATTATAATCTCCAATGGTATTCTGGAACTGGCGCTGCCATGGCGTTATACTTTCGTGTAAAGGTTTTGCTGCCGGCGAAAAATAATACGGCGACTCTACTCCCATCTCATGAAAATCAGCATGCACCTGTGGCAGCCAGTTGTTATACACCACCATGCGCTGCTTCGATTCAATTTGCGTTTGCCACGCCCAGTCGCGATTCAGGTCGAAGTAATAATGGTTTGGTCTGCCTCCCGGCCACGGCTCGTTATGTTCCCAGGCATAAGGCGAAGCATTTCCTCCTTGTCCGGCAGTTTGTTTATACCACTGCACATAGCGCTCACGGCCATCCGGATTCACACATGGGTCAAGTATAACTACCGTATTTTTTAACCAGCTCTGCGTTTGCGTATTTGCCGGGTTGGCCAGTTCATATAATACCTGCAGCACTGCTTCGGTACTTACAGACTCATTTCCGTGGATGTTATAGCTTAGCCAGACTATAGCCGGCTGATTTCCCTGCACCTGGCCTTGTTGTATGCCTGCCATTCTAAGGTTATTTTCACGGATCTGCTCCAGGCGCGGGAGATTTTCTTCAGATGCCACATACGCCAGTACCAGCGGACGACCTTCATAGGTTTTTCCGTATTCCTGTACTTTCATGCGGGTTGGTACCTGTGCTGCCAGGTAGTTCACATAGTCGAGCACGCGGTTATGAGTGGTAAATTGCTGCCCAAGCTTGTAGCCAAGAAACTGTTCGGGAGTTTGAATACGCTGCTGCGCCCAGGCCACCTGTACGCTTAGCCATACCAGCAGAAACGCAGACAGCCACTTAAGAGAATCTCTCATAAATTAAATGTATAGGATGAAATAAGGGAAGTATAACTATAAGCGTAAAGTTACTGATTTTGCACTTTAATACTGCCTTATACTTTATTACCTGAAACTGGTTTGTTTACTTCTTAACAGCTTTCGTAAAATGAGGGTATGCCAACAAAACAACGTATAAAACAGCTGCTTTACCGCACATTTTATGTTTTAGGATTCATGATTATATTAACTATAGTTACGGCACTTATACTTAGCATTTTACCTGTTAACAGGGACTATACACAGGCGCAGGAAGAACATATTGAAATCTTCATTACTTCTAATGGTATACATACAGACCTGGTGCTTCCTGTTGCAACACCTTATATAGATTGGCGCGACAAGATTTCGCTGCAGCATTTTGCAGGGGCTAACAACAACTTTACGCATATCGGATTTGGATGGGGAGACCGCGAGTTTTACATGCAGACCCCAGAGTGGAGCGATTTAACCATAGAGGTCGCGCTTTCAGCTATGTTCTGGCCATCGGCATCTGCCATGCACGTAGAGTATATACCTAAGCCATTGATCCCAAACAAACACCAGCGCCCTATTAAAGTTACTCCTGAACAGTACAAAAAGCTCGTAGCTTATATTTCAGACTCTTTCCAGCGCAGAGGTGAATACTTTATTATTATACCTGGCAAAGGCTATACTTCTACCGACAACTTTTATGAAGCTAAAGAGCTGTTTTATTTCCCTAAGAACTGTAACAACTGGGTAAATGGAGGCCTTAAAGCGGCAGGCTTAAAAGCTGCCTTCTTTGCACCTTTTCCTTATGCAGTTATGCGCCATTACAGGTAGAGGCTATTCAAAAAATTAATGTATAAAATCGCCTTCTGAGCAAGCAATACTTCACGCCTCAAGTATAGGTCACACAACTATACTTTAATTACCAGCAACCCAACAAAACTTTTGAGCAGCCTTTATTTGCTCAGGCAACCAGATAGTTTTGTGTTTTGTATTTTTATACTTACAATTACAGTTACCCCTGAACGCAAAAGAGACGGGTAAAATACCCGCCTCTTTCAGCTTTAAACCCTAATTAGTTCATTGTTTTAATAATTTGAAATTATCCGTGCGTCCGTTTACACGGGTGGTTACTATGTAGATACCACTTGGCAAGCTTTCTCCCAGATCAAGTGTTACAGTGGTTTTACCTTGTGCCACTTCCATTAATTTGGTCGTCACTTTCTTGCCCATTATATTGGTCACGGTAATTTCCAGCATGCCATCTTTCTCTGCCTCTACATCCAGCTTCACTTCTCTCGTGAATGGGTTCGGATACGCCAGTATGTTATTGCTCACGTTACCAAAGGTTACCATCTTCGGACCGAAATAAGTGAACTTGCCATCCGTATCCATCTGCTTCAGTCTGTAGTAGCGTGTGCCATACTTGCCATCTTCCTTATCAACAAACTCATAGGTCTGTTTCAGAGAAGTATTTCCGTTTCGGGTGGCTACAAAGTCAAGCTTTCTGTACGTTCTGCCATCCTGAGACACCTGTACTTCAAAGCCTTCGTTGTTCTCTTCCATGGCAGTAGCCCATTGTATCACTACATTGTTACCCTGCTTTTCAGCTCTCAGGTAAATAATCTCTACCGGAAGTGGTTTGATCGGCAGATTTGAGAATACTGGCAGAGATAAAGTGCTGTAGCATTCGCCGGCTCTGCCCGAGATCACCACTTTTACTTCATATGGTTCATCACTCACAGTCAGGCGTTTGTATACATTGCTAGTACCACTCTGTACCTGTGTCCAGGTATCTGTAAACTGGCTACCTACATACCACATATAAAGTGTAGCATCTCCATTATCGGCGTAAGTTGAGTTTACTGTAAATACAGCTGTCTCATTCAGTTTAACCGGATCAGCATCTGTAATTGGTCTGCCATCTTCATGTGTAGCCGTCATTTGGCCGGTTGGCACAACGGTAGGTTCAACTGTTAAAGTACCCAGGTTTATAACTACTGGTGTTGGTGTACATGTACCGCTTACTTTTACAGTATATTCACCATTATGGCTCGTTTGCGCACTGGCTATACTTAAGCTGTTGGTATTGTTTCCTATTGATACGCCATCTTTAAACCACTCATAAACCAGACCTGTACCCGTTGCATTTACACTCATGTTCACGGTTGTACCCTGGCATTGTGTAGCTGCACTCATGTTAGCAGATGCAACTACTGGCTCGTTTACTACAAGAGGAGCTATAGTTGATGTTAACACACCGCAGGTACCTGTAACTCTTACAGTATAGTCGCCGGCATCTGCTGCAACTGCTGAAGGAATACTATAGGTAGGTGAAGTGGCCCCCGGTATCAGGGTAGTACCTTTATACCATTGGTAAGCAACATTTGTACCGGTTGCTGCCGCACTAAATGATACCGGTGATCCGGAACAAACTGTCAGTCCTTGCGGCTGTGTTGTAATTCTGGTTAGCGGATTAACAAGCAGTTCAGTAATATTTGAGGTAACTGTAGAACTACAAGCTGAAGTTGTGCCGTTGCTTACAGTTACATAATATTTGCCTGCATCTGTTAAAGCCAGGTTGCTTATTGTAATAGCGTTTGTTGTAGCGCCGCTTATTTTGCCGGTAATATTTGCAAGCGGAGTAGCTGAACCTTCCTTATACCAGGCATACTGTAAGTTAGAACCAGTAGCTGTTACGCTTAGGGTAACATTTCCGGCTTCGCACTGGGCAGGTATTGGGTTAAGGTTAGCAGTTATAGCAGCAGGCTGATCTATTTGTATTGTTACAGCATTAGAGTTAGGTCTGCCTGCACATTTAGATTGTGCTCTATATTGATCAAGTATAGAATTAAATCTTACATAAACCTTATCTCCATTTACCAGGTCTACATTAGCAGTATTCACAGCAAAGTTAAAAGTGTTTGAGCCAGCATAGGCAGCTGTAGCTAACACTAAGCTACCTCTCTCGCGAACAAGCTCTACCTGTAAGTTTGCTATACTCCAGTAAGGGAAAGAAGAGTCAAGTGTGGCAGTAAAGTTTATTATACCAACCTGGCAGATCGGGTTAGCAGTCAACATACTGGTATACGACTCCATCTCAGCACTATACTTTCTGTCAGAGAGCTGGCTGGAAAGAGTTGGAACACATGCGCTGCTATTTTTAGATGTTACATATACTCCATAGTAGTCCATAGATGACAAGCCGGCATCGGTGGTTATAGTACCATCATTTTTCCTCTCAACTTTCTCATTCTTATGCCACTGATACTCGAAATCGTTCGAATTTACTAATGTACCACCAGTTACAATTGGCTCGAAGAACCTGTAAGCCATCGCCTTGATAATATCCGGAGTACCGGCTGGGAACGGATAATTCGGGTTAGCAACCGGGAAGCTTCCGCTGCCAGGCGGCACAAATGATCCGTTCTCATAGATTGGTCGGCCAAGATCATCAACTAAGTAAGGATAAACTATACTTGTAATATCGCGGTAGATCTTAGTAGTATACTGCACATTATCCCCTCTACAGAAAGGCATCGGTATAGCTGTAACTACTACTCTGTAAGTAGATCGTTTGACGGTTACATTTTTAGTAATGCTGTTGGTACAACCAGCAACAGTTACTGTATAAGTTATAGGTACAGTTACTGTTGTAGTTGAAGCAGGCACTCCATTAAAAGCGTTACAAGGGTTAAAAGTTGTTCCGCTCACACCAGGACCGGAGAATGTTCCACCTGATGGGTTCTGGCCTGTTAAAGTTACAGTGCCATCTCCAGAGTAAAACACCTGTCCTTCTGTTACACCAGTAAAGGCTGGATCTGGCTTAGGTTTAACTGTTACCACTACATTCTGGGTATTAGAACAACCGTTTGCAGTTATAGTATATACATAAGTTACAACTTTATCAGTAGTAGTTGTGTTGGTCAGCGTCTCGTTTATACTTCCGGTACCTGTAGCCGCAGCATTACTGATACCAGTCACCGCAGCCCTGCTCCACAATGCCACCGCACCACCTGGCGAAACAGTAGCATTATAAGTAAACGCCGTACCACTGCATATAGCAGCAGGAGTTAGTGTACCTGTCAGTTTAGGTGTAGGATAAACCGTAATAGTAAAAGACTTCTGAGCAGCAGGACAGCCATTAACCGATGCATTTACAGTTACAGTAGTGGTTAAATTAGAAGTTGTTGTATTTGTAGCAGCATAAGCACCGATATTTCCTGTGCCGCTGGTTCCAAAACCAACATCTTTTGAAGACGTCCAAGTGATAGTTGACCCGGCTACAGAGCTTTCAAAATTGATTGCCGAGCCAGCTGCGCCATTACAGTAGGTTTTGTCCTCTATTGCTGTAATAACAGGAGTTGGTTTAACTGTATAAACTACATCATCAGAAGTCAAACATCCGTTTGTAGTTACAGTCATAGTAAGTACTGCACTACCTACACCTGTTATGTCTACAAAATTATTATAAATCCATGGGTAAGCTAAGTTAGTAACTGAAACACCAGGATCAGTACTCTTAACAGTCCATTTAACCTGATTACCCGCTTCACTACCACTTCCACTAGCCTGTCGCCAGAATCTTGTAAAGGTAGCACCAGCACATAACGTCTGATCAGGTCCTGCATTGGCTGTTGGATAAGGATAAACATTAAGTGTGATATCCTTTGTCGCGTCGGTACAGCCGGCAACGGTACTGCTGGAGGTTAACCTAACTGTTACGGTACCTATACCAGCTATAGTAGCCTGTGTATTACCTGTATTCGGACTACTGAAGTTGCTTAATGTTGCAGAACCTGTTGTGCTTACCACACTCCAGTGCGGCGTACCGTTTGTAGCGGTACCTGTTAAGTCGAAAACAGTAGTATTATTTTCGCCAACGCACTTAGCTGCAACCGGAGCAGATGCAGTTACTATAGGCTGAGGATTTACAGTTATAGTTGTTGCAGTTGCGCTGGTTGTAGTACATCCTGTAACTGAATTAGTTACCTTAACTGTATAGTTACCGGCTGTAGTTGCAGTATAGTCTCTGTCTGTACCGCCGGTTGTTATAGTTGATCCATTTCTAAACCATTGATATACATAATTTACACCTTGAGGAGCGCTAAGAACAACTGATCCTCCTTGGCAGAAAGTAGTAGGGCCACCAGCTGTGATATCTGCAGTAGGTAACGGATTTACGGTTAGCGTTACAGTACTATTGGCAGTTGTACAGTTAGAAGCGTTGTTCGTAGTACGTAATGTGATTGTGCCTGAGCCCGTACCTGTAGCAGTTACAGTAGCAGTTGCTTTACCGGTAGTTGCGTTGTAAACCGGATTACTGATTACATAATTACTATTAGACGATAACCATTGTGCCGTACCTCCCGAAAAGTCACCTAATACAGTGAATGAAGTTGTATTTCCTGCACCTAAGCATTTTTGTTCATTTGTACTAGTGATCGTAGCAATTGGCTGTGGTAATACATTTACTACTACTTTAGCTGACATCTTCGCGCAGCCTTCCACAAGGTTTGTTACTTCCACCTGGTATTCACCACTTTCAGATGCAGTAAAGCTCTCGCTACTGGCACTTTCAATCTCACTACCATTCTTAAACCACTTATAAGTATAAGGATTCTCAGGATCAGGAGACTTATTTGCACTCATTTTAACACTACCTCCCTGGCAGAAAGTACTTGAGCCTGTCAAAGTGATATTTGCCTCAGTAGGGATCTCAGCTACAATTACAGTTAATGTTTCTGATGTTTGCTGGCATCCATTCTGGTTGGTAACTACCAGGTAGTAATCTCCGGAAGTTGTAGCTACATAATCTTTAGCAGTACCTACCTGTGCATTATCTGCTGCATTAAACCACTCATAAGTAAATGTATCGGTATCCGGCAGCGCAGTTGGAACTAGCACCACTGAATTACCTTCGCAGAATTGAAGTGGGCCGGTTGGAGTTATACTTACTGTTGGTAGTGGGTTTACAGTAGCTACTACAGCTACTCGCTCACTTTCGCAACCAGTTGTGGTATTATAGCTGCTGGCATAAAAAGTAGTAGTAGAAGTAATGGTTGGAGTTGTATAGGTGTTACCAGTTGCAACTGGGCTTCCGCCTGTAGCAGCAGTATACCATCTAATATCGTTACCGTTTTCACCAACTGTAGCTCCCAATGTAACTTCACCCTGATCACATACCTCTCCTCCGGTTACAGTTGGTGCAGCAGGTATAGGGTTAACTGTTACTGTTACTGGCTCTGAAGCAGAACTGGTACAGCTGTTGCCGTCAGTTACCTGCACAGTAAAGGTGCCATCTGCATCTACAGTTATAGATTGGGTAGTTGCACCGTTGCTCCATAACCATGAGGAACCGTTGCTGGCAGTAAGTGTTACTGACCCGCCCTGGCAGAAAGTAATCGGACCATCTGGAGTGATAGCTGCAACTGGCAGCGGGTTAACTGTAACTGTAACAGGCGCTGAAGTACGCGCACATCCATTTGCTGCGGCAACTGTTACAGTATAGCTACCTGCGGTAGTGGCTGTAAAAGTTTCAGAATTGCTACCAACAGCTGTACTGCCGTTAAACCACTGGTAAGTATAGGTTTCGCCATTCGGTGCTGCCGGGGCATTTAGAACAATACTACTGCCTTCGCAAATCGCAGTTGAGCCAGTATAATTTATGGTTACCGGAGGTGCCGGTAATACATCAATATTAAATGTTACTGTGCCTGATGTGCCACAGATATTTTTGGCGCTGGCCGTTATAGTTACTGCACCCGACGCATCTATACCTGGTGTAAATCTGGTTTCGTTTGCGCTACCTGTACTTGCAAATGTACCGCTACCTGCTGTAGCAGACCATGTATAATCTGTAAAACCTGCCGGAGCTGTAAATACTACATCCTTACCAGCACAAACTGTACGGTCACCGGCAATTGTGGCATTACTGAAAGATGGCTTGACATTTAAAGTCTGAGGATTTGAAGTTATAAGAGCAGGAGGACCTGGATTTTGTACAGTTATACTAATATCGCCTGCAGTAGCAAGATCTGAAGCCAGCAAGACTACTTGTACTTGGGTAGCACTTACAAATGTTGTTGCCCTGTTTTGTCCGTTTACCTGGCCAACTGAGTTCTTTTCGAAGTTAGTACCTGTCAACGTGATGGTATAATCTCCGCTACCTTCAGTAATACAGTTTGCTGGTAATGTTGAAAGAGTAGGAGTTTTGCTGTTTACATTAAATGCTGCACTTGTAACTCCTGTAAGTGTTCCGCTGGATGCAGTTAAAGTATAACCTGTTCCGGCTGCATCTATACTTAAACCAGAGAAAGTAGCAATGCCATTAACAGCTGCAACAGGACCTCCACCACTTAATATACCATTACTCCCTGATGGGTTATTGCCTATAGCTATACTTACTTGAGCTGTAGAACCTGCTCCTGAGGTAACTATATTGTTAAATTGATCTTGAATAATAATAGTTGGGGATGGTGTAATTGAATTTCCTGTAAGTACATTTGATGGTTGTTGGCCAAATACTATTTTCTTGGCTGCACCATTTGTATGGTTGATTTGAACCACACTAGAGTTAGAAAAAATAAGAGCTCCTCCAGCAGTTACAGCTACAGTTTCTGGTGCTGTTGCACCATCTAAAGCCCTAATTCTAATACCACTAATTATTATTTCTTCTATTTTATTATTTACAGCACCATTGTAAAAAATGGAAATCTTACTGGCAGTAATACTAGAAACTGTTACTGTGAATGTTTTACTTGAATTATCAGTTTCGCGTCCTAACAAAGTTATACCAGTAGGATTAGTAGTATAGAATTCCCACCCACTAGGTGCATTCAGATCAATGGTATTGTTAGTTCCAAATTCTGTATTAGCACTCTCCCTAAAGTTAATTGTTCCAAGAGTGGTATAAGCTGTTGTTGTTGAGTTTGCTGCCAGATCGGCAGAGACAGAGATAGGATTTACACCAGTTACAGTTATACCTACAGCTGCCCTTAAATAAGCTGCCGAGATGATGAGGAGGAGAAGCGTGGTGGTGGCAATCGTGAAATGCTTGACTTCTCTGAACTCTGAAATCAGTTTAGTAAAATTTTTCTTCATGTGTTAATGACTTTTAGGGATTTAAGCTGGGTTTGGGTCGGGTTGCAAGTGGCACGTTTGGTTTATGAAGTGCAGTGGAGTGTTTTAAGCTTTAAAAAGACAATAGACAGCCGGCCACCTTGAAAAAGGCAGCATTAAAAGCTTACTATAAGCAGAACTTATAGCTGTGCAGGCATCAACGTACAGTTATATTTGGCGGCAAAAGCGAAGAATTCAAATAATCCTTCATTATCCTCCTAATATTTTGTACTTTAAGGTATAAATATGGAGATGGCATAAAAGCTTAGCATGGATGTATGCTACATATTATTACCATAGTACAGTATATACTTTATTAAGTTACAATATTTTTATACTTTTTTTATTTGTGGTTGAATTATGCTCGTTAATTGCTCAAATTGAACTATATGCATAATTATAAATATTTTAATACAGCTATATAAAATTGCGTAAGCAGCCATCTTAACAAAGCATGTATCTACAAAGAACTGCACCTTGAAAAAATAAAATTTATCACCTCATCAAGCATATAAAAGAGCAGACTTTACCTGAGCTGCTTGACATTAGTTATGAAGGGAACTTATACTTGCAAAAGCGTGCATAAAAGAGCAAATTGCATTAGCTAATCTCTATACCTTAAAACTTATACTTACCCATGAAGAAACTGTACACACTTGCTGTTACAGCACTTTTATTATGTAGTAATTGGGTATTTGCCCAGACTACGCTTTCATATTACCTGCCTAAAGGAGTAACCTATAGCAAAAGCATCCCTACACCGCATCAGGTACTGGGCTATGAAGTTGGTGAATGGCACGTGAGCCATGACCAGTTGGTGATGTATATGCGCCACATGGACCAGGTATCTGACAGAATCACGCTGGCAGAATATGGCCGCACCCATGAGAACCGACCGCTATACTTACTCACCATCACATCCCCTGAAAACCACAAGAACATAGAACAACTAAAGGCTGATCATAAACAACTGACAGACCCAAGCAATTCTTCGAAGCTGGATATTAAGAATATGCCGGCTGTTATCTGGATGGGCTATAGCGTGCACGGCAACGAACCTAGCGGAAGCAACGCTGCGCTGCTGGCAGTATACCATTTGGCAGCAGCCCAGGGACCGGAAATAGAAAAGCTTTTAAAAGAAACCATTATACTGGTTGACCCCTCTATTAACCCGGATGGGCTTAACCGTTTTGCAAGCTGGGTAAATACAAACCGCGGCGAGAACCTGGTAACTGACCCGAACAGCTCTGAGTTTAATGAAGTATGGCCACGTGGCAGAACCAACCACTATTGGTTCGACCTTAACCGCGACTGGTTACCACTTCAGCACCCAGAGTCTCAGGGAAGACTGGCAAAGTTCCACGAATGGAAACCAAACCTGCTGACGGACCACCACGAAATGGGCACCAACGCCACATTCTTTTTCCAGCCGGGTATACCAAGCCGCAACCACCCGCTTTCCCCGGAAAACGCATTTAAACTGACCCAGAAAATTGGTAACTACCACGCCAAGGCACTGGATAAGATTGGCTCCTTATACTATACAGAAGAAAGCTACGATGACTTTTACTATGGCAAGGGATCAACCTATCCGGATGTGAATGGCGCAGTTGGTATTTTGTTTGAGCAGGCAAGTTCCCGCGGCCATGCCCAGGAAAGTATAAACGGTGTGCTTACCTTCCCGTTCACGATCCGAAACCAGTTTGTAACCACGCTTTCGTCGTTAGAAGCTGCACAGGCCATGCGCGAAGAACTACTAGCACATCAGCGCGATTTTTATAAGCAGTCTCTGAACGAATCTAAAAAGACAGCAACCAAAGCTTATATTTTTGGGTCAGAAAAGGACCCGGCGCGCGCCTATCATTTAGCTGAGATCATTCGTCAGCACCAGATCGCGATTTACCGACCAAAAGAAACTATAAAAGTTGGCAATAATACCTATAGACCTCAAAGTGCTTATGTAGTGCCACTGGAGCAGCCGCAGTATAAACTGATTGAAGCAATGTTTGAAAAGCGTACTACTTTCAAAGACAGCCTTTTCTACGACATCTCAGCCTGGACCTTTCCGCTCGCTTTTGACCTGGAGTATAATGCCCTGACCGGCAAAAACTATAAAACATCGCAGCTTGGCGAGAAAATGGATAATCCGCAGCTGCCAGTTGGTAAAATCAATGGTGGCCAGAGCAACTATGCCTATGCTTTCGAATGGAAAGATTACTATACCCCACGTGCACTTAACACTTTATTTAACCATGGCATACAAGCTAAAGTAGCTACTGATAAGTTTAAGACAAGCGATGGCAGATCTTTTGATTATGGAACTATACTTATACCTGTGGCTGGTCAGCCGGTTTCCGGAGCGGATTTGCATCAACTATTAGAAAAAACGGCAGCAGCCAATGGTTTAGAAGTATATGCTATGCCAACAGGCCTTACTACAGAAGGTATAAAACTAGGCAGCCCGATGATGCAGAACCTGCGCAGGCCAAGTGTAATGCTTTTAACCGGCGATGGCGTAAACAGCAACGATGCAGGCGAAGCATGGCACTTACTCGACAACCGTTTCGACATTAAAACCACACTTATAACAGCAGATAACTTTAACCGTGCCAACCTGAGCCGCTATAATGTACTGGTAATGGCTGATGGGTCTTATAACGATGTATCAAAAGACAAGCTGCGTGCATGGGTGCAGCAGGGCGGAACTGTCATAGGCATGGGAGAGGCTATCAAATGGTTAGCTACCAACGGCATCAGCAACATCACTTTTAAAGAAAACAAAAAGGAGAATACAGAAACAGAACGTAAGCCTTACGCTGACTTAGACAGCGAATCTGGGGCACAGGTAATAGGCGGCGCTATTTTCGAAACTTCCCTGGACCTGACCCACCCACTCGCGTATGGCTATACCGATAAGCAGCTGCCAATTTTCCGCAGCAACACCTTGTTTATGGAACCTGCCAAGAACCCATATGCAAACCCTATTATGTACACTGCTAATCCGTTAATGGCTGGTTACATATCAAAGCAAAACCTGCAACTGGCAAAAAACTCTGCAGCTGTGGCTGTAACTGCAATTGGGGCAGGTAAAGTAATTGCTATGCCTGATAACCCGAACTTCAGAGCATTCTGGTATGGTACTAACAAGCTATTCCTGAACAGTATTTTCTTCGGCCAGATCATCAGCAGTGGTTCTGCCCGCGCCGATGAAGAATAAGTATAAAACAAGCTAAAACAGGAAAGCCCCGGTCAAATGATTGGGGCTTTTTTGTTTGATTTAAAGGTCAATGGTATATCAGGCTATACTTCTATTTTGTACTTAACAAACCACTCCCTCCTCTATCAACTATAATACAAATTCATACAGATATAAATTATTACATACATTATTTATAAAATCATAATTACTACTAGCTTTTATTTTTCCTTTTAATTAGCTAGTAGATATATTATAGTTATGTTATTTATTAACTTTCAGCGCAATACGAACAAAAATTTACTTTTCCAGAAACTATATTTTAGTAATATTGCTTACAAATCCAGCTCAGATTTTCTGATTATTATTCAAATTAAGTTATTGATACATCAAACATAACGCATGTTTACAACATCAATAATTAATACTTTTTTTGTGCAATTTTTACAAAGGTGATTATTAAGTGCTACAGTAATACTAACTGCTTATGAGAATACTTTTACCGCTGCTGTTAACCATATTGTTTTTCGGGTTTTCACCATCAGCTGCATTGTCGCAACAATGCCAGGAGCCGGAGGTTACCTTACCGGCTGCACAGCGTTACTGTGGACCAACCACTATTTCGTTTAGTGCTACCAACCCTAATCATCAGCCTGTATATACTGCCAACCCGGGTGGTACAATTACCAAGTATAGTTGGGTGCTTAATGGGTACGAGGTGTCTACGGCGGCTTACCCAAGTATAAACTTCCCTACACCAGGTACGCATACCATCAGTATTACTGTAACTAAAAGTTGTGGCGAGACTGCCACCGCTTCGCAGCAGATAACTATTGATAAGATACCTACTGCACCAGCCGTTGAAAGTATAGCCGTATGTACCGGCAGCAACGCTACGCTTTGGGTAAGTAACCCGGATCCGAACCTGCTATACAAGTGGTACGATAGCAACGGAGTGTTATTGGTTTGGGGTACATCTTATACAAAGACCAATGTTACAAACACAACTGTTTACATAGAAGCGTTGACTAACACGGGTTGTACGTCTCCGCGCACAATGGCAACTATAACCGTATCTTCTACAAATGGTAATGCCACACTTTTAAACGGAGATCAGCAGATCTGTGCCGGCACAGTTCCTGCCATGATAACAGGGAACGCACCACAAAACATGACATTCCAGTGGCTGCAAAGCACCACGAACGCCACCAGCGGTTATAGCCCGATCGCATCAGCAAAAGACAAAGATTATACTCCACCAGCACTTTACCAGACCACCTGGTTTAAAAGAATAGCCTACAATGGCGGTTGTGGCGAAGAAACGAACCCGGTAAAAATTACGGTAACACCAATGCCAGCTACGCCTATAGTTTCTGATGCATTGGTTTGCTATGGCACACGTGCTACTTTTACTGTTACTAACAACGATGGCAACACAGTTTATAAATGGTATGCCACAGCAACGAGCACTACGCTACTGGGCACAGGTCCGACGTTTGTAACACCAAGCCCGGTAACTGGCCCTGTTTCTTATTTCGTAGAAGCAACCACTACTGCATCTACTAATTGCTTTGTCTCCTCCCGAGTTGAAGTTAAAGCCAATTCTACTCCAACTATAACCAATAATACTATCAGTGCCGATCAGGCCATGTGTACGGGTGGCAAACCTGAACCACTTACTGGATCAACCCCGGCAGGTGGCGGTGGCGGCTACATTTACCAATGGCAGCGCAGCACCAACGGCAGCACCTTTACCGATATACCTGGAGCTAATGCCGTAAACTATGCCCCGGCATCACTTACAACAACTACCTGGTTCCGCCGCAGAGTAAAAGCAGCCAGCACCTGCCCCGAAACATATAGTAATACTGTTCTGATAACTGTAACGCCGATGCCGGCTTCTATTGATATAGTAGAGCCGATGATATGTTATGGTTCGCCTGCTACCATGGTGGTTACAAATCCGGACCCTGGCTTTACTTATAGCTGGTACGATGTAGAAGTTGGTGGAACTGTGCTGGCAACCGGTACTTCTTATACTACAGTACCCCTTACAACCAGTAAAACTTATTATGTTGAGGCTACCGCAACTTCAGGTTGTTATACTACACGTCGCTCCGTAGATGTAACGGTTACAGCATTACCTCCTGCCCCTACTGCAGCAAATGCTATAGTTTGCGAAGGCAACAGTGCTACTCTGGCAGTTAACCCAACTGATGCTACTATTTTCTACAGATGGTACGATAGTAACCAAAACCTACTGGCAACAGGTATAAATTATAACACAGGCCCACTTACAGCAGATGCTGTTTTCTATGTAGAAGCCGTAACGAAAGCATCCCCTGGTTGTGCCAGCCCGCAGACAATGGTGCAGGTAACAGTTACCCCGGCTATAACAAACAATACGCTAACCGCAGATCAGGCTATTTGTAGTGGCGCTACCCCGGCTGCATTACAAGGTACGCTACCTGCAGGTGGCGGCGGAGGCTTTACTTACCAGTGGGCTTTCTCTGAGGATGGCAGCCTTTTCCAGAATATAACAGGTGCAACAGGTAAAGATTATGCACCGGGTGCACTAACAAAAACCACCTGGTTCCGCAGAACAGTTACAGCTTCCGGAAAATGTGCTCCTTCTGTTAGCAATGCTGTTAAGATTACTGTAAATCCATTGCCTGCCCAGCCTGTCGCTCAGAATCAGAACATTTGTACCGGCACAGGAACTACATTACAGGTTACTTCACCGGATGCAAACCTTACCTATAAATGGTATGCCACTGCAACAGGAGGAACAGCACTGGCAACAGGCACCAGTTATAATACAGGTATCCTGACATCAAACAAAACATACTACGTAGAGGCAGTTTCAGGGTCGGGATGTATAAGCACAGCGCGCGGTATGGTTACGGTAACTGTAACCCCACTACCAGCCATACCTGAAGCTGACAATGCTGCTATCTGTGCCGGAAGTACAGCAACGTTAAAAGTACTGGCAGCAGATGCAAACCTGGTATACCGCTGGTATGATGCTGAAACAGATGGCACTTTGCTAGCCACAGGCACCAACTATACCACCGACATATTATCAGCAAACACTACTTTTTACCTGGAGGCGGCCACAGCAGGCGGTTGTACCAGCCCCGATAGAAAAGCAGTGTATGTAACAGTAACTCCATTGCCAGCTATACCTGATGTAGATAATACTACTGTCTGTTCGGGTGATGCTGCAGTATTGTTTGTTAAAAACCCTGACCCTACGGCTACTTACAATTGGTACTCAGGTGGCACATTGCTTTCTTCAGGCGTTACTTTTACAACAGATATCCTGGGTAGCAGCACTACTTTTTATGTTGAAGCAGTGGCTAACTCCAGTACTGCCTGCACAAGCCCGGCCCGCAGAACAGTAATTGTAACTGTAACTCCAAACATCAGCAATAATACTATCTATGCAAACCAGACCATTTGCAGCGGCGGCACACCAAACACTTTAACTGGTACTACGCCATCAGGTGGAAACGGAACCTATACTTACCAATGGGAACGCAGCGAAGACGGCGTTAACTTCTCAAGTATAGCCGGCGCCAATAATGCATCTTTCGCGCCCGGTTCGCTTACCATCAGCACCTGGTTCAGAAGAAAAGTAAAATCGTCGGCAGGCTCTTGTCCTGAACATGTAAGCAATGTTATAAAAGTTACTGTTTCTCCGCTTCCGGTTACGCCTGCTGCAGCAAGTATAACTATATGCTCCGGCGAAACTGCTAAGCTTAACATTACCTCCCCCGATGCATCTTTAACTTACAAGTGGTATACTTCTTCAACAGGAGTAAACCCGCTTGGAGTAGGCCCATCATTAACTACTGAAACACTTACAGCAACTACCACTTATTATGTTGATGCTACCAGCTCGGCTGGTTGCGTTAGTGGCAGAAGAGCAGTTACGGTTACGGTTAAACCACAACCGGCTACACCTCAGGCTTCTGACCGAACTATATGTTCCGGCCAGACTACTACCCTTTCGGTTACAGCGCCGGATCCTACGTTAACATATCGCTGGTATAATGTTAACGGTGACCTTCTTACAACCGGAACAACGTATACTACTGAAATTTTAACTAACAGCACCACCTTCTTTGTTGAGGCATCAACTGTAACAAGTCCTGTCTGCACCAGTTCGCGCAAAGCTGTAGTAGTAACTGTTAGCCCGATCCCGACTACTCCGGTTGCTTCGGATGCCGCCATCTGCACAGGCACGTCAACGAACTTAACTGTGCAATCGCCTGATGTGAACTTAATCTACAACTGGTATACTTCGCCAACAGGAGGTTCTGCCATTGCAACGGGCGTTACATTTAATACGGGCAACCTTACTTCTAACAGAGTATATTATCTGGAAGCAGCTACAACAGCAGGTTGCGTAAGTACAAGAGCTCAGGTTACTGTAACCGTAACACCGCTACCAGCTACACCAACTGCTGAAAGTATAGCTATTTGTGCGGGTGCTCCTGCTACCCTGGCTGTTAAAGATCCGGATGCAAACTTAACTTACAGATGGTATACAGCTGCTTCAGGCGGAACATTACTGGCTACAGGTAATACTTATGCAATCAACTCTGTTAATGGCACAGTTACTTATTATGTAGAAGCAGTTACAACCGGCGGTTGCGCCAGTGCGTCTCGTGGTGCAGTTACAGTACAGGTTACATCACTTCCGGCTACTCCGGATGCTGACAATGCAATTATCTGCGCCGGCGACAACGCTACCCTTTGGGTGAAAAACCCTGAACCAGGCCTGATCTACCGCTGGTATGAAAGCGGCATTTTAGTAGCAACCGGTATCTCTTACACAACTGAAATCCTAGGCTACAGTGCTACTTATCAACTGGAAGCTGTTATAAACACGATAACTGCCTGCGCAAGTCCGTCCCGCAGAACAGTATCTGTAACTGTAACAACCCCGATCACAAACAATACGATCTCAGCAAACCAGACCATTTGCAGCGGTAGCACACCAGCCCAGATTACAGGAACACTACCAGCAGCTAACGGCAGCGACTTTGCTTACCAGTGGGAACGCAGCGAGAATGGCACAAACTTTACGGCCATCGCAAATGCTACAAGCCAGAACTATTCGCCAGCCGCTCTTACTGCTACAACCTGGTACCGAAGAAGAGTAAAAACAGCCAGTGGTACTTGTCCGGAGCATTATAGTAACGTGGTACAGGTTACCGTAGCACCAATACCTGTAACGCCACTTGCTGACAGCAAAACAATATGCGAAGGCAGCACTACTACACTTAAAGTAAACACACCGGATGCTACACTTACCTATCGCTGGTACAATGTTGCTACCGGCGGCAGCAGCCTGGCTACCGGCGACTCTTTCACTACAGGTATACTTAGCAGCTCCGTTACTTATTATGTAGAAGCTGTAAGTGCAAACGGATGCTCCAGTGCCCGTAAAGCTGTAGCTGTAACCGTTACACCAACACCAGCCCTGCCACTTGCCGAAGACCAGACGATTTGTGCAGGACAGCAGGCTACACTAGCTGTAACATCTCCTACACTCAGCTATACTTACCGCTGGTATGATTCGGGTGGTGCGCTACTGGCAACAGGTACTACTTATACTACAGGTGTACTTAACAGCAATGCCATATATTATGTTGAGGTAACTACAGGCGGAACGCCAGCTTGTACGAGCGGTCGTAAGGCAGTAGCAGTAAATGTAACGCCACTGCCAACTGTTCCGGTAGTAAATAACGTTACTGTTTGCTCCGGGTCTCCTGCTACTTTAACTGTTAGCACTGTAGCACCAGATGTTACTTATAACTGGTATACTGTAGCAACAGGCGGAACGCCAGTTAGAACCGGATCCAGCTATACTACTAACGCGCTTACTTCTAACAGAACATTTTATGTAGAAGCTGTTTCGGCATATGGTTGCATCAGCTCATCACGCCGGGCAGTATCTGTTACGGTTACGCCACAACCGGCAATGCCTGTCGCTTCTGATCAAACGATTTGTGCCGGCGAGCGAGTAACGTTTACTGTTTCGTCACCTGATGCCACCCTGATTTACCGTTGGTATGACAAGAATGGAGCACCGCTGGCAACCGGAACCAGTTACCAGCCAGCTGACCTTCTGTATGCAAACACAACATTTTATGTTGAAGCCGCCACTCAGTCATCGCCAAGCTGTGTCAGCCCTCGCGAAGCTGTTAATGTAACAGTTACACCGCTGCCAGCCGCTCCGGCGGCTGATGATGCCCGCATTTGTGCGGGAAGTACGGCTACTCTTTTCGTGAAGAATGCAACACCAACTATAGTATACAACTGGTACGATGACAACGAAACACTGCTATCTACCGGCACAACCTTTACTACTCCGGTGCTAACTGCAGATGCTGTTTATTATGTAGAGGCAGTCACCACATCAGGATGTATAAACCAGGCGCGTACGCTGGTTACTGCATTTGTTTCTCAGCCTATTTCCAACAACACTGTTACAGCAAACCAGACTATCTGCAGCGCATCTGTACCGGCAAAACTTATAGGTTCATCGGCCATGAGCGGTAGCGGAACAGTTACTTACCAGTGGGAAAGCAGCGAAGACGGCATCAACTACAATATTATACCGGGTGCTACCGGCAGAGATTACCAGCCACCTGTTACGTATGTAACTACCTGGTTCAGAAGAGTGGCGTTTGTGCCTACAGGTACCTGCCCTGAGCAGAAAAGCAACATAGTAAAAGTCACAACCATTGCTGCCCCTATAACTCCACAAGCCAATAACATTACAGCTTGTGCCGGTGCAAAGGCAACCCTGGCTGTATCGGCTCCTGAGCTAGGTTATACTTACCGTTGGTTCAGTGTGGCTACAGGGGGTAACAGCCTTGCAAGTGGCATCATGTATACCATAGATGGCGTTCAGGCTGAAACTACTTACTATGTAGAAGCAGTGAATGGAAGCGGTTGCGTTAGCCCACGAAAAGCTGTAAATGTTTTTGTAACGCCACTTCCATCCATACCACAGGCAGCAGACAAAGTGATCTGCTCCGGCGAGCACACAACCCTATCGGTTAATAACCCGGATGTAAAACTGAACTACAGATGGTTTGACGGAAACGGAACGCTGGTAGCCAATGGCTCATCTTTCCAGACCAGCAAATTAACTCAGAACACTGTTTATTATGTAGAGGCTTATACTACCACTGCTCAGGCTTGCGCCAGCCAGCGCAAAGCGGTAACAGTAAGTGTAATGCAACTGCCGACAGCTCCTGAGGTAGACAACGAGGCCATCTGCTCCGGTACCGGCACTACCTTGGTTGTGAAACAGGCAAGCGCTGGCTTAACCTATAAATGGTACAGCGTAGCAACAGGCGGCATAGCACTTGCATCAGGAACAACTTTCGAGACAGGCGCTTTAACATCAGACAGAACATACTTTGTTGAAGCTCATAATGGTTCAGGCTGTATAAGTACCAGAACTGCTGTTACTGTTAAGGTTTCGCAGTTACCAGCTACGCCAATGGCAGCTAACCAGGCAGTCTGTGCCGGCCAGACAGTAACATTGCGCATAACACAGCCTGATGCTGCTTTGAACTACAGATGGTATGATGGAGCAGGTAAATTGCTGGCAACCGGCAGCAGCCACTCTATCAGTGGGCTTACAGCCAGCACCACGTATTATGTAGAAGCAGTAACAGCTACAGGTTGTGCAAGCCCTACACGCAAAGCGGTGGTGGTAAGTGTAGCGCAGTTACCGGCTACACCGGCTGTTTCCAATGCTTCAATCTGCTCCGGCGAAACCGTAACACTGTTTGTTAAAAATCCTGACCCTGCACTGGAGTACAGATGGTATAACGATGCCGCCGGTACTACACTGATAGGTTCCGGTATTTCCTATACTTCACAGGAAGCGCTGTACTCAAGCAAATCTTACTACATCGAAGCCGTAAACGCAGCAGGTTGTATCAGTAGCAGCAGAGTACAGGCCAACGTACTGGTAGTAGGCAAACCAGGCCTTCCGGTAGCTGATGATGCTACAGTTTGTACTGGCAGCAGTGCTACCTTATCAGTTGTTGCACCTGAGGCTGAACTAGTGTACAAATGGTTTGATGCCAATGGCACATTCCTGCACACCGGCACTACTTACACTACTGTTCCATTGTCATCTAAGGCTATATTCTATGTAACGGCTTTCAGAGCTATACCTGGCACAACACAATACTGTGCAGGTCCATCAGAAGCAGTAACTGTGAATATTTCTTCTGCGATATCCAATAACACCATTACCTCAGGTGAGCAAACAATTTGCAGCGGCGCCATACCAGCACCATTACAAGGTTCATTGCCTTCAGGTATAGGTGCAGCCACACCAGCTTACCAGTGGGAACGCTCTAACGATGGTGTAAACTATGTAAGTATAGTTGGAGCTTATGCGCAGAACTATGCACCGGATGCACTAACGCAGGATACCTGGTTCAGAAGAAGAGTAAGAGTGGCCGGACCATGCGGCGAAAGTATAAGCAGCGCAGTAAAAATTACAGTATCTCCACTGCCAGCTACGCCACTAGCCGATAATATTACGATTTGCGAAGGCAGCACTGCTACGCTTCGTATCAAGAATCCCGCTACTGGCGCCAGCAGCATTACTTACCGCTGGTTCTATACTGCTTCCGGCGGAACCGCGATCGGCTCTGGTATCACCTTTACAACACAGCCATTGCGTACCAGCACTACCTATTATGTAGAAGCTGTAAATGCAACTAACTGTGCCAGCAGTACCCGTCGTGCAGTAACTATCACAGTTAATCAGTTAATCACGGATAACACCATCAGTACAGCACAGACGATCTGCAGTGGAAGTATACCGGCTGCCCTCACTGGCTCCGTAGCTTTCGAAACTTCAGAACCTTACAATTACCAGTGGCAGCAAAGCACAGACGGCGGAAACTTTACCAACATTTCCGGTGCTACAGGCCAGCATTACGCTCCAACCGAAGCATTAACCAGAACTACCTGGTACAGACGTGTGGTACGTTCGTCAGGCCCTTGTGCAGACCATATTAGTAATGCCGTAAAGATGGAAGTAGTACCGTTGCCAACTGTGCCAGGTATAGCTTCTGTTTCTATATGCCCTGGAGCAAGTGCTACTTTGCAGGCTACCGGTGTAGCAGCCGGCACAAGGTTGGAATGGTACGATGCACCACAAGGCGGTACTTACCTTGCCGAAGGAACTACTTATAGAGCTACCCCAAGTGTTACTACTTCTTACTGGGTACAGGCCGTGAACAGCAACAACTGCGAAAGCGCAGCGCGCCAGGAAGTAAAAATTATTGTAACAGCACCACAAGCTCGAATTAGTGGCGATGTAACAATTATGCAGGGTAAATCTACGAAGTTGGTTGCCAGTGGCGGTGCAACTTACAGCTGGTCTCCGGCTACTGGTTTAACAGACCCAACTGCCGCTTCTCCACTTGCCAACCCAGATGTAACCACTACTTACACTGTAACCATCACAACTCCGGAAGGTTGTACAGCTACTGCTTCAGTAACGGTAACTGTTGTACCGGCCATTGTTCCGATGAACGCTATGACTCCAAACGGTGATGGCATTAACGATGTGTTTTATGTGGAGCACCTGGACAAGTATCCTGATTGCCGAGTGGAGATATTTACCCGCTGGGGAGAGAAGATCTTCGAAAGCAAAGGTTACGATGAGCCATGGAACGGTACCCGCAATGGCAAACAACTGCCGCTGGGCGCTTACTACTACATCATTCATTTGTCAAAAGACGAAGCACCAATTTCAGGAAGTATAACTATTATTAAGTAATGCCAGCTATGAGACGATTAACAGCAATAGTAGTGGCACTGGTTGCCGCAGCAGGCACCGCACTGGCGCAGCAGCGCCCACAGTACACACAATACGCGTTAAACAATTACCTTACAAACCCTGCAGTAGGCGGCATAGAAAGCTATGCCGACCTGCGCACCAGTTACCGGGGGCAATGGGCAGGCGTAGAAGGTGCACCTGAAACCTTCTATGCCACTATACATGGCTCTATTGGTAACCCAGACAATAACAAAACCTCTCCCAAATCCAGGAAAGTAAATAAGTCCGGATTTTCGAGCCGTAACAGCTACAAAAAAGCAGTACCACACCATGGTTTAGGAGCAGTTATGCAAGTTGATAAAGCTGGCTTATTGCGGACTTCTACTATAAATGCGACATATGCTTACCACCAGCCGATCACCAGGTATCTTACCTTATCAAGCGGACTGGCAGGCGGAGTAACGCAGTATAATGTAGATGTAAATCGCGCACAAGTACAGGATCCAAGTGACCCTTACCTGGTGGGTGGTAACATGTCAGCCACTAAGGTTGATGTAGGTGTTGGGTTATGGTTGTACAGCCCTGACTTTTACGTTGGCTTATCAGGAATGCAGTTATTAAAGAGCAAGCAGGAAATTGTTACAACTGATGACCCAGCCATGAACCTGCAGCCCCACTTTTATGGCACAGCGGGCTTTCGTTTCCAGACCTCAGGAGATGTAGCAGTAATACCTTCTGTTATGGTGAAAGCAACCTCATCGGCTACACCTGCTGTTGACTTGAACCTGAGGGCACTGTATGCACAGTATGTTTGGGGCGGTGTATCTTACCGCCACAACGATGCCTGGGCACTTATGGCGGGTGTGAATCTCAACCACCTTTTTGATGTAGGCTACTCTTATGAAGTTGCTACCTCCAGCATGAGCAAAGTAAGCGCCGGCAGCCACGAAGTAGTAGTAGGTTTTAAACTGAACAATGCCAGCAAAGTGCTATGTCCGCAGTGGGTGTGGTAGTTTAAGTATAACATCAACAAATACAGAAAAGGCCCGGTATACCTTAGGAATACCGGGCCTTTGTTTTTCATAGTATAAAAGCGGCCAAACCATTACCTTTGCAGACTATAAAGCAATAACCGATGAGCGCCAAAAACCTACAGTTACTTTTAGAAACAGCCTATAACTCTGAAAACCCTCAGGTTTTTGAAGAAGGCGCTGCTAATGTGTATAAGAAATTTGAAGAAGTATACAGAACCTTTGTTAAGACAAACAAGGCAACTGATGAACTTAACTTCAGGTTTGAGCGCGTGCGGCTGGGGGTGGCTATTGCGTTTATAAAAGCCTATACGCGCCTTGCTGATAACGAGACAAGCATAGAAGCATTGCATGTATTGCAGGATGCCCTTAAAGCGAAAAGCTCACAAGAGATTGACAAGATCGTACAAAAGAAAATCGCGGTATTTGATAACCTGTACCACGAGATCTTTGTGAACGAAGAGCGCGAACAGATACTAGGTCTATTTGAAGCTACGCTGGATGCTCACTCAAAAGAGGAACTGGACGAGTTAATGATAGAAGGGCTGGAACTTTTGACTGCCATTGATTTTGAGCACCACGCACAGCAGGATGATGACGAACCACTGGATGAAGATTTCCTGAAAAGTATTCAGTAACTGCACTCACTGGTCTGCGCACAGATATGGAAATTACGCTCACCACTCCTGCCCTATTGTTCCCGGCAATTTCGTTGTTGCTGCTGGCCTATACCAACAGGTTTATGGCGCTGGCCAACCTTATCCGGAGCCTTAAAAAGCGGTATGCTACTACACACAGCCATTTAGTGTTTGGGCAGATAGAGAACCTGCGCACCAGGCTGGTGCTTATCCGTAATATGCAGGCGCTGGGCATATCCAGTATGTTTGGCTGTGTTTTCTGTATGTTTATACTTTTTGCAGGCTATGACACAACAGGCAAGTACCTATTCGGGCTAAGTCTGCTATTGCTGCTTGGATCTCTGGGGCTTGCCCTGCGCGAAATACAGATATCCGTAAATGCGCTCACACTCGAACTGAACGATCTAGAAGAAGAAACTGAAAAAAATTAGTTATGAGTTCAGAGTTACGAATTACGAGTTGCTATACTTGTATTTTTAACTCGGCACTCGAAACTCGTAACTCAGAACTATAAAAATGACCGATCCTAAAAAGCTGGCGATAAAAGATTTTGTGTACGAGCTGCCAGATGAACGAATAGCTAAATTCCCGTTACCGGAGCGTGACCAGTCGAAGTTACTATACTATAAAAGTGGCGCGATAACCGATTATACTTTTACAGACCTGCCGGAGCTTTTACCAGCCAATACTTTACTGGTTTTTAACGATACCAAAGTAGTACAGGCACGCTTGCTTTTCCAGAAAGAGACAGGTGGTATAGTGGAGATATTTTGCCTGGAACCTGTTAAGCCACACGCTGAAGTACAACTGGCCATGCAGCAAACCGAAAGCTGCACCTGGAAATGCTTGGTAGGTAACAATAAACGCTGGAAGAGCGGGAAGCTATACTTATACTTTGAAGATGGCAAACTTACAGCAGAGCGCGAAGCACAGCAGGACGGGCATTTCCTGATAAATTTTGCCTGGGAGCCGGCTAACTTAACTTTTGCTGAAGTACTAGAGCGCTGTGGTAAGCTGCCACTCCCACCTTACTTAAACCGCGATCTTACCCCCGACGACCGCACTCGTTACCAGACAATTTATGCGAACCAGGAAGGTGCCGTAGCTGCCCCAACTGCCGGCCTGCACTTTACGGATAGGGTAATGGAAAGTATAAAAGCTAAAGGCATCGCCACTGCTTACCTGACCCTGCATGTTGGCGCCGGCACTTTTAAGCCGGTTAAAGCTAATGTGATGGAAGAACACGAGATGCATGCCGAGCAGCTATACTTAACCAAGGCTTTTATACTTCAGTTGCTGGCGCAGGCAGAGCAAAACAAGCCTGTTATTCCGGTTGGTACCACAAGTATGCGCTCCCTGGAGAGCTTGTATTGGCTAGGTGTGAGAGTACTCCAACAACCTAACTTGCCACAGGAGCAACTGCACATTACCCAATGGTTAGCCTATGAAAGTATAAATCTGCCTGGTCCTTCCGAAGCTTTAATGGCGTTGCTGCAATACATGGACAAGTATAAAACCGACCACCTGCATGCCAGCACCCAGATCATCATAGCGCCGGGTTATACTTTCCGCATCTGCAAAGGATTGGTTACCAATTTTCATCAGCCTGAAAGCACACTGCTGTTATTGGTTTCAGCTTTGATCGGAGAGAACTGGCGCAACGTATACCAGCACGCTATGGATAACAACTATAGATTCCTGAGTTACGGTGATAGTTCGCTGTTGCTACCGTAGTAACCAAGACACTCACAGGTTTTAAAAACACTGTGAGGTCTTATCAATTCTATGTATCCATCAAATCCTAAAAATCCTGATTCAGACAAAATCAAAACGCCTGCCCCGGATAGCCTGGGCAGGCGTTTATACTTTATAGTTCGGAGATCATCTTTATATCTCCCAATCCCTAAATCTACAAACCGTACTGCGAGATCAGGTAAACCAATGATGCCATGGAAGCAGCACCTAACTGCATTTCGCGGCGGTTTACGGTTTCAAACGTATCGATATCGGTGTGGTGATAATCGAAGTAACGCTGTGAATCAGGCTTAAAACCGATCAGGGCAACAGTGCCTTGTCCTTTTAATGGGCCGATGTCGGCGCCACCACCACCACGGGTTAACTCATATAAACCGTAAGGCTCCAGTAGTGGTCTCCAGGTTTGTGTTTTGGCATACTGAGCATCATTCCCATCAATTCCGAAACCACGCGGTGTAAAGCCACCAGCATCCGACTCAATCGCAGCTATGTGTTTCTCACCTTTAGCTTTGGCTTCTTCGGCATACTTACGACCACCGCGTAAACCGTTCTCTTCGTTCATGAAAAGTACAGCTCTGATCGTACGCTTCGGTTTAATACCTAAATCTTTGAACAAACGCAGTACTTCCATCGACTGCACTACACCGGTTCCGTCGTCGTGCGCGCCTTCTCCCAGGTCCCACGAATCCAGGTGGCCGCCTACAACTATAATCTCATCCGGTTTCTCGGTTCCTTTTATCTCCCCGATCACGTTGTAAGACAGCACTTCCGGCAGGTTCTCGCAGGTCATGCGCATATAAAACTTCAGGTTTGGATCGTTCTTCAGCTGCTTGCTCAGCATTTCGGCGCCTTTGGTACTGATCGCTGCTGCAGGTATTTTTTCCACATCATCCTGGTAGCGCGTGTTACCGGTGTGCGGCACATCCTGTAATTCGTTGGCCATAGAGCGAACTATAACCGCCACAGCCCCAAGCTTAGCTGCTGCTACCGGGCCACCACCACGCTGGTCAACGGCATCGCGGTATGAGTTCATGGTATGCACGTGGGTGTTATCGAAGGCGCGGTTAAAGAACACGATCTTGCCTTTTACCTTACGCTTGCCCAGTTTCTCGAGCTCCTCGAAGTTATGCACCTCTACTACCTCAGCAGTAAGGCCACTTTCGCCGGTACCAACTGAAGAGCCAAGCGCTGCAATATTTACGTTAGATGAACCCACATTTGAGCTCAGAATTCGGCCAATCTCTTTATCGCCACGCACCCAGTAAGGCACCATCACTTCCTGCACATACACACGATCTAGGCCCATTTTGTTCATTACCTGCTTGCCCCATTCTACGGCAGCAGCTGCCTGCGGCGATCCGCTCAGTCTTGCGCCGATGTTCTTGGTAAGGTAACGCAGGTCTTCGTAGCTTTTTGTGCTGGTAAGGGCGTTGTCGTAAAACTTCTTGATAGTAGCAGAATCGGAAGGTGCAGTTGGGCCGTTTGCCAGCGCCGGCACTGCTACCACCGTTGCTGCTGCCAACAGCCAGTGGCGGAGTCTATTTTTAAATAACATTAGTCAGGTGGGTTGTTTTAGTTTAGGTTGTTTCGTTTGTGCCTATAAGTTAAAAAAATGTTTTCGGAGTTATAACATATAGCTGCGACTATACTTGCACTTTCCTGCTGATTTTATACTTTGTCGGGGTTAGGTATAGTTTTGGGAATTAAATTTCAACTTCTAGAAGCACATCATCTTTAGTCATCTCTGTTGTTAATACAACTGTTTTATTAAGTGTTAATGCTACATCCTGCATGTATTCAAGTATAGCTTTGTGGTCATTTTCTGATTTAACTTGCTGCGGATCAATGTCGCTTTCCATTTCGGATTTGTAATACAGACAACAGTTTATAATAACATTTCCCAGAATAATTGACGCCCTGTTTACATCTTCGAAACTATCAGGATTAACAAAATATTCTATTAAATCATCTACATTAATCCTCTCCCCAGTTGTGTGAGTACGCCCATTGTAGAAGGAAACTTTGTACTTTTCATTTACCAGCTTACTCCATATTTTCCAGTCTTCTTCATTCGTATTAAACACATAGATATCTCTCAAAGAACCATCTTCATAGTATAGTTTTTCCTTAATTGATTTCCAGCTGTTCATTAATTAAAGATTAGTTTCACAAATAACTTTTGCTGTTTCGGACATCCATGTCCGAAACCCATCTGCTGCGGACTTCTTAGTCCGTTCTACTACCTATTGTAACGGGGATAAAATGTACCCGGCAAGTTTACTTCCGGACATTAATGTCCGGAAGAGCATAGTGTTAGATCTAAATACCAACTGGCCAGAGGCCCAGGCTATAGTTGGGCACGAGCGAAGACGCTCGCACTATAAAAATTATAACAACTAATAACCAACAACCAGTACCTAAACGCCACTTACTTCACCTCCAGTATCTTTTTCAGGTCCTGAGGCTTAAGCGTTAGCAAACCAACTTCGGGTAAACGGGCGGTAAGTTCTTTCCAGTTAGCGTCTTTTTTATATACTTCTTTTAAAAGTTTGCTTGCACCGTTTACATCGCCGTTGTTAGCCAGGGTAATGGCGTGCCAGTATTTCATCTCCAGGTTTTCAGGAAACATGTCCTCGGCTTTGCCATATTCTTCCATGGCTTTCTGCATCTGCCCTTTTTCTACGGCAAGGTCTCCGTTGTTCATGTGCTCGTAGGCACGGTATACTTTCAGCAAGCGCTCCAGTTCTTCCAGCGGTTTTTCGTGGTCGTCTACACGCAGGTCTATCGTTTTATCGTCCCATGGTTTGTCTGTTTTCTTGCCTTTTACCACTACCAGCACCGCCGATTGCTTACCACGTATGTCACCGCCTTCGCGTTCTGCGGCCTGCATAGCCAATAATACACGCTCAGCCAGTGGTTTACCATTGCTGGTTTCAAAAGCTTTTGCCATGGCTGGCCATACTTTGTCGGTCAGCATCATGTTGGCCTGCACCGAAAAGTTCTTGCCCGTAATATGCCCGGCATAGCGAATGCAATTCTTACCAGTATGGGTTGCTACGCGTCCCTGCGCATCCAATATAGAAACCTGGCGCACTTCACGACCTTCATCATCAGCCAGAAGTATAGCCAACGCTTGTTCAGGAGTTTTGCCTTGCTTCAGCAGTTCCAGTCCGCGCATACCAAATGATTTGTTTGTAAACGATTGGGTAGCCACCACACCTACGCCAGCTTCTACCCACGGCACAGCCGTACCTACCGAGAACCAATGGCTTTGCACACCCACCGCCATTTCACCGGTTTCAGGGTCGCGGGCAACTATAGAATAGGTATGGGCAAGTGGTTCTTCAGCTTTAAATACCTGCGCACGTGCAGCAGGCATAGCCAGGCAGCAAACCGATGCCACCGTATAAAGCGTCTTTTTCATGAAGTTAAGGTTCATAAGAGAAAGTATAAATTGTTCTAGATATACTGTAAGCTGTTTAAAGTTGTTAGACTGTTGCAGCCATCGTTAAGAAATCTACAGCCACAACTCTGCTTTAGCGTATAAGTATAACATAAAAATCAAATAGCTCCAATACAGGCCGGCAAGACTGCCGCCGACTAATAACCACACATGAGAAACCCTTATCCTGAAAAAAAGAAACACCGCTTAGCTATACTTATAGACGGCGATAACGCCCAGCCCAGCCTTATAGTTAAACTTCTGGCTGAAGCCGGAAAGTATGGACAGATAACGATACGTCGTATTTACGGCGACTGGACCACCCCGCAAATGAACGGCTGGAAAGAATGCCTGAATCACCATGCCATACAGCCTATACAGCAGTTCAGGTACACCATAGGCAAAAATGCCACCGACAGCGCCCTGATTATAGATGCTATGGATTTGCTGCACAGCGGCCTGGTGGACGGTTTCTGTATTGTATCTTCAGACAGCGATTATACCCGATTGGCAACACGCATACGGGAGGCAGGTATTTTTGTAATGGGCATCGGACAGCGCAAAACGCCAAAGCCATTCGTAAACGCCTGTAACATCTTTATATTTACCGAAAACCTGGTTGATCATATCGATGAGAAGCAACTGGATGATGCCGAGCCGGTAGCTGAAAATGGACACACCCACCCAAGGCCTAACCCGGTACCGTTGCTGAAAGAAGCTTTTAGCATGGCAGCCGACGAAGATGGCTGGGCGCACCTGGGAGCCATTGGTGTAAACCTGCGCCAGCTAGACCCCAGCTTCGACCCACGCACTTTCGGTTACGGGCAACTTTTGCAACTGATTAAAGCACATAAAGATCTCTTTACCATCCGGAAAGAAGACGACAAGGGACCATCGGCAGTATATGTAAAACGGGCGAACAGAAGGCGTAACAAGAAACAACCTTTAGAACAGAGCAGAGATTAGGCACTATCAAATGTAACTGCCCCACCAGAGTATAAACTATAAACCTATACTTATACCTATGAAGAAAAAAATCATCTCCTTTGCCGTAGTACTGCTAAGCGGATCAATGGTTTTTGCGCAGGAAAAAATGAATTGCTGCACTAAACCTACTGCCGATGTCACCACACAATTTGCCATGCTTACCGGAAATAAAAACTTTCAGATGAAGCATGAAAATCCACTCCCGTTTACGCTAGAGAACCAGAAAGGCAAAATGGTAACGTTTAAAACTCTGGATGGTAAAACCGGCAAAGCTTACGAGATAAAAGCCGCTAAGAAAACAGACAATTACCTGCTGGTGATACACGAATGGTGGGGACTTAACGACTACATAAAACAGGAAGCTGAGCGGCTGGCAACAGAACTTGGTAACGTAAATGTGCTGGCCCTGGACCTGTATGATGGCAAAATAGCCACCGAACGCGAGAAAGCTGTGGAGTACGTACAATCGGTAACGGCAAAACGCGGTATAGCTATAATAAACGGCGCTATAGCCTATGCCGGTAAAGACCCCGACATTGCAACTATTGGCTGGTGCTTTGGCGGCGCGTGGTCGTTGCAGGCAGCTATAGAAGCCGGTAGCAAAGGAGAAGCTGCTGTTATTTACTACGGCATGCCCGAGCGTGATGTGGAGCGACTGAAAAACTTAAAGGCTCCTGTGCTGGGTGTTTTTGCAAAGCAGGACAACTCCATTACCCCCGAGATTGTGCAGGAATTTGAGCAGAAAATGAAGCAGGCTGACAAGGAAGTAACTATAAAAATGTATGATGCCGTACATGCTTTCGCCAACCCTAGTAACCCAAAGTATGACAAACAAGCCGCCGAAGATGCGCATAATCTGGCTGTAGAGTTTCTGAAGAAACACTTGGATTAATGATCTGATCTATAGTTAACATATATTCTTCCTAAAGACAGCTACAAGTAGCTGTCTTTTTTATTTGTCCAAGCTCTGCCTGCTTATAGAATTATTGCTGCATACTAGGGCTCTACATTGTATCAAAAAATTCCATAAAATATATGACACGATAAAATTATAAATACATAAAATTGTATTTTTATGACTGCCAGAGAAAGCCTTCATTCTTAAACCTGCTCTTACACTTCAATTTACCCCTTTATATCATCCTATTGCAAACTCGCGCATAAACAACCTTATCTCAACTCATTACACGATTTTCAAAAATTTTTTCCGCTTCACTAACGATGTTTAAACAAGTAAAGTACAATACTTCTAAATAATCGAACAAGTACTAACAAAATCACTTTAACCCTATATTTTATAACTATTCTAATTATATGTAACACTTTTAACTCACCTTACCTATGACTAAATTTTTAAGCTTTATCATGTTATTCTTGCTACTAACGGGTAACTTAAGTGCACAGGATAAGCTGGACAGCGAACTTAAAAGTTTGCTTCAAACCACCACCGGCTCATTGGGCGTAGTAGTGACTTTCCACGGCAATACAGCCCCCACCCCTTCTCATCTGGCGCTGCTAAACTCGCTGGGCATTACCAAAGGCATCACTTTTAAATCTCTTCCGATAGCTGGCGTACTGGCAACAGCCGCCCAAATAACTGCTCTGGAAAAAGATCCACAGGTGCGTTCTGTTTATTTAAACAAGAAACTTACCTACTATAACTACAATGGCACACATTTAACTGGCGTCCGCAGGCTCCGCACCGACAAGGAAATGACGTCCCGTAATAAAGGGCTTCCGGTTTCTGGTAAAGGTATAGGTGTAATGATTAACGATAGCGGTGTTGATGGCACACACGACGACATAAAACTGGGCACACACTTGGTACAAAACGTACTTGGCTCTACAAACCTGAATGCACAAGACGCCATGCTACCTGTAACCTGGCTGGAGAACGTACCAAACACTGATACAAATTCAGGCCACGGTACGCATTGTGCTGGCTCTGTTGGCGGTAATGGTGCTAAATCTGGTGGTTTATACGAAGGCGCTGCACCCGGTGCACACCTGATCGGCTATGGTTCTGGTGCTGCTCTATTTGTATTAGACGGAATCGGCGGATTTGACTATGCCCTGACACATCAGGCGCAGTATGGTATCCGTGTTATTTCTAACTCCTGGGGATCAAGTGGCGATTTCGACCCGAATAACCCGATAAATGTGGCATCTAAAATTGCTTATGATCGTGGCATTGTATCACTGTTTGCTGCCGGTAATGATGGTCCAAGCTCTGATACCCACAACCCGTATGCTGTTGCGCCTTGGGTAATATCTGTTGGTGCCGGCGATAAGTATGGCAAACTGGCCGAGTTCTCATCGAGAGGAGTAAAAGGTGAAGGCGGAACGTTTATGATAGACGGCGAGACCTGGACCTATGAGAACAGACCTACTGTAGTAGCACCCGGCGTTGATATAGTTTCTACCCGCGTGATCGGACCGGTAGCATCTCTGGAAGCGCAGCATGATATTGAGACCTTAGATCCTGCTCACGTGCCTTATTATACTCACATGAGCGGAACATCTATGGCTACACCACACACGGCAGGTGTAGTAGCGCTTATGCTGGAGGCTAATCCTTCGTTAACACCGGCACAGGTAAAAGACATTCTTCAGAAAACTGCTACCAACATGCCAGGCCTTGAGACATGGGAAGTGGGTGCAGGTTATGTAAATGCGTATGCTGCCGTTGATCATATTTTCCGTAACACTACTTTTGGCGCTTACTCTAACCTGACCAGAAGATTTAACAGCAGCGTTACATCACAATCAGAGACGACTCCATTTACAATAGACTATAACCCGCTGCTGGCCGCTAATAACCAGATTACTTTTACAGTAACGGAAGGAACCAACAGCATCGAAGCAAAAATAAGCTCGGGCGGTTTGTTAGGCCAGACAGGGAACCCAGTTAACCTTATACTATTAGGCCCGGATGGCAGCGAACACAGAGCAGGTATACCTGTAACGTTTACCCTGACTTACGACAGAGGCGTAGCCGTTGCCGCTCCTGCACCAGGCCAGTGGATTCTGAAAGTAGAAGGTTTACAAGGTATAGCTTTACCAGAAACTATAAATGGTACCCTGAACATGCAGCGCGTAACCGGCACTACAGGTATGGCAGATATAGTTGGACATCCGGCTGAAGCATCTATTAAAATGGCTGTTGCAGCGCGCCTGGTAGATGGCTTGAGCGGTGCCTTTAAACCGGATGAATATCTGAAGCGAATCCAGCTGGCAGATTACCTGATGATGGGCCAGGCAATTCGCCAGTATATGCCAACGAACGGTGCCGTTACTTTCTCAGACCTGAAAGGAAGTGAACTGTTGTTAGGTGAATCAGTAGCTGCAAAAGGCGCTGCCTTACGCGACAGGTTGCATGCCTATAATGGTGTTATGTTACCAACTAGCACTGGCAAATTCTCCCCGACCGGCAACGTAAACAGAGCTAGTCTAGCGTACTCCCTGGTACAGGCACTGGGCTTACAGGAATACGCCCTGGAGCGCAACGGAAAAGCTGTTACAGTAAATGTAGACGGTAAGGATATTCCGATTGAAGATGCCAAGTACATACCTGTCGGACTGGAAGGTTATGTAAGTATAGCATTAGAGTTAGGTTTGATAAATGCTTACTACAGTGTTACCCAAGGGCCACTTGACCTGTTCCCAACGATGCATGCTACATTTAAGCCATTACAGAACGTAACCCGTGCTGAGTTTGCTGTAATTATTACCAGAACATATACGAGCTGGGATGCTGCCACACAACCGGTTGCCACATCGGGTACAGAAGCCATGCAAACTGCCGGTGTGCAGTGGCAAGAAAGCTACTCCTATCCTAACCCAAGTACAGGTATAAGCACCATCATCTATTCCGTTACAGCAGAAGGTACGGTATCTGTAGAAGTATTTGATGTGATGGGCAGAAAGATAAAGACATTGGTAACAGAAAGACAATCTGCCGGTCGTCACTCATTGAAGTTTGATGGCAGTAAGTTACCAGGCGGTACTTATTTGTATCGTGTAACGGCCAACGGTAAAACATCTACCAACAGAATGATGATTACGAAATAACAAGTACTAATACTGGTTTTATGGTTTAGGAAAAGCTCCCCTGCAAATGGGGAGCTTTTTTTGTTATATGGCTTATAGTTAAGTCTCAGTTAAGCATTCCTTATTTTATCTGCTGCTAAATCTTATTACTTTTATCCTGCTACAACTGACTTTGCCATGCCCTTGCTACCACAGGAGAACCGTTTCCATACTTATACTTACTGGATACTAATAGCTGCAGGCATTTATACCTTGTTGCCCTACCTTATACTTTCTTTTTATAGCCACCCGCAGGCCGACGACTTTAGTTTTGCAGTACGCGACCAAGAGTTTAGTTACCTGACTGTTTTACAAGACTACTATACTAATTGGACAGGCCGTTATTTCAGCACTATAACGCTGTTTCGCATCAATCCTATGATTAGTGGCTCGCTTGTGCTTTATAAAATATATCCATTGGTTTTACTGCTTTCATTTTGTGCTGCGCTATACTATGCAATTGATACTATTACGAATAAAGCTTTCAACAAAAAACAACTGCTGGCACTAGCGTCCATACTTTTTACCTTATACTTACTGCAGCTTCCAAGCCCCTCCGAAGGCTTTTACTTTTTCTCTACTTACGCTACGTACCAGTTACCCAATATACTAATGTTGGTACTGCTGGCGGTACTTTATAAATTCCTTCAAGCCAAGAGCAGGTTAAGCAAAGTGGGCTATACTGGACTGGTAAGTATACTTTGTGCAGCCATGATCGGTTCAAATGAGATGGCCTTAGTTGTTACATTTACTACAGTGCTCTTAATAACTATAGCAAACCTGAAAAACGCAGAAGCCCGTTCGTACCTCTTGTTCCTGCTTTTGGTTTGTGTTATTTGCTGCCTTGTGGCGGTGTTAGCGCCTGGCAATTTTAACCGCATGAGCAGCCACCCCAATGCAGGTAAGCTGTTATGGTCGGTGGTGTATGCCGCTTTTATGACGGTACTTTCTTTTTACCGCTGGTTGCTTCCAATACTTGCAGCTTCAGTAGTTTACATTTTATACTTTGGGTTACCACTGGCAGAAAAACTAAAGTATAGCCGTGCATTCAGAATAGATATAAGACTAGCCATAGTATACTTTCTCACTACCATCTTCCTGATGAATTTTGTTTTTGCCTGGTCTACCGGCGAACGTGCTACGCCACGTTTAGAGAATGTGATCTATTTCTTTTTCCTGTTTGGATGGTTTTACCTGTTGCAGCTAACCATACAGAAGTACAAACAAGCTTTAACTTTAGAGCAGAAGCCCCCGTTGGCAATACCAGCATTTGTATTGCTCATTTTTATACTTAGCATTTTATCAGTTGAGAACAACATCAGCACAGCTTATATTGATCTGATCTCGGGTAAGGCTGCTGCTTACAATAAGGCCCTGATCCAACGGTACACGCAACTCAAAAAATCTGATTGCAAGGTCTGCACCGTTGATCCACTTCCGGCCATTCCTAAAACTATTTATTTCGCTGATATCATTTCGCAGGCTGAACAAAATAAGGCAGCAAGTGATATGATGTGGGTAAACAAAGGGCTTGCTGCCTATTGGGGTAAAAGTATAATCTACCTTTCCAAACCAAATCCACCTATCCAGGATAATTTAACTAGCCTGCGTAACGCTGGCAAAAGCACCCTGCGCGAAAAATCTGTTATCAAATAATTTTTTTTCTGGACTTGCAACCCTTTTGCACCTACAGGTACTCTTGTTTATAGAAGGCCTGCTCTAAACTTCTTAAGGTGTAAGTTAAACAGCAATCAAGCCTTTGCATAAATGTGTTTTAGGTGTTAAAGTGAACATGGCTCCCGTTACTTGTTGTAGCGGGGGCTTTTGTTTTTTATACCTGTCCGATCCTGTTCTCTTTAATCCTAAACTATACTTCTGCCGTTTGCTAAAAGTACGTGCTTTAAACAAAGCGTAGGTAACAGGTAAATATGTCGCAGGTAGCTTTGCTGCTTAAGAATTAGGCAGACAAAACAGAGGATATACTTTTGCTTCGTGACAGAATGACATAAAAATTTAGCCTGAAAGCGGTTGGCATATTGGTTGATATAGTGCTAACAACTGAAAAGAAATTTTGAATAGGAAACTATAATAAAACTATAGAATGGGAAAAATAATTGGTATTGACTTGGGTACAACCAACTCGTGCGTTGCTGTAATGGAAGGTAACGAGCCGGTGGTTATACCTAACAGCGAAGGCCGCAGAACAACGCCGTCTATCGTTGCATTTCTGGATGGCGGTAACGGTGAGCGTAAAGTAGGTGATCCTGCAAAACGCCAGGCAATTACAAACCCACAGAACACGATCGCTTCGATCAAACGTTTTATGGGTCACAGCTACAACGAGGTTAGCGAAGAAGCAAAACAGGTATCTTACAAAGTAGTACAGGGTAGCAACAACACAGTGCGTGTTGAGATCGGCGACCGCCAGTACACGCCACAGGAAATTTCGGCAATGGTGCTTCAGAAAATGAAGGCTACTGCAGAAGATTACCTTGGCACAACTGTAACAGAAGCGGTTATTACCGTACCAGCTTACTTTAACGATGCACAGCGCCAGGCTACCAAAGAAGCCGGACAGATTGCTGGTCTTGAAGTGAAGCGTATCATTAACGAGCCGACAGCAGCAGCGCTTGCTTATGGTCTGGATAAAAAACACAAAGATCAGAAGATTGCGGTATTCGACTTAGGTGGTGGTACGTTCGATATTTCTATACTTGAGCTGGGTGATGGCGTGTTTGAAGTACTTTCTACGAATGGTGATACACACTTGGGTGGTGACGACTTCGACCAGAAGATCATTAACTGGCTGGCAGATGAGTTTAAGAACGACGAAGGCATTGACCTGCGTCAGGACCCAATGGCCCTGCAGCGTCTGAAAGAAGCTGCTGAAAAAGCTAAGATCGAGTTGTCTTCTTCAAACGAGACGGAGATTAACCTGCCATACATTATGCCGGTGAACGGTATTCCGAAGCACTTAGTGCGCAAACTAACTCGCGCTAAGTTCGAGCAGCTTTCAGACGATCTGATTCGTCGTTCGATGGATCCATGCCGCAAAGCACTTCAGGATGCTGGATTATCTACTTCTGATATCGACGAAGTAATATTAGTAGGTGGTTCTACCCGTATCCCGAGAGTACAGGAAGAAGTTGAGAAGTTCTTCGGTAAGAAGCCTTCTAAAGGTGTTAACCCGGATGAGGTTGTGGCGATTGGTGCTGCAATTCAGGGTGGTGTATTGACAGGTGAAGTAAAAGATGTACTGCTACTTGACGTAACGCCGCTTTCACTGGGTATCGAGACAATGGGTGGTGTGATGACTAAACTAATTGAGTCTAACACAACCATTCCTACGAAGAAATCTGAGACTTTCTCTACTGCATCTGATAACCAGCCATCTGTAGAGATCCACGTACTGCAGGGTGAACGCCCAATGGCCCGCGATAACCGCACCATTGGTAGATTCCACCTGGATGGTATTCCACCAGCACCTCGTGGTGTTCCGCAGATCGAAGTAATTTTCGACATCGATGCCAACGGTATACTTCACGTAACGGCTAAAGATAAAGCTACTGGTAAAGAGCAGAAGATCCGTATCGAGGCTTCTTCTGGTCTGAGCGAGCAGGAAATCGAAAGAATGCGCCAGGAAGCTGAAGCCAACGCTGAAGCTGATAAGAAAGCGAAGGAAGAAATTGAAAAGCTGAACGCAGCCGACTCTATGATCTTCCAGACCGAAAAGCAACTGAAAGAATATGGCGATAAGTTATCTGCTGGTAACAAGTCTGCGATTGAAGATGCTTTAGGTAAGCTAAGAACAGCGCACGGAGCGAAAGACATTGCTGGAATTGATGCTGCATTGGAAGGTCTGAACAATGCCTGGAGTGCTGCATCGCAGGAGATGTACGCAGCCGGTGCCGGACAAGAAGGCGCTGCAGGTGCACAAGCCGGCGGTAATGGCCAGCAAGGTGGTCCGCAAGGCGCAGCAGCTGACGGCGGCGTAACCGACGTAGATTACGAAGAAGTAGACGGTAACAAGTAAGAACCGAATACGCAACTATAAATCAAAAAGCCCCGCTGGTTTCAGCGGGGCTTTTTGATTTATGCATAATTTATAGTATATAGCATTTATATAATATAAATTAATCTATGAAACGACTTATACTTTTAGCCTGCACTGCATTTATTATAGTTCAAGCATCCGCTCAGGATCAGTCAAAATCTTTTTATGCAACTGTTGGCATCGGAGCTTCAGTAAAAAAAGGAGATGGCAACACTACCAAAACATTTGAAGTTAGCCCAGCTATCAATTATTTACTTAATGAAAGATGGTCTATAGGTTTGTTTGTAGAACATAGCAGGGCTGTCAGTAAATCAGAGTCTGTACAAGTAGGTACAGGTACTGGGTCTTATAGCCGAGAAATAAAATCTAGCCAGCAGTCATGGTATCTCGGACCTCAAGTACGCTACTTTTATCCTGTCCATAATAAACTTTTTATTTTCGCTGAAGCGCAAGCCGGTTACATACATGCAACTTCTGATGCAAGCAATGGATATCTATGGGTTGGAGTAGGTGGAAACCGTCAACGCAATACTGGTGTAAGCTCAGGACAAAGCGATATAGAAAGTTACACTACAGCTCTGCAGGCATATGTATCTCCAGGTTTGATGTATTTCATAAAGCCACGTTTTGGCTTAGAACTGAAAATGAATGCACTGCAATACAACCATGGATTAAAAGACAGCAGACTGCCAGGTGGGGAAACTGAAGACCGTGAGTTTGAAGCAGATCTATGCCTAGAGGGTTCAACTATAGGAGCAAGTTTCTATTTTTAATTCAGAATCAAGCTCCAGCTAAATCTAATAAACCATAGCTCACTAAAACATACTTATGAGAAAAACTATACTTCTAATTTGCTTTTGTATAACATCGGGTGGCGCCTTCGCTCAATTGCAATCCGGCTCTGTTTACACAGGAGCTACCATGGGTGGCAACTATAAAAAAGAAGCAGATATTAAAAGCTCCGGCTTCAATATCAATCCTTCTGTTGGTTATTTTGTGAGCAGTAACTGGATGATCGGTATTCAAAGTCAATTTGAAATTTCTAAAACCCAGACCGGAGAAATAAAGACTGCTCCAACTAACAGCTATACTTACCCTTCTCAAACACAGGTAAACGAAAAGACTACTACATGGGGCTTGGGCGCTATGGTGCGTTTTTATCAACCGGTAAGTAATAAGTTTGCTTTTTTTATAGAAGGAAATGCTGGCATTAACACCACCAGGTATAAAGTCGATGTAAAACAGCAGGCCGCAGGTTTCCCAACGAATAATGGCGGCATCCCACCCTTCCTCGGTTCAACTTATTACAGAGATCAGAATGGAAAAATCATCTTAAACGCTGATGGTAGTTATTATACCGGTAACGACCCTCTACACCCAGAGACGAAACAAAATAGCACGTACGGTAATGTAGCTCCAGGTATCGTATTTTTCCCGGTACCAAAAGTTGGAATAGAACTTAAGCTAAACGCTGTAACCTACACTAAGCAGGAAGATACCGAAGCTGATATAAGTGCTGATTTTAACTTAACAAGAACAACCATAGGTGCAGGTATTTACTTTTAAAGTATACTAAAGCAATCATAAAACAAAAGCCCCGCTGGTTTCAGCGGGGCTTTTATCTTAACTACTATATGTAACTCTACATTCCATATGCATTAGTCTTAGGGGGCCGTACTGGTCTGCCAAAGATATCTCCCTCTTGTTGCACTGGGACCCGATGTGGCCACGGTTCGACTTTAGACTTTTTAGCGCGCGCCCTATCCCATATTGTTCGATAATCGAAGGAATATGTAAATCTTTGAGCTACCGGTTTGTAGGCCTTTGTAGCCGGTAACCAGGGACCTAAATCTTTTAAAGCTTCTATTAAAAGAGTTTCTATCCCGGTTTTACTGTGTATCTCAAACTGACTTAGTTTCCCTTCAGCATCCACATCAAAAGAGACTTTCACCTTTCCTGATTTTATATCTCCTCGTAAGTTTTTGTCGGTATGCTTATATAAATCTTTCTTTAACTGCGTATTGCCCTTAGGATACATTGGCAGAAGGTTATTATCAGGATTATCTTCACAAATAGCAGCTTGTAAAGCTATTGCATTTAATACATTCTGCTCCTGCCCCAGATACAAGTAGTTCACTGTATCATACCTTCTACCCTGATCGTAACCTTTCACAAACTTTCCATTCTTATAGATCTGTTCTACCCTAAGAGACTTATCATTAGAATACATTATCCATTTACCCTGCATCAACCCATCTACTACCTTACCTTTCCAATACACCAAATTCTCATTAAAAGTATCTCTGCTGTTATAGTTATAAATCTTTGCCTTACCATTTCCATTTTCAATCAGCACTGTGCCATCTAGGTCCCATACTTTTTGTAACAGAACCTTATCACCTTTCACTTCAAACGTATACATCGGATTACCATTTGGATAAAAGTACTCCCAAGTTCCTACCATTTGCCCGTCTTTATAAGTACCTCTTTGCCAAAGCGTACCGCTCATATAACGGGTTACAAAAGGACCATCTAATTGACCATCATTGTAAGCAGACTCTGTTATTACAACGCCATCTGATCTATAGTCTTTAAAAGGGCCATAAAATATCATTTTGTCTTTATCAAAAACAGACTCACGATAAAAAGAAGCACACGCTGGTGACGTCAGGTTATAATCAGTCCGGAAATAGAACTTATACTTGTCCCCGCCCAAGGGTTTTATACAATCAGCCAGCGCAGGAGGTATTGTATCGGTAGCAGAAGTTACCTTGGCACTTGCCATAGGCCCAATTAGCAGCCAGCATAGTGTTAATATTCCGATAAGTTTGAGTAGAGGTGTGTTCATAGTGGTTTGGTAAAGTGAGTTCAACTACTGTTTTAAAAGCAAATTTTGTTAGTCTTTTGCCTTATAGGTTGGCGGGTTCAATGTTATTTTAGTTTCAGGATCATTCATAATATTATGTGGATTCTGATTCATTTGCATTTGAGTTTTGAACCCACCCTCACTGGGACTACTCCCACTCAATTCAAGTGCAAGGGTTACCTTTTGTGCAATAACTTTATTTGAAAGTTTCGCCGGATGCCAAGGACCTAATTTAATTATAGCTTTTTTAACTAAATTTTCTACTCCAACTTTTGTTTCATAGCTAAATTCAGACAATTGCCCGTCCTCTCCTACTTCAAAAGAAATAATTACTTTCCCTCCTACAAGTGGTTTTCCCACGTTATTTAAAATGTCTTTTCTAAGTGTTTCTTCTCCACGAGGATACAAAGGAGGTGTATTGCCTGCTGAATTAGGACCACAATCAGATATCCTGAATGCTTCTGCAAAAACAAAAGATTGTTCCTGACCTAACGAAAAGAAATTAGCGATATTAAAAAACTCTCCAGAATCATATCCTTTTACAAACTTACCGTTTCTATAGATTTCTTCTACACTAGTAGCTTGGCCTTTAATATACTGCTTCCAGCTCCCTTGTAGCAACCCATTCTTAACCTCACCTCTCCAATATGAACCAGCATCATTGTTTTCAGAATTGTTCTTATACTGATAAATAGTAGCTTTTCCGTTTCCGTTTACAACCGTAAGTTTTCCATCCTGATTCCATACTTGGTCTAAACAAACCTTATCACCATTAATCCTGATGGTATACATTGGTTTACCATCAGGAAAAAAGTATTCCCAGGATCCAACCATTATACCATCCTTATAGTTACCTCTTTGCCATGTATTGCCATTTAAGTACTTAATTAAATGCATACTATCTAAATAGCCATTCTTGTAGGCTCCTTCTACTAATAATAAACCATCTACTCTGTAGTCTTTAAATGGACCACTAAATACCACTTCAGAAACATCAAAGGAGGATTCTCTATAAATAGAAGCGCATTCAGGATCAGTTAGCTTATAATCTGTTTGGAAAAAGAATTTGTATTTGTTCCCTTCCGTGGCCTGTATACAATCCGATGGTTTTATAGTTTGGGTTGAACTTTCCTGTGCAACAGCCGGCTGGCTTATAAGCAGGTAGCAGATTACAGAAAAAATAATCGATGTGGTAAAGGTTCTTTTCATAACAAGTAGTTTAGGTATAGCCTGTGTTACATCCCTACTGTAATAATAATTTGCTATTAGGAACTATCTAAATATTAGATAAAAACTATACAACAAAAATAAAGCCACTCCCAAATTTTCTTTAAAACGACATATGAAATTGACATTAAATTATACTTTCAGCAGATAAACCTTGTACTCCTGCTTCTTATTTCTTACATTTAGCTATGCTCGCTGACTTTTATACCTGCTCATTCCTAACACCTATTGGCTATCTGAACTTGGCTGCTACCGATAAACATCTGATATCATGCCTGTTTTCGGATATAGCCTACCCTACCACCCCGGAGCAACCTGCAGTTTTACAGCAAGCTATCATCCAGCTCGACGAATATTTTGCCGGTACACGCCAGCAATTTGACTTACCCTTACAACCCGAAGGCACTGATTTCCAGAAGAAAGTGTGGGATTATTTAAGTTCTATACCTTTTGGCAAAACAACTTCTTATATGGCAGTGGCACGCGTTGTTTCCGGAGAGAAAGCAATACGGGCTATTGGTGCGGCTAATGGCAAAAACCCTATTTGCCTTATTGTTCCCTGCCACAGAGTGATCGGCAGCGACGGCAGCCTTACGGGTTATGCCGGTGGTTTATGGCGCAAAGAGTGGCTGTTAAAGCACGAAGGCATCCTGAAACCTACACAACAACTGGCGTTATTTTAACTATAACTCCCTATAACACAACCTGTTTTGTTTTTTTATAGTATATCAGGACCAAGTAAGAGCGGTTAAGAAATAAACTATGATAAAAATCTACAATGCAGGCTATTCATGTTAATACTGGTGAACGATTAGTAAGAGCTACTATCGGGATGCGTGCTATAGCTTTGCTGATTGATGTAGTGCTTATACTTATAATTGCAGCTATAGCCGATTATTATACCATTAGCAGCAATGAAACAACGTTTTTATGGAAACCCGAAACGTTTCTATACTTGCTGCTGGGCTGGCTATACTTTGCCGGTGCCGAATCAAGCTCGGTGCAGGCAACATTAGGTAAATACCTGCTGGACGTAAAGGTGGTAGGCAAGCCTAATTCACGCCTTACTTTTAAATGCGCCACTATCCGCTATTTTGCCAAGCCGCTTTCACTGGTAATTATGCTCATGCGGTTTGTACGTGGCTTGCCGGTTGCCAATCACCGGTACTTCCATAACCGGGTAACAGATGCTTATGTGGTTAAAACCACCCGGAACAACAGCTACCAATTGCACTGATATAAAAAGCCCGCTTATCAAAATAAGCGGGCTTTTGATTTGTTTACAAGTATAGCTTAGTTGGTAGCAGCACCATATGTAGCAGCTTCTACGGTAGCAGTATTATCAGCCTTAATAGTTATTTTAAAGATGTGATCATACTTGCTGTCTGCCACTTCGGCGAAAGGCTTTTTAGCTCCAAACGCTTCAACTATAGGAAGTATGGTATTAGAATGACCAACCACTACTACCGTTTTGCCGGCATTGTTCTGCAGGATCTGCTTCTTTAGCCCTTCAAAATCGTGTGCTTCGTAAGTGTTTATCGGCATTTTACGGGCATCAGCCAATGGTTTTACAGTTAAACTATTGCGCTTATACTTGGTGCTATACACTGCATCTACTGGTTTGCCATTAAGGTAAGCAACTAAAGCTTTCGCACGTGCTTCGCCTGCAGGAGTAAGTACCGGGTCCTGATTTGTTGAATCTGCAGTTACTTTTTCGGCATGTCGTACTACATAAACAGTAGTAACAGTGCCATTGCCGGCATTGGTGGCTGCATTAGACTCCGGCGACTGATTGCACGACCAGGCTAACCCGATCACTAGAGCAAGTATAAAACGAAAGTAAAAAGGAAGTTTCATAAAGGTTAGTTATAGTTTAAGTATAGTTATATCTCTGACTTTCCGGTTGTGGCAAGTACTTTTCGGGCCTGCTCATTCCTGCCCCTCCTTTGTAACAGATCAGCCAGTTGCAGGCGCGCTTCATACTGATATGGGTTTGCCTTAAGGGCAGCTTTATAAGATTTCTCGGCCCTTCTGCTTTTATCCAGCTCCTCCCACAAAATACCGACAGCTGTTAAACGTTCGGCCATGTCTGCAGGTGTTTCCGGAAGAGGTTGTTGTCTTAGCAAAGTGGTAGCCTTTTCTACTTCGCCTAATCTGGCAAGCAAGGTTACTAGTTTATAGTTGTCGGTAGTCCGGAGCTTTAACTTACCTGATAGCAATGGTGCTGCCGTAACCCTGGCCGAATCCTTAAGCCCCAATGCAAGTTGATAATTTGCCATTCGTACCATATAGGCAGCCCGTGGGGTACCACTGGCGGTAAGTATGCGCTGCGCCTCTTCCAGGGTAGTATAAGCTTTTCTGTAGTTACCCTGGGCAGCCAGTACATCAGCATATTGCTGGCGTAGCTCATAGTTCTGTGGTTTTAATGCAGCCAGCCTCGCAAGCTCTGCCTCACTTTCCGGTGCTTTTCCTGTAGTACCTTTCAGCCAGTGTGCATAGGCCAGGGCTTCATCACGCCGATCGCGAAGGTATGTTGATACCGTTGGCGCAGTTTTCACATAAGCTTCTGCTAAAACTATTGCTTCCGGAATTTGCCCGTAAGATGTATATAACTTTGCGAAAGCCATACTTGCTGTTGCCCGCGTCAGGAGGTCATCTTCCAGTTCCAAAGCTTTCTGGTAAAGCGCTACCTGGTTTTTAAGTGCTTCGGGAGCTTCTATCACATTATCACGACGCATTGCTTCCTGCACTTCTGCCCTAGCTATATATACAGGTGCATACTTTGGATTTATACTTTCTGCTTTGCTAAGCCACTTCTCCGCATCGCCATACTTTTTCTGTTGCTGTTTTACACCGGCGTAGGCCAGCAGCGCAGGCTGGTAATTTGCATCCCAGGTCAGTGCGGTATCCAGTAAAACACTTGCCTTGTCATAAAGCCGGTTTGCCAGTGCCCGCTCCGACAAGTTCAGGTATACCTGCGCCCAGTTACTGGCCATTGCCTGCTTATCTCCTGCCAGGTATGCCCGCTGTCGTTTTACCAGCTCATCCAGGAAAGTATAAAGCTCCGGATCTTTGGCTTTGAGGTCGGCAGTGGTGTTGATGGATTTATGGTTGAGCGGATGCACTTTTACAGGCTCGAAGTATGCCGGGTAGGTTTGGGCCAGGTACTCGTGCTCGTTATTGGCAGAATAATAGTCCAGGGTGCGGTTCTCCTTCATAGCGTTCTGATACAGGCGGCGCACAGCCCGGTTCTCGGCATCGGTAAACACGCTGCCATGAAACAAATGCACATACTCATGCAGTACCACATTCCGCTCCAGAAACGAACCCCGGATAACGTACTCGATAGCAGCTGCGCCACTACCTACCCCGCGTATGTCCATCCATTGGCGGTTATCAAATGTGGTAGCCTGCCGGAAGAAGGGTGAATTCATGGCTGTGGCCAGGTCGTGGTGCAGCGGCGGAATAACGAACTTCTCATTCTGCCTGCTCAGGAACGGGAAGTAAACTATACTTTCATAGAGTTGCGACCATACCATTTTCTGCACTTCATCGCCGGGGTAATAGGTAACATCCGGAAAAACGCGGGCAAAGTTTACAGGGTCTTTAATTATAGTTTGCCGGATTACCTGTTGCAACGAATCGTAGTTGTGCAGGTAAGGCAGTTGCTTTTGCTTGATAACTGCAGCCAGGGCATTATGTGCCGGGCCGTAATGTTTTTTGTGTTTTAAGATATTCTGGAAGATTGCTTGTGCCGAGTCCAGGCGCTGCTGCCGGTCCATATCGAAGGCCATGTAATACACCGAACCGCGCAGCATTGCCGGCAACACCGATTGCGTAAACTCCTGCTGTACTTTAGATGCCTGTGCCAGTGCTTCCTGTAATTTGTTTTCAGCTATCAGCTTTTCTGCCTGCTGTAGTGCCTGCCGCACTTTGTCGTCTTCGGGTTGGGCATAATCGGCGTAGGTAAGGTTGGTGTGACCGTTGCCCCAGTGCCAGTGCGTTACATAATGCAGCGGGTTCAGTTCCAATGCCAGTTCCCATTGCGCGGCCATGTCGTTTAGTTGAGTGGCATCTACGCGTCGCCAGATGGCATAGCCATAGTTAAAGCGTGCATCCGGGTTAAAGGGATTTAGAGTAAGGCTGGTAATAAGCGGTTTTTCGGCAAGTTCCGGCTTCTGGTTCCAGAAATGCACATCCGATTCCAGCAGGTAAGCTTCCGCATTTTCAGGGTTATACTTCTGTACTTTCAGAGCGTGGGCCAGCGCTTCGTTATACTTCTTCTGGAGCATTAAAATATGCCCCACTTGTAAAATAGCCGATTCGTGTCTGGGTGCTTTTGCTAAGATCTGGTTTGCTGTAGCTTTTGCTTTTTCCAGTTCCCAGGCCTGTACCTGTAATTTGCTTTTCAGCAGCAGCGCTTCCGGAGATTCTGGTTGAAGTTTCAGGGCCTGTGTTACCAGCTTTTCGGCCTGCTCAAACTCATTTTGAAGTATAGCCAGTTTTGCTTTGGCAAGTATAACCGGCACGGTTGGCTTAGTTGATTTTATAGTTTGCTCCGCTTCCTGCCACAAGCCCAGCTCCAGCAATTTCTCTGCTTTCTCGGCGGGTACTATAGTTGCTACCTTCGCCTGTTGCCGCTCCCGCTGCAACTTCTCCCGGATAGCTTTTATATCGTCGGGGTGCTGGGCCTGTGCAGGGATTGCAAGGGCAAGGCTAACGGTGAGGAGAAGTATAGTATTTGAGATTGGAAGCATAGAATTTACTTATTGCGCAGGTGCTGATGACATTATAACACTAACTATAACTTATTCAGATACTGTTTTGTGATATGATTTCAATTCATTCTTCTTAATATCAAAGTATGACGCGAAATCGGTATTAGGCTCTCCATTCTCAAACTCTAATATAATTTTATCACCAACTATAGTTACAGTATCAGGAATAAAGTCATTGTTATACCTTTTATCAAGAAAGATGATTTTGTTGTCTATAACCTTATACTTACCATAAAAATAATCTTCTGTAAAAAGAGTGGAAGCATTTACTTCAAATTGACGGTTTTCTCTTAAAGTCAGGTGAATTGCGGAAAGGTCATCCATAAGTGTAGCTTGTAGCACCCTCTTACTTTTGACCAGCTCTGAATTATATAAAAAGGTTGACACAATTGATAATATAATAAGCCCACCGACAAGCGTTCCGGCTCTGTTCTTTTTAATTATTGTGAAGATGAATAACCCGAGTAACTGTACTATAAGAATCAGGAAAGGGAATAAATAGAAGATCCACAGGCGTTCTGAAAGATAATCTATATTGAAATAGGCTACATAGAATGCTATCCCGACCAGAATTAATAAAAGAATCTGAATTGTGTTGTAGTATCTAGCCATCACTTAATTACTTGATCGAGAGAAGAACATTAGTAAAAGGAGTACTTCTTACTTTAAAAATACACACTTCTCCACTCAGATAAAACTTTATATCGGATTTATTACATATAAGCTTACGCCTGCTTCCGCTCCACTTTCCGGATGTATACTTTTTCGAGTTTGCGCATGAAGTAGATGGTGATGAGCAACCAGATAATTCCGGCTGAATAACCTGCCAGCACGTCGGTGGCGTAATGCACGTTGAGGTAAATGCGACTGTAACCTATAAGCAGAAGCAGGAATGTAAGCAGTATAGTTAGCAGCCAGCGCCAAAAAGGGTTAGACACCGTGCGCCAGACAATATAAATGAGCAAGCCGTAAAACGAGCCACCGATCATGGCGTGGCCGCTCGGGAAACTGAGCCCGGATTGCTCCAGCATGGCAGTTTCGGGACGAGGTCGCTCGAACACACGCTTTAGCGCCTGATTTAGCAAAGAAGTGGTAAGCGAAATAACCAGCACCTTTAAGGCAAACCATTGCAGGTGCCGGAACCAGGCAAAAATTAAAACAATAAGAGGAGGCACCACCATCAGATAATCAACAGAGGCGAAAAAGGAGATATAGCGCATAACACGCGTAGTTTCGGGGGAAGTATGGCTGGCGGCAAAGCTGAATAAGGCTGCATCAAGGCCGGTGCCTTTATCAACAAAAACAGTGTGGGCCATGTACACAAACAGCAGAATACAGGCAAAGAACATACTCCACACAAGCACCACTTCTACCGACAGCAGCGCCAGCGCACTTACAAACCGCTTAAACCGTGCTCTCATGTTTTTTGCTTACGCAATTACAGCTACGAGCGGTACAACTCCGGTTCAGAAACTGAAAAACATAAAAAAAGCAAAAGCCGGTCCTTAATAAGAACCGGCTTTTGCTTTTGAATTAATGTGCGCACGGGGAGATTCGAACTCCCACACCCGAAGGCACAGGCTTCTGAGACCTGCACGTCTACCAGTTTCGCCACGTGCGCGCTGGTCACTAAATCAAATAAACATCCCCAAAACCCTTTAACCCTTCGTTCATTGGGATTGCAAAGGTACGACAGAATTTATTTAATGCAATATCTAAATATAAAAAATCATTTATTTTTTAACCATCGGATCATCCATCAGCACCGGGGTAATTTCTTTACGAGAATACCGCTCTATTCGTCTAAGAATCCAGATGCCAATTACCACCCACATAAAGCCGGCAGCAAAACCAGCCAGCACATCAGTGGCATAATGCACCCGCAGGTATACCCGGCTAAACCCAATAAATATCACGAAGACCGATAAAAAAGCGATTAAAGTATAACGCAATACAGGCGGTTTTACATTATGCCACACCAGGTAGATCAGGAGTCCGTAAAAGGATGCCGCCACCATGGTATGCCCGCTCGGGAAACTAAGCCCATGCGCTTCTACCATCGGCACAATCGGGCGAGGCCTGTCGAAAAAGTACTTGAGTACCACGTTCAGAGTTATACTTCCCAGGGCTACCACAGGCACTTTCAGCGAATACCAGCGGTGCTTCCGGATAAACACAAAATACGCTACCAACAGCAGGGCCGCCGGCGTAAGAAATTGCCGCGATGCAAAAAAGGTTATAAACTTTATAAAATTATTAAGACTGGGGTTGGCTATACTTGCTGCAAAATCAAATGCGGCGTCGTCCACTCCAAGTTCGTCTCCCTGCATAATCTGACTGCTTATGTAAAAGAACACTACTACGCATGCTATAAACAGCAGCCAGACAAAAACCAGCTCCAGTGTAAACAACGCTACACTCGCCATCATTTTTTTATAGAAACTCTTAATCATGCCTGTACTTTCATAGTTTTAACTGCTGTGGTAGTGTTGTCTGCGTATAGCTTTAAACGTAATAACACTAACCAACGCTACTGTTATACTTATGAATGATACGATCAGGTTATTTATTGCCGCCCCGCTGACGGACGAACTAGGGCCTTACCTAAAGGAAGAACTCAGGCCTTTTTTAGATGATACCTTACGGCCTATACCTTTGCAAAACCTGCACCTGACGCTGTTTTTTATAGGCAATGTGCCTGCGACCGAACTGGATACCATCCGCAAAAAAGTAAAAGAAGTAGCACAACAGTGTAAGCCATTTGACTTGCTCCTGGAAGCTGTGGAACAAGGGCCGAAACCAAAGACGCCGAGGCTGATCTGGGCAAGGTTTCAGGAACACCCGGAGTTTGCCAAACTAAGTATAAAACTAGCTCAGGCACTGGCCCCCGATGAACCTAACAAACTGAAACCAACACCACACATCACCATAGCCCGCTATCGTAAAAACATTACACGCCCCGAATTTAAAGCAGCTGTATTCCCTGAAAACGCTATTACCCTGCCTGTTACTACAATCGGTATCTGGAAATCGGACCTGGCAACGCCGCACCCGGTGTATAGTATACTGGAGAGTTACCTGCTGGGCCAAAACCTAACTTAACCCGGGCAAGTAAGTATAGCTCTGAAACTATAACCCAAAGATGACACAAACTGAACTGACAGAACTGGTAACTGCCCTGAGAGATAATAACCTGACCATTGCTTTTGCTGAGAGCACTACTGCCGGCATGCTGGCATCTGAGTTTGTAAAGGCCAAAGGCAGCAGCGATGTACTGAAAGGCAGCCTGGTAGTGTACCAGCCCGAAGTAAAAATCAAGCTGCTGAACGTGCGTCAGGAAACCCTGGACCTGTATACAGCCGAATCGCAGCAGGTAACCAACGAAATGGTAATGGGCCTGAAAAAGTTGTTGAATGCTGATATAAATGTAGCTGTGACCGGCCTGGCGGGTGGTGGTGGCTCCGAAACCGACGAAAAGCCTGTGGGTACCATATTTGTTTCTTTCCTGTATGATGGCAAAGCAGAAGAGTTCAGGGAGGTGTTTGACGGCAATACACAGGCTATCCGAAAAAAAACAGTAGATTACATTTTCGAAAAGCTTAAAGGTGTGCTCGAGCAACACTACGACCGCTAACCTATTTTATACTTCCACAATTTGCCCGCAAACACAGATAGCGGTTTTAACCGTGTAGCATCCTTTTACGACCCGCTGGCCCGACTGGTGTACGGTTCAGCATTACAGGATGCACAAAGCTGGCTTATTCCTTTTATACCCCATGGCGCTGCTATACTTGTTATTGGTGGCGGTAGCGGCTGGCTCCTGGAAAAGCTGCTTCAGCACACATCCCCACAACATATTTTATACCTCGAAGCATCCGAAAAAATGCTGCAAATGGCCAGGCAGCGAAATCAGCATCAAACTATAGTTGAGTTCAGGCAAGGCACAGACGCAGACCTACACCCAGGTGAGCAGTTTGATGTGGTTATCACCCCGTTTATACTTGACCTCTTTCCGGAAAAAAGACTTACCCAACTTATGCAACGGCTGTATGCTGTCTTAATCCCTGAAGGTGTTTGGTTATTCGCTGATTTCTGTCCGGTACAGCAAAAACCACCTTTCTGGCAAAAGCTGCTCGCTAAAAGCATGTACCTGTTCTTCGGAATTTTGAGTGATGTGAAAGCAAAACAGCTGCCTGATTACAAAACCCAATTCAGCGAACTGAACTTACAGGAGCAGGCCACCAAGTCGTTTAATAAAGGCTTCGTGCAGGCTAAGGTTTTCAGGAAGGTATAGTTGTCAGAACCACAGATTAATGGGATTTAATTGATGGACAGGATTTGTGAAGGCTCCGCAACGTGTTCAGCGCGGGGAGTGCTTGGTTTAGATTTATAGTTGCTGTGGTCCAACCACCCCTACCCCTCCTTGTATAAGGCGGGGAGTTTTTCTGCTACTGCTATAGTTTAAGATATTGTTTTATAGTTGCTGTTAGTCATCCCCCTGCCCCCTTCAAAGGGGGACTTTCTGTTGCTACCATAGTTGCAGTTATAGTGTTATAGTTACAGGCTGAAGATTGGACAGGTCGCGACCTGTCCCTACGAAACTACAACCACGAAAAAGCTATTCAACAATAGTTTCTCAATCAAACTATAGATTAACTATCTAACTGATCACAGTCTTTGGGTGGAGCGCCTTTGATTTGTTGCGGTGCCGCAAGGCAGCCGGAGCAGAGCGGAGGCAGCTTCAAATCAGCAGCGCGATACCCGAAGACGAGGCCCCGCGACCGTGAGCGCACCAAAGCTGCATATGAAACAGTAGGCAAGTAAAGCTCCCAGGAAAACAAGTACTTTGGAAGTATAGCTTGGCTCAAGTTAGTATAAGCTTTCACTATAGGACAAATAAGATCCCTCACCTAACGCTCGGATGACATTACAAAGCACCCTTGATTTGTGTTGAAACATCCTTGTGCTTATATTTCAAAAACCAAATAACCTCACCTCCACATGCTTTCAAAAATCTATACTTTACTGTTAGTCTTATGCATGGCATCCCCTTTAGTGGCACAGCAGAAAGTTGCCTATACTTTGTCGTTCCCGAATGCAGTGCACCACGAAGCGCAGGTTAGTGTTACTTTTTCGGGTATCGCTACTGATACCCTGAAAGTACAGATGAGCCGAAGCTCGCCGGGGCGCTATGCATTGCACGAGTTTGCCAAGAACGTGTATAATGTAAAGGCTGCCAACAGCCAGGGCAAAGCGCTTAAAGTATGGAAAGCCACACCGCACCAGTGGAACATTGTAGGTCATCAGGGTACAGCAACTATAACCTATATTTTGTTCGGAGATCATGCTGACGGCACTTATGCAGGAATAGACGAAACCCACGCCCACCTGAACATGCCAGCTACTCTAATGCATGCCATAGGATTTGAGAAAGCCCCGGCCCAGGTAACGTTTAATACCCCTCAGGGCAGCAACTGGAAAGTAGCCACACAATTAAAGCACGAGCAAGGCAATACCTATTCGGCACCACATTTCCAGTACCTAATGGATAGCCCGACCGAGCTAAGCAACTTTGATCTGGCCGAATGGGCCATCCGTGATAAAGGAAAAGACAAGACCATACAAGTAACCCTGCACCATACCGGCACTAAAGAGCAATTTAACGAGTATGTGCAGAAGACAAAACAGATAGTAGCGGAGCAGCGTGCCGTTTTTGGTGAACTACCGGACTTTGATTTTGGGCGTTATACCTTTATAGGCTGCTACATGCCACACGCTATCGGTGATGGCATGGAACACCGGAATTCAACTATAGTTACCAGTTCGCAGCCGCTTGCCAAAGCCATGAACGGCCTGCTGAACACGGTTTCGCATGAGTTTTTCCATGCCTGGAACGTGGAGCGCATCCGACCGAAAAGCCTGGAACCGTTTAACTTTCAGGAAGCAAATATGAGCGAAGCACTTTGGCTGGCCGAAGGTTTTACCAGCTACTACGGCGACCTAATTATGCCCCGAAGCGGAGCTTTCAATACCAAAGCGTACCTCGATAACCTGGCTGCCGACCTGAATTATGTATTGCTCTCGCCGGGCCGCCAGTACCATAGTTTGGTAGAGATGAGCCAGCAGGCACCGTTTGTTGATGCCGCCCGCTCCGTTGATCCTGTGAACCGCCACAACACCTTTATCTCCTACTATACTTACGGCAGCATGCTGGGCTTGGCGTTAGACCTTACCCTACGCCGGGACTATAACAAAACGCTGGATGATTATATGAAGGCACTCTGGCGCAAGTATGGACAGCCAGAAAAACCCTATACTTTAAAAGATCTCCAGGAAACCTTAGCAGAAGTGAGCGGCGACAAAGCCTGGGCAGAAAAGGTATTCAGAGATTATGTAAATGGTACCGAATTACCGGATTACGAACCATTGCTGGCACAGGCTGGCCTAGCACTTCGCAAAGCACAACCGGGGGTGGCTTTACTGGGTCTGGGCGGACTAGAATACACCAAAAATGGCGTTATGCTTACCTCCGGCACCACCGTTACATCTCCGGCTTACAAAGCTGGCCTGAACCGTACCGATATCATCCAGACACTAGACGGAAAAAAGATCAGAAGCGAAAAAGACTTGGATAAAGTTCTGGCGAACCATAAATCCGGCGACACCATACCTGTAACCTACATCAGCCGCGGCACTACCCATAATGCAACTATAACTATGGCTGAAGTACCTACGCTTGAAATTGCTTTGTATGAGAACATTGGTAAAGCGCTGACACCGGCCATGCAGCAGTTCAGAAACAGCTGGATTGGCCCTAAAGCCAAAGAGTAACAATTACAACATCTGCCTGTAGTTACCGTTATTTACAATAGGGGCAAGTACTTGTTTTTAAAAGGTATAACATCTAATTTAGTAGGTATAATCTGAAGATCGATTTCACGTGAAAATAGCAGTAAAAATAATGTTGGTCTGCCTGATGTGCTTTGCCGGCAAAGCGATGGCTCAGGCTCCGGTAAAACCTACTGTAGCTACATTACCTACTGGCCCAAGACTAAGCTATAACCTTAACATGGGTGCCAGTTACAATAGTTACTTTGGTACCAGCACCTACATCCAGCCTACGGCCCGCTACCAGGTTACTGATCGTTTCCGTGGTTATGCCAGCTTTACGTTTGTAAATACCATGCCTCAGAATTATGTGCTACCAACAACCGAAGGTGGCAGCATGATGCGTAGAACAAACGGTTACCAGCAATACATTGTAAATGTGGGTGGCGATTACTTGGTAAACGAAAAACTTATACTTAGCGGAAACGTGTGGAAAGACCTTTCAGCGATGCCAAAAGAGTTGGGAGCTTATAACAACTATAATTCCATGGGTCGCCAGGGTGCAGATTTTAGTGCCACTTACAAGTTTAGCAATAAGTTTTCGGTAACAGGTGCGGTACGTTATACAGATGGTGCCTCACCATATTATAGTCCATACTATAATTCAGGTTTTAGCAACGGACCGTTCGGTTATTAACAGAAGATTTTATACTTAAAAACGCTTTCCCGGTAACAGGAAAGCGTTTTTTATTTGTACAACTCAACCCAAACAGTGCAATTTTAGTTATATTATACCATCACCAAGCGTTTTATACTTTGCAGAATAAGGACCCGAAGGTAAGGCACATCAATAACCCGAAGCTGGAAACGGTAAAACCCGGCTACAAAGGCAATAAGATCATCAACAACCAGTTTGCCAATGGCGACGAACTATACATCCCTGACTTCAGCAATGTGCTCCGCTGGAAGCTCTCGGCAAACCCTCAGAAAGCAGAGAAGAAAGCCGATACATTTACGCCACCTTTAATCCAGAACAACAATTTTTTACATACTTCAGAGGATATGATCGTGTGGCTGGGGCATGCTACATTTTTTATCAGGCTACAAGGTAAAACTCTGCTTACCGACCCTGTATTTTACGACCTGCCAATGCTAAAACGCCGCGTAGGACTGCCCTGCGCCCCGGAGGAGTTTAAAAATATTGATTACCTGCTCCTCTCCCATGCCCACCGCGACCACCTGGACACAGACTCCATCCTGACGATTTGCCGCAATAACCCGGAAGTAAAAGCCTTAACCCCGCTAAATGCCGGAAGCCTGATCCGGAGCGCCAGCAGGCGTTTGCCTTACCAGGAGGCCGGTTGGTACCAGCGCTACGACATTACACCCGACCACCTGGAAATCTTCTTTGTTCCGGCTTCGCACTGGCACCGCCGCGGCCTTTTTGATATGAACAAAGTGCTCTGGGGCGGTTTCGTGATCAGAACCAAAGAACAGACTTTATACTTTGCCGGCGACACCGGTTTTAACGGCCACTTCGAGGAGATTGCGGAAGTGTTTGGCCCGATGGATATTTGCATTATGCCTGTTGGGGCTTATAAACCATCATTCCTGATGCAGAAAAGCCATCTGAACCCACATGAAGCCGTGCGCGCTTACAACCTGTTGCGCGGCGGCACTTTTATACCTATGCATTATGGCACCTTCGATCTGTCGGATGAGCCAGCAAGCGAGCCGGTTCGGTTACTGGAACAAATTGCTTCAGCAGGTTTGGTAAGCGGGCTGAAAATACCAGCCATCGGTGAACCTGTGCTGCTCCGCGACCTGAGTTAGCGAACTATAACATAGCGCCATACTTTTACTATATTTGCGGTAACACCTAACCAACAGGCAGTACTATGTCTTCTACCCTTATTATCAGCTTAATCATAGGCTACTTCCTTATCCTGATTACTATTTCCTGGTTCACCAGCAAAAACACTGATTCCGAAACCTTCTTCCTGGCTAACAGACAGTCGCCGTGGTATGTGGTGGCGTTTGGTATGATAGGCACCTCACTTTCCGGGGTAACGTTTGTTTCTATACCTGGCATGGTGGAGAAAGCACAATTCTCTTACCTCCAACTTGTGCTGGGCTATTTGCTGGGTTATTTCGTGATAGCTACTGTGCTGATGCCACTCTACTACAGGCTGAATCTAGTATCGATTTATACATACCTGGAGCAACGCTTTGGCTACTGGTCTTATAAAACCGGGGCGGCTTTTTTCCTGCTCTCGCGTACGTTGGGTGCATCTATCCGCTTGTTTTTGGTGGCCGGCGTGTTGCAGTTAGCTGTGTTCGATGATCTGGGCATTCCGTTTGCGGTTTCTGTAATCATAACTATACTTCTGATCTGGGTTTATACTTTCCGTGGTGGTATGAAAACCATTATCTGGACCGATACTTTCCAGACCACGGCCATGCTGGTAGCGGTTGTTACGACCATCTGGTTGATATCCGATGAACTGAATATGAGCTTCCAGGGACTGATAGACCGGGTACAGGCCAGCGAATACTCGCAGGTGTTTTTCTGGGATGTGACAGATAGCAAATACTTCCTGAAACAGTTCTTTTCCGGTGCTTTTATTGCCATTGTAATGACCGGCCTTGACCAGGATATGATGCAGAAGAACCTGAGCTGCAAAAACATTGGCGAAGCCCAGAAGAACATGTTTTGGTTCAGTATTATACTGGTGTTCGTAAACATCCTGTTCCTGACGCTGGGGGCATTGCTTTACATTTATGCCAACTCAAAAGGTATAGCCCTGCCTGCTAAAGGCGACGATGTGTTCCCGTTCCTGGCACTTAACCACTTCACCCCGTTCCTGGGCATCGTGTTTATACTTGGTATCATTGCCATCACCTACGCCTCCGCCGACTCAGCGCTAACTGCATTAACAACATCTTTCTGTGTCGATTTCCTGAATTTCAGTGAGCGTAGCGAGCATGAGCGTGTACGTTTGCGTTATATTGCGCACTTCGGCGTTTCTGTGGTAATGGTGTTGGTAATTATCGCTTTCGAAATACTGAACTCTGAAAGTGTGATAACAGCTGTATTTAAAGTAGCCGGCTATACTTACGGCCCATTATTAGGGCTTTATACGTTTGGCCTATACACCAAACGCGCTGTCCGCGACAAATTTGTGCCAGCCATCTGTATCATCGCTCCAATCCTGACCTACATCATCAGTGCTAATTCTGTAGAGTGGCTGTATGGTTACGAGTTCGGCTTTGAAGTACTAATCCTGAACGGCTTCCTGACATTTGTTGGCCTTTACGCCATCTCTTCGGGTAAAATCGACGAACTGGAACTGGCACAGGAAGAAGTATAAAGTAAGAGGTAAGAGTTTGGGAAGTATGAAATGAAAGTAAAAACTTATCTCTATGGCTCGAGTATCCTCACTTATATTTTGCTGGCGCGAGTTTGCAACCCGTGCCTTGATATGATGTCGGATTTGTAATCTCACTGGGCCAGAGGCCCAACTATATTTCGTCACGAGCGAAGACGCTCGCGCCATGCTGATAAACTCTTACATCCCAAACTCTTTAATTCTTACTTCTTAAACTCCTAATCTCGTAACTCTTTATTGCTTACCTTTGCAGGATTGTAAAAGGGCAACTTTATACCTGGTCAGCAGGTATCATGTTAACACCCTTTCCGGCTACCTTATATAAGGGGCTGTTCTAAAATAAGTAACGTACAGTACATTAATGGCAAAACGCGGATTCGGGCAAACAGGAGCGCAGGACGGCGAAGAACGAAAGAAGATAACGAAGGAAAGCTTTCGACGCGGGCTCCGCATTTTCAGCTACGTATTACCTTATAAAATCAAATTTATAGTTGGGCTTATCTTCCTGGTATTCTCCAGCCTTACTTTTATGGGCTTTCCTTACCTGGTAGGCAAGCTTTTCGATTCAGCATCCGGCAACTCAACAGGCATCCTTTCCAACATCAACGTTATCGCGATGGGGCTGTTCGCGGTGATTCTGCTGCAGGGTATCTTCTCATTTTTCAGGGTATACTTTTTTGCACAGGTAAGTGAGAACGCTGTAGCTGATATCCGCAAAGACCTCTATAGTAAATTCATGCAGCTGCCGATCTCATTTTTCGAGAAACGCCGTGTAGGTGAGATTACCAGCCGCATTACTACAGATGTTGCCCAGGTACAGGATGCTATGTCTATTACTTTGGCAGAGCTTTTCAGGCAGTCTACCACGCTTATAGTTGGTGTCATCATCATCATGTGGACGTCTATAAAGCTGTCGTTGTTCATGCTGGCTACTTTCCCGGTGCTTATAGTTCTGGCGCTGGTTTTTGGTCGCAGAATTAAAACACTATCCAAGAAAACACAGGACGAACTGGCAAACACCAACGTTATAGTTGAAGAAACGCTGCAGGCTATAAATACGGTTAAGGCATTTACCAACGAGATGTTTGAAGTAGCCCGTTACCGCACCACGCTAAACAAGGCAGTAAGAACAGCCATTACCACAGCCAATTACCGAGGTGCTTTTATATCCTTTATCATCGTGGGCCTTTTCGGGGGAATTATATTGGTGATCTGGTATGGTGCCACGCTGGTAGCTAACGGCGACATTAAACAAGGCGATCTGGTTTCGTTTGTATTATATACTGCCTTTATCGGGGCATCGGTAGGTGGCTTGGGTGAATTGTATGGTAAAGTACAGTCTGCACTGGGTGCCACAGAGCGTATTTTAGAAATACTGCAGGAGCAGGAAGAACCAACCGACAAGAGCTTGCGCGCCCTTAGCCAGGTACCACGTGTGCAGGGTAACATTACCTACAGCAACGTAGCTTTCTCCTACCCTACCCGCCCGGATATACAGGTTTTAAAAAGTATAAATTTCGAAGCACTCGCTGGCGAGAAAGTGGCTGTAGTTGGCCCTAGTGGTGCAGGTAAATCTACTATTATACAACTACTGATGCGCTTTTATGATGTGCAGGCTGGAAGTATAACCGTGGATGGCAAAGACCTTCGCGAGATGGACCTGACTACGCTGCGTGGCAATATTGGTATTGTGCCGCAGGAAGTGCTGCTGTTTGGCGGTACTATCAGAGAGAACATCGCTTACGGCCGCCCTGAAGCTACCGAAGCCGAGATCATTGAAGCAGCTAAAAAAGCCAACGCCTTTAATTTTATTGAGTCTTTCCCGGAGGGGTTGGATACATTGGTTGGCGAACGCGGCATAAAACTATCCGGTGGACAGCGCCAGCGTGTAGCCATTGCAAGAGCTATACTTAAAAACCCGGCCATACTAATACTTGACGAAGCCACAAGCTCACTCGACTCAGAATCGGAGCAACTGGTACAGCAGGCCATGGATGTATTGATGAAAGGCCGAACAACCATCATTATTGCGCACCGCCTGGCAACCATCCGTAAAGCAGACAAGATATTGGTGATAGATGGCGGTGAAATTGTGGAAGAAGGCTCACACGAAGAACTATCCGCTAACGAAGACGGCATTTACGCCAACCTGCTCAGGCTACAGTTTGAGCTCAGTTAAAAGTATACTTATTAAATGAGTAAAACCTGTCGGGCTATCACGGCAGGTTTTTTTATTATACTTTATACTTAATATTATATTTTTCGTAAGTTCGATGCAAAACTACATTTAAATCCATACCTATAGCCAACGCATACTGCAGCCATATGCTCCTTAGAATCACCCGCATTTTTGTTTTTTTCCTGTTACTGCAACTTCCGTTAGCAGGCCATGCACAGGAGTTTACTCAAAATATAAAAGCGTTGCTTTCGCTTTATGTAGAGGTAGGAGGCAATTCAGACAGCTATGCTATTAACTTCGACCACATCCTGTACCAACAGGAGCAATGGAAAGGTGGCTTAAGGGCAGGCTTGGGTACGAATATGTTTTTTATGGAGGAGGAACCAGGCGTATATCCTGTTGTACCCATAGAAGCATATGCATTGTTAGGCAAGTCCAGAAATAACATGGAATTTGGCGTAGGCTATACCCGCCGGTTTACCGATGCTCCTGAACTGTTGCAGAACATGTATTTCGGCAGAATAGGCTTCCGTTACCAGGTTCCAGCAGGTGGTTTGCTTGTACGGTTTGGGTTAACCCCATTTATCTCCCCGGAAAACAAAGATGATAAAACAGGCCATTTAGCAGTGGTGCCCCGTTTTGGGTTGAGTATAGGCCGGAGCTGGTAATTTGTCTGATATAAGACTACTGGAGTTGCTTATACTTTACATCCGCTTAAAAATTGAGTAATATTACATAACCAAGTATAAATCCATCTAAAAAATAAACTCATGAAAAAGAAACTGGTCGGCTTAGCCCTTTCTACTGCTTTATTGTTCGGCGCAGGTGCTGCGCATGCTCAGATTGCCATTCCGGCTGCCAGCCCTGCAGCTTCGATTACTCAAAAAGTTGGCCTTACAGATGTAAGCATCTCGTATTCCCGCCCATCGCTTAGGGGCCGCACTTTTGGTAAGGATGTTGTGCCGTATGGCGAAATGTGGCGCACCGGGGCCAACAGCCCGACGCTTATCAAGTTTAATGATGAAGTAACGATACAGGGTAATAAAGTACCTGCCGGCGAGTATGTGCTTATTACCATTCCAACTCAAACAGAATGGACCGTTATCCTGCACAAAAACAAGGAGCTTTGGGGTAACACTGATGCGCGTTACAATCAGGCCAACGACCAGCTTCGCTTTAAAGTAAAGCCACAGACCAACCCAAGAACAATAGAAAGCTTCACGATCAACTTTGCCAACCTGAAAAGCAACAGTGCTGATGTAGAGTTGCTGTGGGGCAAAGAGATTGCCAGCTTCACCGTTACAACCGACGTAGACTCCAAAGTAATGGCCCAGATACAGGAAAAAGTAGTGAACGGCACTAACGTAGCGCCGGGCATGTATGCAGCAGCAGCTTCGTATTACCTGAGCGCCAACAAAGACATGAAACAGGCACTGGAGTGGATAAAGAAAGCCAATACCAACGACCCTAAATTCTGGAACCTCCATGCACAGGCTAAAATTCAGGCTAACTTAAAAGACTATAAAGGTGCCATAAAAACCGCAGAGCAGTCTATAGAACTAGCCAAGAAGGAAAACAACCCGGAATATGTACGTATGAATGAACAGGCCATTGCAGAGTGGAAAAAAATGAAGTAATACCTGTTTAACAGCACTATAAGTTAAGCCTCTGCCCTGGCAGAGGCTTATTTTTTATACTTAACCAAAACTATAGTTGAGAGATATCGAAGAAAAACAACACTCAGAAGAACACCTTGGCCCGGCGCGGGAATATTGGTGGAACGAAGATTACTTGGAATTACTGGCCCATCGCCTGCACATTCAATACTGCCAGACACTGGTAGACATTGGCTGTGGCAAAGGCATGATGGGTTTTAAGTTCTCAAAATATATGCCCGACGGTAGCTCAGTGTATGGTGTAGACTATGAACCTGGTTATATTGCCGAGGCACAGCAGCGGGCACACAGCCAATACGGGCACAACAAAATCAACTATAACTTTAGTGTAGGCAACGCTACAGATATACCTCTCCCCGATAACATTGCCGATATTACCCTTTGCCAGACATTGCTCATCCATGTAAAAAATCCGCAGCGCGTTATCCAGGAAATGATCCGGGTTACTAAACCGGGTGCGTGGGTAGTAGCCTTAGAGCCTAATAACCTGGTCCCGAACCTGATGTTCGACCGGTATGGCGAAACAGACTTTAATGTAGAAAGCATGCTGGATGTGCTGGAAATAAAGCTACGGATAGAGAAAGGAAAAAAGAACCTGGGCGAAGGCTTTAATTCTTTGGGGGATGTTGTTCCTGATCTTTTTCTGAAAGCAGGTTTGCGTGATGTTAAAGTATGGATATCAGATAAAGCGCTTGCTATTATCCCGCCTTATGATACCCAGGAAAAGATACTGCGCGTAGAGCAGATGCTGCAATGGATAGAAACCGAAGCCATGGGTTACGATTACCAGGACAACCTGAACTATTACATGGCCGGCGGCGGCGAAAAAGAAAAATTTGATGCTTACTGGGAGAAACTGCTTTACAATAAAATCATGATGAAGCAGAAGCTGCTGAACGAAGAATATGTATCGGCAGGCGGAAGTCTGGTTTATATTGTAGCAGCCCAAAAACCTAGGTAAGTAACAACTCAGGCAGCTAGTTTTAGTAATTGTAACTGAAACTACTACACAAAAAATAGAAGTATAAATCCGCAGCCAGGCACAAATCTGTAAAGTATCTCTGCTCAGGCGGTACTATTTTTATTTGCACTTAATTATAACCCTACACCCGTGGTTTCGTAAGGGAATAAAACACTTTTTAGCCAAAATCAATAACACGCATGCATTTTCAACCTTTTTTATACCTCAAGATTATACTTTCTCACCATCAAGGCCTTCATAAGGCTTCCGGCAATCTTTGATTTTTAATCTTATATTTGTTTTAGTGGTAATGTCTCTGGCTATCATAATAATAGCATAATTACCACTCTGATGTTCCATAGAAAGTAAACTCTTTACATGAAATTATCGGTTAAGCTGTTTGTCGGGTTCCTCCTGATCTCGGCTCTCTTTACGGCTGTAGCTATAGTTAACTTCCGGCTATCAGAAGAAGTAATTAAAAATACACAATGGGTTTCACGTTCTCAGATCGTGGTTCGAAACTCAGCTGCTCTTCAGCGTAACATCATCGACCTTGAAACCGGTATCCGCGGTTACCTGCTTAATGGTAACGAAACCTTCCTGATTCCTTACTCACAGGCAAAGGCGCAGCTCCCAAGTCTATTTGAGGAGATCTCTACTTTTACAGAATACTCTCCCCAGCAAACTGAAAAGATAGAAGAGATTAAGAAGATGCAGCAAAACTGGCAGGCTAAGTATGCCGAGCCACTTATCGAAATGACCCGTGCTGACATGGCGGATAACTCCAGTGATCTGAGTTTAAGTATAGATAGCCTGGTGTTAGGGGAAAAGGTATTAATGGATTCTATCAGAACAGCTTTCAGGGACTTTAACACTTACGAATACGAGGTGCGCGAGGAACGCAGGAATCGCCTTAGCGAAAGTATAGAAAATACACGCCAGGTATCGTCTATACTTACTATAGTTTCGGTTATACTTGGTTTAGGGTGGGCTTATTACATTACCCGTCTTATTACAGGCCGTATCATGAAAATGGTGAACCTGGCCGATAAGATATCGAAAGGTAACTATAAAACCCAGATAAAGGATGATGCAAATGATGAGTTAAGTATGCTGTCGCATTCCCTGAACGTGATGGCCCATACGATTGATGAGTCTTTTAGCGAACTGGACAGGAAAAACAAAGAGCTGGATCAGTTTGCTTACGTTGTATCACATGACCTTAAAGCCCCCTTACGTGGCATAGAGGTGGCCTCGCGCTGGGTTGAGGAGGACATGGGCAAAGAACTGCCCGAAAACATAAAAGAATACCTGACCATGATGCGGGCTCGCGTGCACCGTATGGAGAACCTTATAAATGGTATCCTGGCCCTGGCACGTATAGGCCGTACTTCACCTGTAGAAGAAGTAGTAGATGTAAAAGAACTGTTGACAGAAACAGTAGATATGCTTACACTGCCCGAAAATTTTACAGTTACCATACCTGATCGCTTACCTGTTTTATATACTGCCCGGGTACAGTTGCAGCAGGTATTTTCTAACCTGATCAGTAATGCAATAAAGTACCATGATAAACCAACAGGCCAAGTAACTATAGGCTTTGGAGAGAATGAACATTTTTATACTTTCTCAGTTTCTGATACAGGCCCAGGCATAGATAAAGAGTACCACGAGCGTATTTTTGTTATTTTTCAAACTTTACAGGAACGAGATGCTTTTGAAAGTACTGGAGTGGGCTTAGCAATCGTTAAGAAAATTGTAGAGTGGCAGGGCGGTACAATTTGGGTAGATTCCGTGCCTGGTCAGGGGTCTACTTTTACGTTTACCTGGCCTAAAAACTAGAAATTCCGGATTAGATTAACTATTTTTGTTTCAGAGCACCTTATTACATTTAAATAATGAGTGAAAAAATCACAAATATCCTTTTAGTGGAAGATGACTATCTGGATATTATGAATGTAGAGCGAGAGCTTAAAAAAATTGGATTAACACAGCCTCTGCATGTAGCACGCAACGGTCGTGAGGGCCTTAAAATGCTACGTGGTGATGGTGTGCCAAGAATTACACCTGCCCCTAAAGTTATACTTCTTGATATAAATATGCCGAAGATGAACGGCATCGAGTTTTTAACTGAATTACGCCACGACCCTGAGTTCAGCCACATTCCGGTTTTTATAATGACCACCTCTAACGAGGAAACAGATCGTATGGCAGCTCAGAAATTACAGGTATCAGGTTATATTTTAAAGCCACTAAGCTTCGACAACTTTAATACTAACCAGTCTTCGTTAGATAGTTTCAGTTTGTTCCTGGACCTCATAAAGCTGAAGTAACCGCACGTTAAAGTATCAGTTGCTACACCACCTGGTCGGCATCCTCAAATACGAGTAGCTGCTTAGGTAATAATGTAAAGGAGTGCCTGTGGTAATGTGTAGCACCATGCAGTGCCAGCGCATCGCGGTGCTCTACGGTAGGGTATCCTGCGTTTCGTTCCCAGCCATACATTGTAAATTCTGCTGCCAGTTTCTGCATTACATCGTCCCGGTGTGTTTTAGCAAGCACCGATGCCGCCGCAATAGAAAGATATTTACCATCTCCTTTCACAATGCAGCTATGTGGTACTGTGCTATAAGGTTTAAAGCGGTTACCATCTACAATCAGGTATTCTGCCTGGTGCGCCAGCGCCCCAACAGCACGGTGCATCGCCAGGAAAGTAGCCTGTAAAATATTGATCTTGTCTATTTCTGCAGGGGTTGCCTCTCCTATCGCCCAGGCAATAGCATCCTTCAATACGTCTTCTCTTATTTGCTCGCGCTGCTTCTTATTCAGCTGTTTGGAGTCATTCAGTAAAGAATGCTTATAATCCGGGGGAAGTATAACTGCAGCTGCCACAACAGGCCCAGCCAAGCAACCGCGCCCAGCTTCATCTACACCTGCTTCCAGAACATTTCCGCTAAAACTCGAAAGTAACATCGCTATAAATGATGATTTATGCTATACTAGTGTCAAACACAAAACTACACAAAAAAGCTCCGCACCGACAACAGCAATTCATCAGGGTATAAGCGAATAAAAAAGCCCGCTACAAGATGTAACGGGCTTATAAGACAAACAAATCTATATTACAGGTCTTTGTTGGTTGCGATCTCAGTGCTTGGCATCGGCCATACATAATCACTAGAAGATGGCGCAACAGCTGGTGCACTTAATCCACCTCCTGTTTTCTCCGGGAAAGTTTGAAGTGTTCTAGTGATATCCATTGATCTGAAGCCCTCTCCTAGAAGTTCAATACGTCTCTCTTTTAAGATAGTATTTATAAGAGCTTCCTGGGTTGCAATAGCTTCAGCCGGGAAAATATAAGAAGCATCTGATCTTTGGCGCACTGCAGATAATAAGGCGATTGCCTTCGGAAGATCATTAGTTCTTGCAGCAGCTTCAGCATAATTCAATAATACTTCTGCATATCTTATTACAGGAACATAGTCAGTATACGGAGAAGGCTTATTGAACTTTTTCAGATACATATTTCCTCCTTCAGTAACTATAAAATTAGTTTTTCTTGCATCAGTATCAGGCCACGCCGGATCATTTACTATACCTGCAGTGTTTAAGTAGTACTCACCACCTCCGGTCGGAGCTGCATTAAAGTAAAAACCTAGCTGGTTCTGAGTACCTGGCACGTCCAAATCAGACATGGGCATTGAAAAGATCGACTCTGTTGTAGTATAGTTAACAAAAGGAACTGCAACATCAGCCTGTAGGGCATGTGCAACTCCAGTTGGTGCTGTAAAAGTTGTAGTACCAGATACAATCTTCTGAGCTTCTTCAATTACTTTACCATAATTACCCATATGCAAGTATACTCTGGTCTTCAAAGCAATTGCAGTATTTCTATGAGCTCTTGTTGTGTTTAGGAGATCTGTTGCATGATTTAATGGCAAGCCAGCTTCAGCATCGTCCAAATCCTGCAAAATCTGTGCATAAACCTCAGCAACCGTACTTCTGGCTAAGTTGTTATTTGCTGTAGATGTTTCAGCTTGTAAACGCAGTGGCAACCCCGGAGAAGCACCATTATCGGCATTAAATGGCTTAGCATAAAGTGTTACAAGACTATGGTAACAAAGAGCTCTTAGAAATTTAGCCTCAGCCTGATACTGTGTATAAAGTGCAGGATCTACTTTAGCTTTATTATCTTCCAGACCCTTTAGGAACACATTTATTCTGTTTATAGATGCATAAGCAGCTCCCCATAGGTTTTGTACCTCGTTAGTTCCGGACTGCACATTTTGCTGCCAGGTCTGTAGGCCAGTAACACCATTCGTTAGTCGGTTAATGTACTCCTCTCCTCTAATCTCATTATAAATTAAGAGTCTTCCACCATAAAACTGACCACTTTTGAGTGCATCATATAATCCATTCACCTGCCCAAGAATCCTTTCCGGAGTATCAAAGGCATTCTTATCTGATATGGATGTTTCCGGAACTGGGTTTAATAGCTCGTCGGTATCGCAGGCTGCAAATGTAAATGGCAAAGCTAGAAACGCCATTTTAAGCAGGTAGTGCTTGTGTACTTTAATATTTATATTTTTCATTTTATTCCAATTAAAATGTTAGAAGCCAATGTTCAAACCAACAGTAAATGTTCTGCCTTGTGGCACAGAATTACGCTCTACACCTGGTGTAATATTAGAATTACCATTGGTTGAAATTTCAGGATCTGCACCAGTATATTTAGTTAAGACGAAGGCATTGAAAACTTGCGTGTAAACTCTGATTGAGCTAATACCTGCCTTATCTGCAAAATTTGCAGGAATTTTGTAACCTAGAGTTGCAGATTGCAGCTTTAGGAAATCAGCCTTTTCAACGTTCTCAGAAATCACCATGGCAGAACCATTTGAAACGTTATCACCAAAAACTACACGCGGGAAAGCAGTGCTTTTGTTTTCAGGTGTCCATCTTTCCAGAACATCTGTATGGTTATTCCAGAAGCGCTGATCACGTAAACCTGCTTTGGTACCGTTGTAGATATAGTTACCACCCGAATAAGTGAAGTTCATACCAAGATCAATATTTCCATACTTGAAAGTGTTCTGAAAACCGCCATACCAGGTTGGTAATGCGTTACCCAGAATCTTACCGTCTGTGGCAGCTGTAATGGCTGGTGCTGTTGATCCATCCATATATGTCCAGCGCTGTGCTGCAGGGGCAGCATGGTTATATTGCACCTGCTTTCCATCTTTATCCAGGAAAATACGCTGACCATTTTCAGGATTAACACCTGCTGTTCTAACGCCATAAATACTACCTACAGGATAACCAACACGGGTTACGTTCGTCATTTCAAGGCCACCAGTAAAACCGAAAATATCAGCGTTACCATCTGCAAGAGCCGTTACTTCGTTTTTAATCGTTGTAAAATTTAAGTTCGTACTCCATGAGAATTTGCCCTTATCAATTGCAGTTGCATTAATAGCAAATTCCAGACCTCTATTATACATTGAACCAACGTTTTTCAAAATCTGGTTATCCGGAATACCTTTTGAAGGTGATTGTGGTGCGCTTAGGATAAGTCCATTTACATCATTATTGAAGTAAGTAAATTCCAGTTGTATTCTGTCGTTAAGAAAACCTAAGTCGAAACCTAAGTTAGTTTGATCACTGGTTTCCCATCCTAGTTCAGAGTTACCGGCCTGACTAAATACTAGTGTAGGAACTTCAGCATATAAGCCTGAGCCATAAAGGAACATAGAACCATAAGCACTAGGAAGGTTACCATTACCTACTCTACCCCAGCTTGCTCTAAGTTTTACACTGTTCGCTATGTCAGATAAACCGGAGTTTTGATAGAAACCTTCTTCAGAAAGAGCCCATCCACCAGAAACACCACCAAAATTACCCCACTTATTACCTTCCGCTAGTGCTGAGTTTCCATCACGACGGAAGTTAAAAGTCATAAAATAACGCTTAGAGAAGTCATAATTAAATCGAGCAAATGCGGATACAAAAGCTCTTTCTGTAATATAAGTACCTGAAGGATTAATATTTGTAAAGTTACCCTGATATTCATTAAAGAAGTTATCAGCAACTCCAAAACGGTTCGCACCCCAACCTTTATTCTCAAAAGATTGAATATCGGAACCTACTAAGAATGTAATATTATGCTTATCAGCAAATGACTTCTGAAGGTTTAATGTATTAATCCAGTTCCAGTTGTCAAGACGCTGCATAGTGTTGGTTGCATTCCCTTTATTAGAGAAACCATCACCATGTAGCGGGTTCTGGAAAGAAATTCCTTCTACAGTGGTTCTATCAATTGAATAAGAAGTTTTAAAATCAACTCCTTTAACAACTTGCACATTACCACCAAAGGTACCAAACACGCGATCAGACTCCGAAGTAAAAGAGCTAAGGTCTAATAAAGGAAGTGGATTGGTAAAACCAGACTGCGTAAGGTTTGCTCCTCTGCCCATTGTGTTGTCAGTTGTTCTGATATTATAAGAGCCATCAGGATTTCGTGGTGCTACGTTTGGCGCAGTAACAATAGCAAGTCGGCCTAAGCCACTGGTATTGAATGAAGAACCTGGTACCGAACCTGTATTTGGTGCAGAGTTGAAGCTGTTTACATAGTTTGCAGAGCCATTAACTCTTAACCAGTTATTAACTTTATGGTCTAGGTTGAAACGAACAGCTTTTCTCTGAAAGTTATTCTTTTTGATAAAGCCATCCTGATCAGAGATGTTTGCAGAGAAGAAATAAGTAGTCACATCTGAACCACCTGAAACACTTAGGCTATGGTTCTGCTGACGAGCCTGACGATATACTTCATTATACCAGTCTGTATCTATTAATTTACCATCAGCATCATAAGATGGGAAGAAAAGTGCAGATGCCACTTTAGGGTCATCAGCTTTACCACTTAATATTTTCTGGTTAAGTACAGCCTCATTTTTAATCAGCATATACTCTTCAGCATTTAATAGGTCAGGCAGTCTGGTAGCATTTGTTACACCGGCCCAACCTTCATAATTAACTCTTGGTTTACCAGATTTACCTTTTTTAGTAGTAATCAGTAATACACCACCTGCAGCTCTTGAACCATAAATAGCTGTAGACGCAGCATCTTTAAGAATGTCTATTGATTCAATATCTGCTGGGTTAATGTCGCCAAGTGCATTGCTGGCAGCAGAAGTACTAGACACATCACCAGTATTAATTGGAATACCATCCAAAACCACTAGTGGGAATGAACTTAAGGAAATTGAGTTTGTACCACGTATCCTTATAACAGGAGGGTTATTCAGAACCCCATTCGGCTGTACAATATTTACACCTGCAGCTCTACCACCTAATGCCTGATCAAAACTTTGAACAGGCACGTCTTTTAGTTTATCTCCTGAAACAGAGGCAGCAGAACCTGTAAATTCCTCTTTGGTTTGAGTACCATAACCAACAACAATTACTTCCTGTAATTTTTTTGAATCTACAGATAATGTAACATCAATACTGGCGGCATTACCAATAGCGCGCTCTACTGTAGTATATCCTATAAAACGAAATACCAGCGTAGTGGCATTTTCAGGAACGTTGAGTGTATACTTACCATCTGCTCCTGTAGCCGTACCTACAGATGTGCCTTTAACGATAACTGCCACTCCCGGCAGTCCTTGTGATGTAGCCTGATCTATTACAGTACCAGACACGGTTTTACTTTGAGCCATTGCCTGGTTCAGCAGCGTTAGCGTCAAAATAAAACTAAGTAGTAAAAGTTTTCTCATTTAGAATACAATTAAAGTGAATAATAGATTAAGTAGTTAAGGTTTAAGAGCTTAAGTAAAGGCAATAGTTATCCGTTACACCTTTTTAGAGGCGCAAAACATTTGAAATAAAGTTGCAGAAGCATTTTATGCTTGCTGTAACTATATAAACTAAACTATTATGAAAGATTTGATGCTTGCTTTACAACAGCCAAGCCATCATGTATATAAAATGAGAATAGAAAAAGAGGAGCTTTTATAATACAACTACACGTGAATCATCTGGCGATAGAGCTCCAATTCTTTAATCAATAATATTTATGTTTATCGACAAAAACAACATTTTAGCATATTTTTTTTCGACGAACAGGCATTTTACATCGACAAACCTGCTCATTAAATCTAGAGATCAGAAAAACCAGCAATGACAACAGATTATAATAACTTATACTTTTATAAGATAAATTATACAAATTCATAACTACAGTTACCTATAAGCGCAAAAGCACATATCCTAAAAGAGATATGTGCTTTTGCACTAATTAAGATTTTACCATTTATAGCCTACGGGTAACTATAGTAAGCAATCAGGTACATTTATTTAAGCTTAGCATAAAACCTGAGCAGTTGAATAGCATCCTCTTTTTTCTGCAGTTTCAGCTTTTTATCCTTGGCATAGGCCTTTACTTTATCTGCTTTACCCCCAAATACAGAAAAGCTATCTTTCTCCAGTTTTGTAAGGTTGTTGCCTTGGGCTATGTATAGCTTTTCTTTCTTAACCAGCTTATCAGTTTTGCTGCCAACGTCAAATTGAGGAGAGTAATTAGATTGCTTCAAGTGCAGTTCTGTGCGCGATAAGAGTTTTAAATCCTTAGCAGAAGCGAGTACTTTATAGAAAGCTGTATGCAAACCTGTGGCCACATCATTATCGCTGCCACTTACATATAAGGCCTTTTGGTTTGCTTCCTGTAGCTCAAATTGTTTAATGTAGCGGCCTTGCAAAACCTTAACTCCATCCGGAGTGTTTATTTCCATCACGTCATGCTTTATATCATACTTCAGTTGTGAGTCCTGCAACACATGACCCGAAGAAGTATAAAGTGTACCCGTTGCCCACTCATCATTCAGGTATATAGAGCCAGTGGCATTCTCAATTCTCTCGGTTATTTCGGTGATGTTATCATACTTAACTATAGCAAATTGCTGATTATGAAAGTAATCACCGGGTGGCAGGGCCAGTTTCTCGCCACGCTGTGCAAATGCATTTCCGTTTACAAAAGCTAAAATGAGCAGAGCTGCTCCTAAATTCAATTTTATAGTTCTCATAGGGCTATCATGAGTTTTTGAGATAAAAAAAGGGAGCAAAATGCTCCCTTTTTTAGATGTATTTCTCTGTTAGAATTCATCTTCTTCAAATCCAGTTCTTCTGTGGCCCGATACTATAAAGGTGGTATCAGGTCTGTCACTTAAAGAAACTTCGTAATAAATGCTATCTGTTTTTACACCTGACCTTGAACGTCCACCGCCGATAATCACTTTACCATTGTTTATGGTTACAGAGTTATTATCATACAGATTTAAATTGTTCTGTGTAGAGAATGTTCTATCCGCTCTATTTATACCAACTGCTGTTTTATAATGAAATGTATTTGTTTGACTTAAAGCTATTGTACCAAATTCATCAACAAACATCGAATCAGTATTGCCAGCAGTATTGTATGTCAGATGCTGATGATAGCCACCTGCAAATGGTTCAGGTGTACCAGAACCTGTTTGAACCTGGTAAGTCACATACCATTCGCCAGCCATATCTCCCACAGCGGTCATCTCCACATCCGGATCATCCCTGTCGCAGGAACTAAATACTCCTAATACGAACAGTAGTGCAATAATATATGTATATCTCATTTTCATAACGTTGCTATTAAAGTCTTACAAATGTTCGTAATACGGTACCAAACCCTGGAGCTATTACCCTCCAGCTATATTGACTGGCGGTATTACCTTGTGGTACAAAAGAACCATCTTCGATTGCATGTAATGCTCCGGATGCTACTACTTGTGGCGGGCCAATAAGAGTAGTGCCTTCCGGATGAAAGAATTGAATTGCATCAGAAGGTCCTGGGGTCCCTACTCCCCCAATATTATCAGCTCTATAAAGCCCTGGGCCAATTTTTGTAACTGTCGAGACCCCTGCAGCACCAGCAGTACGTTTGTATTGGCCACTAAGATCTATATCAACTACTGCCGGATCAAGTACACCTACATATCTGTATACAGAGCGTGTAAAACCATCCTTGTTAGTAGCAGAGTAGGTAAATATATATACTCCCGGCGTACTTGTATCAACCTCCCCCTCAGCAGTTACTTCTATCTCTTCACCAGCTTCTGTAGCTGTAACGGCTGAATCAGTATAGCTTTCTCCCACCAGTATAGTCTGGAACTGCTCACCCTGCATGTCGAATACCGGGTAGAAAGTGGTTTGAGAGATGCCTTCTGTATCTTCATCGCAACTGAGAAACAAGCTTGCAACGAGAAGCGTGAAAACGTAAAATATCTTATTCTTTTTCATGATTTCAAAGATTTAGATCGTTAGGATTAATCAATATCCCACCAGATAGGCGTTGTTATACTTTCAGGAGTTTGCGGTGCATTAGGATTGCGCTGCGAAACAATGCTAGGTAGCGGAAGTCGGGTTGGGAATAAATCACCTGTAACACCCTCAATAGAGTAACTGAAGAAATCAGGATAGCCAGTTCTAAGCTGTTCAAAAAAAGCTTCAATACCTTGGTAAGTACCAGCTAATGCAATCCATTTCTGAATTATAATTGCTTCCAGCTGTTCTTCAAAACCACCTCCCGGGAAAGCATATAAGCCACCTCTTTCTACTCCCATCTGCTCAAAAGATGCATCTACACCCGCATTATAAAGTACGGCTACATCACCAGTACCCCATCCTCTTAATACTGCTTCTGCTTGTAAAAAATAGCTTTCAGCTTCAGAAATAAAATAAACCGGTGCATCAGGCTCAATCAATGCTCTGGACACAGACAATGGGTTAAGTTGCCCTGATGTTAAGTTAAATGATCCCTGATCCATACCATTATAACCACCTGTTCCGGCCGCTCTGTATATTCGCTGCAGTCGCGGATCATTATTCGCCTCCAGGAACTCTAGCATAGTATTGCTTGCCTTCAGGTTCTGGTTCGTATTTAGTGCCGTACTTTGGTCCATTTCATACAGAGGATTTCTTCTGCTGGTCACATCTTCAAAAATGTCCACCTTAGCAGATTCGTCTTCGGGTTCTTCATCAACGATATCAGGTGCACCTAAAAATTCAGCACCTTCAGCATACATAGCTTGTATGCCTGCCTGTGCCACAGCAGGGCGGGCCTCAGACTGGCGTATGAAGATTTTGAGTTTCAGGGTATTTGCGAAACGCACCCATTGCACCATATCTCCACCAAATATAATGTCGTTCTCAGACAGACCAACACTGGCATCTTCTGCTGGGAAAGGCCGTGCCAGCGCTTCGTCTATCCTGGCAATAAGGGAGTCGTAGACTTCTGGCCCTGATCTAAATGCGGGAGCAAGTTGGCCTTCAACACCTTGTAGTGCTTCATCAAAAGCGATATCGCCATAAAGATCGGTTAAGACCTGGTATGTATAAGACTGCATAACAGTAGCCATAAGGTAGGCATCCCATTGTTCATTTGCTCTTGCTCTTACTCTTATAGATTCATAATCAGATAGAGCTCCTGAATATAGCTCAGTATACCTGGCTGCAAAGGTGCCATTAGTAGGAAGTATGTTATAAGAATCTATATCCTTGTACTGGTTAGACGCATTGTTTTGTGTATAATATTGCGACCATATACCACCAAGTATAGCATACTGGCCACCTACTGTACCTGCCGTAGAAATTACAGCTGCCGGAAACAGCAGTTCTGCTGGTGCATCTGCCGGGTTATTTGGATCTTCGTTAACATCCAGAAAATCATCGCATGAGGCCGTTACGAACAGCATTGCCATGATAGCTCCGAAATATCTAATTGCTCTTTTCATGTCTTTCAATTTTAACTGTTCTTAGAAACCAAATCTGAGACTTAAACCATAGCTTCTGGTAGTCGGTCCGCCTGCAAATTCACCAAACTCACTAAGCAGGTCGTTACCAAAAGTTGTAGACTCAGGGTCGATGATGTTGTTGTCCTCAGGAGTTGCTGCAAACAGGTTTCTGGCTACAAAGCTGATGTTGGCGCTACTGAATGGAGTACGCTCTATAAAAGTAGCAGGAAGGTTATAACCTAATGTAAGTTCGCGCATCTTCAGGAAGGTTCTGTTTTTAAGGTGCTCACGCTCAATTGGTGGGTTACTGCTTGGGTTCCAGTAATCTACTACACTTTGTGCATCAACAGGGGTAGTATTTGGTACAGTAATTAAATCGCCCTCACCATTCGTATCCGGAACTCCATCACCATCCGCATCAACAGTTACAACTGAATTAGGCACAATAAATGGTAGCCTATCATTATATAACGTGTTAGTTGAGTTACCCACGAACTGAGTCAGGCGTTGGGTATATGAATAGAACAGACCACCTTTTCTATAGTCGAAACCAAAAGAAAGTGAGAAATCCTTATAATTGAAGGTATTATATAAACCCATCTGGAAGTCAGCCTGCGCATCACCAAATTTAACTTCTTCACCTGCCAGCGGGAAGCCAGTTGTTTCATTAACTATAATGCGTCCCTGTGAATCGCGCTGGTAATCAATACCTTTAAACACACCAAGTGGTTCTCCTGCTTCTGCAACGAATCTAATGCCGTACACACCATTTAACAGCACCTCTTCAAGGCCTTCAGTAAGTTCTACAACTTCGTTTCTGTTTCTTGTGAAAGTATAACGAACATCCCAGTTAAAGTCTCCTGCCTGTACCGGAGTACCTGAAAGCAGCAGCTCTATACCTCTGTTCCGTACCTCGCCGAAGTTTTGTATTTTGGTAGTAAAACCTGTTGAAGGATCTACAGGCACAGCCAGAATCTGGTCAGTTGTTTTCCTGTTATAAAAGGCTAAGTCAACATTAAGCCTGTTATCAAAAAGGCCCAGGTTTGTACCGATTTCAATTTCAGTTGTAATCTCTGGTTGTAACTGGGTGTTACCGATCTGGTTGGTTTGTTCAAAGGCGTTTCTACCTGCAATCGGGAAAAGAATACTACCAAAGCCAAGACCTGTACCGCCTGGTATAAATACTTGGTCTACACTGTACACAGGAGCATCATTACCAGCTTGTCCCCAGGATGCTCTTAACTTACCATAAGATAATGTTGCTGGCATATCTGTGAACTGATCTGTGAACACCCAGGCTATGTTTGCTGCCGGATAGAAGAAAGAATTATCTTCTTTTGGAAGTGTAGAAGACCAGTCGTTTCTGGCACTCAAGGTCAGGAACAGGTAATCCCGGTAAGAGAATTCGGTCTGACCATACAAGCCTACTAATCTACGTTGTTGTGTAGTAGTATTTGCTGTTACAGGGTCTGTTGTGTTTGACAGGTCGAAGAAGTCTGGTATACTTAAGTTAGTGATAGATGCTGTCGTATTTTTACCATAGCGCTCGTTCACGTTAAAACCAGCCAACGCATTAAGATGGATTTCTTCTGACAGGTCATTATTAGTAGACGCAATTATATCAGAGTTTAACTCTCTTGCAATTGTATTTATCTCAGCTACATAACCTTCTGATGGGCTGGCTGTAGCGTTAGGGCTACCAGGCGTATAATCATAAGGCCTGATCCAGTCTTTTAATCCACCGTTTGCTACGTCACCACCACCACGGGCTGATAAGGTTAACCATTCATTTAATTTATAGTCTAATGTGATGTTACCAAAGAATCGGTTTTCTTCAAAGTCGTTACCGTTCATGGTTATTGGCCAGTATGGATTCTGCGCGTAAAGCGTAAAGTAGTTATCGTTTGTATTGAATGGGTTATTCAAGTCTTCGAAGTCTACTATACTCATATCCCGCGGAATCTGGATGATCTCCTGATACAAGGTTGTACCAGCGCCACCCTGACCAGTGGTAACTACTGCAGCATCTTTACGAACATAATTCAGACTGGAAGAAGCAGAAAGCTTTTCGCCTTTGGTAGAACCTCTTAAAGCAACCGTATTTCGATAATAAGTATCTGCATCGGTAGGTATAATACCATTTTCAGAAGCATTACTATAAGAGAGGTAATAAGTAGATTTCTCTGAGCCACCACTTACAGATATGGTGTTCAGGTAAGAACTACCTGTATCAAAAAAATCCTTCAGGTTATCTTCCTGTGCAGCGAAAGGTTTCAATTGCTGTGCGTTATCAACTACGTTACCCCATAGGCGTGTTTGTCCGTCTAGTCTTGGTCCCCAGCTACCGTTTTCGTTACTGATATAGGTAGCATTCCAACCTTGTCCGAAACGGTTTTGCAGTTGTGGCAGAAACAAAGGACGTGAGTAGGTAGCTGAACTGGCAAACTCAATCTTAGGTTTTTCGCCTACCTGGCCACGTTTGGTAGTAATAAGTATGGCTCCGTTTGCAGCTCTTGATCCATACAAAGATGTTGCTGCAGCACCTTTAAGTATAGTTATAGATGCGATGTCGTCGGGGTTAATGTCGTTGGCACGGTTACCGAAGTCCTGGGTTCTGTTAACATCACCAGGAACAGTACTGGCTGCATAGTTTCCGGAACCGTTAGTTATAGGCACACCATCCACTACATATAACGGGTTGTTATCACCGCCAATAGAGCTGTAACCACGAAGAATTACTTTTGTAGAAGCACCTGGTTGACCAGAAGCTTGTGTAATATTTACACCCGCTACCTTACCTTGCAGCGAGTTCATCGGGCTGGTTGCTCTGGCTTTGGTAATTTCGTCGTTCTGAACAGTACTGGCTGAATAGCCAAGCGATCGTTCTTCGCGTTCCACACCAAGTGCGGTTACAACAACCTCCTGCAGTTGTCTTGTATCAGCAGATAGTGTAACGTTTATCGAAGTAGCATCACCAATTGTTCTTGTTACAGTTTGATATCCGATGTATCGGAACTCGAGTGCATTGCTACCGGCTGGCACACTAATAGTATAAGCACCATCTACGTTAGTTGATGTACCAACGGTAGTACCTTGTACTATTACAGCCACACCCGGTAGGGCTTGTCCAGTTGCCTGGTCAGTTACTCTACCAGACACAGTCCTGCCTTGTGCAAACGCCTGTTGAAATAGGGTGAACATCAAGACAAAACTTAGAAGTAATAGTTTTTTCATTTGCTGTCATAAGTAAGATGAGTTAACAGAGTGAAAAGCAGATAACACGAGATAAACAGCCTCTTTCGCATAAGAGCAACAGAAACGTTTATGAGGAGCTATTGCGAACAGAAACTATAGCGCAGGCGGTAGAGGACTAATATTTTATAGTAGCACCAGGAGTATAGTTCTGAATGTAGAGGGAAGGCAATATTATTTAACTATACCTTATACGCACACAATCAAATTTAATCTTGATAAAAACTTATTTTTATCAATTTGTACCTGTTAATCAAGGGCATGTAGGACAGAAAAATACATCTGGAGCAGCTACAAACACTGTAACAAAGATTACTCTGAGCCCGAATCAATGTTTAAACAACCAGTATAGTAGTAATAGAAAATATTCTTTTAATTTTATTTATAGTGCGCCTTATACATCTATTGTTATATCGCTATATTATTTGAAGTCTTTATAGAGAATCTAACTTCATATTTAAAACTCGAAAAGGAGAAGTAACTTTGGTTCGGATTGATAAAATGAAAAGGCACCACAGCTAACTATAAATGTGCGTTAGCTGTGGTGCCGAAATATCTCTGTTGAAGTATGATTTCTATTGCTGCATCAGGTAAGCTTTAATATATTCGTCAAGGTCGCCATCTAATACATTCTGCACGTCTGTTCGCTCTACGCCTGTTCTTACGTCTTTTACTAATTTGTATGGGTGCAGCACGTAGTTCCGGATCTGGGATCCAAAGTCTATCTTCTTTTTGGTGCTCTCGATGCGGTCGCGTTCCTCGTTACGCTTCTCTACCTCTATCTGGTATAACCGCGACTTCAGCATCCGGATAGCATGTTCTTTGTTCATGAGCTGCGAACGCTCGATCTGGCATTCGATAACTATACCTGTTGGCTTGTGCTTTAAACGCACAGCCGTTTCTACTTTGTTCACGTTCTGGCCACCGGCACCACCCGAACGGAACGTATCCCACTCAATATCGCCCATGTTTACCTCGATATTGATGGTATCATCCACTACAGGGTAAGCAAATATGGAAGCAAACGACGTATGGCGACGCCCACCTGAATCGAATGGAGAAATGCGAACCAAACGGTGTACCCCAATCTCAGCTTTCAAATAGCCATAGGCAAAGTCACCGGTAATTTCCAGCGTTGCCGATTTTATACCTGCACCATCGCCAGCCTGGTAGTTGAGTTGTTTTACATTAAAATTATGAGACTCAGCCCACATAATGTACATACGCATCAGCATCTCAGCCCAGTCCTGGCTTTCGGTTCCACCTGCACCGGGGTTTATCTCAAGTATAGCGCTTAGCTGGTCTTCCTCGCCGCTCAGCATGCGTTTAAATTCCAGTCCTTCTATCGCTTCGGTAGTAGCTTTGGCTTCCTGCTGAATTTCTTCTTCTGTAACGTCTCCTTCTTTGTAAAAATCGAAAAGCGTTTCGAGGTCGTTATACTTCTTTTCTACCTCTTCGTAATGTTCTGTCCATACTTTAATGCCCTTTACTTCTTTCAGCACTTTTTCGGCTTCTTTCGGATTATCCCAAAAGTCGGGGGCAGTGGTCTGGAGTTCAACCTTCTCTACTTCTTCTTTTTTGTTATCGTAGTCAAAGATACCTCCTCAAGGCTTCTACGCGCGCCTTTAAATCTCTTACCTGCTCTGCAGTCATCGTTTTATAGTTTTTGTTTTGCTATACTTTGTTTAAAACAAGAAGATGCTGAAATATAAACCTGGTGGCTATACTTCAGCATCTGATGCTATATTTATCTTACTATAAGCTAATCCTGTAAACCCAGTTATATGGGTCCGGCGCCTGGCCAGTTTTAATCCGATCCAGTTCCTGAGCTACCCTGTTCGATATCTCACGTCCTTCTACAGCAGGCAGATCCATGTCTTCACCATTATAGTATATAGTTGCAATCTGGGCTATAGTTGCAGCTGTTCCTGTACCGAATGCTTCCTGCAAGGTACCGGCTTTATGAGCTTCTACTATTTCTGCCACAGATACTTTGCGTTCTTCTACTTTATATCCCATATCACGGGCAACCTGTAATACACTGTCGCGGGTAATACCGGCAAGTATAGTTGAGCTCACACTAGGTGTAATCAGCACCCCATCGATCACGAACATTACGTTCATAGTGCCTGATTCTTCGATATACTTGTGCTCTTTGGCATCGGTCCAGATTAGCTGTTGATACCCTTTTTCCTGCATTTTTTTTGCCGGATACAAAGCCGCACCATAGTTACCAGCTGCTTTTGCGTACCCTGCACCACCTTCTGCAGAACGTACATAGTTGGTCTCAATAGCTACTTTTACAGGTGCACTGTAGTAAGCTGCCACCGGGCACGAGAAAATAGTAAATCTATAGTTGGAGGATGGCCTTACACCAATAAAATCGTCGGTAGCAAACATGAACGGACGGATATATAAGGCACTTCCGGCAGTTGGTGGTACCCAGGCAGCATCTACACGAAGTAGTTGCTCAAGCCCTTGCATAAATATCTCTTCCGGAATCTCAGGAATGCACATGCGGTCTGCAGAGATGTTGAGGCGCTTAAAGTTATCGTATGGCCTGAAAAGCAGGATATCACCATCCGCACTGCGGTACGCCTTCATGCCTTCAAAAATAGCCTGACCATAATGTATAGCCGATGTAGCCGGGCTCAGCGACATGTTGCCGTATGGTACGATCTGTGGGCTCTGCCATGCGCCATCTTTAAAGTCAGCCACCAGCATATGATCCGAAAAGATCTTACCAAATTCAATATTATTAAAATCAAGCTCTGAAATGCGCGACTTTGCTACAGGTTGGGTAGATATAGTTAACGTATCAGTAGACATAGCTATAATGTTAGTTGTAAAGGGTTGTTAAACTCTGGGCTTCCAGGTTATTTCTTCTGCCTTCAGTTCGTAAGTCATACGGCGGCAAAGAGCAAACAAGTAATCTGAAAGTCTGTTCAAATAAATAATAATCAGTTCTTCAACGGGAGACTCTTCCTGTAACCGGATAGCCAGCCGCTCTGCCCGACGGCAAACACAACGGGCGACATGGCAGAACGATACCGACTGATGACCACCCGGCAGTACAAAAGCACGCAGCGGCGGTACATCTTCACTCATTGCATCTATTTCTTTTTCCAGCAGCAGAATGTCTTCGTTGTGCAGGTCCGGGGTAACCATCTTCACATCTTTTTCAGGATCAGTGGCCAGCATAGAGCCAATGGTAAACAGCCTGTCCTGTATTTCTTTTAGAATATCAGCTCTTGATGTGTTTACTTCCTGGTCACGTACCAGCCCGATATATGAATTCAGCTCATCTATAGTTCCGTAAGCTTCGATACGAAGATGTGATTTGGCTACGCGGGTTCCCCCTATCAGCGCAGTGGTGCCTTTATCGCCGGTTTTAGTGTATATTTTCATTTACAGTGTTTGCTTCACGCATCATGGCTGCGGTAGCTATATTGGTGTTTATAGTATCCGATTCGATCAAACCATCGCGTAAGCGTACTATGCGGTGTGCATATCTTGCAATGTCCTCTTCGTGGGTTACCATAATAATTGTATTGCCTTTAGAGTGCAGGTTCTCGAACAGCTCCATGATCTCGTAAGAGGTTTTGGTATCGAGGTTACCGGTCGGCTCATCGGCAAGTATAATACTAGGATTGTTAATTAAAGCACGGGCAATTGCCACACGCTGTCGCTGACCGCCTGAAAGCTCATTTGGTTTATGCTTGCCCCTGTTTCCCAAGCCTACGCTTTCCAACGCTTTCTGTGCCCGCTCCTCACGCTGCGATTTGTTATAACCTGCATAAATAAGGGGCAGCGCCACATTCTCCAGCGACGACTGACGTGGCAAAAGATTAAAGGTCTGAAACACGAAACCGATCTCTTTGTTTCGAACTTCAGCCAATTCGTTATCAGTCATGTTGCTCACATCGTTCCCGTTCAGGATGTACTGCCCACCGGTTGGCGTATCCAGGCAGCCAATAATGTTCATCAGCGTAGATTTACCAGAACCCGACGGCCCCATAAAAGCTACATATTCGCCTTTGTTTATGGTGATAGAAACATCCTGCAGGGCATTGATCACTTCGCTGCCCATGCGGTATACTTTAGAAATATGATGTGTTTCAATAATGATGCTCATACAGGCTTTTTATAGTTGCCAGTCGTCAGCTTTTTCTGCGGCAGCCTGGCGGTGGCTTTCATACTGCTTTATAAATGTACTGTATTCTGAGGCAGGAAGCAAGCCCTGTAATGTCTGAAGTGCCTGCTCTGCATAGCTTTCCAACCCTTTATCCAGACTTTCCAGCGCGTATGCCTTGTGCAGCTCTGCTGAGAAAGGATTATAGGTTATACCATCCAGCAAAATCTCATAAGACGTCATCTTATCAGGGGTATACTCTTTATAAAAAGCAGCAGCAGCCTTTACTACTTCTTCATCATACAAAAGCATTTTTACTGCCTGGCTATACTTTTCAGCCGCCTCCCGTGTACGCCCTTTAGCTGCTGCTATACTTGCTTTAAAGTATAAATTATACTTCTTGTCCCGGTTGGTGAGGTGCAGGTTATCCATGCGGCTGAGCAAGGCATCATAATTCTTTGTGTAATGCCATAGTTTTAGCTGTTGCAGGTTAAGCCTGCTGCGCAGTTCACCTTCTGGTTGTAACCTGGTGCCGGCCTCCTTAATTGCCTGGTTCGCTGCTTTCCAGTTTTTACGCTGTAGCAGGTAGTCTATTCGGGCAAGCAATGCCACACGCTGCAGTTCTTTCTCTTTAACGGCACTTACAAGTGCATCTACCTCCTGGGGCTGTAGTTGCGACAAATAAGCCTGCAGGTATTTAACTTTGTCAGCATCCGGGGCTGTAGCAATAATCTGCTGCACATCCTGCTGTAATACCTGCTGTAGTTGGTCGGCCACCTGCATGGCAGATGCTACTTCCGTATATCCTACTTCCTGTAAAGAGTTTACAGCTGCTTCTGTATCGTGGGCCATTGCCAGCGCATACCCATGCGATAAAAAGGCCTGATTATACCCATGATCTTTTGCCAGTTTAAAGTAGTGAGCAGCCGCACGATAATTCTCTTCCTCCAGCATCCAGATGGCTAATGCATTATAATAGTACCCGCTTCGCTCTGAGGCGGCTAAGGCTAAATTCTCAACTATACTTCTGGCTTCTTTCGGGCGACCGTTATAGTGGTGCACCAAAGCTTTACTATACAAGAGATCTTCCTGGAACAGCTGATTGCCTGAGGCTTTCAGATACCGGTCTATGGTCTTGAGCTGAGAAGTATCGCCGTTACTTAACCCGCTAAGTACCTGGTTATAGAAAAGCGTAAATTCTTCAACCCGCTCCAGCGAATCAGGTGCAAAAACCTCATCCTTCTGTCCTGCATCTGCACCTAACAGTTGCCGTAGCGCCGCCATGTTGCTGCGTAACGAAGTATAGTTCCCGCCTTTGCTCTGCGCTAGTAAAGCACGTGCTGGTTCCAACATAGCCTGTCGGGTATAAAAGGCCAGCCTGTTGCTCTGAATGGCTTCTTCGTTTGAAGAATACTTCTGGGCCAGGTTGAAATAATATTCTGTAGAGTCAGTTACGCTGGTTTGCATGTAAAGCAGTGCCAGGTTGTTATAAAGCTCTGCACTCTCCGGAAACTTGTCAATACCTTCGTGCAACACGTACAGTTTTTCGAAGAAATATTGTTTCTCGTCGTAGAGGTTGGCCATGCGCACATACAGCTTCGGATTTGGCCGCTTGGCCATAGCGCCTTTCAGGTGCACGATCTCGTTATTGCGCTGCTGCTCTTCGCGGTACATAGAAGCCAGGCTATAGTTGGCTTTCACGTTATTGATATCGTACACATCGCTCTCTTCATAAAAGCGTTTTGCCAACACCGGGTTTTCAGATGCCTGGTACAGATCCCCGAGATAATTATAGTAGCCAGCCTTGGCCTGGAAATAGGTGCTGTATTGAGTTCGAATTACCAGTATAGCCACTACCACGGTACTCATCAGGAAGAATGAGAACAGTGTAAATACACGCGGCTCATATACAATTTTGTAAACTGCTTTACGCTCCTTTATCAGCTTACCAAAGTTAAGCATCAGGTACAGGAAGAAAACTCCCCCATATACCAGATGGGTATAGATAATAAGGTTATGATATAGTACAGTGAGCGAATCGTTGGCAGTAGCAAACGCATAACCTATACTTAGAAACGCAATGGTAGCAAACACTAAGTATAGAACAGCACCTGTAGGCCTGAACGGGAAATATTTACCATAAAAAGCTTCGCGCTGCTGCATTCCCCAAAAGCCGGCGATTACCGAAAGCAACAGAATCAGGTAACCATTAACATAAATCAGATCGGTTTGCAGGTAACCAACGTGGCGCAGGTATAAAAGAAGCAGGTTAGTTAAGTATAGACCTGAGATCAGTATAAATTGCCAAATACTGAAACGGCGCTCAGGTGTCTTTGCCTGAGTATTTATCCAGAGCAGGGCATTTATGTTCTCAAAAGATACCCATATCATGAAGAGTGTGGTAACAATGAGCGTAGCCAGCGAGCTATAGTTTACAAGGTGCAGGGCTGTAAGCGAAGGGGCAAACTCGGCTTCGGATAAAATAGCCACACCTAGAACAAGCACAGCAGCAAGCATAGCAACTACACGCCAGCCAAAAGTTATATGCTTCCAGAATGCATGGAAACCATAACTTAACCCGGCCAGCAGCACAATAGCCATCAGCAACATTGTCTGGCTGGGCTCAGCTCCAAAAACCTGTAAAAGATCGATGTTAAAGGATGCCAGGAACAGCATCAGCAGCAGAACACCTGCAAAGTATGGCACCTGCCGCATGGTACTTATTGCGGCTGTGTAAAAAGCGATGCAGATGCCAAGTATACTCAGGAAAATAACGGCAGGCCAGGTCCTGACTACGGCTGGGGCTACATCGTACTGCTCCAGCACCAGGTACCCATCAGCATATAATGTAAATGGCTCGAGCAGCCTGGTAACTTCGTGTACAGGCACCGACACCAGCTGCAGGTCAGTTATCTTATCCCAGGCGTATGCCGAGGTATTACCGGCAAAATAATAATAGCCGCCTAGCAACAGAGCTGCTAAAGCAAGGGCCATTAAAAAAAGATAGGGATACTTCAGGTTAGTATCCCAGTTTTTCCAGAAGTTGGTTTTACTCATAAACAGCCTTGCCTTTTACTCCAGTACCTTTGGCACTCTAAAGTAATCGGAGTCTTTTTTAGGAGCGTTCAACAATGCTTCTTCGTGTGTAACGGTATTTTGGGCCACATCCTCGCGCATCACATTCACTTCGGCGGTCATGTGCGTCAGGGGCTCTATGTTTTCGGTATCCAGCTCGCGCAGCTTATCTACCCAGTTCAGGATCTTGTTCAGGTCGCCCAGCATCTCCTGTTCTTTCTCTTCGTTAAACTCCAGCCTGGCCAGGTGTGCTAATTTTCTGATGGTTTGAATATCTGTTGACATCCGTATAGTTGTGTTTAGTTAACTCTTGTTGAATAATATGAAATACCCGGTCCTTTAGTGCCGGCAGGTCCTCCAAAGTCATACCTGCGGTTTCAATAGGTTCGTGTATGATCAGCTTGAGTGGATGGCGGCGCAATCGCAAGCCTACTTCTTCCACGTCAGGCATAAAGTACTGGTTATACGGCATAGTTACCGGCACAACCGGCACCTGCTTCTCAATTGCTATTTTAAAAGGCCCATCTTTAAATTCCAACAGCTCCTGCCCTGCATTCGGGGCAATGGTTCCTTCCGGAAAAATAACCAGGCTACGCCCTTCATCCAGCGTTTTCTTAGACTGAATGTAGCTCTTGGCACTGCTCATGGCACTCTTACGATCTACGCTGATATAAAGCGCTCCGTATACTTTACCCCATAAAGGTACTTTAGCCAACGAGCTTTTCCCTACAAAGTTAAGAAAACCGGGGATAGCGCGCAGCATCATCGGAATATCCAGGTAAGAGCTGTGGTTTGGCGTAAAGATATAACGCTGCTCCGGGTCTAATTTCATGCGCCACTCCACCTGCAGAGGGGTAATGAACATGCGCAAAAATATGGTAGACCATAACCTGTTAATGTTATGTACATGTTTGTGCCACTGCTGCTTGCGCAACAGCAGTACCTGAAATGGATATGTCACCACGAAAGGTACTATAAACCAGGTGCAGCACCAGGTAGTATAAATACGTTGCGACAGGTATTTCAGCACTTTCATGGGATCAAATGTAAGAATATTCCAGCATTGTTCAACGCTTCAAAAACCACTGCCGCTGCAGAATAATTCAATATGGTGGTGTAGTGGTGAATGGTATGGTTAGAAGTACAGTTTATAGTTTCCGCCTTGTCATCCCGAGCGTTAGCCGAGGGATCTTATATGTCCTATTAGATTATATAATTAATTGAACCAAGCCTTTATTCTATAGCTGCCTCCAATCCTGGGAGCTCTACTCACCTACCTTTCTATAGTTAGCTTTGGTGTGCTCACGGCCGCGAGGCCCCGTCTTCGGGCATCGCGCTGCTGATTTGAAGCTACCCTCGCTGTGCTCGTGTTGCCTTCGGCACCGCAACAAATCAAAGGCGCTCAACCCAAAGACTGAAATCAGTTCGATAGCTAATTTTATAGTTTGTTTGAGCTGATATAGTTATATAGCTTTCTCGTGGTTGTAGTTTCGTAGGTACTGGTCATAACCTGTTCGTTCACAGGCTGTAACTATAGAACTATAGTTGATGAAACGTTAGGGGCATGGAAAGCTCCCCGCCTTAGACCAGGAGGGGCTGGGGATGGTTGGACCACGGCAACTATAGCAAAGACAGAAATCACTTCCGAGCGTTTACAAAACCTTAGAGCGTCTTTGCCAATAACCTTTGCTTCGTAGCCAGACGCTAATAGGACCTACGGATGCTACGAAGTCTATATTAATCTGCAAATCCGGAGTCTGACAAGAGGCTGGAAAGGGAAAACTTACCTGACTCCAAGTATAAAAGCAGCTTTTAGGATACCTGCAACGCTGATAGCGTCAGTTATCTCATTATTAAGTGCCATGCGCACGGCTTCGGTGAATAGTACGCGTTTGATGTGCAGTTCTTCTGTTTCCTCAAAAGCGGTATCACCTGCGGTTAATTCCTGTGCCAGAAAAACGAAGCCTTCTTCGTCGGTAACGGAGTTGGAAGTATGCAGGCGGCAAATATTCGTCCATTTTGCAGCAGTAAAACCAGTTTCTTCCTGTAGTTCGCGTTTTGCTGATTCAAGGATATCGTTCTCTACCAAACCACCCCCCATTGGTATTTCCCAGCTATATTCGTTGAGCGGGTAGCGGTACTGGCCAATCAGGTAAGTATAACCTTCATCATCTATCGGAATAATGCCGATAGCTTTGTTCTTCATGCTTACCACACCGTAAATACCTTCGCCACCTTTAGGGTTCAGCACTTTGTCTTCGCGCACTTTTATCCAGGGGTTTTGGTAGATATTTTTCGATGAAAGGGTAGTCCAGGGGTTATGCTGCTCGTCTATCATAGCTATGCTTTGTTGCGATGCAAAGATAAGGGGTTTTAAAATTGGCGGCTGTGGTAAAACCTATTTTCTGGCTGCTATCATTTCAACTTCTACCTGCGCGCCCAGTGGTAAGGATGCCACGCCTATAGTTGTACGTGCCGGGTAAGGCTCTGAGAACTGCGTTTTATACACTTCATTCATCGCGCTGAAGTTGGCCATGTCAGTTAGGAACACATTTACTTTCACTACATCGTCCGGGGTAAGGTCTGCTGCTTTAAGCACCGCAAAAAGATTTACAAAGCACTGCTCCGTCTGGGCTGAAATGTCTCCTTCCACCAGTTTACCAGTAGCAGCATCTATTGGCGTTTGGCCGGATAAGTATAATAGGTTACCAGTTTCTACAGCATGCGAGTAAGGACCAACGGATACGGCACCTTCGGCAGTAAAGGCTTTTCTGGGCATGGGGATGTGATTTGAATAAAGTTTAATAGTTAACAGTTAGCGTAATTTTGAATAATTTTATAGTCTACAATCTTACCTGAAACAATTGCCGTTTAGTATATTTTGGATAGTTGGGTTATAAGCATTCCCGTTTACGATATAATCCTTAAACTCTCCTTCTTCTACCAGCTCTTCATTTTCAAGTAAGCCTTTTATGGCACAAAAGTTACGCAAACTCTTATTCCAGCCAATTTCTAAAAACCCGTTCAATGCCTTAAGCTTCTCTAACCCGTCAATAGTAACTAGCGGCCCATTAGCTGTTATAATCAGCCTGCTATTTCCCATCATAGGGTTATGACCTATAGATGTAAGGTTACCAAGTTCTTTAATACTTGCCAGGGCATCATTCCCATATATTTCCAGTCCTCCACCAATCTCAGTTACTCCATTAAGCCCTTGAAGGTCTGTAATAGCATCGTTAGACATTAATTTAACATGCCCCCCAATTGTACGGATATTCTCTAATCCGGCCAGGCTTGTAAGTTTCGGGTTGTTACTAATAGTAAACCAGCCACCACTCGCCGATGTAATGCCCTCCAGCCCGGTTATACTTACTAAATCGTTATTTTCGCTAATAATTAATTCTACAATTGCTCCCGAGATATTACCTAACCCATCCAGGTTAACTAAAGAAGCATTCTCTTCTACAAATAAACTACCTCCCTCTAATACTGCGTTTGCTAAACCATCAACATTTAGCAATGCTGGATTCATATCAATAGTAATACCTCTTCGATTTTTATCCGGCTGTAAACTTCCTACTGAAGATAAACCATTCAGGCCATCAAGATTCTTTAGCGTTGTATTCTGGTATACAAATAATCTGGAGCCTACCGTTGCTATGTTATGCAAGCCATCTAAACTGGCAAGGTTAATATTTCTGAGTATACTTAATTCATCACTTACTTTCGTCAGGCTCTTAAGGCCTTGTAAATTTGTTATATCCGTTTCAGACATGGCTCCTATTGTTAAGGATCCATTGATCTCGGTATACCCTTTAGCAGCAAAAGCATCTACTTCCTGTTGACTTTTAAGCTCCACATTCCCTGTGAATACAGGATTAAAAACGTCTTCCTTCTTACAACTATAAAGTGAGATTGTAACAAGTATTATGATCAGTATACCCTTCATGTATGCAGTAGTTCCGTGTTGAGATGTTCTTAAAAATACAAACATAAAACTATATAGGCACTTATAAATATTACCCTAAATGTTTTTCTTGTTGCCCCTCTCCCATTACTATAGTTATTCCATTATTTGGACCAGTAACGCTAGTAATGCCACGAACACATTAAGAGTACTCACAGATAATATTTGATGATTTTCAGCGGTAGTTTAACCTATCTTGTAGGTGTTGTTCTGTGCGAATTTAGACAGACTAGGTCTTTGAAGTACACCTCCAGGCTTGAAGGGTTATTGATTAGTTTAAGTATAAAGTCCTACAATAGGCACTGCAGGACTTTACACTTAAACTAATCAATAAATTACAACGCTCCGGCCTTTATCTCATCCACTACATCCGGATCTAACAAGGTGGAAGTGTCGCCCAGGTTAGAGATATCGCCTTCGGCTACTTTGCGCAGAATGCGGCGCATGATTTTTCCGGAGCGGGTTTTGGGCAGGCCACTTACGATCTGAATCTTATCCGGCTTGGCAATTTTGCCAATCTTCTCTACCACCGTTTCGATGATCTCGGCACGCAAATAATCTTCGCGCTCCGGCTTATCTTTGCAGACAACAAAGGCGTAAATCCCTTGGCCTTTCAGGTCGTGTGGGTAACCTACTACAGCCGATTCTACCACATGCTGGTTATGGTTAATGGCTTCTTCAATCTCGGCAGTTCCAAAACGGTGACCGGATACGTTGATTACATCATCTACCCGACCTATGATGCGGTATAAACCGTTCTCGTCGCGCTTGGCTCCATCGCCGGTAAAGTATAGACCTTTGTAAGTAGAGAAGTAGCTCAGGCGTGCACGCTCATGGTCGCCATAAGTAGTACGTATGATGCCCGGCCACGGAAATTTCATGCACAGGTGGCCTTCTACTTCATTCTCTGTAATTTCGGAACCGTCGCTGTTAACAAGTATAGGTTGTATACCTGGCAATGGCAGCGTGGCATGGGCTGGTTTCATAGGGGTTACACCAGCTAGTGTAGAGATCATGATGCCTCCGGTTTCGGTTTGCCACCAGGTATCTACCAGCGGGCAGCGCTCTTTACCCACGTGGGTGTGGTACCAGTGCCAGGCTTCTTCGTTTATTGGTTCGCCTACAGAACCCAATACCTTTAATGAATCTAAACTATAAGAAAGTACGTGGTCTATATCGCCGCTCATAAGTGACCGGATGGCCGTTGGCGCTGTATAGAAAATAGATACACCGAACTTATCGCACACCTGCCAGAAACGGCCCATATCGGGGTAAGTAGGCACGCCTTCAAACATCAGCGTAGTTGCGCCACTTAGCAGCGGACCGTACAGCAGGTACGTATGGCCGGTAATCCAGCCGATGTCGGCGGTGCACCAGTAAATATCGCTTTCCTCGTACTGGAACACGTTCATGAAAGTATACTGCGCATATACCATGTAGCCACCACAGGTATGCACCACCCCTTTCGGTTTGCCCGTCGAGCCTGAAGTATACAATATAAACAGCATATCTTCGGCGTCCATTTCTTCGGCAGGGCAGTCTTTGCTTACATCTTTTACCTCATCATGATACCATACATCGCGGCCCTCTACCATATTTACAGCCCAACCCAGGCGCTCTACTACAACTACTTTCTCTACTGATGGGCAGCTTTCCAAGGCTTCGTCTACCACACGTTTTACTGGTATCTGCTTAGAGCCACGGTTCAGACCATCCGAAGTAAGCACCATTTTTGCACCCGCATCGTTAATCCTGTCGGCCATACTTACGGCAGAGAAGCCTGCAAAAATAACCGAATGAATTGCCCCGATTCGTGCACAGGCCAACACAGCAAAAGCTAGCTCTGGAATCATCGGCATGTAAATACACACGCGATCTCCTTTCTGCACGCCATTCTTTTTCAACACATTGGCAAACTGGCATACTTTCTCGTGCAGCTCGCGGTAAGTAAAGCGCACAAAGCGTTCTTTGGGGTCGTTGGGCTCCCAGATCAGTGCCAGTTTATTGCCGCGGGTTTTCAGGTGGCGGTCCAGGCAGTTTTCGGTGATGTTCAGCTTTCCGCCTTTAAACCAGTTTATATTCGGCTCTTCAAAATTCCACTCCAACGTAGTATTCCACTTTTTGCGCCAGGTAAACGTATCGGCTATATCACTCCAGAATCCTTCCGGGTCTTCCACGCTTCGTTTGTAGGCTGCCTGGTACTGTTCAAAGGTTTTTATCTGGTAGTTCTGCATGGCTTGGGTTAGTTAGGTTAAGGCAAGAAAGTATAAATTGCTTGCATAGTCTTAAACGTACGGCAATATACTTTGTAGCTAAGGTTAAGATAGTTTTTCTGCTATAAATAAGCAAGCTTATGCAGCAACCAGATCAGCATAAAACAAAAAGCCCGGCTACTAAGGCCAGGCGGTTTTGTTACTCGTTGATAGTTATTCGTTTATCGTGTTTGGTATTTGGTGTTTCGTTTTAGTGTTTCGGATCTCCAGGCCAAACTATAGTTGTTTAAGAAAATGAATTCGTAATTCGTAATTCGTAATTCTAAATCACATATTCCGAGCATCCTGTATCACGTCGGTATACTTATCGGTGTGGTTCAGGAAGTATAAAATCTTCTGCGCGACATCCTCGGGCTGGGCCAGTTGGTTGTTGGCTTTGTAGTCCCTAAATTTCTCTACTGTACTGAAGCGGTCGGCATCGGCTTCTCTGATATGTTCCTGCATGGCTGTATCTACTACTCCAGGTGCCAGGGCATATACTTTTACACCTGATCCGCGCATGTCCTGTTCCTTTTGTATTGTAAGTGAAAGCATATCCAGGGCAGCTTTAGAGGCACAATAACTCGCCCAGCCATCAATAGGGTATTTGCCTGCTCCCGAGCTGATGTTAACTATAAGTTTCTGAGCTGGGTGCTGCTGGTATACCTGCAAAAAGGTGTTCATCAGCATGGCAGGCACGATCACATTAATATCAAACACAAACTCGAAACGCTCGTTCGGCATGCCTTCACCTACATATCCGATATCACCCAATACGCCAGCATTGTTTATCAGCACCAGCTTTTCGGCATCGGTGTAAGGCAGAAACACTTTTTGCAGGTTGTGCTCAACGGCAGGTATATCCGAGAAATCCAAAGGCTGATGACGGTAGTTTTTATGGTTGATAGTGCTGTTGCGGCAAACACCTATTACATGGTTGTTCTCGTCTTTTAGTAATTCTTCTGTCAGGGCTTTGCCTATACCTTTGCTTGTTCCGGTTATGATGTAGATGTTCACTTCGTTCACAATTATGAATGATGAATTAAGAATTTTGAATTACGGGGTTAAGGTCGGGAAAGGTTATAGTTACAACTGAAGTATAAAGTATAAAATCCCAACCAAAAATTAAAGCCGGCAGCTCTGCTTTTACAAAACTGTCGGCTTTAAAGTATAGTCTCAAAACTATGTACCCCGCTGTTTGTGGCTATAGTTTATACCTTTCTAACTTTTTAACTATAAAATATACTCACTCAGGTCGCGGTTCTTCACCATACCGGCAAGTTTTTCCTGCACCATTTCGCGGGTAACTACAATCTGGGCGTTGGCTCCTATCCTGTCCGGTACATCAAACAGAATATCGTTCAGCAGGCGGCTCATGATGGTTTGCAGACGTCGGGCTCCAATGTTCTCTACTTCAGCATTTACTTCGTAGGCCATACTTGCTATTTCGTCCAGGGCTTCGTCGTTAAAAGTAAGGGACACGTTTTCTGAGCCTAACAGCGCTTCATACTGTTTGGTAAGCGCGTTCTTCGGGAACTTCAATATCTGGTAGAAATCTTCCTTGGTCAGGCTTTGCAACTCCACACGAATAGGAAAACGTCCCTGCAGCTCAGGTATAAGGTCTGATGGCTTAGCCACGTGAAACGCACCAGCTGCTATAAACAGGATATGGTCCGTGTTGATGACGCCATACTTGGTATTTACAGTAGAGCCTTCCACTATAGGCAAAAGGTCGCGCTGCACCCCTTCGCGGCTTACATCCGGTCCGCTGCCTTTTTTGCTGGAGCTGGCCACTTTATCAATCTCGTCAATAAAAATAACGCCGGAATTTTCAGCTTTAAAGATGGCCTCTTCCTTTACCTCATCCATGTCGATGAGTTTGGATGCTTCTTCTTCCAGTAAAATCTTGCGGGCTTCAGCAATCGTTACTTTGCGCTTTTTGGTCTTCTTCGGCATCATCCCGCTGATCATCTCCTGGATGTTCATCATAGAGGCTTCGTCCATGCCCGGTCCCATAACACCCATACCTGGCATGGCGCTTTGCTGAATACGGATCTCGATCTTGCGGTCTTCCAGTTCGCCGTTACGTATCTTTTCCCTGAATTTATCGCGGGTGCGCTCGTTCAGTTCGTAATCGTTATCCGGCATAACATTCGGGTCTGATGACATACTAACCGGCGAACCTGCCCTGCCCTGGATCGGTGGAATTAATGCATCAAGTATAATATCTTCTACTATCTCGGCGGCCTTCTGCTTTACCTCTTCTTTTTTCCTGGTCTTCACCATGTTCACCGACTGCTCTACCAGGTCGCGCACCATGCTTTCCACGTCGCGGCCCACGTAGCCAACTTCGGTAAATTTAGAGGCCTCTACTTTGGTAAATGGTGCATCTGCGATCTTAGCCAGGCGGCGGGCAATTTCCGTTTTACCTACCCCTGTCGCCCCGATCATCAGGATATTATTCGGTACTATTTCTTTTTGTATGCTTTTATCGGCGTTCATGCGGCGCCAGCGGTTACGTAACGCGATGGCAACATTACGCTTAGCATCCTGCTGCCCGATGATATATTTATCCAGCTCTGCTACAATCTGTGCTGGTGTTAAATGTTCTAAGGAATCTAACATCTTTAAATTTTTAAGTATAAATAAAGTAGCTGCTAAGTATAACAGCCAATTGTTATTCTGTATTCTTCCGCTTCAGCAACGTGCCTGTATCCGTGCTTATAGTTATGTAATGGCTCGCGCCCGACGGATGGTAAAACGCACTGCTATAGTTCAGTTCAAAAGCCCGTACCCGCAACATAGCTCCCAGTGAAAACCCTGCACCACCAGAAGCATTTTCTAAACGCAACTCTTTCCGTCGTAAATGGTTATACCCTGCCCGCACCTGAAAGTTTTTGCTGAAGATAAACTCACTGCCTACCACAAAATGTCGGGCAATCTTATCTCCTACTGTTTTCTCTTCTTTTATCTCGTTGCCGTTCGCATCAAGGCGGCCTTTGGCGTTTGGGTCTAAGTATACAACGTCGAACTGGTACAGGTGGTGTGCTGTAACAGATAGCCTCACGGGCATGTGCTCCGGTTTATAGCTGGCGCCTAGCTGTGCATCAAAAGGCATGTTTTGACGCTCACCGTCATTAAAAGCTTTAACCTGGTAGCCAATGTTCTTAAACACCAGCCCAACAGTAAAGTCTTTTTCAGGATGTTTGAACAAACCGCCCACATCAGCTAACACACCAACTGCCTTGTTACTGGCTATACTTGACACTGCAAGTTTAGCAGTGGCACCGATGGTAAATTCCTCAGTCTGGCGGGCGTGGCTCAGGCTGAAAGTATAGTCGTTCACGGTAAAGCTGCCTTCTTCCTGGCCAGTGGCATCGCGCTGCACAAAATCGCCATAATTCAGGTAATTTATACTTGCAGCCCAGCGTCCCAGCTTCTCGTGGTTAAAGGCATAAGCTATATTGCTCTGTTTTATATCAGCCAGGTAGCCCACGTAACTCAGGCTCAGTTGCCGGTCCATTTCTGCATTGAGCAAAGCCGGGCTAGCCGCCACCATGTTTACATCATGCCCAAACGAACTGACGTTTATACTTCCAAGAGCAGCCTGTTTGGCACTGGTTGGCAACTCCAGGAACGTAAAAGCACGCTGCCCGCCTACCTGCGCTGCGAGCGGAAAGCTCAACAGTGTGCAAAGTAAGAGGGCAGCAGTGTGTTTCATATTAATTTTGATTGAGCCAATGAGTGATTGTGTGAATAAAATTTAAGTTAGAACAAAATTCACTCATTTACTCAATCAAAACTCAAAATTAGACCTTATTCAGCGGTTACTCTGTTATCTTCCGATACTGTCAGGTCGAGTGGGTATTTTACTTTTTCTTTCAGCAAAGCGATTTTGATCACATCATCTACCCTGTCCACGTAATGGATGGTCAGGCCTTTGATGTACTGCTGAGGAATCTCCTCTATATCCTTGCGGTTCTTCTGGCAAAGTATAATATCGGTTACGCCGGCACGCTTGGCAGCCAGTATCTTCTCTTTTATACCCCCTACCGGTAACACTTTACCACGCAGCGTAATCTCACCAGTCATGGCCAATTTAGATTTTACCTTGCGCTGCGTAAACATAGACGCGATAGACGTAAAGATGGCAATACCTGCAGACGGGCCATCCTTAGGAACTGCGCCTTCCGGGAAGTGGATATGCAGGTCGTACTGGTCGAAAATTCTATAATCAATATCCAGCAGATTGGCATGTGCTTTCAGGTACGAAAGTGCTGTAACCGCCGACTCCTTCATCACATCACCCAGTTGGCCAGATAAGGTGAGCTTACCTTTACCTTTGCTAAGTATAGATTCCACGAACAGGATGTCGCCGCCAACGGATGTCCAGGCCAGGCCCGTAACCACACCGGCTGTATCTATGTCCTGGTAAATCTCTTTATCAAAGATCTCAGCACCCATTATCTTGGTTACATCTTCCGGCTTTATAGTTGTCGGGTACTCCTCTTCCATCGCCTTTAGCTTGGCAATGTGGCGCACCAGCTGGCCTATTTTACGCTCCAGGTTACGAACACCGGATTCACGGGTATAGTCTTCTATTACTTTCTGAAGCGCCTGCTTCGTGATCTTTACATCTTCTTCCAGTAAACCATGCTCTTTTATCTGCTTTGGTACCAGGTGGCGCTTGGCTATCTCCAGTTTCTCCTCCATAGTATAACCAGTCAGCTCGATAATCTCCATACGGTCGCGGAGGGCAGGCTGTATGGTATCCAGTGAGTTGGCAGTAGCTATGAAAAGTACCTTGGAAAGATCGTATTCTACATCCAGGTAGTTGTCCATAAACGTATGGTTCTGCTCCGGATCCAGCACCTCCAGCAAGGCCGAAGAAGGGTCGCCACGGAAATCAGACGCCAGCTTATCAATCTCATCCAATATAATAACCGGATTACCAGAACCTACTTTTTTGATCTGGCTGATGATTTTACCCGGCATAGCACCCACATACGTTCTGCGATGGCCACGAATTTCTGCTTCGTCGCGCACCCCACCCAGTGACATTCTGACATAGTTACGGCCTAAGGCAGTAGCGATAGAACGACCCAGTGATGTTTTACCTACACCCGGAGGACCGTACAGGCAAAGTATAGGAGCCTTCATATCGTTTTTCAGCTTTAGTACAGCTAGGTACTCCAGAATACGCTCCTTAACTTTCTCCAGGCCATAGTGGTCTGTGTCCAGTATCTTCTTGGTGCGCTTCAGGTTAAAGTTGTCCTTAGTATAATCTTCCCAAGGCAGGTCCAGCAAAAACTCGATATAGTTTACTGCTACCGGGTACTCGGCAGCCTGCGGGTTCAGGCGGGCCAGTTTATCAATCTCTCTTTTGAAATGTTTGGCAACAGCTTCCGGCCACTTCTTTTTAGCAGCACGGTCCCTGAAAGTTTCGATCTCCTTATCCGGTCCTTCCTGCCCGAGCTCATCCTGCAATACTTTTATCTGCTGCCGCAGGAAATAATCGCGCTGTTGCTGGTCAATATCAGTGTGTACCTTGGTATGGATCTCCTGCTTCAGTTCGAGTAATTGTATCTCGCGTAACATCAGTTGCAGGAGCTGCGTGCCGCGCTCGGTACCGTCGTTCACCTCCAGCAAAGCCTGTTTCTGAGCTACTTCCACGTTCAGGTTACTCGACAGGAAATGCGTCAGGAATGCAGGGCTGTCAATGTTATCAAGCGCGACCTGGGCTTCCTGTGGTATTTCAGGGTTCAGTTTCAATATTTTGGCAGCCGCATCTTTCAACGACTGTACCAGTGCCTTTACTTCCTTATTCTTTTTGTTAAGGTTAGTTTCTTTGCAGTAACTAACACGGGCTGTAAGGTATGGATCTTCTTCAGTGATCTCTTCTATCTTAAAGCGGCTGTGGCCCTGTATAATTATAGTGGTGTTACCGTCAGGCAATACCAGCATCTTTAGTATGCGTGCCACCGTACCTACACTAAACAGGTCTTCCGGAGTTGGGTCGTCGGCGTTTGTATTCTTTTGTGCTACTACACCAATGGTTTTATCGCCTTTGTAAGCTTTGCGCACCAGGCGCACAGATTTTTTACGACTTACAGTAATTGGCAATACTACGCCCGGGAAAAGCACTGTATTACGAACAGCAAGTATAGGCAGTTCGGTTGGCAGCTCCGCTGCAGGTATTTCTTCTTCAGGATCTGTAGTAATAACTGAGATTACTTCATCACCGTCGTTATCTGAAGCTGAGCTAAGTATAAGGTTATGCAGAAAGTTGTTCAAAGTATACTTCATAGTTTGTGTCAATGCCAGAATGACATAAAAAAGCCACACATATGGCTTTTTCTGAATTGCAGTACTATAGTCAAGACTTGTGCCAACTATAGATATCTGCCGCAATGATAAGCTTTAAAGATATCAGGTATTTTGCCTAAAATAAAATGACATCCTAAAGATTCAATTACAAAAATATAGTTCAAAATTAATATCTTTGACGGACAGGTAAAAAAAGACGGAAAATGAACAGATTATACCTGCTTGGATTGCTTTTTATACTTGTACCTGCATTTTGTCAGGCACAGGAGTATAAACATATCCCCTTGGAGACCAACTCAGATTTAAAGGTGCACAAAAAAGCACCGAAGCAGGAGATTCAAATTACCTTCCCTAACCTCAACCAGGTTTCCTATTACCACGACGAGAAAAAGCTATCGGCCATACAAAAACTCGAAAAGAAGCGTCGGTACAAAGAAGTGCTTCCCTTGCTTGAGGCTTATGTAAACAATTTCGGAATCGAGAACTTTTACAAAGATACTCCCCTGATCTGGCGGCTCGGCCAATTACTCGAAAAGCAGGGTCAATCAGAAAAAGCAAGGTCGCTGTACCGCATGGTGCTAAAACACCACCGCTCTGATGTACGCCGGGTTTATTCTTACTACGACTCGCTGGAACAGAATAATAAAGATTACTATGTTCCGCTAAACTATTACTATGAGATGGTGGAGTACCGTAAATCCGTCTCTACATTTCAGCCGCCCAAAGGTGTTTACCTAAACATGGGTAACTCTATAAACTCCCCTTTCGAAGACTACGGCCCAACTATAAACTCCGAAGATGAGGTCCTTATCTTCACCTCCCAGCGCAACACCCAAGGCTTAAATGGCCGCGCCAACGAAGATCTTTTCTATACGCGCCAGGAAAATGGTTATTGGGAACAGGCACAATCCTTTGGCAAACCTATCAACAGTATTTACAACGAAGGCTCTGCCTGCCTGAGCCGCGATGGCAACACTTTATACTTTGCCCGCTGCGAATCTCCGGATGGGTATGGAAACTGCGATTTGTATGTAGCCACCAAACAAGCAGACGGAACCTGGGGCAATATCCAGAATTTAGGTGCTGATGTAAACTCTTCTGCCTGGGATTCACAACCAACCCTGACAGCCAATGAGGACACCATATACTTTGCGTCTGATAGATTGGGTGGCTTTGGCTTATCCGACATCTACTATACTTATAAAACTAAAAAAGGCGAATGGGCTCCGGCAGAGAATGCAGGTCCTGTACTTAACACCCGCGAAAGTGAAGTAAGCCCGTTCTTCCACCCCTTGTACCAGGTTTTATACTTTAGTTCGCGTGGCCAGCTCTATAACTTCGGTGATTTTGATATCTATAAAACATACCGGGTAAGAGGTAAATGGCAGGAGCCGCGCAACATAGGTCCGTTGGTAAACGGGCGTGGCAGCGAATACTATTTCTCTATCGATTCCAAGTCGAAGAATTTATACTATGCCCGCTCCGAAGCCAGCGACCTGCATAACCTTGACCTGTTCTCATTCCCGTTGCCAATGGAGGCTCACCCGCTGGCCGTAACTAAAATAGAAGGCACCCTCCTGGATTCTCTTACAAATAAACCCCTCTCCGGTATTATCTCTGTAATTGATCTTGAAAACGGTATCGAAATATCTTCTAAGTATATTCGCCCGGATGGTACTTTTGAGTTTGACCTGATCGACAATACTAAGTACATGATGCTGATCCAGAGCCCTGACTTTTTTACTATAGAGCGGGAAATTTCTTTGAAGCAGGATACAGCATTTCAGATCATGACCACACTAATAGACTATAGCGTGCCGTTAGTGTTTAAGAATATTGAATTTGACCAGAACCAGTCGGATATTAAAGAAGACATGAAGCCGATTCTGGACGAAGTGGCGCTTTTCCTTTTAGACCATCCTACGTATAGACTAGAGATTTCCGGCCACACCGATGGAGCAGGTGACCCTGAATTTAACCTGACACTGTCCCAGGACAGGGCAGACGCCATCCGGAAGTATATTGAACAGGAAGGGAATATTGCGCGGGGCCGTATAGAATCGTATGGTTTTGGCAGCAGCAAGCCCCTCCGGGAAGAAAAAAATGAAGACGACCGCCGTATTAACCGCCGGGTAGAGTTTAAATTAATTAAACCGGAAAAGGTAGACAGAGGCGGCCGGTAAACTTAACTACTTTTTATGCCTTTTACGGCCGCACACCCTGCACTTATATTACCCCTGCAACGCCTGCATAGCCGTTGGTTTTCTACAACCGGACTTATAGTTGGAAGTATAGCCCCGGACTTTGCTTACTTTTTACCTTACCGCAGATTTGGCACACTCAGTCACTCACTTAAAGGGCTGTTCCTGTTTGATTTGCCTATGGCCCTGGCACTGGCTATACTTTTCCATTTACTGATCCGTGATCAGGTAGTTCAGAATCTGCCCGATTATTTAAGAGAGCGCGCACTAAGTATAAAACCTGTAAAACTGGGGAGTTATTTGTTGAGTAACTGGCACATTTTTGCTATATCTGCCCTGATTGGCTCTTTTACCCACCTGTTCTGGGATAGCTTTACACATGCCAATGAGTACTTTGTGAGGAACTATAGCCATTTCTTTCTGCAGCCTGTTTCATTAGGAATAATTGAGCTACCGCTTTCGCGCGCAATCCAGCATATAAGCACTATTGTTGGGCTTTCGGTTTTAGGCTGGCACATCAGTACGTTGCCAGTTGCACAGGTAAAGCAAAAGCCCTGGCTCTCCTGGATGCCTTACTGGATACTGGTTGGTTTTATAGGTGCCGTTCTTATGCTCCTGAAACTGCCGGGGCACCTGCGACTGGATAATTTGGAAAGACTTGTAATACCTTTTCTTACCGGAAATTTACTGGCAGTTATTTTATTGGGAGGTTTATCAAAGCTACGCTCCCTGCTTTATAGTTCTACTAAAGGAAACTAAAATGTCAGCTTCTTAGCTGTCTCGTCTTTCTGTAAAAGCATGCTGTGCATATTGCCTTTATAGTCCAGATTCACGATGTTCATCTGGTCATCGAAAAGCTCTGTCAGAACTGCATTTTTAATGTATAGTTGCGACAGTGAAGTATTTTGAACAGGAACTTCCAGGTAAACCCACACAACATCTGCTTCCTCTTCCGAGCCCACAAAGCGCTGCTTTAACGGCTTTCCTTTCGTCACTTCAAAAGACATGGCAGCAGCCATATACCCGGCCAGCTGTTGTTTTATACTTTCAGAATTTGCGCTGTAAGTTACCTTGCTTTTGCTTCTCTTGGTAAGCACAGTCTCCAGGTCATCAGTAAACACCTTAATAGCAACCTGCAGGCTCTGTGTGCGTGGGTTAAACTTGATATCAGTAATACTGGAATGGTAGTCGTGAGCCATAGCGGCGGTGCTACTAAACAGGCAAAGTATAGCTACTATAAAAGACTTCAAATTCATGGTAATTAATTGTGCGAAGGCGGCAGGTCAGCAAGTACACGTTGGGCCATATTTGGCATATTATCGCTTACAATACGCTGTACATCGTTGATGTTAGACTGATAAGGTACTTTTATCTTGTTACCTGATACCAGTTCGCCTTTGTTGTTATAGATCGAATAATGAACCAGAAACTCGCGCTCATAGTTCAGGGCAGCACGGTCCAGACAGTTCTCATAGTTGGTCTTTACCTCAAATTGGTTGATGAACACATAGTAGTCGATGCCGTACTGGTTGTTGAAGTAAGTATAAAACTCAGGGTCTTTCACCTTTACACCAAAATGCTTGTTCGGATCTTTGGCCACAGGCACCGTGGCAGGCTCTCCTTCAATACCTAATTTCTCTTTCTGCTCTGTCACCCAGTTCAGCACACCACCTTTTTCTTCTTTTACCTCAGGTTGTGTGTTATACTTTGATTTGTGGTTATCCTGGTAACTATAGCTCAGGGATTTATAAAGCCTGCTCAATTCACTCACGCTGTCGCGGTACACGCCGCCTAGTAAATGTATGGTTTCATAACCCTCAGGTGCCAGCATGGCATTTAACCGGCTACGGAAAGCATGGCGCACGTTCTGGCGTGGTATTTTAGAGTGTCGGGCTATCTCATCATCCGCATCTGAAAAGTATAAGTATGGGTCGAAAGGCACTACCATTACACGCTGTTTTGTTTTACGGGCCGCGCTGGTAGGAACCGGTGAAACAGACGCAGAAGTACTGACAGGTGAAGTAGCAGGGGCAGTTGTAAGTTGTTTATCTGCGGGCTTAGCGGGTGCCTTTGGAGCTGGTGCCGGCTTAGCAGCAACAGCTATAGTATTAAGCTGGCCAGGTCTTTTTAAGTATAGCGACTGCCCAATTTGTAGTTGATTGTTATTCCATTTCTGGAGCGAGTCCAGTGGAATTTGAAAGCGGCGGGAAAGACTATAGTAGGTGTCGCCTTTCTGTACCATGTAAACGCTGTCGCTTTGCAGGGCGACAGCGTTTTGGGTTATAGTTTGCAGCTTAACAGCCGGGGCGGCTGAGGCTGTGATAAAGGCAAAAGCAATAAGGGTACTTGTTAAAATAAGCGTAACGATGGCTTTCATAGCAGCAATCTTTAGAAGATCAACTTGAACACATCGTTAAATATAGCGAAAGCCATTAAGCCTAACAACAATACCATACCCACTTTCTGGGCATTCTCTAAAAAATTATCTGATGGCTTGCGGCCGCTTATCATCTCATACGTCAGGAACATTACGTGTCCGCCATCCAGAGCAGGAATCGGCAGGAAGTTCATGAAAGCCAGTACCATAGAAAGCATAGCCGTGATAGACCAGAACTTGTACCAGTTAAAGGTGTCGCCAAAGATCTGCGCTATACCTATCGGGCCGCTAACAGATTTTGATGCTGAAACTTCACCACGGAAAATCTTACCGAAGCCTTTCAGGTTAGCTGTTATCACACCAAACGCCTGCTCTGTACCTGCCGGAATGGCTTCACCAATGCTGTATTCTTTAGTGGCATAGTTTAGCAATGGCTTCTGGATAAAACCAATTGTGCCATCCGGCTCTACACTGGCTTTCAGGTCCACAACTTTCTCACCGCGCTCTACCTGTAGTGTTATTTGCTTGCCTGCATTCTTGATCAACAGTTGTTTAAACTCATCGAAGAAACGGGCTTCCTCACCATTTACAGTAAGTATATAATCGCCTGGTTTTAGTCCTGCATCAGCAGCGTTGCTTCCGGCCATTACCTGGTCAACCATAAACGGCTGACGAGGCTGCACGAATAACATGCGCTCTTCCTTATCGGCCAGTTTATCCATCAGATCAACAGGCACAGGTATGTTTACTTTTTCGCCGTTGCGCTCTACTGTATAAAATGCGTCCTGGTTCAGCAGGGCATCCATTGAATATACATCTTCAAATTTTTCCAGTGGCTTACCGTTTACTGCCACTATCTTATCACCTGTCTGGAAACCGATCTCTTTACCGATCTCGTTAGGCGCTACACCATACTTTACCTCTTGGGCCGGCAGGTAGCTTTCGCCATAGTTATAGGTCAGGAAAATATAAATAACGATACCCGTGATCACGTTTACAATGATACCGCCCATCATTACGATCAGGCGCTGCCAGGCCGGTTTAGCTCTGAATTCCCATGGTTTTGGCTCTTCTTTCAGCGCTTCTGTGTCCATCGACTCATCCACCATACCCGAAATTTTTACGAAACCACCCAGTGGGATCAGGCCCAGCATGTACTCTGTTTCACCAATCTTTTTACCGAAAACTTTTGGAGGAAAGCCAATAGCGTATTTCTCTACGCGCATTCCAAACCACTTTGCCGTGAGCATGTGCCCCAGCTCGTGCAAACCAACTAAAATTGTAAGTCCCAGAATGAGCTGGGCTACCATGATTACTATGTCCATCTAAGAAATATATGCAAGTATAATTTGTGTTATTAAGAACCGATGTCCTCCTAAACCTTTTTGTTTTTCACAAAATCAGCGGCTAACAGGCGGGTTTCCCTATCTGTATCAACATAGTCGGCAAGAGAAGGGTTTGCAATATACGCAACTTTTGCCATACAGCTTTCTATCAGATCCGACATCTCCAGAAATCCAACTTCATCCTGCAGAAAAGCACCCACAGCAACTTCGTTGGCTGCGTTTAATATGCACGGCATATTCCCGCCCTGTGCCATGGCATCAAATGCCAGCTGCAGATTCCGGAATGTTTTCAGGTCAGGCTGCTCAAAGGTAAGTTGCGGATAATCCATGAAATTGAACCTCGGGAAGTCAGACTTCAGGCGGTTTGGGTAGCCCATGGCATATTGTATCGGCAGTTTCATGTCAGGCAAACCAAGTTGTGCTTTAATAGAGCCATCCTCGAACTGCACCAGCGAGTGAATTATAGACTGCGGATGCACCACCACTTCTATCTGGTCGTTGCGCAAGCCAAACAACCATTTCGCTTCTATCACCTCCAGGCCTTTGTTCATAAGGCTGGCAGAGTCTATCGTAATCTTAGCACCCATGTCCCAGTTCGGGTGTTTGAGGGCCTGTGCTTTGGTTACAAATTTTAGATCTTCAGCAGTTCTGCCACGGAATGGCCCACCTGATGCAGTAAGTATAATTTTCTCGATCGGGTTATGAAACTCACCTGTCAGGCACTGGAAAATGGCGCTGTGCTCCGAATCTACCGGGTAAATGTTCACACCTTTCTCGCGCGCTAGGTCGGTTATCAGTTGTCCGGCTACAACCAGGGTTTCTTTATTTGCCAAGGCTATTTCTTTGCCGGCTTGTATAGCGCGTATAGTTGGCTGAAGCCCGGCATACCCTACCATTGCTGTAAGCACCATATCTACTGTGCCCATTTCTACTACTGAGCACAGGGCATTAGCACCGGCGTATACTTTAATGTCTTCGCGCTGCAGGGCATCGCGCACTTGCTCATAAAGGTCTTCACGGGCAATTACCACCACATTGGGCTTAAACTGCAAAGCCTGTTCTATCAGTAGATCAGCGTTGTTATAAGCGGTTATTACTTCCAGTTCAAAGCTGTCAGGGTTGGCTGCAATCACTTCCAGTGCCTGCGTACCAATTGAGCCTGTTGAACCAAGTATGGCTATTCTTTTCATCTAATTATTTCATAAGTACAGTTACGAGCTGCACCATTAGTTTGTCTTTAGGAATTAGTAATTGAAAGCAAGCCATCCGCCAGGATCCGATCATTACTTAAACGCGGTACTTTGTTTTGCCCTCCTAGTTTGCCCTGCGACTTCATGTAGTTACGGAACGTGCCCAGCGGTAAAGCCTGTATTTTCAGGTTTGCGAGGATGTTGCCCGTAATAAGGTCATTGTAATAACTGTTCAGCTTCTGAAGTTGTTCATTCAGGTCTTTCTCAAAGTCATCCAGGTTATGGGGTGCTTTCGAGAACTCGATCAGCCATTCATGGTACGACTCTCCTTCGCCACTGCTTACAAAGGGGGCCACCGTAAACTCCACCAACTCTACATTCGGAAATTTCTTCATAGTTTGCTGCATGGCCTTTTCTACTTCTTCCCCTATCACATGCTCGCCAAAAGCGGAAATAAAGTGTTTGATGCGGCCTGAAACGATAAGCTTATAAGGTTTTATACTTGTAAACTTCACGGTATCACCGATCGAGTAGCCCCATAAACCAGCATTACTATTTATTACCAGCGCATAATTCTTACCCAATTCTACTTCGCCAATCGTTAAGCGGGTCGGGTTGTCGTTAAAATATTCCTCTACAGGTATAAATTCATAGAAAATGCCGGCATCCAGCAGCAGCAATAGTCCTTTGTCGTTCTGTTCGTTCTGGTAAGCAAAAAAGCCTTCAGAAGCCGGAAACGTTTCGATGCTATCTACGTGGCGGCCAATCGATTCGAACATCTTTTTGCGGTACGGCTCGAAGTTTACCCCACCATACACAAACAGCGAGAAGTTCGGAAAAATATCTTTTATCTGCTTACCCGTCTGGCGCATCAGTTTATCAAAGTACATCTGCACCCACGGCGGAATACCTGAAATCAGCGTCATGTCCTGATCTATGGTTTCCTCAATGATCTGATCCAGCTTTGTTTCCCAGTCTTCGATGCAGTTGGTTTCGTAGCTTGGCAACTGGTTGGTGCGCAGGTAACCTGGTACATGGTGGTTTACAATCCCCGAAAGTCTGCCGGTTTTGATACCCCCTACTTCTTCCAGCACCGGGCTCCCAGACAAAAATATCAGTTTACCATCCAGGAATTTAGCATTACCTGTTTCGTGAATGTAAGCCAGCAGCGCGTTTTTAGCACCGTTAATATGGTTCGGGATAGAGTCTTTGGTGATGGGAATATACTTGGTGCCGGATGTGGTGCCGGAGGTTTTAGCTAAATAAATAGGTTTACCCGGCCAGGTAATATCCGCTTCGCCTTGTTTGATGCGGTTAAAATAGCTGCTCAATCCTTCGTAATCACGTACAGGTACAGCTTTTATAAAATCAGCATGTGTTTTTATACTTTCAAACTGATGGTCGCGGCCAAAAGCGGTTTGTTTTGCACCGGAGATGATTTTTCTGAAAATAGCCTGCTGCGCCTCCACCGGATTCTGCATCCAGTGCTGCTGCTTTTTATGCACATACGCTGCCAGGTACTTACTCAACCACGCCTTTAAACCCATAGATTGCTATTATTTATAGTTGGTAAATATAGGCAGATATCAGCTAATGCCATAAAGTTACAGCTCACAAAGCACGACCTGTCGGCAAATCCAACAAAAACTACTTTAAACAAGTAACCTATAACCATAAAATTGGTTCTATACTTTACCTAAACCATAAAACTATGAAACAGCACAAAGCAAAAGCACAATGGAACGGCAGCCTGAAAGAAGGTTCTGGCGAATTTGAAACCGGCCGTGGCAATGTAAAAACAGGTTATTCTTTCGCATCCCGCTTCGGCGACGATACCAGGGCTACTTCGCCGGAAGAACTGATTGGGGCAGCACACGCCGGTTGTTTTTCTATGTTTCTGAGCGCCTTGGTTGATAAGAAGAACCTGAAAGCAGATTATATCAGAACGAGCGCTGATGTAACATTAGGTGAAACCGATGGCGCACCAACAATCCAAAAAATAGTACTTACCACTGAAGCTAAAATACCAAACATACAGGAAGCTGATTTCCAGCAACTGGTAAAAGATGCCAAGGCTGGCTGCCCTGTTTCCAAAGCGCTGGCGTCTGTTCCTGAAATTACCGTAAACGCTACACTTACCGAATAATTTATTATCTTGCACTAGACCCGCAGGAAGGGTTATATGTTCAACCAAATCAGTAAGGCATGGCAGCATCTGGCAGTAGCAGTGCACGATCGTCGTTATTCATTCAGTTAAGCCCTTCGCGCAGCGCAAAGCTGTCGTTCACCATTCAGCTCATGCTCACATTATTGTGGGTGGTTTGGGCAGCCATGCTGGCATTTTCAGATACAACTTCTTCAGGAGAATCGTACCTGTTTTATGCTTTTCTGGCCCTGGCAATTGCTTTTTTGGTGTACGTTATACTTCAGAACACTTCTATTTTCGGGTTCCAGTCTTATATTGAGGTTACCCCCGAATATATTGTGCGCAAGCACGGTGTTTTCCGTCCGAAGTTTGTGGTAGCTATACCTGATATCAAAGCCGTGTATATTTCACCACTTGCTCTTCGTGTGACGGAAAACAACGATAACCAGACCTACTTCGATTTAAAGCAGGTTAGGAAGCGCCGCGACAAAGAGAAGATCAAAAACAAAGTACGAGATCTGGCAATGCAGCATGGTTTTGAAGTAACCGAAGCAAGTAGTAACCAATAAGGTAATATCTATAAAAAATCGGGCTATACTTTCTAAAAGTATAGCCCGATTTTTTGTGGTACAGGTTTAGAATTATCCAGATACTGGTCATCCCCCTACCCCCTTCAAAGGGGGACCTTATCTACTAATGTAAAATAACATTTTTGAACTAGCATTGTTGAGTGTCCCCCTTTGAAGGGGGTAGGGGGATGAAATGCGGCAACTATAAAATAAGCAGCTAAACCTTACCTATTATTTATTCTTTTATGTAAGGACTATAACCTTAGGGGCCGAAGGCCCAACTATAGTAAGTCACGAGCGAAGACGCTCGCGCCATAGGTTAGGTTCTAGTTTTCCTAAAACAAACCGGGGCTATAGTTACTGAAACTATAGCCCCGGCCATTTATTAAGTATAAGTTTCTCTATCCGGCTTTCGATTTAAATTTCTTCTGAAGCTCCTGTATACTTGCCTTAAATTTCTTGTCCGTATCGATCAGATCGGAAACGGTTTGTACGGAGTGGATAACGGTACTGTGGTCGCGGCCACCAAAATGGTAACCGATAGACTTTAGCGAATGACTTGTGAACTCCTTAGCAAAGTACATGGCCACCTGGCGCGCCGTCACGATCTCCTTCTTACGCGTCTTAGCTTTCAGAGAATCCAGGCTAACCTGGAAGTACTCCGCTACAGTTTTCTGGATGAAGTCAAGATTCACTTCTGTCTCAACATCCTCAATAATATGTTTCAGGGCCTGCTTGGCAAGCTCCAGGTCAATTTCTTTACGGTTCAGTGATGACTGTGCGATCAAAGAGATCAGTACACCTTCCAGTTCACGCACGTTAGTATCCACGCTGTAAGCAAGGTACTCGATTACGTTATCTGGTATATCGATTCCATCGCCTTGCATCTTTTTCTGGATGATGGCCATACGCGTTTCAAAATCCGGGCTCTGCAGGTCGGCAGTTAAACCCCACTTAAAACGGGACAACAGTCGCTCTTCCAGGCCTTTCAAATCGCGTGGCGGACAATCAGAGGTCATCACGATCTGTTTGCCGGACTGGTGCAAGTGGTTAAAGATGTGGAAGAACATTTCCTGTGTCTTCTCTTTACCGCTTAAAAACTGCACGTCGTCTATGATCAGGATATCCACCAACAAATAGAAGTTGGCAAAATCCTGCACGTTGTTCGTTTTCAAAGACTCGATGAACTGGTTCACGAACTTTTCCGACGACACGTAAAGTACAAACTTATCGGGGTTGCTGTTTTTGATGTGGTTACCAATGGCCTGCACCAGGTGCGTTTTACCAAGACCTACCCCACCATAAACCATCAGCGGGTTAAAGGATGTAGTGCCTGGCTTGTTAGCCACGGCATAACCTGCAGAACGCGCCAAACGGTTGCAGTCACCCTCAATATAGTTCTCGAAAGTATAAGAGCTGTTGAGCTGCGAGTTCAGGAAGTTCCTGTCGATGGTCTTAGACTCGAACGGGCTCTTAATAAAGTTTTGCTCGGGGCGGTAAGAGTTTACAACAGCTGCCGGTATTTTTTTGGTCGGGATGTTAACCGTTTGTGGCTTGTTAGACTCGTTGCCGCGGTCAACTATAATAGAGTATTCCAGTCGGCCTTCAGCACCAAGTTCCTGGTAAATTACCTTCTTCAGAAGTTGCACATAATGCTCCTCCAGCCATTCGTAAAAGAACTGGCTCGGCACTTGTATGGTTAATACGCCATCGCGCAGCGATATCGGTTTAATTGGCTCAAACCAGGTTTTAAAGCTCTGATCGCCAATATTTTCCTTAATCACCTGCAGGCAGTTACTCCATACAGTTGTACAATCTTTAATCATCCAGTTTTCCAAAGCTCACAAGACTATTTTGGTGAAGCAAATCTCTCCTTAACCGACAGGGGGCTACAAATTTGCTTAAATATAAGTAAACAAAAAATTATTTTTTCACGAAGTTAATACAGGGTTATCCACAGGCAGCGCAGCCGTTTTTATACTTGTCTTTTGCTTCGTTTTTTTGTTGAATTCAAAGTCGATTCTGCCCAAATAAATACCGGCCCAACCTACCTGGTTGATGAGTGTTTCGTGCCCGTTTTCGTGGCGTAGCACCTCCGGTTGCTCCATAAAAGTATGGGTATGACCACCAAGTATAAGATCGATGCCGCTTACCTGCCCTGCTAGCTTCCGATCATCAATTTTCTCAGACTGGTAACTATAACCCAAATGCGACAGGCAAATAACCATGTGGCACTTCTGATTCTCGCGAAGCTCGGTTACCATTTCCTGCGCTTTTGCTACAGGGTCTAAGTATACAGTCTCACCAAACTGCTTTTTACCAACCAGGCCCTCCAGTTCTATCCCTAAGCCGAATACCCCAATGCGCAGTCCGTCCTTTTCAAAAACCTTGTAAGGCTTAAATTTATCTTTCAGAATGGTTTTAGAAAAATCGTAGTTAGCATTCAGGAACTCAAAACCAGCCAAAGGTAATTGCTTTGCCAGTCCTTCCAGCCCCAGGTCGAAGTCATGGTTACCTAATGTGGCAGCATCGTACTTCATGTCACTCATCAGCTTATACTCCAGCTCGCCGTTAAAAAAGTTGAAGTATGGTGTTCCCTGCCAGATGTCACCGGCATCAAGCAATAACACATTCAGTTCTTCCTTTCGGATCTTATCTACCAAACTGGCGCGGCGGGCCATACCACCCATTCCGGCATGCTTGCGGCCATCGTTCGGAAACGGATCGATGCGCGAGTGCTGGTCGTTGGTATGCAGAATGGTAAGTCTTATAGTTTTGCTGGCAGCTTCTGTGCTGAACGGTAACCCAAGTACAGATAAACCGGCCGCTCCTACTGCGCTATACTTTAAAAAATCTCTTCTCTTCATGGCTGGCTATTTTTTCTGTACCCCGGCAACTCGTGGTTTAGTATCGGCTGTTATTTGTTTACCGGCAGCTGTCAGTTCTTTTATGTGGTTGATGATCATGTCGCGCATCATCATGCCTGCTTTCTCTGTCTTAATGGCTTTCTTGAACATAGCCATGTTATCGCCTCCGCTGGCCAGGTAATCAGAAGTTACGATAGTATAGTTGCGGGAAGTATCCAGTGGCTTTCCTCCTATTTTAACATCAGCAGCTTTGCCATCTTTTACAGTGTAGGTAGCATTGGCTATAGGCGATATTCCGGTTTTAGCTGCAAAATCGAATAGTTCCTGCGTAGTTGGTCCATCCAGCGTCAGCACTACCACTTCGTTCTCGAAAGGCATCAGCTCAAAAATATTGCCCACGTTTACAGGGCCTGCCGGAAGCGGTACACGCAAACCGCCGTTCGTGGTCTGGGCCATGTCTACTGGCGTATCCATCAGCTTGTTTGTCTGCTCCAGCAGCAGGTCTGTTACAAAATTACCCAGTGGCGATTCGTAATCTGCTTTGCGGAGCTCTGTAGCTGCCGTACCAATTACTTCACTCATCTTGGTGCTCACCTGCGTACGGTATGGCGCTATCATGGCCTCGGCTTCCGGGTCGGCAATTACGGTACTATCAACTGGTACATCGGTTTGTTCGAGACTGGCTTGTGGTTGCCATACCTTCTGCTGGCACCCCACGGTAGATGCAGCCAGAAAAAGGGCAGTTATATAACTATGGATCGGGTATTTCATAAGGTCAGGTGCGGGTTATCCACAAAAGTACGGATATCGCGCTTGTGGCACAACATCAAATAACCTGCCAACGGTTTCATAACTTAAGTTAAGGTTTATATCTTAAAACTTATATATTTTAAACACTTTATAGTTTAGGACATAAAAAGCCCAGTAAACTGGTGCTGCAATAGCACCAGTTTACCAGGTTAAAGTAAGTATAATTAGAGTTCAATGAATTAACAGTAGCTGTTATTCAATCCATACTCTACCATCTTCTATTTTGCCTGGAAAATTTGAAAACATGCTCTGATCTAATTCAACTTTCTTACTAAACTTATCAGTCTTACTAAATTTGTAAATGGAAATCTTATAACTCACTGTTCCTGTAGCCAGATTACCTTTATCAATAGTTTGGCTATTTGAACTAGTATTGGTAGAAATAATATCAAAGCCTTTTAACTCAAATTTAGCTTGATCTAGCTCTGCAAATTTTACTCCACCAGCTGAAAATTCATGAGTTATTTGGTCGTCTCTCTTTTCACTTTTCAATTGGTTTGGAATTCGCTGTTCAAGAATTAAATAGTTCTCCCTTCTAAACTCAACCACTCTTACCCATAGCCCTTCCTTTTTGTCAGCTGGTAGTGCTGGTACAATATTCAATTTTATTGAATCGGTTTTAACAGTTATATCTCCGAATTTAAAATCAAAAGGCCCAAACTGTTTTATTCCAGGCTCTGTAGCAACATTTGAAAACTTAAGAGAACCGCTTCCATAGAAGTTATCCTGTATTTTACTAAATTCTTCTATGGTTTTGCTTTTCTTCTTTTCAAGTGTCTCAAGATCTTCTTTTTTAAGTGTCATAACTATCTCTATCTGCTCCCCTACCCTTGGGCTTGGATTTTTAACAGATAATTGAGAATGCTGAGCATAAACACTTAAGGGAACAGTAAAGAAAATTAATAGAATCAGGTATCTCATTATTTTGCTACTTTCATTTCTTTTACAATGCTTTCTTCCCTTTGCCTTCCATATAGTTCAGCGTCAGGTGAGTCAGGGTTTTTACGCCCAACTTCATACCAGCTTCGTCTATATGGAAATCAGGGGTGTGGTGTGCCGGTGCATTTTCAGGTTTTGTGCCTTTTTTCATGCCACCCACAAACAGGTATAACCCCGGAATTTTCTCCTGAAAGAAGGCGAAGTCTTCGGCTCCTGTTACTGCTTTACTAAGAATCACATTTTCGCGGCCAGCAACTGCCTGCAGTGTTGGCAGCATTTTACCAGTTAAAGCAGGGTCGTTAAAGGTTACCGGTGTCTGCGGATGAAAAGAGACTTCGGCGGTGGCACCGGCGCTTTCGGCAATCTTAGTAGCTGTTAGCTTTACCTTCTCATGTATCTTTTTCTGCATCTCGGTGTTCAGGGCACGTATGGTTCCTTCCATCTTCACCTCCTCCGGTATAATGTTATTGCGCACGCCACCGTGTATACTTCCCACCGTTACAACTGCAGCATCTTCCGCAAGTTCGGTTTGCCTGCTGATTATAGTTTGTAAGCCATTTATGATCTGTGCAGAAACCACGATCGGATCTACTCCAGCCCACGGGTAAGCGCCGTGCACCTGCTTGCCTTTCACATTTATTCTGAAGATATCGGCACTGGCCATAGTACCACCCGGTCTATACTTTATCTGCCCCACTTCAGTCTGAGAGTTAATATGCAGGCCAAAAATAACTTCCGGCTTGGGACCTTTGGTCAGTACCCCTTCTTTCACCATCAGGTAAGCGCCGCCTTCTTCGCCTATCGGAGCACCTTCCTCGGCAGGCTGAAAAATAAATTTTACCGTGCCTTTCAGATCCTTTTTCATACTTGCCAGAATCTCAGCTGCACCTAACAACATGGCAATATGTGTATCGTGGCCGCAGGCGTGCATTACCCCTACTTCCTGCCCGTTATAAGTACTTTTTTCTTTGGAGGCGAAAGCCAGGTCAGCACGTTCTGTTACAGGCAATCCATCAATATCGGCACGCAAAGCCACCACAGGTCCGGGTTTATCTCCTTTTAAAATACCGACCACACCGGTGTGCGCCACGCCGGTTTCTACTTCAATGCCATACGACTTCAGCTGCTTTGCAATTTTTGCCGCTGTTTTGGTTTCCCTGTTACCTAGTTCCGGGTACTGATGATAATCGCGACGCCATTCTATTACTTTAGGCTCTATTTTATCGGCCAAGGCATTTGCCTTCGCGAGTAGTTTGGTATCCTGCGCCTGGGCAGACAAGGTAAGTAAGCCGGCACCAAGTATAGTTAGTAAAGCTTTCTGTTGCATATAAGTGAGTTTTGTATTCAGTGAGTTTAAGTAGAAATATAGTAATTAATCCTACAAATACATACAACCATTTACACACGGCACTTAGAAGAGAACTCCTACCCTGCTGCTTCCCGTAGTATAAATATGCTCCGCAACTGGAAAGAGATTGTTCGTAAACTGAAAGAAGATATTTATACTTTATACCTGGCTTCGCGGGACCCGCGCATTCCGTTTATGGCTAAAGTGGTGCTTGTACTTACAGTAGCCTACGCCTTCAGCCCCATCGACCTGATTCCGGATTTTATACCTGTGCTGGGTTACCTGGATGACCTGCTGCTATTACCCCTTGGCATATGGCTAAGTATAAAATTAATGCCTGCTGATGTGCTGGAAGAATACCGCCAGAAAGCCCGCCAGACCTTACAGCACCCACGAAAAACCAGTTACACTATGGCTGCCGTGATCGTTATTATCTGGTTACTGATCGGGTATTGGGTATACCAAGCCTACATTTCACGTATTAAATAAACCAGCGCTAAAAGCTGAACCTATTAAAAACATAAAGTAAAGTATATCTTTACATCAAATTATACCTATACCTAAGATGACGGACGAGAACAAACATACTCAGAAGCTATTCTCGGAATTTACTCCTGCCACGGCAGCCGACTGGGAAGAGCGCGCCCGTAAAGACCTCCGCGACACACCCCTGGAGCAGCTCACCTGGCATACCTACGAAGGCATCGATGTCAAACCTTATTATACCAAAGAAGACGTACAACAACTGCCTGCGTTACAGCAAAAGCCTGGTACTTACCCGTACCTGCGCGGCAGCAAAACAGATGCAAACACCTGGCAGAACATACAGGAAATTAAAGTAGACGGCGATAGCAATGCTGCCATAGACAAGGCTGCAGATGCACTGAGCCGCGGAGCTGACGGAGTACATTTTATACTTCCACACCCCGATCACTTTGACATTGTATACCTGCTGGGCAAAATAGACCTGAACAAACATTTTGTAGCCTATACATTACCCAACAAACTGGATCACTTCCCGAACCGCCTCTACAGCAAACTGGCGGCAAACCAGGTATCACCTCAAAAACTGCGTGGTTTCATTAAGTATGACCCCATGACCGCCAAGGGGGAACTGTCGAGGGAAGAAAATAAAGCTATAGTTGAGGTTCTGAATCTTGCCAAAGAAAGCCCTGAATTTTACGGCATCACCATTAGTGGTACTAACTTCAGCAGCATTGGTGCTTCGGCTACCCAGGAAATTGCTTATACTTTAAGTGCTGCTGTTGCTTATATGCACCGCCTGACTAATGCAGGAGAATCTGCGGAATCTGTGCTCCAGGATATGCAGTTTCATATGGCAGCTGGCACCAATTATTTCTTCGAGATAGCAAAACTGCGTGCTATGCGCCTGCTCTGGGCTGCCGTGGTTGATGCGTATATGGCTCCGCCTTCGCTGGCTGCCAGGTTGCGCATCCATAGCAGTACATCCAGCTGGTACCAAACCACCCTGGACCCATACGTGAACATGCTGCGTGTAACTACTGAAGCCATGTCGGCAGTTATTGCCGGTGCTGATTCGCTTACGGTTTCTCCATTCGACAGTACATTCAGATCTTCAGAAGAATTTTCGGAGCGCATAGCCCGCAACGTATCTATTATACTGAAAGAAGAAGCTTACCTGGATAAAGCCATTGATCCGGCTGCCGGCTCTTATTACCTGGAGTCACTCACGAATCAGCTGGCAACTAAAGCCTGGGAACTATTTCAGGAAGTAGAAGCCAAAGGTGGTTTTGAAGCAGCCTACGAAAGCGGATTTATACTTGGCTCGATCACTGAAGTAAGCCGCCGTAAGTTCCGTGATATTGCTACTGGCCGTATGGTGCTGGTTGGCACAAACAAATATCCGAACCCGAAAGAAAAAATAGATTTTGACCCGGAAGAGCTTATTCAAAGCCATGAGTTTGATACCACCCGCGCTGCTTATCCAACCGAAGTAATGCGTATGGCCACTGAACTGCATTTGCGCAAGCGCCTGCGCCGCCCTAAAGTTATAGTTGCGGTTATCGGAGATGCTGAGAAACGCCAGGTAAATGCCAGCTTTGCAAAAGAGTTCTTTAGCTGTGCCGGCTTCGATACCGAGATGCAACAATACAACAGCGTTGAAGAAGCATCAGATAAATTACAAAGTACAGCCGCTGAGGTGTTAGTGGTAGCCTCTTCTGAAGCCGCTTATATACGCGAGTTTGGTCCGCGCCTGCGCAGCCACCATGCCAAGCCAACTATGATTCTGGCTGACAACCCACAGCACATGAAAGATGAAATGATTGCTAACGGGTATGATGAATTTATTTTCGAGGACTGCGACATGAAGAGCATCCTGGACTTGGTTCATAGAAAATTGCATGGCAACAATGGCCAGTAACCTGAAACTACTTTACCTGACACTACTAACTATGGCTGCTACAACTATACTTTCGTCGTTTACCATGCCTAAAGGCGATGCCGTACAGGAAGTAAAGAAAGCGCTGGAAGGGCAGATTGCTGCCTGGAACAAAGGCGACCTGGAAACAGCCATGACCTTTTACTGGAACTCTCCGGAAATGCTCTGGGTAAGTAAGAACGGTACCGAAAAAGGATATCAGCAAGTATACGACATGTTTCTGCAGGACTTTACTGACCGCAGTAAAATGGGAATTTATACTTATGAGCCGCTGCACATAGAGCAGGTATCTGATAAAGCCGTATACTTTGTTTTCCGGTGGAAGATAGAACTAGAAGGCGAACTGTTGATGGGAGGTGTATCATCGCAGGTCTGGAAGAAAATTGGCAGCCGCTGGGTAGTAACCTCCGAGCACGCCAGTTAGATTTAATTAAGAATTTTGAATGAGTGATTGAGTGAATAATTATGAATTTAAACTCGCTTAAACTCTCATTCTGGACTATAAAGATAAATGGATTTTGATGAGCGGATGAACTGATAGTAAACCTATTCACACATTCACTCAATCACTCATTCATAATTAAGATAAATGAAGCCTGATTTTTCGAAAATAGACATAAGTAAAGTTGCGGCAGCTAATGGTACACCAGCACCAGCTGATGCCAACGTCTGGAAAACGCCGGAGCAGATAAAGGTAAAGACCTTTTATACTTCGGAAGATGCCGCGCACTTTGAACACCTGGATTTTACTGCCGGTTTACCGCCTTATTTACGTGGCCCCTACAGCACCATGTATGTGCAAAAGCCCTGGACCATTCGTCAGTATGCCGGTTTCTCTACAGCTGAGGAAAGTAACGCCTTTTATCGCCGCAACCTGGCTGGCGGGCAAAAAGGTTTGTCAGTAGCTTTTGATTTGGCTACACATCGTGGTTACGACTCCGATCATCCGCGTGTAGTTGGCGATGTTGGTAAAGCCGGTGTGGCTATCGACTCTGTGGAGGACATGAAAATCCTGTTCGACCAGATCCCGCTGAACGAAATGTCGGTTTCCATGACTATGAACGGTGCAGTGTTGCCGATCATGGCGTTTTACATTGTGGCTGCTGAAGAGCAGGGGGTAAAACCGGAGCAACTGAGTGGTACCATTCAGAACGACATCCTGAAGGAGTTTATGGTGCGCAACACCTACATCTATCCGCCGGAGCCAAGTATGAAGATCATCGCCGACATCTTCGCTTATACTTCTAAAAAGATGCCGCGCTTCAATTCCATTTCCATATCGGGGTACCATATGCAGGAAGCCGGCGCCACCGCTGATATTGAGCTGGCTTATACCTTGGCTGATGGCCTGGAGTATGTGCGCACCGGTTTGCAGGCAGGCATGGACATCGATGATTTCGCGCCGCGCTTATCGTTCTTCTGGGCTATTGGCATGAACCACTTTATGGAGATCGCCAAGATGCGTGCTGCGCGTATGCTTTGGGCTAAACTCTTGAAGCAATTCAACCCTAAAAACCCGAAATCTTTAGCACTTAGAACACACTGCCAGACCTCAGGCTGGAGCTTAACCGAGCAGGACCCGTTCAATAACGTAACCCGAACTTGTGTAGAAGCTTTAGCGGCTGCACTTGGTGGAACACAAAGCTTACACACCAACGCCTTGGATGAAGCCATTGCCCTGCCAACTGACTTCTCTGCTCGTATTGCCCGAAACACACAGATCTATATTCAGCAGGAAACCAACATTACCAAAGTGGTTGACCCTTGGGGTGGCTCTTATTACGTGGAAGCTCTGACGCACGAGCTGGCACATAAAGCCTGGGCATTAATAGAAGAAGTGGAAGAACTGGGTGGTATGGCGAAGGCTATAGAAACTGGCCTGCCTAAAATGCGCATTGAGGAAGCCGCTGCCCGCAAACAAGCCCGAATAGATGCTGGCAAAGACATTATAGTTGGCGTAAACAAGTATAAACCAGAGCAGGAACAGGAAATCGAGATCTTGGATATCGACAACACAGCCGTTCGTGAATCGCAGTTGCGAAGACTTGCCAATGTTAAAGAAAACCGTGATCAGAATACTGTTACAAAAGCACTGGAGGCACTAACAAATGCGGCACAGTCTGGTGAAGGCAATTTACTGGACCTGGCCGTAGAAGCAGCTCGCCACCGCGCTACGTTGGGCGAGATTTCAGATGCCTTAGAGAAAGTATACGGCAGACACAAAGCAGTAATAAGAGCTATATCAGGAGTGTATTCAGCAGAAATAACCGACGACGAGAATTTTGAGCGTGCTAAGGCATTAGCTGATCAGTTTGAAGAACTGGAAGGCCGCCGCCCACGCATTATGGTTGCCAAAATGGGCCAGGATGGTCATGACCGCGGCTCTAAAGTAATCGCCACCTCCTTCGCCGACCTCGGCTTCGATGTGGACATTGGCCCATTATTCCAGACCCCAGCCGAAGTAGCCATGCAAGCCGCCGAAAACGACGTGCACGTGGTGGGTGTAAGCAGTTTGGCAGCCGGCCATAAAACACTGGTTCCACAGTTGATAGAAGAACTCCGCAAGCTAAACCGCGATGATATTATGGTTATAGTTGGCGGCGTTATCCCGGCCCAGGACTACGACTTCCTGTTTAAAGCTGGCGCTGCAGGTGTGTTTGGTCCGGGAACTATTATCTCTGTTGCCGCACAGAATATTTTGGAGAAGTTGATCTCTAATGTTAATGAGTTAGAGAGTTAGAGAGTTTAGGAGTTTAAAAAAAGATTAAAGGCCGCAGTTGACACATTTCAGCTGCGGCCTTTTTGCTTCTGCCGCCGGAATTATTTATCAGCTTTTAACCTCTAATTACTGATATCTTTATAAGCAGATTAGTCGCATGGATTTTACCATTTAACTAATTACATTGGTAAGTATAACTAATGTTATAAAATCTTCGGGTTCCGGTATCATCTGTTAAGGTTACTTTTGAGGGATAACCATTACCATTATATTCATAAGTATAATATCCTTCAAAACCTTTATTTACACTACCATCTTCATAGACAGATTCATTACTTTCTTTTCTATGATTATTTCTTGAACTATAAATCGGATCTAAAAATATTCCCTTTAAAGCACTGTGATAATTGGGTTTATCATCATAATCTTCATACCGAGTGCGATGCATTAATTTACCTGTACTTATAAAGTAAGTTTCTGTTAAAACTATGTTTTCATTCTCATCATAAGTATAAACTGACTTATAATCTCCCATAATCTGTTCAATCACTTTATTATCAGTGCTATACTTAAAAGATTGTATTTCTTCTTTTAAACCTATATCTGAATAAGTATACTTCTTCAAAAGGCTTACTACCCCATTAATGTACTCGTATACAGTATATTCTATAGGCTCATCGTCAACATATACATCGTATTTTACCAGCTTATTATCAGCATCATAAGAGTAAAGATGGAGATAAATACTATTCCCAGTAGCTGATTTATATACTGCTCTTTCTTTAACTAAATAGCCATCAGAATTATATTCCAGTGTACTTAATACTCCATCACCCTGATCACTTTTTACTATTCTACATTCTCCCTCAGCCAAATTAGTAGGCTGATCATTTTCTTTTTCCCAGCAGCCTGTAATCGTTAAAGAAATAATTGCTAATAGGATAATTAATTTATACTTACTAAGTACATGCATTTGCTTGTCTATATTAATTACTAAATATATAACACAAGATATATAAATTAGAAATCATATCATCATTATATATTATTTATTCAGAATTTATATTCATAAAGTATAACCTAACGTATGGCATCAGCATTTGCACACGCTGTAGCAGCTTTAACTATCGGTAAAACTTACCCAAGCAAGTATACTTCAGCTAAATTCTGGCTACTTGGCGCGCTTTGTACTATACTTCCGGATGCGGACGTGGTAATGTTTAAGTTTGGGGTGCCTTACGAGCATTTGTTCGGGCACAGGGGCTTTTCGCACTCACTGGTTTTTGCAGTTATACTAGGGGTTATAGTTACAGCTGTTTTCTATAGAAGTATAAAACTCATAAGTATACAGGGGATAGTGTTTACACTTTTCTTTACGATCTGCACTGCTTCGCATACTTTGCTGGATGCGCTAACTAACGGTGGTTTAGGTGTGGCTATATTTGCCCCTTTCGATAATACCCGCTACTTCCTACCCTGGCGTCCGATACAAGTCTCCCCTATTGGTGTTGGCAACTTCTTTAGCGAGTGGGGCTGGCGGGTCATTAAAAGCGAACTGCTGTGGGTAGGCTTTCCTTCTGTAGTTTATATTGCTTGTGTTGTTCTGATCAAGAGCGTTAGCAAGAAAAGCTAAAACACAAAATAAAAGAGCGGGCTCCTGAAGAAGCCCGCTCTTTTATTAATTAGAATTTATAATATCGCTAACGGATTAGTTACACTGGTAAGTGAAGTTGCTTATAAAATTACCAATCGGAGTGGTCATAGTAATTTTTGTTGGAAGATTATTGCTGTTATAAACATAAGAATAAGTAGCAGACATTGATTGTGGTTCATCTTCAACAATAAATGTCATAGTAGCTTTCAAAGGATTATTCTTGTTAGTACCAGACCATGGATCAAAAGCACCTTTCATAGCAGCTGCATAATTGATCTTATTATCGTAGCTTTCATAAGTAACTGTCATTTCCTCAACATCATCAGTTAAATACACCGTTTTGGCTACATTCCCTTGATTATTGTAAGTATGCTTAGTTGTAGAGACAGTTTCAGTACCTTCACCATCAAAACCTTCTGAATAAATCTCATTTACTTCAATAACACGGTTACTGCCATCATACTTTATAGTCATATGTCCATTTGGTTCACCGTCAGCATAAAACCACTCTGCCTTAGTTATATTTCCATTCGTGTATGTATACTCAGTATAAGCGGTTAATTCATCAAGCTCATACTCTTCTTCCCTTACTAACCGATTCTGATTATCATATTCAAATAAGGTGTAGGTTGACTCATCTTCGGCGTTTATAGCTTTACTTACTTTCCCATTAGAGTTATACTCTAAATTGCCTCCAACGCTTCCGAACATAGTCTCTACATCCATAGAAGTTACTTTACAGGCTGTTTCGGTGCCAGTATTTGGTTGCGCATCATCATCCTTATCGCCGCAGGATGTTAAAACTAGTGCTGAAGCTACGAACAGGCTCAGCAATTTGCTGGTAATGTTTAATTTCATTGTTTTATTTTGTTAGATAGATTGAATAATTGGCAAAGTTCATATTAATATATCAATCCTACAATACTTACTTTTGGGTATGTCTGAAAATTTATAAAAAGAAGACTTTCTCTATAATCAGAATTCTAAGCAAACAATAAATACCGGTTCCTATAACTATACTTTATGAAATTAAAATACTTGTTAATAGCCATTGTAGCAGTCTTAGCACTTTGGTTTATTTATGATTCTTTTTCGCAGCCCGGCCCACAAAACCTGGAAGGAGATTTTAAAGAGGTCGCTTTTTACCGGAATGAGAATAATACCGGCCCTATTGTGAGAATATATGCTGCAACAGTAGCAGACACTTTGTGGACCAAGATGAAACAGTACGGAGATTTTATGCCGCACACCAAGTATGGCAACACCAAAGTATACTTCTTTTTAAGCAATGGCCCGTCACCTGAAAAAGTATCAGCCGACGATCAGCACATATCGGCGCAGTACCAGGAATCTTGTATTGCTAAGTATGAAAAAGATGCAATGGGTATGGTTACTTTCATCAAGTTTCCGTTCCGTCGCTAACTATAGTTAAGTATAGTATTTAAGTGTTAGTGCAGAAAATAACACCTGTGAATGTCTTGCTTCCGTACAATATAAGATAGTTAAACCTTAAGAACGGATACAATGAAAAAAGCAAGAATAATACTTTTGGGCGCTGCATTTAGTGGTACTACTTTATTTTTAACATCATGTGGTGGCGGAAATAATGCTAATAATGATGCCCAGGACGAAACTTCTATTGAAACAGAAGAAACACAAAACAATGGTACTATGCAGGATGATATATCAGAGGATACAACCATGATGGGAGATACTGCAACAACTATGTAATGGCCGTCCTGCAAATCTTTAGCCAGGGTTTTATTTAGTTTGATGCATTTGATAACAAAGACAAATATGAAAATGAAGCTTAGAAATATCGCAGCTGTACTGCTGCTAAGTGTACCCTTACTGCTAACAGCCTGCGATACAGGTGAGAACCGCGACATGCCACCGGAATCAACTACCGGCAACACCCAGGAAACCGGTGTGGAAGGATCAGGTGACTTACCAGGCACAGCCGCTGAGGATACGTCGGAATATGTAAATGAAGTAATCGGGGACGATAACGCAGCATCCGGTGATAGTATACAATAACTATAAAGTAAACAACAGAAAAGGACAGGTGTAAGCTTGTCCTTTTACTTTTAGAAACTGGCACTACGTTTGCAACTGCCGCGTTATTGGTAAAATGCATACATCATGATCAGATTTAAACACCTGGCAGCAGCTTTTATACTTTGCTGTGCTGCTATTGTGGCCCAGGCACAGGGCGAACAAAAGAACTGGTACTTCGGCAAAGGTGCCGGCATTACTTTTACCGGCGACTCAGCAGTAGCTGTAACCAATGGCAGGCTTAATACAGAAGAGGGCAGCGCCAGCATTTCTGATAAAAACGGTAATCTGCTGTTCTACACTAATGGCATCACGGTCTGGAACCGCAACCATAAAGTAATGCCAAATGGCAATGGGCTGTTGGGCGGCAATTCATCAACACAATCGGCACTTATACTTCCAAAACCCGGCAGCGAAGCCATCTACTATATTTTCACGACCGATATACAAGCGCAGTCTGATGGGTTACGCTATAGTATACTAGATATGAGCAAAGACAATGGCAACGGCGACATCGTCTTCAAAAATACGTTTATGATAGCTCCGGCCACCGAAAAGTTAACTGCAGTGCGTCACAAAAACGGCAAAGACTGGTGGGTCATTGCGCATCGCTGGAACAGTAATGCCTATATGTCTTTCCTGGTTTCGGAAGAAGGAGTTGCCACAGAGCCTGTGTTGAGCAATGTAGGTACGGTGCATGGGGGCGCCAACCGTAAAGCAATCGGCTATCTGAAACCGTCACCGGACGGCACCAAACTGGCAGCAGCTCTCTGGAACGACAACAGCAATTTTGAGCTACTTAAGTTTGACCGTAGTACCGGCAAGGTATCTGATCCTATACTTTTTAAAGGCTTTTCCGAGGCTTATGGTATAGCCTTCTCACCGGATGGCAGCAAACTTTACGGAACAACTAATAACAAAGGAACGGGCAAAGGCCAGATCATACAGTTTGACCTTCGGGCTGGCACCCCGGATGCCATAACAAAATCAGCAACTATAGTAGCTACTTCCGGCAGCCCTACGCTCGGCTCGTTGCAACTTGGGCCAGACGGCAGAATTTATGTAGCCCGCAGAGATAACTTATACCTGGGTGTGATCTATAAACCAAATGCTAAGGGCAAAGCTGTGCAGTATAAAGACAATGGTTTTAGGCTGGCCGGCCGAAAGAGTGACCTAGGCTTACCTAATTTTGCACAGGATGTAAAACGATAAAGACGTTTAAACTATAAAAACAGAAAGGCCAACCTACTATAGGTTGGCCTTTCTGTTTTTATAGTTTAAGTATACTTCAGCTTAAAGAAGCTGTGGTTTACCGATCTTAAATCTCAGGAAGCCCATGGCAACAGATGCTCCCGGGTTATTTTTTGTGAATGGAGCTGTTACGTCGCGCATACCTATACCAAACTCATATACCGGCGATGTAATAGCAAAACCAAAAGGAATATTAACCTTATCACCTGCCCCTGAAGAAACACCGGAGCTCAGGCGGAATACCGGAACCGGGGAGAAATCTATACCTAAGCCTACAAAATCGCCGGCAAGGTTACCTGGAGCTTTGTTGAGCGGCGCCACATAGTCAACACCTACTTCAACACGCTGGCCAATTTTAACACCAGCACCAAAACGGAAACGTGTAGGCAGGCTTACTTTCATTTCACTTACCGGAGAGAAAACCAACGCGCTGTCAACTATAGACCGGGCCATTTTGCCAGCGTCTTTCCAGAAATCATTATTGTTTGCACCGTCTTCTGCCATTTGTTCCAGCGTAAAGCCTTTGTCCTGACCTTCCAGCAGGTTCTCTGTCCACTTAATGTTACCAATATCGGTTACCGAAGCACTTACTTTTACAATTTTGATGATCTCAGCAGATAAACCAAGATCTACCCCATGGCCACGTCCAACGGGGTTCAGCAATCCGTCTGCACCATCGTAGTTAAATTTCGGATCATCCCTATAGTCATCGTAATTGGCATCCAGCACCGGAGAGAAAGCGTTGTAAGCTTTTACTTTGCCACCTTTTGCACTGAATTCGTACAAGCCTAATCCCTGCAGATATTTGTAGCCGACACCACCATAAATATTGATCAGTGGTAGGTCCATAATTTTGCGGCCGTATGCCAGGTTCCATTCATTTACCCACGACATTTTTATTTCAGAGCCATCAAACAGTTCAGAAACATATAATGTCTCATCAGGCGCTACCTCGTTAAACATAGAAGCATCCTGACCTAGGAAAAGCAACTCAGCAAAGTTTTTGTTAAAGCCGGCATGGCCCAGCATACGCTGCCTGTTGCTGATGGCAAAACCACCGATCTTAGGCAGGCTAACTGACAATGCTAACGTATTTACATCTGCACCTATGTTCAGCACGTTGTCGCTGGTAAATGCGCTGGCAAGCTCCTGACGCTCTGCCTCTCCTATAGAGGAATCAGAAGTTAATTTGATAGCATTTTTTAGGGTTCTGCGGGTAAAAGCCTGCGAGCTGTAGTATCCACCGAATTCAGCTACTGTAAAGGAGATAAATGATGTGCTTCTGCCCAGGTTGGCAGGGTTTACCCCTATTGCTTGGTAGTCGTGCACAAACGTGTTCATTACACCACCACGGCTCACAACAGAGTAGCTGCTGCTCTCAGACTGTGCCAAAGCGGTAACCTGCCCTACCAGCAAAGCTGTGGCAGCCAAAAGTACCTTTTTCATAAAACGGTTAAACAATAATTATTTTAAAAGGAAGATCAAGCCTTTACCTAACCTGGTTTTTAACCACATAGCAAGCAACTATAAGCTAAGCTGTTAGTACAGGTAATGGTATTAAGCGGGGCGCAATTTCTGCTTTTTTCCTGAATATCAGAATATAGTTACTATAAATTATATAAGTAAATTGAATTTGGATGTAGCAGTTTACCTGAAGTATAATCTACCACTCATTATGCTAACTTTGTGAAGCCCGACGGCAGCTTTAAATTATACATCTATGGCTAAAAGATTTTCTACTGACACTTATGTGAATGGTATTTTAAGCGGAGACCGGGTACTGCTGAGCCGTGCCATTACATTGTTAGAAAGCAAATTACCACAGGACCAGGAACTGGCCCAGGAAGTGATAGATAAAGTATTGCCTTATGCTGGGAATGCTGTGCGCATAGGTATAACCGGCGTGCCGGGTGTAGGTAAAAGCACCTTTATAGAAGCATTTGGCAACTACCTGATAGAGCACGAACAGAAGAAGCTAGCTGTACTGGCTATAGACCCTACCAGCCAGCGCACCGGCGGAAGTATACTCGGCGACAAGACCCGTATGGAGTCGCTGTCTATAAACCCGCAGGCTTTTATCCGTCCTTCTCCGGCTGGGAAATCGCTTGGTGGTGTTGCCAAAAGTACCCGTGAAACCATTATACTTTGTGAAGCCGCCGGTTTTGATGCCATTATCGTTGAGACTGTTGGGGTTGGCCAGTCTGAAACGGCGGTTCATGCCATGGTTGATTTTTTCCTGCTGCTGATGCTGGCCGGTGCGGGTGATGAGCTGCAAGGTATAAAACGTGGCATCATGGAGATGGCAGATGGCATTGCCATTACCAAAGCCGACGGCACTAATGCAGGCAAAGCCAAAGCTGCCCGCGCCGAATACCAGAATGCCCTGCACCTTTACCCCATGAGCGCCTCCGGCTGGTTGCCCAAAGTATCCACCTGCTCCGCGCTACTACAAACCGGCCTCGACACCATCTGGCAAACTATAGCAGACTATCTAAAGCTGACACAAAACAACGGTTACTTTGAAAAGAAGCGCCGCGACCAGAACCTGCAATGGATGTATGAAGCAATCCGACAGGGGCTGGAAGATAATTTCTATGCACACCAGCAAGTAAAAGAGCAGTTACCAACTATAGCCGAACAGGTTAAGCTGGGACAAAAGTCTGCTTTTGCCGCTGCGCATGAGTTGCTGAAGTTGGTGTAACTATAAAACAAAAGCAGCTGATCCATTTCTGAACCAGCTGCTTTCTATCAATAAGTATCTTTTTACCTTGCTTCTTCTAAGGTAACCTTAGCCCATTTGCAGATGCCTCCGAGCGGTGGGTTATACTTGTAAACGCTTACCTTCACCGACTGCACAAACGGAAACCGCTCGTATACTTTGTCGATGATACGGTGGCCGAGGTGTTCCAGCAGGCGAGCCGGCACTTTCATTTCTTCCAGCACCAGCGCGTACAGCATTTCGTAGTTTACGGTTTCATCCAGGTTATCAGATTCAGCGGCACGACGCAGGTCGGTGTTTATGATCAGGTCGATGCCATACTTGTTTCCGATCTTCTGCTCTTCGTCGTAAAAACCATGGAAGGCAAAGAACTCCATGCCTTCCAGTGCGATCTGCCCCATTAGGCTATTTCGTCGAAGAAAGAACCTCCGCCTTGTTTAACAGCAGCACCGTTTGCAGCAAACGCATTGCGCGACGGCTCTGTTAGTGGTGGCTGAATTTCTGGTTTGTCTGGCTGCACAGGCTTAATTTCCGGTACTGGTTGCTCAATATCCGGTGCAGGCACGCGGCCCGGGTAATCCGGCTTTATAGGCTCGATCTCAGGTGATGGCACATTAGGCACAGGTGTTACCGGGTTTGGGATCTCCGGGTGTGGCTGTGTTACATCTGGTGCCGGGTCGCCAAGCGGATTGTACTCTTTGCCATTGTTCTGCACAACTACAGGTGCGTTGGCTGCTGTAGATGCCGGTATCTGCTGTGGTATAATTTCTATTGCTGTTGTATCCATGTCTTTCAAGGTTTTCAGCAGCTCTGTGTTATCAATTGTTACATTGGCTGCTCTTGAAAGCATACTGTTTACCGAACTCTTAGGTTTAGCTTTTGTACGCTCCACTTTTTCAAGGGCTTCGTTAGCCAGGTTCTTCAGGTCACGTACCATGGTATCCAGGTAGCCTTCCATGCGCTGGTATTCCTGCTCCAAAGACTTAACTTCTTCCTGCATTTCTGCTACCATTCTCTCGGTCTGGCGGGCTGCATCTTCCAGGACCTGGCGTGCCTGGTTGCGGGCTTTGTTCAGCAGTTCATTGGCCTGCAGCTCGGCTTCGCGGGCACGTAGTTCAGCCGACTTGGTAGCCTGCTCCAGTATGTTGTTTCCAGTATCTTCGGCTGTTTTAAGCGTTTTATAAAGCGATGATTCTACTTCGCGCAGTTTCTGGGTTTCGCGGTTAGCGGCATCCAGCTTCATACGCAGGTCTTTGTTTTCATCCAATAACTTTTCCCACTGCTGCGACAGTGTCAGCAAAAAAGCATTTACTTCATCCTTGTCTAATCCTCTGAATGCCTTCTCAAACGTTTTTTGTCTGATGTCTAACGGTGTAATCTTCATAACGCATTAAAATTTATATCCCAAACCGAAATGGTACGGTCATCGCTACACGAAACTAACTGATTCTGATGAGCCGACCAAAATAATTTATTAACTGATGTGCCGTGGCTGGCATTGCGTACTTTGTCTATCACCTTCAACAACTTAAAGGTTTCTGCGTCCCATACTTTTATACTTTTATCCATGCTACAGGTAGCAAAATAGCGGCCATCGGGGCTGTAGGTGATGTGGTTTATAGTATACATGTGCGCAATCACATAGCCGCGTTCTTTATACTTGTTTTGTACTTCCCAAACCCGTAAATGGGCATCACGGCCGCCTGTTAAAAGCAACTCGCCGTTTGGTGAGTAAGTCAGGGTAAACACCGAATTGGTGTGGTTCTGCAGCTCATACTTCAGGTCAAACGAAACGGCATCAAATATTCTGACTGTGTGATCGCTGTAGCCGGCTGCCAGTTCTCTGGTTTTATGGTTGTATGCCAGGCTACGTACACTTTTCTCTGATTTCCGAATCATCGTTTCCAGTTCAAAGGTATCAGCAGCAAGTACGGCTATACTTCCGTTGGCGAGCCCCATGAATACTTTATTTACATCAGGAGCGTACACAATATCAAAAATGGCTACCTTGGGCAACGGCACCGACTTTACTATTTTCTTTTCCTGAACATCAATTACCTGCAGGCCGTCGTTGTTCTGCCCAACTAGCAACAGGTCGCGGTCCGGGAGGAATTTAATGGCGTAAACAGAGCTTTCGGTACGGGCAATCAGTTCGCCATTTTCAGGGTCGTTCAGGTTCCAGCGCACAATCAAGCCATCACCGGCAGCTGAGTAAAAATGCGCCTCATCCGCAGACTGTTCCAAGCTATAAACACAATCGCGGTGGCCGGTAAGGGTGGCTATTTTCTGTACTTGTACGTTGCTTGCCATTAGTAAAATCAGCGTAAATTAAATTTTAGCTAAATTTACGATTTACCCGGCAGCCCCACAAAAAGCACCGGCTATACTTTATTTATGCCCCTACTCTATTCACGGCAGCTTAACGAGCATACTATACTTGGTGCGTGGTCTATTACAGAACGCACTGATGAGCTTTTGCTTGCCCTGCCCGCTGGAATTACTTTGGATATGATGCTGGAACAGGCACATCCGCGCCGGCAAAAAGAGTGGCTGGCCAGCAGAGTACTGGTTTATAGTTTACTACAGCAGTTTACGTCAGATACACCTGTACTTCAGCGCAATGCGCATGGTAAACCGGTATTTGAGCAGGCGCCATACTTTGTATCCATCAGTCATTCGCCGGGGCTGGCGGCGGTTATACTTTCGGATAAATTTGAAGTTGGCATAGATGTTGAATTACTAAGTGAAAAGGCGCTGCGTGTGGCAGATAAGTTTTTGAGCGAAGCCGAGAAAGAATATACCTGCGGCGAAGCAGATAAAACCTGTTTGTACTGGAGCGCCAAAGAAACATTGTATAAAATGTATAGCCAACGGCAGCTGATATTTAAGGAAAACCTGCTGCTGCAACCTAGCCCTGAAACAGAAAATTTGCTTTTGGGATGTGTGCAGACAGATAAATTTTCTAAATTGTATCAGGTACAGCACGAGGTTTTACAGCAACACATACTTACTTATTGCATCGATAATTCTACAAACAAACTATAGACATGAAATTTTTAGCAACCTTAGCGGCTGCCGTTATACTTACGGTAAGTGCCTTTGCACAGAACAGCAGCTACCAACTTGGCGATAAGGTCTCGGATTTTACGTTGCAGGGTGTGGGTAACTCAAAGGTATCGCTGAGCGACTTCGCCAAAAGCAAAACGGTGGTGCTGGTATTTACCAATAACACCTGCCCTTATGCCAAACTATACGAAAACCGACTGGTAACCTTATCGAGCACGTATGCCAGCAAAGGCGTGCAGTTTATCTTTATTAACCCGGGTGTAGGTATGGGCGAAGGCAGCGAAACGCTTGAAGACATGGCTACCAAGAACTATAGATTCCCATACCTGGCCGACGAAGGACAGAAAGTTAGCTCACGCTTTGGCGCAACTAAGACCCCGGAAGTATTTGTACTGCATAACACCGGCGACAGCTTTGTGTTAAAGTATAAAGGTGCCATAGACGATAACCCACAGGTTGACAGCGGCGTGAAAAACCCTTACCTGAAAAACGTGATAGATGAGGTACTGGCCAGCCGAACTGTAACCGTAGCTGATAAACGCGCCACCGGCTGTCTGATCAGGAAATACTAACTTATAGTTTGAAGTATAAAACACAGAAGCCGCTCTTAGCATTTAAGAGCGGCTTCTGTGTTTTATACCAGCAAGGAGTATAGGATTATATTATAGTTGTTAGTGAAAACACCAACAACGGCAGATGGTTATCTGTTATTCAACATGCTATCTATACTCTCGACCAAGTACTTGAGCTTATCTGAATCGTCCTTTGCTAATACATGGCTAGATTGGTCATATATTACTTTGAGTTTATTAAGAAATTCATACCAGCCATCTGTTAATCCATTAACATACTTTTGGGCATCTTCCAATTCTTCTACTAATTCGAAGTGCTTTTGAGTTTCTAGTTTTTTAATAAATTCTTGGAAGGTATCCCAATAGTATTCCATTTATCAAGACGTAAAGTTGTTAAGCTTATTACCTATCAACAGTTTATACATTCTTCTTATACCTTCTTTTATAACTTATTACTATAATAATTGATAATCCTAAACTCAAGTAAATCAATCCTATATAATTGGTAGTTCTTTCAGGTATGTTATGTCCTGAAGCCGTAAGCATAAGCCAAAACAATGAATTTGCTAAGGTTAACAGGATAAGAATTACTAACAAGATATTTAAAGCTATTTTCATCTCACCTACTGAATAGCCGGATCATCATCCGTGATGGCAGTGAGCAGTTTGGTTACTTCGGTGGCTTTTTCGAGGTCTTTCATTTTCTCGAAGGAAAAGGCTAAGTTACGTAAAGCGCGTTTGATGATCTCGAGGTTGGAAGTCGGTTCGTAAAAAATATCAACCGGGTTCAGGTTCAGCTGCAGAATATAGTTATCGATATCCGCTTTGGAAAGTATAAGCCCTTTGTTGTAAACGTTGATGTAGAACTGCACCCCGTCCATTTTATAGGTAAGTATAAACAGGTTGGGCAGGTTTACCCCATACACCGGAAAGCCCAGGCGTTGTGCAATTACCATGTAAATAACGCAAAGCGTAAGCGGGTTGCCGCGTTTGGTTTCCAGGGCCAGGTGCAGCATGGAGTTTGATGGCGAATGGAAATTCTTGGTATTGGCCGTAAACTTCTTCTCCCGGAACAGCACATTGTTCAGTGACTTTATCTGGTCGTAAGGATGCATGTCATCCTTCATATGGGTCCAGGCATCAAAGTATAGCTGGTCCATAATTTTGGAGATGCTTGCATAATCTACATCAGGGTAGAGGTAAGAATTCACCAGCCACATCCCTTTCAGCAGATCGGTGCCGCCTTCTTCTTTCCAGTGCTGCAAACGGTGCAACAGCCCGTTAAACTGCATGTCGTGGATAAGGTCTTCGATCTTTTTCTGCAGATCAGTGTTCAGAGTTTCTTCCCACTCCTCTTCCAGCAAAGGAATTGCCCCTTCCCCCAGCGAAATTATCTTCTTCTCAACATGCGACGCTACCTCATAATCCGAATCATCCAACAGCGAGATAAGCGCCTTTATTTCCTTCTTAGTCAATGTATGCTTTAATTAGAAATGAAAAATTAGAAATTAGAAATGATTGAGATTAAAACTACTATAAGCTTCTGTCACACATCAACTTCTAATTTCTAATTCATAATTTTTAATTTTCCTAAATCACGTCTGTATCACACCTACGTTATATGGCTTCTCTATAGGTGCGTGGTTAGCGGCTTCAATACCCATTGATATTACTTTTCGGGTTTCAAGCGGATCAATGATGCCATCTACCCATAAACGAGCCGCCGCGTAATAAGGTGACAGTTCTTCGTTATACTTTGCCGTAATGCGCTCCAATAACTCCTGTTCTGCTTCCGGTGTAATTTCTTCGCCTTTTGCTTTTAATGCCGATACCTGAATCTGAAGCAATGTTTTGGCAGCCGCTGCACCACTCATTACCGCAAGCTGGGCTGTTGGCCACGAATAGATCAGGCGCGGATCGTAGGCTTTGCCGCACATGGCATAGTTACCGGCACCATAGCTGTTACCAACTATAATCGTGAACTTAGGCACCACCGAGTTTGCCATAGCATTCACCATTTTAGCACCATCCTTAATAATACCGCCGTGCTCGGCCTTGCTACCCACCATAAAACCGGATACGTCCTGCAGAAACACAAGCGGAATCTTTTTCTGGTTGCAGTTCATGATAAAGCGGGCAGCTTTGTCAGCTGAGTCGGAGTAAATTACGCCGCCCATCTGCATTTCGCCTTTCTTGCTTTTAACGATCTTGCGCTGGTTGGCAACTATACCTACGGCCCAGCCATCAATTCGTCCCAACCCGCAAATCAGCGACTGACCATATAGTTCTTTATAGGGTTCGAACTCCGAGTTATCTACCAGACGCAGGATGATGTCCATCATGTCGTAAGGTTTCACACGGTCGGCTGGCAGTATACCGTAAATTTCCTGCTCATTTAGTTTTGGAGCAGCAGGCTCTACGCGGCTGAAACCAGCTTTCGGGTTATCACCCAGCTTATCGAAAATAGTGCGGATGTGATCCAGCGCTTCTTTATCGTCTTTGCATTTATAGTCTGTTACACCGGATATTTCACAATGCGTGGTTGCACCGCCCAGTGTTTCGTTATCAATCGTTTCGCCGATGGCAGATTTTACTAAGTATGAACCACCTAAGAATACAGAACCAGTACCCTCAACTATAAGGGCTTCGTCGCTCATGATGGGCAAATATGCACCACCGGCCACACAACTCCCCATAATGGCAGCAATCTGAACTATACCCATCGAGCTCATTACCGCGTTGTTCCGGAACATGCGGCCAAAGTGCTCTTTATCGGGGAAGATTTCGTTCTGCATCGGCAAAAACACGCCGGCACTATCTACAAGGTAAACTATAGGCAGTTTATTTTCGATGGATATCTCCTGGGCACGCAGGTTTTTCTTGGCCGTTATCGGGAACCAGGCACCGGCTTTAACGGTGGCATCGTTGGCAACTACCACGCACTGACGACCTTTAATGTAACCAATACCTGTAACCACGCCGCCGCTCGGGCAGCCACCAACTTCAGGGTACATACCATCGCCTGCAAAAGCACCCATCTCCAGGAACTCAGTGCCCTCATCAAGCAGGTAAGCAATACGCTCACGGGCAGTCATCTTGCCTTTTTCGTGCTCTTTCTCGATGCGTTTTTCACCACCGCCCAGGTAAACTTTTTTTAGTTTTGATTTAAGCTGAAAGGTAAGCTGTTTTAAGGAGTCTTCGTTTTTATTGAATTCGATATCCATGAAGGGTGTAGGTTTGTAATTAGGGACTTACAAAGAAAAATCCGCCCAGAAAGCGGATTTCACAAATATACAATTTTATATAGCCTTATTTAGATTTTGTTGTATCCGTTTTTAACGGGACTTTAAGTGTATCCGGCACAGGTCTTCTGAACTCATCCGGGTTCTCATCCTGCATCTCTTTCACTTCCTCCAGTGTTATTACACGGCCTGTAGCATCTACTTTATACTTGTCTTTTCTGCCAATCAGCGAGAACTGTACATAACGTTTCGGGTACGCCTGAATATCGCGCAGCAACATGTTAAGTGCCTCCGTAGAGCGGGCCATATTTTCATACAGCACATCATCGTTCATCAGCTTACCCATAGAACCCTGGTTAGAATTTAGTTTAGCAACTGTCTGCTGCATCTCCATTACGGCTTTGTTGGCATTGTCTACCAGCTTATTTACCTCTGCGCGTTTTAGGGTATCGGTAATTTCAGCCATGTTCAGGGCTACACGGTCTATGTGGCGCTGCGTTTTCACCAGCGATGCCATAAGCCTGTTTGTATTGGTAGTTATATCGTTAATATTGCGCTGGTTAGCACGCAGCATCTGATTCAGAGCCTCTGTAGTAGCCTGAGTATTGGCAAGTATAAGCTGTATGTTTTGTTTGGCTTCGCTGTCGAGCAGGCGGTTAACGCGTGCTAAGGTGGTATCTACCTTATCTATAACCGGTACTGCCTTAGACGAAAGCATATCAGCTATACTTTTTTCGTTGAACGGGATCAGGCGTTCCCCGCCTTTGTACATTTTTTTGCTGTTGCCTAAGTATAAGGTAATGGCTTTGCTACCTAAAAGGTCTGAGCTGGCAAGTGCAGCTATAGTTGAATCACCGATCTGCAGATCTTCCTGCACTTCTATAGAGACAAGGATATGATTGTGCTCCTTAGGCATAAGCTTCAGTTCCTGCACAGAGCCTACCTGCACGCCATTCAGCATAACAGGGTTAGAGGCAGTAAGGCCGTCTACGTTATTATACACCACGTAGAAGGTCCTGGTATCGGAGAACAGCTCAGCCCCTTTCAGGAACTTGAACCCGAAGTATAGTATTACAAGTGCTACTATTCCAAGCAGCGCAACTTTTATTTCTTTTCTTATTTTCACGTAGGGGTGTTAGGTACACTATTAGTTCATAGCTTCCAGTTCTCTCTTATAATCCTTGAAAGCGCGATATATACCTGAAGCCATATACGATTGCCCCGTTTTATCGTTAAGAAATTTTTCTTCAGTAGGGTTTGTAAGGAAGCCACACTCTATCAGCACACTAGGCATATAGGATTTCCAGAGTACCAGGAAACCGGCTTGCTTTACACCACGGCTGCTGCGGCCAACTCTATGTTTAAATTCATTTTCTACTTTCTGGGCAAAACGCAGGCTGTTATCCATGTAAGCGCTCTGGTGCAGGGTAAATAAAATATGGCTTTGCGGGGAGTTCGGATCGAAACCACCATAGTTCTGTTTATAGTTATCTTCGTGCAGGATTACCGAGTTCTCACGTTTGGCAACATCAAGGTTACCTTTTGAGGTATGAAGTCCCATGGAGTAGGTCTCTGTGCCATAAGCAGCCGGAGGCCCTGAGTTCAGGTGAATAGAAATAAAAAGATCTGCGTTGTTCTTGTTCGCAATGCCGGCACGGTCTATAAGCTCCACAAACGTATCCGTTTTACGGGTATACACCACCTTTACATCCGGTAGGTTCGTCTCAATAAGTTTGCCTACCTGCAAGGCAAGGCTTAAAGCAACATCTGCTTCATGCGATACTTTGCCATTACAGCCATTATCCTTACCGCCGTGGCCAGCGTCTATTACCACAGTGCGAACTCTATAGTCGTTTCGGTATTCTAGCTTATTGGATGAAAGAAAGAAGAATACCAGGGCTAAAACTGAAACAGTAACAATATTTCTCACAACGCTCGTTAGTTAAAAGCTAAAACAATAACTTTGTACAAATTAAATAAAACTTTAGGGAAGTCTGAAGAAGTTGCGACACATTTTGACAATTTTACTGCTGCTGCAGTTTGCCGTACTTTCTCCCTTGCTGGTGACAGGTCAGCGTATACCTACACGTGCTCTTCGGCCAGTGTCTAACACGCCACAAGACACAATCAAGCAAGATTCAGTTAACCTGTCGGCCCCGAAAGGCGACATTGAAACGACAATCAAATATTCTGCCAGAGACTCCATACAGTTTGAAGTAGCCCGCAAAGTGGTTCACCTATACGGCGAAGCCAAGATCAACTATGGCACTATGTCGCTGGAGGCTGCCTATATCCAGATCGATTACGAGACTAACTCTTTAACCGCTACTTCTCTTAAAGACTCTACAGGTAAGGATATTGGTGTGCCGGTTTTTGCCGATGGCGCCGAAACGTACTCAGCCAAACGCATTGCCTACAACTATAAAACCAAACGTGGCCGCATTGCTGAAGTAGTAACGCAGCAAGGCGAAGGTTATATACACTCTGAGGTGGTAAAAAAGAATGAGGCCAATGAATTTTTCGGGCTGCACAACAAGTATACAACCTGTAACCTGGCACACCCGCACTTTTATATAAATGCCGGTAAGATAAAGGCCATCCCTAACGACAAAGTAATGTCAGGACCATTCAACCTGGTAATAGGGGATATACCTACACCGCTTGGTTTCCTGTTCGGTTTATTTCCTACACCTAAAAATAATCGGTCTTCAGGGGTTATAGTACCCAGCTTTGGTGAAAACGCAGTTCGTGGTTTTTACCTGATGAACGGTGGCTATTACCTGGCTCTGAACGATTATATAGGTACAACTATAACCGGTGATGTATACTCGCTTGGTGGTTACGACATCCGGGTTAACAACGACTACAGAAAACGCTACTCTTACCAGGGTAATCTCGGTTTTGAATACAACTACTTTAAAAATGACGAGGCAGATGTAGAGCAATCGAAATCTACCAATGAATTTGGAAACCAGATTCCGCCGACGCAGCGCACATTTTGGGTAAGGTGGTCGCACAGCCCTGTAGCAAAACCCGGAAAAGGCCGGTTTACTGCAAGTGTAAACGCAGGTAGCTCCCAGCACAATCGAATCAGTGGCAACAGCCGCACTTCCGATTACCTGGCAGCATCCTTCAACTCAAGTATCTCTTATCAGAAAACGCTGCAAAACTCCCCTTTCAGCTACACTGTAAAGCTAAACCAGGGCCAGACGGATGGCGGCATCATGAACTTTGTGTTACCTGACTTAAACTTCAGTATGTCGTCGGTGAGTTTGTACGAGGTGTTAACAAAGAAAACACCTACCGGACGTTGGTTTGAGAATTTCACTTTAGGTTACAACGTTACAGCCCGAAACGAAATATCGAACCTGACACAGCCGAGCAGAAACAGCCTTGGCGGTGTAGATGTTATAGGAGGAACTGAGGAAGCGGATACGATCAGCTTATCTGACTTTACTACCTTATGGGAGAACGGCCGCCGGTCGGCAACACACAATTTCAGCATTGGCTTAGGTAGCTTTAAACTGTTCAAGTATTTTAACTTGTCGCCAAGTGTGAGTTATAGTGAGCGTTGGGTTGACAGAAAATTCACTTATGAGTATAACCCGGATTCTAATGCGGTAGAAGTAGATACTGCCAGATTTGGCAGGGTTTATCAGTACAGTGCAGGTGCCTCGCTCAGCACTAACATTTACGGTACGGTGTATGTACGCGGCAAGCGTGTAGAAGCCATCCGTCATATGATCAGGCCATCAATCACCTATAACTATCAGCCGGATTTTGGCGATCCATACTTCGGGTTTTACCAGAACCTGTATTTAGGCGATGACGCAAACGGACGTCCGATTTACCAGCAATTGAGCCGCTTTGAATCTGGTGCGCCTGGTGTCGGACTGCAAAGTGCCTTAAGCTTTGGTTTGCAAAATAACATCGAGATGAAAGTTAAATCGAAAGCAGATACGACAGGTAAGAAATTTGAGAAAGTAAGCATCATCGACAACTTTGGTATTCGCGGGGGCTACAACTTTGCAGCAGACTCTTTAAAGCTGAGCCAGATATCGATGAACATGAACACTCGCCTGTTTAAAGTGGTGAGTATTAACTTCAACTCATCGTTTAACCCATACGAAACCGACTCTCTGGGCCGGAACATTGACCGTTACCTGCTAAGCGGACCTGGATTTAAACCGGCTCGTTTAACCAATGCCAGCCTTAACCTGAGTGCTAACCTCAACCCACAGGCCCGGCGCACCCAGACATCTACCCCGGATAACCTGCCTGTACTGGAGCAGAACCTGAACCCGTTTGAGCCAAACTATGTGGATTTTAAAATTCCGTGGTCGTTAAGCTTTGACTATACCTTGAACTTTAACAGAGGCATTGGGAACCAGCCAAATACTATAAACAATACTGTAGGCTTAGATGGCGATGTAAACCTGACTGATAAATGGAAAGTAGGCTACTATGCCAGCTACGACATCATGGATCAGAAAATATCGAGTGCCCGACTGGATATTTACCGCGACCTGCACTGCTGGGAAATGAGCGTAAGCTGGATCCCGTTTGGTTTTCAGCGGGGGTATAACATTACAATTAATGCCAGATCATCCCTGCTGCGCGACCTCCGACTCACAAAGAGATCTTATACTTCAGGTATAAACTTCAGATAAAACTTAACAGCTACCCCCGGGTGGCTGTTATTGTTTAGGAAGTTTTATAGTTTTACAAAAAATACCGGTTTGCTTATGTCTGTTCAGAAAAAAAGCGATGTAAAAGTGATCACCACGCACCAGTTGCAAAACATGAAGGAGCGCGGCGAAAAAATATCCATGCTCACAGCCTACGATTTTTCAATGGCTTCTATCCTGGATGCGGCAGGTGTAGATGTGCTGCTGGTTGGTGATTCGGCATCAAATGTAATGGCAGGGCATGAAACCACCCTACCAATTACACTGGACCAGATGATATATCATGCACAATCGGTGGTTAGGGCAGTAAAGCGGGCTTTCGTAGTGGTTGATATGCCGTTTGGTTCTTACCAAGGCAATTCTTCAGAGGCGCTTCGCTCTGCTATTCGTATCATGAAGGAGTCTGGCGGACATGGTGTAAAGCTGGAAGGCGGCGCCGAGATAAAAGAATCTATTACCCGCATTCTGAGTGCAGGCGTACCAGTAATGGGCCACCTAGGATTAACACCACAGTCTATCTATAAATTTGGCACCTATACAGTACGTGCTAAAGAAGAGGCCGAAGCACAAAAACTGATAGAAGACGCGCAGTTGCTACAGGAGCTGGGTTGCTTTGCTATTGTGCTGGAGAAGATTCCTTCTGAGCTGGCTAAGCGTGTTGCCGAAACCTTACACATCCCGATTATTGGTATTGGTGCTGGCCCGCATGTAGATGGCCAGGTACTGGTAGTTCATGATATGTTGGGCATTACAAAAGAGTTTAAGCCACGTTTCCTGCGCCGCTACGCTGACCTGCACAGTATAATGACCGATGCTGTTCAGAACTATGTGAAGGATGTAAAAAACCGGGATTTCCCTTCCGAAGAAGAAGCGTACTAGAGTTTAGGAGTTAGAGAGTTTGGGAGTTAAAGAATTAGAAATCCTGTTTGAGGATAACCATGTGCTGGTGGTAAATAAACCTGCGGGCTTGCTGGTACACGGCGACGAAACAGGCGACATTACCTTGGCAGACCTGGCAAAAGATTATATTAAACAGAAGTATAACAAGCCAGGCAATGTGTTTATAGGTGTGGTACACCGCCTCGACAGGCCTGTTAGCGGAGTAGTGCTGTTGGCTAAAACGTCTAAGGCCCTAACCCGACTCAACGAACTTTTCAGGAGCAAGAAAACCAGAAAAATTTATTGGGCTGTTGTGCTTAACCGACCACCACAGGAAAGCAATACACTGGTGCACTGGCTTGTAAAAGATGCATCTAAAAACGTAACAAAAGCCTATGCTAAAGAAAACCAGGCAGGCGCACGTTCAGAGTTAAACTATAAATTACTGGGAACACAGCAAGGCAAATACTTACTGGAGGTAAACCCGATCACTGGTCGCCCGCACCAGATACGCGTACAACTGGCCAGCATGCGTTGCCCTATTGCCGGTGACCTGAAATATGGCGCACCCCAGCCACTGCCCGATAAAAGTATAGCGCTGCACGCCCGTCAGTTACAGTTCGAGCATCCTACTCTGAAAACAACTATAACTGTGAGTGCTCCTTTACCGAACACTGCCATCTGGGCACCTTTTGCCAAGTATAAATTATAATTACACTTCCCTATAAGGATGATTCTTATCACCTTTCTGAACTTTTATACCGCTTTGGCTATTTTGATAGAAATTCCTGTCGTAATTTTGCAGGCAAGTGGCAGAACTATATTTTATACTTGCCCAACAACTAATTAAATACCAATTCAACCGCTTTAATGGCTATCCTGATTTTCTTTTTAGTACATTGGTACTTGTCACTATTTGTGCAGACATTTTTCCTGCATCGCTATGCTGCACATAAAATGTTTACCATGAACCCATTTTGGGAGAAAGCATTTTACCTGCTTACTTACATTGCACAAGGCTCTTCTTTCCTGTCGCCGCGCGCCTATGCTATTTTGCACCGCATGCACCACGCCTTCTCAGATACAGAACGTGACCCGCACTCGCCGCATTATTCTAATAATGCGTTTACCATGATGTGGAAGACCAAAAATATCTACAACGATGTACTGAATAACCGTGTGGAGCCGGAGCGACGTTTTGACGGCAACTATCCGGTATGGAATTTTATTGAAAAAGTAGGTGATTCATACTTCTCCAGAATTGGCTGGGGTGTGTTGTATGTATTGTTCTATATCCAGTTTGCGGAGTTCTGGTGGATGTACCTGTTGTTGCCAATCCACTTCTTAATGGGCCCCGTACATGGTGCTATTGTAAACTGGAGCGGCCACAAGTATGGTTACCAGAACTTTGATAACAACGACAAGTCAAGAAACTCCTTGTTCTTCGACTTTTTAACTGGCGGAGAACTTTTCCAGAACAACCATCATAAACTGCCTAACCGTGTTAACTTTGGCGTAAAATGGTGGGAGTTTGATCCAACCTGGCCAATGATCTGGACGCTGGATAAGCTGAGAATTATAAAACTGAAGCCTGTAAAGGTGAAAGCATAAAAAAAGCCCTTCGGAAACGGAGGGCTTTTTTTATTTTAACCCTGACCTAAAAACGTAGAAAGGGGATTTTGAAACAAGATGTCCGAAAACGAGGCCCCACGGCCATGAGCGCACCAATGCAAAAGATGAAACTATAGGTAAGTAGAGCTCTCAGGAATAGAGGAGGCTATGGAAGTATAGCTTACATGCAGAAAGTATTAACCTCTCTTATTTTCAAACAAAACCAACTATAAATCTGACGCTTACAGACTCTGATATCTCAAAACATACACCTTAACTATAGTTTGAAATCACAGAAACTATACTTACCTTTGCGGTTCTAAAAAACTGGCGGACGGGTTCCGCCGACTTTAAAATTTATAAAAAATGGCTGTTAAAATCAGACTGGCCCGCAGAGGCCGCAAAAAAGCCGCTATCTACGATATCGTAGTAGCTGACGCTCGTGCACCACGTGATGGTAAATTCATCGAGAAACTGGGTACTTACAACCCTAACACTAACCCTGCTTCTATCGATTTCAGCGATGAGAAGGCATTCCAGTGGTTGATGAACGGAGCGCAACCAACTGATACTGTAAAAGCAATGCTTTCTTACAGAGGTATCCTTTTCAAAAAACACCTGCAAATTGGTGTAAACAAAGGTGCTATCACTCAGGAAACTGCTGATGCTCGTTTCGAAGAGTGGAAGAACGCAAAAGATGCTAAGATTGCAGGTAAAGTTGAATCTTTAGGCTCTGCTAAAGAAGCTGCTCGTAAAGCTGCTCTTGAGGCTGAAACTAAGAAGAAAGAAGCTCGTGCAGAAGCTATCCGTCAGCGTGATGCTGAGAAGGCTGCTGCTAACGCACCTGCTACTGAAGAAGAAGCTCCTGAAGCACCAGCTGCTGAAGGCGAATCTACTGAAGAGCAAGCATAAATTACTGTGCCATGAATATTGATGCTTGTTTTCAGCTTGGATACATCGTTAAGACGCATGGCATAAAGGGGCAGGTTGTCGCGTTTTTTGACGTGGACTACCCTGAGGATTATGAAGATCTGGAATCAGTCTTTCTCGACCAAGGAGGAAGGCTGGTTCCATTTTTTATTGATGCCATGGAGCCGCAGCAAAAAGGCCGCTTCATTATCAAGTTTGAAGACATCAAAACCCTGGAGCAGGCTGAAAAGCTTCGCAATACTGCTTTATACTTACCACTGGATGAATTACCTGAGCTTGAAGAAGACCAGTTCTACTTTCATGAAGTGATAGGCTATACCGTAGTAGATGAAAACCACGGGGAGCTGGGCATTGTAAAGGAATTTTACGACCTGCCGCAACAGCAGCTGATGTCCATGGAGTACCAGAACCAGGAAATGCTTATACCTGTTATAGATGAGATCTTCCTGCATGCCGACCATGAAGCTAAAAAGCTGCATATAAACTTGCCGGAGGGATTACTTGAAGTTTATACTCAACCCAGCACTCCGGATGATGCCGATGACGCAGATGAGGAAAAGTAATGCGTATTGATATTATCAGCTGCCAGCCAGACCTGCTGGAAAGCCCCTTTAGCCATTCTATACTTAAACGTGCGCAGCAAAAAGGCCTTGTAGAAGTACATGTGCACGACCTGCGTAAGTATGCCATAAACAAGTATGGCCAAATAGATGATTATGCTTTTGGTGGCGGGGCCGGCATGGTGATGATGATCGAACCGATTGACAAATGCATTTCTGAGTTACAAGCTGACCGCACGTACGATGCCATTATTTATATGACACCTGATGGGCAGACACTGAACCAGAATATAGTGAACAAGTTCTCGCTGCTGCACAACATTATTATACTTTGCGGACACTATAAAGGCGTAGATGAGCGCGTGCGTCAGCGGTTTATAACGCATGAGATCAGCATCGGGGATTATGTATTATCGGGCGGGGAACTTGGCGCTGCTGTATTGGCTGATGCCATTATCCGGATTATACCTGGCGTTCTGAACGATGAATCATCAGCACTGACAGATTCTTTCCAGGATGGATTGCTTGCGCCTCCGGTGTTTACCAGGCCTGCAGAATATAAAGGCATGAAGGTTCCTGATATACTTTTATCTGGTGATGGGCCTAAGATTGAGCAGTGGCGTTTTGAGCAAGCCATAGAACGCACCAGGCAGCGAAGGCCAGACCTGCTTAATGACTAAAATTTATATTTTGCAACTGTAGCAGCAGGAGTTGCTAACAGTTTATAACACAACAAAAATAATTTTTCGGGCAAGTATTCCTATGTAAAAAATAATTACATATCTTTGCAGTCCGAATTTTGAAGAAGACACTTTAGCTTTAACAACATAGCCATGAGCGAATTAATTAAATTAATAGAGCAGGAATCTACTGACATACGTGCAGCTTTCCCTGCTTTCCAGGCGGGTGATACTATAAACATCCACGTTAAAATCCGTGAAGGTAACAAAGAGCGTATTCAGCAGTTCCAAGGCGTTGTTATTCAGCGTAAGAACGTTAATACAAACGGCGAAACTTTCACTGTAAGAAAAATATCTAACCAAATTGGTTTAGAGCGTATTTTCCCGCTTCTTTCTCCTTCTATTGAGAAAATTGAGCTTGTTAGAAAAGGTAAAGTAAGAAGAGCTAGATTGTACTATCTGAGAGGCTTGTCTGGTAAGGCAGCAAGAATCAAGGAGAAAAGATAATACCTGTTTTCACAAATTTTCCATAGTTAAAAAGGAGCCGTTAAACCAACGGCTCCTTTTTTATTTGTCCCTGTTTACTAAAAGAGCTGTATTGGATAGACCTCCATCTGTTATTATATTTGGATTAGCCTCAACGCAGCTTATACATATGAATACATACCGTTATACTTTATTTCTGCTCCTTTTAACACTATGCCTGTACAGCTGCCAGACAGACTACGCAGCATTGCCTACTTATTCAGGAGCCAGGCAATTACAGGCTGTGGTAGAAACTCCGGCTGGTTCCAGCCATACTATGAAGTATAACCCTCAGCTAAAAGAATTTGAAAATGATAAAGAGGCAGGAAAAGACAGAGTCATAAACTCTTTGCCTTATCCGGGTAATTATGGGTTTATACCATCTACTGAAGTAGGGTCTAATGGCAGAGGACTTAGCACGTTTATAATTGCTGATCGCACAGAAACAGGCACCGTAATGGAAGTTATACCTATTGCAACCTTAATGTTAGAAAAGGCAAACGGTGACCTATATCCAGTTATCATTTCCGTACCATCTCGCCCAAGCGAACGCCTTATCACAGCCACCGATTACGCTAGTTTAAGTAAAGAATACACGTCAGTTAAAAGCATACTACAGCAGTGGTTTGTAAGTGATGCAAAGCCAAGCCGGCACAAGTTTATTAGCTGGAAAGATGAGCAGTTTGCAGAAAAGGAAATACAGCGCTGGATGAAGTTATAGTTAAATCAATCGGTAAGGTACAGCCTAAAGTATAGTTTTATAGTTTTCGTTTATCCAACCACCCCCAACCCCTCCTTTAAGGTGGGGAGCTTTTCTGCTGCTGCTATAATTGAAGACATTGTCTTATAGTTGCTGTTTCAACACCCCTGTAGTCCCCTCAAGGGGACAGTTCTGCTATTGCTATAGCATAAGCAGTAGTTCTATAGTTACAGATCAAGAAAGGACAGGTCGCGACTTGTCCCTACGGAGTTACAACCACGAAAAGGCTATACAACTATAACCGATCAATTAGCTACACCATCAGCTATCGAACTAATCACAGTCTTTGGGTGGAGCGCCTCGAGAGGTTCTGGTGCCGCCAGGCATTGCGAGGCACGAGCAAAGGAAGCGAAAGCAGCGCGATGCCCGAAGACGGGGCCTCCCGGCCGTAAGGGCACCAAAGTAAACTATAAGACTGTAGGCTAGTAAAGCTCCCAGGATGAAAAGTAGCTATGAAAGTATAGCTTGGTTCGAGTTAGAAAACACTTCAACTATGAGCCGGGATAGATTTCTCGCTCAGGCTCGAAATGACAAAGAAACGAGTACTATAAAAGCAAAAAGCCAGTTGCATCGCTGCAACTGGCTTTCAAAACCATGTATAAACTGCTACTTCACTTGCAATAATTTTGCACGAACAGCTTCAACAGCTTTCTCCATTTCCTGTACTTGCAGCTTACTAGCTTCCTGTTGTTTTAAGTTATTCTGCACATTCTGCTCCAGTTGCTTTAGCTCATCGGCATTCTTTACCAGTTCAGCTTCCAGTTGCTGTTTGCGCATTTTGTTTTTCTCTATACCAGCCTGTATATCGTTTGCCTGCTTCACCACGCGGTCCTGCTCCAGTTTCGTAGCTTTCAGAACATCTTCTGCCTGATTAATTTGTCTGAAGATATCTTCGCGGTATGCTTTGCGAGCAAAAGCCATCATAAAGCCTTCTGCCGCCGCATACTCTTTAGGCGTGGCATTCTTGTCTACATAGGCTACACCCATATCCAGCGACCACCACACCTGGCTCCCTTCAGGCCCGCTTGCTACTGTGGAAATAATACGCATCGGGGTGCTTGCAATTGTATCCAGCACTACACCATCCAAAGAGTAAACACCTTTGGTATACTTTACTTTCACTTTGCCGGCTTTTTCTGTTAGCTGGTTTTTCCAGAGCTTCTCCACAAACGCAGGATCTAACTGCACAGTCAGCTGCTGGCCTCGTCTGTTCATACCGTTCACGGTTTGCTCACTCTCTTCTACCTTACCCGATTGGGCATTACACAAACCAGCTGCCATACACAGCAGCCCCAGTAGTAAAGCTTTCAGTTTCATAAATCTGGAATTGGAATAATAAATTGGATGATTACGAAATGTAACGTTACGAAAATAAGTAAATCAAATGAAAAACATCCTGTTCAGTCAGACTAATTTAGCCAAAAAATTGCTTACCCTTTCCGCAGGACTGGCTACCTTTGCAAACTTAAAGTAATGGATAATAAATCTGTATATTTATAAGTATAACATTTGTGTATCAAGGGTTGTTGGTGATACTATGACAGTAACTGTTTGCCGAAAAGAACATTTTAACGCAGCGCATCGCTTGTACAACGCCAGTTGGAGCGACGAACAGAACGCAGCTGTATTTGACAAATGCAGCAATCCGAACTACCACGGCCACAACTATGAACTAATTGTGAAGCTGACCGGGCCTGTAAATGCAGAGACCGGCTATGTATATGATCTGAAACAGCTAAGCGAACTTCTGAAGCAGGAAGTGATAGCACGTTTTGATCATAAGAACCTGAACCTGGATACCGAAGAATTTAAAGACTTAAACCCTACCGCTGAAAATATAGCTATTGTGATCTGGAACATACTCCGGCCACAGATTAGCGAGAACTATGCGTTAGGTATTACGCTATATGAAACCGAAAGAAACTTTGTTGAATATAATGGATAACCAGGACCTGGAGAACGACAAAGAAGCCATGGACGATCACGTGATGAGCTCGTTGGAGACACCACTCCGACCTGATGCTTTTAACCTGACAGATCAGGAGAAGATAACTATCATTGAAGAGCATTTTAGAGAGATCATGCACACGTTAGGCCTGGACCTGACCGATGATAGCCTGAAAGGTACACCACGCCGTGTAGCGAAAATGTATGTAAAAGAGATTTTCCACGGCTTAAACCCAGACAATAAACCGGATATCCGTAGGTTCGAGAATAAATACAAGTACAACCGCATGCTGGTTGAGCGCGACATTACACTTTATTCTTCCTGCGAACACCACTTTGTACCTATTATTGGCAAAGCGCATGTGGCCTACATACCCGGTGAGCATGTTATCGGCCTATCTAAACTGAACCGAATTGTGCAGTACTATGCCCGTCGCCCGCAGGTGCAGGAGCGTATGACAATGCAGATAGCTAACGAACTGAAACAGGCTTTGCAAACAGAAGACGTAGCTGTACTGATTGAAGCTGACCACCTTTGTGTAATGAGCCGTGGAGTAAATGATGTTACCAGCAGCACAATTACAGCAGAGTATAGTGGCCTGTTTCAGGAAGAACAGTTTCGCAGTGAGTTTCTCTCCCACATCCGTAAAAAGTAAACATCAGCTGTTAAAAACTGTTATTCACTAAGTTAGCACAACGAAAATATACGTTAATTACGTATAGGCTACCTTCTATATATAGCTATTTCTAATAACGACTTATGCCCGAAAAAATACTTATTACTGGTGGCTCCGGCTTGATTGGCACACGCCTTTCTGAGATGCTCATCGATCAGGGCTATGAAGTGGCGCACTTAAGCAGAAACTCAAGCAAATTCTCGAAGTATAAAACCTTCCGCTGGGATATCAAAGAAGGATACATTGATGATAATGCTATCACTTATGCTGACTATATCATTCATTTGGCAGGAGCTGGCGTAGCCGATGAAAAATGGACCGAAGAGCGCAAACGTGAGATACTGAAAAGCCGTGTTGATAGCGCCAACCTGTTGTACGCCTGCCTCCAGAAAACAGAGCATCATGTTAAAGGGCTTATCTCTGCATCTGCTATTGGTATTTATGGCGACACAGGCGACCACTTGGTGTCTGAAGAGAGTATTTTAGGAGATGATTTTCTGGCTGAAGTATGTAAAGCCTGGGAAGCATCTGCGTGGCAGGTAAAGAATGCCGGCCTCAGAACGGTGATACTGCGCTTAGGTATTGTACTGAGCGATAAAGGAGGTGCACTACCACAACTGGCCAGGCCGATAAAAATGATGGCTGGTGCTCCGCTGGGTACTGGCAATCAGTACATGTCCTGGATACATATTGACGATGCCTGTCGGCTTTTTATAAGAGCTGTAGAAGACTACCAGTTTGAAGGTGTTTATAATGCTGTGGCGCCGCATCCGGTTACCAATAAAGAGTTTACCAAAGAGTTGGCAGAAGTAATGCACAAGCCGCTTGTTTTGCCTAAGGTGCCGGAGTTTGCGCTGAACCTTGTATTGGGTCAGAAGAGCGAAGTTATACTTGCCAGCCAGCGCGTGAGTGCAAATAAAGTGATCCAGACGGGCTTTACCTTTGAGTACAATTACCTCGATGAAGCTCTTGACTCTTTTTACGACAAGGAATTAAAGTAATTTATACTTACATAAAACAGAAAAGCCGGCTATACTTGTAGCCGGCCTTTCTGTTTTATAAGTTTTATACTTACTGCGATGTATCACCAGTACCGGAATTCAGCTGCTCCAGTATATCGAATAGCTCCAGGTCAGCATCAAGCGCGGTAGAGTCTGGTTCTACTTTGCGCGGCAATACGGTGGTACAGCTATACTTCTTGTTGATCTTAACTGTAGGCCCCGGGAAGCGGCCCATGGTATAGCCTAAATCTTTATCCTGGTAGATCTTCTCCATGTATAAACCAAACACCGGGAGCGCTGTTTTAGAGCCTTCGCCATAACTGGATGTACGGAAGTGGATGCTTCGGTCCTCACCACCAACCCAGACACCTGTCACCAAGTCTTTGGTAACACCCATAAACCAGCCGTCAGAGTGGTTTGAGGTAGTTCCTGTTTTACCGCCAATTTCGTTTCCTCTCCAGAGGTCGTATTCCCAAAGCGCCTGCGATGTTCCGCCTGGCTCTTCGATACCGCCTTTCAGCATGTGCATCATCAGGAAGGCAGTTTCTTCGCTAAGCACCTTTTTCTGCTTCGGTACAAACTGGTGTATCAGGTTACCGTTGCGGTCTTCGATGCGGGTAATAAACATAGGCTTGGTATGGAAACCATTGTTCGGGAAGGTACTGTAAGCGCCTACCATCTCGTAAATCGATACATCACTTGGACCAAGACCAATAGAAGGCACAGATTCCAACGGACTAGTTATACCTAAACGGTGTGCATACTTTACTACCGTTTCCCAGCCAATTTTTTCAGTAAGCTGCGCGGTAACTGAGTTTACAGATTTACCCATCGCACGTCGTAAAGTCATTGGGGCACCGGTATATTGCCAGTCGGCATTCGTCGGCGACCAGTCTTTCTTCTGCCCTTTCTCTACGTAGTTTATAGTGATGCGCTGATCCACAATTTTATCGCACGGCGAATACCCATTATCGATAGCAGCTACATACACAAATGGTTTAAACGTGGAGCCAGGCTGACGACGCGCCTGTTTCACGTGGTCATACTTAAAGTATTTAAAGTTGATACCCCCTACCCAGGCTTTGATGTGGCCTGTAAACGGGTCCATCGTCATCATACCGCCATGCAGGAAACGCTTATAGTAAGCCAGCGAATCCAGCGGTGTCATGGTCACCTTCTTCTCCAGTGAATCATTTTCCCAGGTAAACACCATCATTTCGCGCGGCGTGTTCAGTTCACGGTTTATAGCGGCTACATCGTTGCCATACTTCTTTTTCAGGCGCTGGTAATAGTCGGTGCGTTTTATAGTTTCTTCTATAAAGCCCGGTATTTCATTGTTCTGCTCATCCACCCACGGGTTTTTACCCTGCCAGTGGCTGTTAAAGCGGCGCTGTAAGGTACGCATGTGCTTCTCCATGGCTTCCTCGGCATGTTTCTGCATCCGCGAATCTATAGTTGTATAGATCTTAAGTCCATCGCGGTACAGGTCGTAGCCGTTCTGCTTACACCATTCTTTCAGGTAATCGGCGACAGCACCCCTGAAATAAGTAGCCGGACCATCGTAGTGGTTTTCTACACTATAATCCAGCACAAGCGGAATCTTGCTTAATGAGTCGGCAGCAGCTTTTGAGATGTAGTTATACTTAGCCATCTGCTCCAGCACCGTGTTACGGCGGCGGGTGGCATTTTCTGGATTAAACTTAGGGCTATAGTATGTCGGGGCTTTTAACAACCCAACCAGCACAGCGGCCTGCTCTGTTTTCAGACTATCCGCCGAAACATTAAAGAATGTTTTGGAAGCTACCTTTATACCGAAGGAGTTACTACCAAAATCAACTGTGTTCAGGTACATAGCCAGAATCTCTTCTTTAGTGTAGCGCTGCTCCAGTTTTATAGCGGTAAGCCACTCCTTGGTTTTGGCAATTACTACATTAAGACCCGGAATGTGGCCCAATACACCTTTCGAGTCGTCGGTACGGGTTTTATACAGGTTTTTGGCAAGCTGCTGGGTAATGGTACTGGCACCACGGGCATCGCCGGTAAAGCTGCCATATGCCGCAGAAAGTATAGCTTGTGGGTCTATACCTGAGTGCTCGTAAAAGCGCACATCTTCAGTAGCGATCAAGGCCTTCAGCAGCATTGGCGACATTTTCTCGTACCCGATCGGGCTGCGGTTCTCCTTAAAGTACTTTCCTATCAGTTGCCCGTCAGAAGTATAAAGCTCAGAGGCCTGGTCGCTGCGTGGGTTCTCCAGCCTGTCGAGGCTTGGCGATGAACCGAACAGGAACAGCAGGTTAAACTCTACACTCAGCAGGTAAATAACCAGTACTCCAAAGCCTATAATAAAGCTTTTCCAGGTAAACCGGATAACACGGCCGTACACCGAAACTGGTTTTGATTCTTTGATTTCTTCTTGCTCTTTCAGCATTGTATGCAAACAGGGTACAGGCCCTAAAAATTCCAGATGGCATTTCTTTCGAAACTGGTGCAAATATACTTTAAGTGGATAACAAACCTGTTAAATAAAGACAAAACTTAGTAAAGTGACTTTTATACACTATTTAATAGCAAAGCACTGCCTATCTTTGCCTTAATTCTCTATTCCCGGAAACTATACTTTTAGAGTATGTCTATACAAGAGGCTTTAGCTAAAACAATTAACCTGCCGCTTACCAAAACTACCCGCTCTGAGGTGGTACAATATTTCCACTTCGGTAAAACACATTATACTACCCCGCAAGGCCTTATTCTGGATGTAGGTGCTGTTACACTTGCCATAAATTGCCCGTGGCAGTTGCTGTTACCTAATGGCGAAAGTATAAAGCACAACGAAGTTTTTATGCGCAGGCGTGAAGCTGGTATGCCTGTTATTAAATTTGACTGGAAAGTACCGGGTGCTAACCTCCGTGACCAGCGCCTGATGGAGCTTATAAATGCAGGCAGTCCGTTAACGCCACAACGTTTTGAGCCTACCGAGAACAACGGGTTTATACTTTACTTCGATTATGGCGTGCAGCTTATAGTTGCCCCTGATACTACAAAAGAGCAGGATGTTTACTGGCAGGTCTTCAGCAATACCGGCGATGGCTATAGTTTCAGCACTGGCTCAGACAATATCTAAAAACTAAATAGGCGGATGTGCAGTATGCGGAAGAAAAAAGCAGTTGAACATCCGCCTCCAACTTTTTGAACTGGAAGACCAGCATTGGTTTCCGCATGTGATCCGGCAAGGTATGCTGGATTTTTTGCGTTTTATGATAACCAAACTGGATGCTTACGAAGCCGCTATACCCCTGCTGCAGGAATTGCTTACCCGAACCAACCAACACCACATTACAGACCTTTGCTCCGGAGCCGGGGGCGGAATAGAAAGTATACAACAAGCTCTGAGCCAACAGATGGGCCAAACTATAACTGTTACCCTCTCCGATCTTTACCCCAACATTTCTGCTTACCAATACCTGCAACACCAATCCGGAGGAAGTATAAATTTTATACCTGCTCCAGTAGATGCCACTGCTGTACCTGAAAGTATAACCGGCGTACGTACAATCTTCTCATCGTTCCATCATTTTCCGCCAACTATAGCGCAACGCATTTTGCAGGATGCCACCGAAAAACGTGCAGCCATCGGCATATTTGAAGGAGCACGGAAAAGCTGGCTGGAGATGCTGTTGCTATGGTTAGTCTTCCCGGTAATTATACTTGCAGTTACTCCTTTTATCCGGCCGTTCAAGCTCAGCAGGTTATTCTTTACATACCTTTTTCCGCTTATACCTTTAGGCATTATCTGGGATGGCTCAGTATCCTTGCTGCGTATTTATACTCCTGAGCACCTGCAGCGTATCCTACAAAAGGTTAATGCCCCAAACTATACCTGGCACACCGGCCGAGCAGGTAATAAACCCGGCAAGCACGTTATCTACCTGATCGGATATCCGAATTAATTTTGAATAACTGAATTTTGAATGAGTAAATTAAAGTCACCTTACTAACTTATAATTCTTAACTGTTTACTGATAACTGCTTACTGTTAACTAAATGACTGCCTACCGCGATGCCATAACCCTAATGCGAATACCTTTTTCGGTGTACCTGATGCCGGTATTCTGGTTTGCGCTGAGCGTGTTGGAGCAGGTAAGTATAAGCCGGGCTATAGTTGTTTTCCTGATACTGCATTTGCTTGTATACCCGGCCAGCAACGGCTACAACTCTTATTACGACCGCGACGAAGGAAGTATAGGTGGTCTCAAAAATCCACCAAAAGTAAACAGGCAACTGATGCACCTGGTGCTGCTCTTTGACGTGACGGCTGTGCTGCTGGCCATACTTGTAGCGCCATTATTTGGTGCATTAGTGGCTTTATACCTGCTCATCTCCAAGGCTTACAGTTATGAAGGCATCCGGCTAAAAAAATACCCGATCATTAGTACCATTATAGTTACCTTTTTTCAGGGGGCATTCACATTTGCTATGGTACAGGTTGGCGTTGGACTGCAAGTGCAGGAAGTGCTGCAATTTCCGAATCTAGGGTTTGCTATAGTTAGTACATTATTTCTGTGTGGCTCCTACCCTCTTACACAAATCTATCAGCATGATGAAGACAGTCGTCGCGGGGATAGAACACTAAGTCTTATACTTGGCATTACCGGCACCTATGTTTTTGCGGCTATCAGTTTATTTATCGGAACAGCTGTATTGCTTTGGTTATACTTCACATCAAGGCAATATCAGAACATCATCATCTTTATAGTAGCGACAGCGCCAATTGTATACTTCTTTACCAGTTGGGTTATAAATGCATCTAAAAACAAAGCTGCCGTAAATTATGAGAATACTATGTGGATGAACAAGATTTCTTCTGTCTGTATCAGCCTGGCATTTGTTTGTATACTTATCTATAAATCTATGTAACGCGTGTGCAAGTATACTTTATGTTACAAGCCAAACTATATAATGCAGATGCGTATAACGACTAAAATTAGAAAGATTACGTGAAACTAGTTTACACAATATTGGCAGGGCTTGCCGGCACCGCCGTAATGAATTTGGTACTATACCTGCTCACCAGAGTAACAAACCGGGTAATGCAAGCACCACTAATACTGGGCACTATGCTACTCGGTAAAACACACCCTGACGGTGGCATTTCCAGGTCTGTTAGTGCAAAAGTAGTAGGTACAGTAGCTCACTACCTGGTAGGTATTTTATATGCAATCGGTTACCTGGCACTATGGGAATCCGGGGTTGGCACCGTAACCCTCTCCTGGAGCTTGCTTATGGGGTTTGCAAACGGTATTTTTGCCATGATCATCTGGTATTTCTTTTTTATGATACATCCGAAACCTCCTTTGGTTGAACTAAACAAATACCTGATCGCTCTGATCTTCGGACATATTATTTTTGGACTGGTATTAACGTACGTGTTTTACCAGCTCTCTCACCTGGAGTATTCTTTCTGGCAATGATTTATAGTTTAGGAGTTAGCGAAGAATCCTGATTCAGACAAAAACGAAACCGCCTGCTACACAAAGTATAGCAGGCGGTTTTTATAGTTGGTACTAAGTTTATACTTAGCCGTTCATCGAGATCAGGAATTCCTCGTTGCTCTTTGTTCCTACCATTCTGTCTTTCAGGAACTCCATCGCTTCTACAGAGTTCATATCTGACATAAACTTGCGCAGGATCCAGACGCGGTTCAGTTCGTCTCTGTCCATCAGCAGGTCTTCGCGACGTGTACCAGATGCAGGAACATCAATAGCCGGATAGATACGCTTGTTAGCCAGTTTACGATCCAGCTGAAGCTCCATGTTACCAGTACCTTTAAATTCTTCGAAGATAACTTCGTCCATTTTAGAACCGGTATCGATCAGGGCAGTAGCGATGATGGTAAGTGAACCACCATTCTCCACGTTACGGGCAGCACCAAAGAAGCGCTTCGGCTTGTGCAGCGCGTTTGCATCCACACCACCCGATAAGATCTTACCAGATGACGGAACAACGGTGTTATAAGCACGGGCCAGACGCGTAATAGAGTCCAGAAGTATAACCACATCGTGGCCGCACTCTACCATACGTTTCGCCTTATCCAGTACAATGCTTGATACCTTTACGTGGCGCTCTGCTGTTTCATCAAACGTTGATGCAATAACCTCAGCTTTTACGCTACGAGCCATATCTGTCACCTCTTCCGGACGTTCGTCAATCAGAAGGATCATCAGGTATACTTCCGGGTGATTTTCAGAAATAGCGTTGGCTATCTCTTTCAGTAACACGGTTTTACCTGTTTTTGGCTGAGCCACGATCATACCACGCTGGCCTTTACCGATTGGGGCAAATAGGTCAAGTATACGGGTAGAAAGCTGGCTTGGCTTGGTAGTTAGTTTAAGGCGCTCTTCAGGGAAAAGCGGCGTAAGGTGCTGGAACGGAATACGGTCACGAATTTCTTCGGTTGTACGGCCGTTTACAGAATCTACTTTAAGTAGTGCAAAATACTTTTCGCCTTCTTTCGGCGGACGGATCTGGCCTTTTACAGTATCACCCGTTTTCAGTCCAAATAATTTGATTTGCGACGGCGATACATAAATATCATCCGGAGATGCTAAGTAATTATAGTGCGTAGAACGCAGGAAACCATACCCATCCTGCATTAATTCCAGCACACCTTCGTTTAGGATAATACCGTCGAACTCTTTAAAGTTGCTGCTAGATGCATTAACCTGCTGCTGTTGCGGGTTGTTACGGCGTTGGTTATCGTAGCGGTTATCTGGTCTGTTTGTCTGCTGGTCGCTACGCTGCTCACGGTTGTCCTGGCGCGGTTCACGCTCCGGACGTTGCTCACGGTTATCGTTACGGTTTTCCTGACGTGGTTCGCGGTTATCGTTGCGCTCAAAGCGTTGTTCACGAACCTGAGCTTCAGCGCGCTCCGGTCTTGCTTCACGAGGCTGATTATCTACACGTTCCGGTCTTGGTTCACGGTTATCAATGCGCTGCTCGTTACCTTGTTCCCTGTTATCGCGACGTGGTTGCATACGCTCGCGGTGTTGCTGCGGACCATGATCTTTGGCAGGTGCTGCGGCAGGTCTTGGTGCGCGCTCAGGCTGGTTGGTACGAACTATAGGTCTTCTTTCTTCTAAGGCAGGTGCTTCAGATACTACAGGTATTTCAGCTACTTCAGTTGTAATTTCCGGGGTCGATTCGTTTACTGGGGCAGCAATGCTGGCAGCTGATTTGATCTTTTTTGGTAATTTTTCAGGAGGGGTGATGGCTTGTTGATCTAGGATCTTGTAGATGATGTCCTGTTTGCTCAGTTTTTTAAAGTTCTGAACGCCCAGATGCTCTGCAATTTCCTTGAGTTCTGAAAGAAGCCTATCTTTCAATTCTTCAATATTATACATAAATGTGGTATGGTGTTAATGTAATGCCGGAACCGTGTTGATACGCGAACGCAGCGAGAGTCTAAAATTATAAATCAGGAAACAGAATAGATAGCGTAGAAATAGTGAGGCTCAGGAAAGGGCCTTCTTAATAAATGCACTGCAATGTTATTGCAATAGCACCTAATTAACAAATATTACGCGTGATTTTATTGAAAATGTTTCAGAAAACAGTTAAAAGATTTCGGAATTGCCACGTACTACGCAAAAAAGTATATTTTTGCACCTATACACAACACTAAATTATGCTACAGCTATCCGTTTTAAGAGAGCAGACTGACCTGGTAGTGGCAGGCTTGACCAAGAAAAACTACAAAAATGCAGCCGAAGAAGTTGCCGCGTTGCTGGACTTAGATCAGCGCCGCAGACAAGTACAAAGCGAGCACGATGAGTTACAGGCCCGGTCAAACAGCATCTCTAAAGAGATCGGAATTCTGATGAAAAACGGCGAACGTGAGAAAGCCGAATCCTATAAAGCACAAACTACAGAGTTAAAACAGCAGGCTAAAACGCTTGCCGACCAGCTAGCTACCCTGGAAGATGAATTGCAGGCTGCTTTGTACAAGCTGCCTAACCTTCCGCACGAGAGTGTTCCTGTTGGTAGAACAGCAGAAGACAACGAAGTAGTTCTACAACATGGTGAAATTCCTGAACTGCATGCCGGCGCACAACCGCATTGGGAGCTAATCCAGAAGTATGACATTATTGATTTTGACCTGGGCAATAAAATAACCGGTGCTGGTTTCCCGGTTTATAAAAAGCAGGGCGCCCGTTTGCAGCGTGCGCTTATTAACTTCTTTTTAGACGAAGCCATAAAAGCTGGTTATGTAGAAGTACAGCCGCCTATATTGGTAAATGAAGCATCAGGCTACGGAACCGGCCAGCTACCGGATAAGGATGGCCAGATGTACCATGCCACCGAAGATAATTATTACCTGATACCAACTGCGGAGGTGCCAATTACAAACATTTACCGCGATGTAATTGTACCAGTTGAGCAGCTTCCTATTAAAAACGCAGGACATACACCGTGTTTCAGAAGAGAGGCTGGCTCGTGGGGCGCTGATGTACGCGGATTGAACCGTTTGCACCAGTTTGATAAGGTAGAAATTGTACAGATATCGCTGCCTGAGAAGTCTTACGACGTGCTGGAAGAAATGAGCAGCTACATTCAGAGCCTGTTGCAGAAACTAGAATTGCCATACCGTGTGCTGCGCCTTTGCGGTGGTGACATGAGCTTTACCTCTGCCCTTACTTATGATATGGAAGTATACTCTGCTGCACAGGGTCGCTGGCTGGAAGTAAGTTCTGCCTCCAACTTCGAAACATACCAAGCCAACCGTCTGAAACTGCGTTACAAAACAGAATCTGGTAAAACCCAGCTACTGCATACACTTAATGGTAGCGCTCTTGCCCTGCCACGTATAGTTGCTGCTATACTGGAGAACAACCAGACACCAGAAGGTATAAACATGCCAAAAGTACTACATTCATACTTAGGCTTTGAGAAGATTTCTTAAAATTTGGAGATTTGAAGATGTGGAGATTTCTCCGCTGAAGCACAAAAGCCGCTGATGATCTCAGCGGCTTTTGTTTTATAGGGGACTGAGACGCTCACTGGTCTGGAAGACGCTGTGAGGTCAGTGCTGCTCTTTCGGACTTCCTTATCCGAAAGTTCTCTGCTGGGGACATCCTTATCCCCGTATTACAAACAACACGGACGTGGACGTCCGCAGCAGATGAGTTTCGGACACAGATGTCCGAAACAGCACAAAAATCTAAATCAACCAAACTGCTCCTGGTACTGCTTGTAATAATTTTTGAGTTTATACTTCTTCAACTCCACATCTTTAGCAGTCTTTATACTTTCTTCAGTTATAGTTTGCTGTTGCAGCAGGTTCATCAGAAGATTGCCATTCTCAGTCAGACCTTCCTGCAAGGTCAGGGCTTCGTATTTCTGCAGGAATTCCGGATTAAGACCAATTTTATTCTTAGCTATAGTTACCACGTTAGCCGCTACAAGCTTTATCAGGGCTTCTTCCACTTCTTTTAGCTCAAAAACGGTTCCGTCTACAGCATCAGCCATTAATAGCACTTCCTGTAACAGTGCGCCACCTTCCCCGCTAGTGGCTAAAAGTATAGCTTCTAAAAATTGGGTATCGGTTTGCTGCCAGTTGTTCTTTTTAGACATATTAATTATATGAGTCTATAAAATTACAAACACTTTCTGTCTTATATATTTTTACTATTTTATATCTTAAAATTATATATTTATTAATACCTTCATCCCAACGTGCTATTTTAGTCATCCTTTAGGGTTTAATCTGTGAAATCGATAAACTTATTAATCTTCATTTTATCAGGCTTATTGCTTCTTAGCTGTAAGAAGAATGATGAGTCACCATTGATGATTAAAACTATAAATATTGCCTACGATAATGATGGGGCTATTGTAACAGGAGAAATACTGAATCCTGAAAAAGACCCTATTGTAGAATATGGATTTGTATGTCTCCCAAGAGCAAATGGTAACCGTAACGCAATAAAGTTTATTATTGTCGGTACTACTGCTAAACTAGGAACTTTTCAAGGAAGGCTTTCAAACGAATTATTAAATGGTAATTATTGGGCGGCCTCAGCATATTATAGAACCGAAAACAATATTATTTTTGGTAATGAAATTACAATACAAGAATAAAAGTAAGTATAAAAAATAAGGACGTTACCTTATTATACTTCTCTGTTCACAAAATCTACAATAGCTTTCTCGTCTATATCGCGCATGCATTTAAAGTGGCCAAGCGGGCACTCTGATCTTCCGAATTTAGTACACGGGCGGCATGGTAACTCTACTCCTGCTTCGTAGTGTTTGGTAACCTGGTAAGGCTGTACGCCCAGTAGTTCTGGCACGGTACTCCCCCAGATGGTAACCAGTTCTTTGTTAAAAGCTTCGGAAATGTGCGTTAGTCCGGTATCAAAACCAATTACTTTTGCAGCTTGTTTTACCACGTACACCGATTCGTTCATATTCAGTTTACCGCAGGCATTGTATACTTTCTCGCCGGCAACTTGCGCTATAATTGCACCGTTTTCTTCTACATCTTTTCCGCCCAGCAACACAACAGGCTTATCTAAGGACTGGCAAATGCTAACTACCTGCTCGTTTGGCATACGCTTGGTAAAATGCGTCGCACCAATAATAAAAGCTACATAGTCCTGCTGGTGCGTTTCCGGTAGAAGTATACTAAGATCATAGTCGCCGGGCAGGAAATAATCAACCGGTTTCTGGTCGTTTACTACGCCTAAGAACTTTACTGTTTCGAGGTAGCGGTCTACTAAATGCGTTGGCTTTACTGTATTCAGCTTAAACTTGAGAGCCAGTATTTTCCGGATGCGCTGCTTTTTGAACGTAGAGGATTTAACACCAAGTTTATACTTTACCAGCACCGAGCGCAGGCTGTTGTGCAGGTCAATCACATAATCAAACTTCTCTGCTTTTAGCTCCTGTATCGTATCGTTCAGGTGGTTCTGCAGCAGGTGCAGTTTATCAACATACGGGTTGTTTTCAAGTATAAACCTGAAACCGGGCTTGGTCAGGAAATGGATCTCCACGCCCGGCACCTGCTGCTTCAGGCAACGGACTACCGGTGTAGTATAAATTATATCCCCGATCGAACTGAACCGGATAATCAATATTTTAAGCTTCTCTTTTTGCAATGGAGATGTTTGGTTAAGTAATAATCGTTACTGACTATCACCATGATAAAACACTTCTTCTTTCATAAATCTTTCCAATGTCGGCAGATTATTACTTAAAGGCTTATGGTTCTTGTTAAACCACGCATTGATTTTCTGAACTTCTTTGTTCTCAGGTCCCTGATTAATCATATGCTGCACCAGAAAATATGCATCATCAGTTATACCATTTTCATATCGTAACTTAGCAAGTAGAAAAATAGCAGCAAGATTAGTTGAATCCATATTTACACTTCCTCTCAAAAGCATATCATATACTCCATCATATGCTCTGTATTTATTTTCTAAGAAGACTGCTAAAGCCATGTTAGAATATGACGTAGTATAATCAACTATAAACTCTCCTGCATAACCTAAATAAGGTTCATAGCCAGGGCCTTCGTTCATGTAAGGAGATACATCAATCTTAAACATGTCCGGATACAGCTTTTCTGCTTCCATATAGTTATTATCAAGAATATAGTTGACAAAAACTATAGCTGAATCCTTTTCAGTTTTTGGTGCTCCTGTTATAGTTTTATAGTTCTTAAAGTTGAACAGGTTTGGTTCTTTTTTCTGAGCATTACTGGTACAGCTAAAGCATATCATTAGCAGTGCGAACAGGGTGAGCTTGACTTTCATAAGAGGGTTTAGTTTTATAGTTATAGTTGTCTCTCCCTTCACACAAGATTCTTCCAGAATGACAGAAGCGAATTTAGTGTATAAACTTTGTCACCTCGAACTAAGTGAGAGATCTATCTGGAATTCTACTTAGATTTCTCGCTACACTCGAAATGACATCTTACTAATAACTAATAACTATCAACCACCAACTATACCCGCCTTCCGCTTGTTAAAATAAGCTTCCACTTCTTCTATCGGCTTGGCATTAAAGGTCATTTCTTTGGTAAGCCTGCCCTTTCGGCCAACTAATACGCCATATTTCATGTCGTCGTAGCCGCTGGTGTGGTGTGCGTCGGGGTTTATGCTTAGCATTACACCGCGTTCCAAGGCATATTGTACGTGGCGCCAGTCCAGGTCTAGGCGCCAGGGGTTAGCGTTTATTTCGATGATGACGTTGTTGGCAGCGCAGGCGTCTATCACCATTTTATGGTTTATCGGGTAACCTTCGCGGCGCAACAACAGCCTGCCGGTCGGGTGGCCAAGCATGGTAGTGTATGGGTTTTCTATAGCTGTGATCAGGCGTTGTGTGGCCTTTTTCTCATCCATGTTCAGCACACTGTGGATGCTGGCAACTATAAAATCGAAGGTTTTCAGGATGTCTTCCTCATAATCTAAGGAGCCATCAGTCAGAATATCCGATTCAATGCCTTTGAAAATTTTGAACGGAGCCAGTTTCTGGTTCAGCTCATCTATCTCTTTTTGCTGGCGCAGCACATCACCTTCGCGCAAACCACCTGCATACGATGCCGTTTTACTGTGATCCGAAATACCTAAATATTGGTAACCCATGTCGCGGCAAAAAGTGGCCATATGCTCTAAAGTATGAGCGCCATCAGAATAAGTGCTATGGTTATGAAGTATACCTTTCAGGTCGGAGAGTTCGAGCAGTTTAGGCAGTTTATTGTCCATGGCCAGTTGCAGCTCGTTGGTTCCTTCACGCAGTTCCGGAACTACGTAGGCCATACCTGCTGCATGGTACACATCCTCTTCGGTTTTGTGGTTCTCTTCGCGCAACACATTCAGCATAGTTTTACCGGCAGCAAAAACCTGAGTTAAGTGTGCTTCTAAAGCAGACCGTAACACCACTTCATTGGCAAAGCAGGCATCATCAACCAATCTTATTTCAACAGCCAGGCCATTTAAACTATAGTTGCCGCGCCAGATGCGTGGACCAGAGTTACGCACATCCTGTTCCAGCACATCAATCTTGCTAAGCTTTTCACAGGCATCTTTATACTTATCAGTAGCCACTACAAACTGCAGGCTTTCCACAATTTCCATGCGGCGGCGCACGTCCCCTACTACTTCTACTTTGGCATCTGGCAGGGCTTGTTTTATAGTTTGCAGCAGTTCTTCAGCGCTTGGTTCAGCTTCGGCATACAGTAGTTTGCCACGATTTTGCTGGGTAAAGAGCAGCGCCTGTTTTATGTTTTCCTGGGTTTTGGTGCCAAAGCCTTTCAGTTTGCTCAGTTTGTCTTGCTCGCAGGCATCCAGCAATTCTTCCACGGTTTCGGTGCCCAGTTCTTTCCAAATGGTGCGCACTTTTTTAGGACCGATGCCTTTAATGCGCAGCATCTCTACAACGCCCGGAGGTGTGGCAGCCAGCATTTGATCCAGTTCAGCAAAAGAACCTGTCTGGTTTATCTCAATTATTTTGGCGGCAATGCCTTTGCCCACACCCTGTATACTTTCCAACGTGGCCTGGCTCATGCCTGCCAGTGGTTCTTCAACTAATTCCAAAGTGGCGGCGCCATTCACGTAAGAGCGTATCTTAAACGGGTTCTCGTCGTGCAGCTCCATTAGCTCGGCAGCCAGCTTAAACAGTCGTATGATTTTTTTATTTTCCACGGCCTATATCGTATAGTTACAAAGATAGGAAAACCACTTGAACCATACTTTATATTAAGGTGCTTCTATATAAGTGCAGAAATCCCTATCTTGGCTTACAAAATATGCTGCAATTAGCAGCTAACTTATACTTATGAGATACGCATCGTTGCTTTGCCTGGTGTGCCTGCTGCTGCTGGCCAATACCTGTAAGAAAACCAATAAACTGGAAACTCAACTAATTGGCAAAACTTGGCTACATGCTTTTGAGGAAGACCAGGGAGATATAACCACATACCGCCCTAACACCTACGACTTTGCTCCGTCGCGTGGCAGAACCGGCTTTATGCTGGAGAAAGGCGGCATTCTAAAGAACTACTCCATTGCCCCTGCCGATGGCCTGGAAGAACAACCGGGCACCTGGCAGTTTTTAGACGACGACAAGATACTGGTAACTATTAAACCGGAAGGTCAGCCGCAGCAGCGTTACCAGATAGAAATTGTATCTCTGGAAAATGAGGTGCTTAAAGTGAAACGTGAAGAAGTAACCGGAGACCCTCTTAAATAACATGTTCAGTTACCGAAAACTTAGCGCCCGAACCCGTACCATTATTTTGTTCTCACTACTGGCAGTGCTGGCTATACTTATAGTTGCCGAACCTAAAGGCGATTTCTTCAATTTCCTGCGGGGCTTCCTGAATGGTATACTTATCGTGATGTTCCTGGGCGAAGTAGGTTTATACTTTATGAACCGGAAGAAGTGAGAAAATGCAGGGCTATACTTTTTGCATTTAGCTTTGTTGCTTTATTTGCCTGCGATAAGAAAGAGTCTGAATTTTACTGGCAGGTTATAAGAACTGATCTTCAGGAAGTATCTTATATACCATTAGAGATCGAAAAACACGAAACGGATAGTGCAATTGTTATAAAATACTTCAGCCCATTCGACTCTCTTAACTATTTTTTTGATCCTAAAGCTCCTGATCAAGCCAATAATATATTCCCATATGTTGGTCATAAAGGAGTATTTAAGTTTGTTAAAAAGCATTCAATAAAAGTTGATGACAAAGCATACTCTATATACCAGTATTCAACTAAAGATGGGACTATAGATGCTGGAAGTGAACATTACTGGACTAAAGAACTTGGTTTCTTTTTCATACGAGCTACATATTGGTACAATTATCATATTCTACAATCTACTGACGAAGAGAAAAGTCAGAAAATCTGGAGAATTATTAAAGAAGTACATCCTGAAATTAAAGAAAGTTTTAATCTACTTAAATTCGAGGAAGGAAAAGAACATATCATTCAAAAGCATCATAGGGTAATTCCTAAAGACTATAAACTATAATTCAATCAACCATACTTTTATACTTACAAAAATCAAATGCATTACTGGTTAGTAAAATCGGAGCCTGAAACGTATTCGTGGGCAGACTTAGTGAGAGACGGGCGCATCTGTTGGGATGGCGTTAGGAATTACCAAGCACGTAACAACCTGCAGCAAATGCAACCCGGCGAAATGGTTTTGTTCTACCACAGTGTATCTGAGAAGGCTATAGTTGGCATTGCCAAAGTAGACAAAGCCGCTTACCCTGACCCAACTTCTGACGACCCACGCTGGATGGCTGTGGACCTGGTTCCGTTCCGCGATTTTAAAGACCCGGTTACTTTAGAGCAGATAAAAAAAGACAAGCGCTTAGAGAATATTGCCCTGTTGCGCCAGTCGCGCCTGTCAGTTATGCCGCTTACCGCCGAAGAATTTGATGTGCTACTAGCATTAGGCAACTAATTCAGTGGCAATACTTTAAATTTACGGGCAGCAGAACAACGATTGGCGGCTAAAACAAGTACAAAGCTTTAGCCGCCAATTTATACTATCCCTGTACTAATCTATATTATACTTAGCGATATGTACAAAGTATGCTTACTGCCCTTATTTATACTTGTGCTTGCTGTTACGCCCCTGCTTGCACAAGAACCTGCCCAGCCTGCCCGCATAGAACTGGACCTCGACTTCTATAAAACCAATGTGGAAGTAATGGCCACACCCGACAGCAGCCTTTTGGTACTTACCAGAACAGAGGGTAACTGGTCCACTCCTCCTACTTACGAATTCACGAAGTATAACCCGCAGCTCCAGTCAGTGTGGAGTAAAAAAGTTGAGCTTTACCAGCTCAGCAAGTATATGAATCATTATTATACTTCGCCATTTACTTATGTTGCGCTTAGCGGCGAAACCGACGATGATTTCCAGTTTGTGAAACTAGACATGAACACTGGAGCTGTTACAAAACATGAATACAACATCAGTACCATCGATTCCATTTATGTTTTTAAGGTAATCGGTGATAACTATTTTATGGTTTGCCGCTCAAAAAAAGACAGCACACCTATACTGCTGCACCTCAACGAGCAATCAGGAGAAGTAAAACCATTGCCTGCCACTTATGGAGCTGAGTCTTCTTTTTCTGATATTCTTGCCCATGCTCCGCAGCAGCAATTAAGTGTGGTCATGTCAGAGTCTAACGGCAGAGTTTCGCGGATACAGACAAAGTTCTTCGATGCTGATGGGAAGCTCCTTAAAAATTACTTTATACATGCAAGGTCGGATAAAAGGCCATTAGCAGCAGAGATAACACCAGGCAACACGGAATCCGGGTTACTGATTGGCAACTACGCCAACCGGAACCTGCGCTATGCCACAGGCTTTTTTACTGCTCCAGTTTCTGCTGAGCCTGACGACATGCGCTACTATAGTTTTCTGCAGCTCAAGAACTTTTTCAGGTACATGAAACCGAAGCGGGAAGAACGGACCCGGGAACGGGAAAAAACCCGTCTTGAATTAGGTAAAGAACCAGGCATACAGTATCGCGTATTGCTGCACGATATTTACCCGACAAACAATGGCTACATTCTGAGCGCCGAAATATACTTTTCCGAATCTCAGAATGGTGGCTTTACCCGCACTTATGGTTCAAATGGCTACTTAAACCATAATGTTAAAACGTACCGTCGTACACAAGCCATTGCACTAGGATTCGACAAAAACGGAATATTACTCTGGGATAATAGTTTTCCGCTAAAAGACATGGAGAGCTATGAGCTAAAGCCAACCGTAGAAGTTGCGTATGACCCGAAAGGCAAAGTTGTGATTGCTTATCCTGATGACGATGAAATTCATTACAAAATAATGAATGAGGACACCTACATCGACAAAGAAACCGAGTTGAAGTTACTACCTAAAAATACAGATGATAAGATTTTATCGACAAGTGTATCTGGGGTAATAAGCTGGTATAATTTAAACTTTGCAGCTTTCGGGTGGCATCAGGTAAAGAGCAGCAGCTCCGGAAGCCGCACGGTTTTCTATATCAATAAGGTTTCGTTTTGATGGTTGAATGGCTAAATGGTTAAATTGTTGAAGGCTTAATTGTTAAACTATAGTTGATTTCCTTCATTGATCAGATAATTGGTGTGTTTATAGATTTAACAGAGTCATAATTAACTGTATCATATAACAATCAAGCCATTTAACCACTCAACAATTAACAACCATCAATCAACAATTAAACTCTCCAACCATTTAGCAATTAACTATAACTCTTCTATATTTGCAGCTATACTTCCGGTTATGCAGAAAAGACTCATTGTAAACCAACAGTTGCTCGATATTATGGTGATGCGCCTGTGCCATCAGCTGATCGAGAACCACGGCGACTTTTCTGATTCTGTTATACTTGGGCTGCAGCCACGCGGCAAGTACGTAGCAGAGCGCATACAGCAAACACTGGCCACTATACTTGGCAAACAAGTACCGACCGGCTACCTCGACACAACGTTCCACCGCGACGACTTCCGCAGACGCGAAACACCATTAACTGCCAACGCCACTAAGATCGATTTCCTGATTGAAGGCAAAAAAGTAATTCTGGTTGATGATGTGCTGTATACGGGTCGTTCAGTAAGGGCTGCCATGGATGCCATGATCGCTTATGGTCGTCCGGCAAACGTGGAACTGCTGGTGCTGATAGACCGCCTCTACACCCGCCATTTACCAATTGAGGCAACTTATGTAGGCCGACAGGTAAATTCGCTGCAAAGCCAACGGGTACTGGTTGAGTGGAAAGCGCAGCAAGCCCCGGAAGACAATATCTGGCTGATCACTAAAACCGAAGACTAATTTCTTACCATGCAAGAGCTCAGCGTCCGGCACCTGTTAGGCATCAAAGACATCACCCCGCAAGATATTCAGCTCATTTTTGAGACCGCGGATAATTTTAAAGATGTACTGAACAGGCCGATCAAGAAAGTACCTTCGCTGCGCGACATTACCATTGCCAACGTCTTCTTCGAGAACTCAACCCGTACCCGTCTTTCGTTTGAACTGGCTGAGAAACGTCTTTCTGCGGATGTAATCAACTTCAGCAGCAGCAGTAGCTCCGTTAAAAAAGGCGAGACGTTACTGGATACGGTAAACAACATCCTGGCCATGAAAGTGGATATGATCGTAATGCGCCACAGCAGCCCGGGAGCCCCACATTTTCTGAGCCGCCACATAAATGCCAATATCGTAAACGCAGGCGACGGTACCCACGAGCACCCAACCCAAGCCTTACTTGACTCCTTTTCTATCCGTGAGAAGTATGGCGAAGTAGCTGGTAAAAGAATAGTCATCATCGGTGACATCCTGCATTCACGTGTAGCCTTATCCAACATCTTTGCCTTGCAGAAATTAGGGGCTGAAGTAATGGTTTGTGGCCCGATAACGCTGCTGCCAAAATATATAAAAGAGTTAGGCGTGAAAGTAGAACTGGATGTACGGAAAGCTTTGGAGTGGTGCGATGTAGCCAATGTGCTTCGTATTCAGTTAGAGCGCCAACAAATGAAGTATTTCCCATCACTTCGGGAGTATACGTTATACTATGGCATCGACAAAAAAATGCTCGACAGCCTGGATAAAGAGATCACGCTCATGCACCCTGGCCCGATAAACCGTGGTGTAGAACTAAGCTCCGATGCTGCCGATTCCCATCATTCAATAATCCTAAATCAGGTTGAAAATGGTGTTGCGATTAGAATGGCAGTGTTATACTTGCTTGCCTCTAAAACAGCGTAGATCTTAATTACTTTCTTTTTCTTGTTATACAGAGCATTAGCCGAGGGATCTTAATTGTCCTATAGTTGAAGCTTATATTTTTCAAACCAAATTTATCCTTCCATAGCTTCTCCCAACCCTGGGAGCTTTACTTATCTACAGTTATCATAGTTAGCTTTGGTGCCCTCAAGGCCGGGAGGCTTCGTCTTCGGGCATCGCGCGGTGTACATTTCCTTTGCTCGTGCCTCGCAATGCCTTTCGGCACCGGAAATCTACAAGGCGCTCAACCCGAAGACTGTGATCAGTATGATAGTAGCTGCCTTAGTTAATAGAGAAGTAGAAGCTTTTAGTTTTTCCTTCAATGTAGATCCGTAGGGACAGGTCGCAACCTGTCCGCTCATGGTCTGTACCTATAGTACTATAGCTTCTAATAACTCTGTATAAGATAGGGGGATTGTTCCCTTGAGGAGACTACAGGGGTGTTGAAACGGCAACAATAGAGCTATAATTTAAGAACTATAACTTATAGATAGAGCTAAAGGCAGCAATTCCCTCTTAAGAGGGGCTGGGGCGGGTAAACACCAACTATAAAAACCATACTTCCACCATTCTAAATTATTCTTACTTTGCATCGCAAACTATAAAATATACATGGCAGAAGTGCAGATAATACATATACCGGGCTTAGGCAACTCTGGGCCGGAACACTGGCAAACTTATTGGCAGGAAAAAGACCCTGAAAGTATACGGGTGCAACAAGCCGACTGGGATAACCCGGTTTGTAAGGATTGGGTGGAAGAACTACAGAAAGTAATATCAGAAGTACAGGGTAAAGAGATTGTGCTGGTGGCACATAGCCTGGGTTGCATGACTGTAGCACACTGGGCTCAGAAGTATAAGGCTAATATAAAAGCTGCTTTCTTGGTGGCTCCGCCCGAAGTAGAAGTTGATGTAGAGTTAATGGAAGTGCTGGACTTTGCACCTTTCCCAAAAACCAAATTGCCTTTTAGATCTATGCTAGTGGCAAGCTCCGATGATGAGTACCTGACAATTGAAAGGGCAGAATATTTGGCAAACCTGTGGGGAAGCGAATTTGTGAACGTTGGTGCCAAAGGCCACATCAACTCTTACTCCAACATTGGCGATTGGCCGGAAGGACAGGAACTACTGGCTAGATTGTTACTTTGATCTAAAGTATAGATCTATACCTGAAACATAAAAAAAGCGCCCCGAAGCGGGGCGCTTTTGAATTGACGCTAATCTATTCTAATTTATTCCATGTCAAGTTTCATGTCCGGCGTATTGAGTTCGAAGCCTACCCTTCTGTTTTTAGCTCTTGCGCTTTCAGTTCTGCGTTTAGACAGTCGCTCATTTACTTTTACAAGTGGCTGAGTTTCGCCGTAACCACGGGTTACTAATCTGTCTGGGTTCTGAACACCACGCTCTACTAAGTAATCCTTAACAGCTTGTGCTCTGCGCTCAGATAATGCCTGGTTGTATTCTGCAGAACCAATGTGGTCAGCATGACCTTTGATCAACAATACATGGTCAGGATATTTCTCAAGTGTAGTTACAATGCTATCCAGTAGTTGTTTGTAACCTTCCTGTACACGAGCCTGATCAAATTCGAAGCGAACTTTTTCTTCCATCAGTTTCAATGTAGCAGCATCCAGTTCAGGGCAACCACCTTTTTCAGCAGGGCCGGCAGAATTAGGGCAAATGTCTTTGTCATCAGCAACACCGTCGCCATCTGAGTCAGTAGCACAACCATCCGGACCTACTTGCTGGCCAGCTGGAGTGTCAGGGCATTTGTCGTCTTTGTCAGCTACGCCATCACCGTCAGCATCAGGGCAACCTTGTGTAGCAGTAGTACCTGCTTCGTCTGGGCACTGGTCATCTTTGTCAGCTACGCCATCACCGTCTTTATCAGGGCAACCTTGCAGGTTCTGTACGCCAGCTTCTGTAGGACACTGATCCTGGTAGTCAGCTACGCCGTCACCATCAGAGTCAATAGGGCAACCTTCTTTGTCAACCTGTACGCCGGTTGGAGTATCAGGGCATTTATCACGTCTGTCACCAACACCGTCTGCATCAGTATCTACAGCTTTACCTAAGTTAAAGCCAAGACCAAAATTGTGTTGCATAAAGCGATCGTTATCGCCGTCGTCTTCAGTACCATCAAAACCATCGTTACCGGTTAGCATATAACCAGACTGCACAAAAGCACTTACACCATCGCTAAAACGGATACGAATACCTGCACCACCTAATAAAGCAGTTGTTGTAAAGTTATCGTCGTAAGCGCTACCATCGGCTAATGAACCATCGGCTGAGGCAAATGCGGCACCACCTGCAACTGTCAGGTATGGTCCAATCAGGGCATCTTCTTTAAGAATATTGCCATACATTTTCAGACGAAGACCAAGCATAGCTGTACCAATGTTAGCATCCATTTTTGCTAATCCATTTGTGGCATCAGCGCCGCCATAAGTGAGGTGTAAGCCTGCATCAAAAGATGGGCTCAAATAACGGTTAAGCGAGATTCCCCCGCCCCACTCCATATCTTTTTCAAAAATCTGGTTTGCTAACTCCCCTTTGTATTGAAGAGCACTACCATATATCTGGAGGTTTGTCCGTCTGTCAGCATTTTGTGCAAATAAGGCTGTATTGGCTGATAACAGAAATACAAGCACAAAAGCTATTGTACTTAATTTTGTTAATTGTGTTCGCATAGTTTTATTAAGTATATGTTGATATGTCAATACGTACATATTTACAGCAGGTTTATACGTACGCCAATAATTAATTGTACAGCAGAAATAAAGATTCTTTATTACGGAGAGAGGATTATTCAGATTGTAAAGTTTATTCATAAGCAAAAGGTTTAAGGTCAAACTTTTATCACGTTTTAAACAAGCTTTGGCAACTATAGTGCATTTTCCTTGGGCTTAGAATTGTATCCTATTAATCAAACTCATACTACAGTACAAGGTTTTGTTTTTCGCTATATATTTAAGGTATACGTATTTTTAGCGGGTAAAAGACAGTAAAAAAGGCTGCCGATACTTGACCGGCAGCCTTTAAAAAGTTGGCTATATCTCTATAGTTTATTATCGTTTCATTAAGCGTTCAATGTCGTCGGCTTCCAGCGGAATGTCCTTCATCAGGTCTATAGGTCCGTTTTTGGTTACCAGTATATCGTTCTCTAAACGTACGCCTATACCTTCATCCCAGATGTAAATGCCCGGCTCGCAGGTAAACACCATGCCCTCTTCAAACGGGCGGTATTTGTTACCTACATCGTGCACATCCAATCCAAGGAAGTGCGACGTTCCGTGCATAAAATATTTCTTGTAAAGTGGTGCAGCAGGATCCTGGTTACGCACATCGTTCTCGTTCAGCAGGCCAAGTCGGATCAGCTCGTTTTCCATAACGGTACCTACGAATGCATGATACTGATCCAGTGTATTGCCCGGCACCAGCATGGCAGTGGCAGCTTTCATTACACGCAACACAGCTTCATAAACATCGCGTTGGCGAGACGTAAACGTACCATTTACTGGTATGGTACGGCTCAGGTCAGAGGCATAATTGGCGTACTCGGCACCAAAGTCCATCAGCAACATGTCGCCATTTTTACACTCCTGGTTGTTATCTACATAATGCAGGATGCAGGCATTTGCCCCCGATGCAATAATAGAACCATAGGCTGGTCCGCGCGAACGGTTGCGTAAAAACTCGTGGTATAGTTCTGCTTCAATCTCATACTCCATTACGCCCGGCTTAATAAAGTTCAATAGTCTTCTAAAGCCTAGTTCGGTAATGTGGCAGGCCTTGCGGATAAGGGCTATTTCGTGCTCTGATTTAATGGCACGCAGATAATGCATAATTGGTGTGCTGCGCTCATACTTGTGCAGTGGGTAGCGCTCTTTCACCCATTTAATGAAACGGGCATCACGGGTTTCTACTTCCACTACGGCACGCAGGTGCTCGTTGCTGTTCAGGTACACGTGCTCTGCTTCGGCCATCAGCGTGTTCAGCACCGATTTAAACTCGTGCGTCCAAAGTATAGTTTTGATGCCCGATACTTCCTGTGCCTGCTGCTTGGTTAGTTTGTAGCCTTCCCAAGTTAGAATGTGGTCGTTGGTTTCGCGCACAAACAGTACTTCTTTCATGCGCTGGTCCTTCGCATCCGGGAAAATTAAAAGTATACTTTCTTCCTGGTCCACACCCGACAGATAGAACAGGTCGTTGTTCTGACGGAACGGCATGCTGCCATCCGCGTTAGTTGGCATTACATCATTGGAGTTGAAGATGGCGATGGAAGATGGTTTCAGCTCTTTTACAAAGTTGCGGCGGTTATGCACAAACAATTCGTTGCTGATCGGCAGGTATCTCATAGTTCAGTTTATCTGGTTTTATGAAAGCACAGGAGTATATCCTGTAGTCTTGATGTACGAAGTTAAAACTTATCTCTAAAAGATGAAGTGATAGGCTGTATTTTATAGTTCGTGTGTCGTGTTTGGTGTTTCGTATTCCGATTTTAAATGTACATTTTTACCCGGTTAAAGATTTTCGAAACACGAAAAACTACATTATACTTTTGCCAATTCAAGCACATGCAGCAATTGCTCATTACGGATATCGTGGGCGCATTTAAAATGGCCTTCGGGACAAGCTTTGTAACCATGTAGACCACATGGGCGGCAGTAAAGCGGCTCTTCTTTCTCTACTATCTTTGCAAAATCAGCCAGCGGCCCATAACCAAAACGCGGAACTGTAGAGCAATATATGGCGCAGGTTGGCGCGTTAACTGAAGTGGCCAGATGCATCGGCCCGGAGTCGTTTACATAGTTAAGCACGGCATTACGCATCAACGCCGCCGATTGCAGCAAGTTTAGCTGTCCGCACAGGTTTTCCATATTTGGGTGCAGTGCTTTTTGCATTATCTGTTCAGCGTGGACTTTATCTGCAGGAGAGCCCAGCAAGTATACTTTATAGTTAGTCGGCAGGCTATTCAGCAAATCAACCCATTTCTCGGCTGGGTACTGCTTCGTGAACCACACCGATGTTGGCGCTATACATATATAAGGTATGGTTTTGTGCGGCTGTACTTTCTCGTAATCCTGCTCCGACGGGTAAAGCTTTGGTTTGGCTGCCGGGCCTGTAGTTATACTGCTAATAAGTAACTGGTTACGCTCTACTTCATGGGCGCCACTTTCCATATCGTGGGAGTAACGGCGGGTAAAGAAACGTGAGAATGGATTTTTATCGAAGCCAAAAGTCCGTTCAGCTCCTGAGAAAGCGGTTAGCATGCCGGTAGCGCCATAACGCTGCACATTCACTACCACATCATACTTTTCGGAGCGGATCTGGCGCAACAGTTTCCAGAGGCTTTTATACTTGCCTTCCAGCTTGTTCCAGATCAGTACCTGGTGCAGCAGCGGGTGGTCTTTCAGCAGTCCTTCGTTTCCTTTTCTTAATAAGAAATCAAGCTGCGCATTTGGGTAAGTAGCATGTAGCTTCTCAATTAATGCGGTAGCCAGCACCACATCTCCCAGAAAAGCGGTTTGGATGACAAGTATTTTTTTAATCTCGGATGGCTGCATTTGGCAAAGCTACGGCTTAATGCCAATACTTGAAAACCGCTTAAGTATACTTTAACCGGGATGAACTATAACTCCGGTTTCCGTTCACTAAATTTCTTAAAAATGAAGTATAGCTATACTTAATATTTTGTAAAATGCATCGTTGTGTGTCTTAACTCCGGCGCTGCAACGTATAGTGCTACGCTTTGCTCTGGCAGGGAAATTAATTTAAAGAAGGACAAGCGGGACGATACCTGCTAATACAAGTACATGAAAAAATCTATACTACTCTTAAGTTTCGGAATTGCTTTTTTGTTATCCGGTTGTGTATCAACATATATGCCCAACGTGCCAAACGTGCCCATGTTTACCGAGAAAGGTGAGTTGAGTGCCGGCGGGCATGTTACCCCCAAAGGAAATATTACTTTTAATACAGCCTATGCCGTTTCTGATCACTTTGCTGTAGTGCTCAACGGTTCCATGCTAAACAGCGAGCGCCGCAAGCGCGATTTCAGGCATAACCTATTGGAAGCCGGCGGCGGTTACTTTACTACTTTCGGACCTGAAGGCAGACGCATACTTGAAGTTTATGGAGGCATTGGCACTGGCTCCAGCGACCGTACCGAAAAAGATGAAGATGATGAAACCGGCGAAATGATTTACACCCGCCACGAGGCCAACTTCAGCAAATACTTTGTACAGGTAAATTTCACTTCTAAAAAGAAGAAGTCGTTGCGCCTGCTCAGCCGCGAGTTCCCACTGAACTATGGCACTGCCCTGCGCGCCAGCTACGTAAACATGCACAACTATAAACTTAATGGTGTAGCTGGTAAAGAGGAAGATAACATTTTCCTGGAGCCAATCTTCTATACCCGCCTTACCCTGAACCCTTCGGTGCAATTGCAATACACCAGCGGCAGTAACTTCGGCCTGAAGAACCGTAAAACGCTCACAGCCGGCTATTCTGTTTTCTCGCTCGGGTTTGTAATTAATGTTGGTGGCAGGAATTTGGGGAGATAGGGATAAGGAGTTCTGAGTTTAGTCCAGAGATAAAATTCTGTTGCTGCTATAGTTGACTTTATTGTTTTATAGTTACTGTGATCCAACCACCCCTTTATCCCCTCCTTGTCTAAGGCGGGGAGCTTTTGTGCTACTGCTATAGTTTCGGTTATAGTTTCATAGCTGCTGCTTTAACACCCTGTAGTCCCCTCAAGGGGACAGTGCTGACACTGCTATAGTTTGCAGTTATTGTTTTATAGCTATAGACCACGAGTGGACAGGTCGCGACCTGTCCCTACAGAACTACAACCACGAGAAAAGTCGAAGCTTATCTGTCCAACTATAGCTCAGGCAGTAACTATCGAAACTATATCAGTCTTTGGGTTGAGCGCCTTGTGAATATCTGGTGCCGCAGGCATTGCGACCGCAGGAGCAAAAGAGATTCGCGCAGCGCGATGCCCGAAGACGGGGCCTCCCGGCCGTGAGGGCACCAAAGTATAAAATGAAACGATAGGCTTGTTGAGCTCCCAGGGTTGGAAGCAGCTATGGAAGTATAGCTTCGGTTCAGGTTAGGTAAAGCTTCAACTATAGAACATATAAGATTTCTCCTGCTAGTCGAAATGAGAGTTAGAAACTATACTATACACTACAAACATTACTCCTGATAGTCAAAACAATAGAAATTGCAATTTTCAACTAACCTCACTTTCCCGTACCTTTGCAGGCTAATTCAGAACTGAATGCTTGATTACCATCTTCATACATTACCAAACGGCATCCGCATCATCCATAAGCAGGTAAGCCACACCAAGATAGCCCACAGCGGGTTTATCATGGATATTGGCAGCCGCGACGAGCTTCCGCAGGAACAAGGGCTGGCCCACTTCTGGGAGCATATGGCTTTTAAAGGAACTGCCAAACGTAAATCTTTTCACATCATTAACAGTCTGGAATCGGTAGGTGGCGAACTGAACGCTTATACTACTAAGGAAAAGATCTGTTTTTATAGTTCGGTGCTGGATAAACACTTTGAGCGCTCTTTTGAGCTGCTGACCGATATTACTTTCCAGTCCATTTTCCCAGAGAAAGAGATAGAGAAAGAGCGTGGCGTAATACTGGAAGAAATGGCCATGTACCTCGATACGCCCGAAGAAGCTATAGTTGATGAGTTTGACAATGTGATATTTAGCGGTCACCCGCTGGGTAATAATATCCTTGGCTCTAAAGAAAGCGTTTCCGGTTTCCAGAAGCAGGATTTCCTAAACTTTATAGAACGTAACCTGAGTACCAACACATTGGCTTTCTGCTCGGTTAGTAACTGGCCATTCGAAAAAGTGGTGAAGCTGGCAGAAAAATACCTGAGCAACATACCAACTATAACCAAGCAACTTAAGCGTAGCCCGTTCCTGAAGTATGAGCCCAAGGCAATAACGCTGGAAAAATCGATTTCGCAGGCCCATTGTGTAATTGGCTGCCCGGCCTATGCCTTGGCTGATGACCGCCGTATTCCGTTCTTTATGCTGGTAAATATTTTGGGTGGCCCGGGGATGAACTCACGCCTGAACCTGGCCGTGCGCGAAAAACATGGACTGGTTTATACCATCGATGCCAATTACTCCACATACATCGACACTGGTCTGTTCTCAATATACTTTGGCACAGAAAAGAAGCAGCTGAAACGCACCACTTCGCTGGTACTGAAGGAGATGAAAAAGCTGCGCGAAAAGCCACTGGGTTCTTTGCAGTTGCACACGGCTAAGGAGCAGCTGATGGGCCAGTTAGCTATGGCTGAGGAAAGCAACATGGGCCTGATGATGATGATGGGCAAAAGTATACTCGACCAGAACAAAGTCGAACCCCTGAACGAGATCTTCGACAAGATCAAAAGTATAAAAGCTGGCGATCTGGTTGACATTGCCAATGACGTGCTCCGCGAAGACCAACTCAGCTTCCTGAACTACGTGCCTAATTAATGGCTGCATTGCTAAATGGTTAAATTGTTAATTCCAAAACCAACAATTTAACCATCCAACCATTTAACAATTAAACAGATGGAATTCATTGACGAAGAACTACAGCAATACGCCGAAGAACATACATCGCCGGAGAGTGAGCTGCTGCGCAAGGTAAACCGGCAGACCCACCTGAGCGTAATGAAGCCGCGCATGCTTTCGGGGCACTTGCAGGGGCGTTTGCTGGCTATGTTCTCGCAGATGATCCAGCCAAAGCAGATTCTGGAAATCGGTACTTACACTGGTTATTCGGCACTTTGCCTGGCAGAAGGCCTGCAACCCGGCGGCACATTGCATACTATTGATATTAACGAAGAACTGGAAGACCGGGTGCGCGGCTATTTTGAAGAAGCCGGCTTGACGCAAAGTATAAAATATTACATTGGAAACGCCCTCGACATCATCCCAACGATAGATGCCACCCTCGACCTGGTTTTTATAGATGCCGATAAAATTAACAACGCTGCTTACTACGACCTGGTAATTGACAAAGTACGGCCGGGTGGTTACATTATTGCTGACAATGTGCTCTGGAGCGGTAAGGTACTGGCAAAGTATAGAAAGAAGCTTGACGAAGACACCGCTGCTTTACTGGCCTTCAACAAAAAGGTGCACGACGATGAACGTGTGGAAAATATCCTGCTGCCGGTGCGGGATGGGTTATTGATTGCCCGGAAGAAGTAAAGCCCAGCACGTAGCAGATTATATCTGGAAATGGTCAGGGAAGTGACAGCTTTTCTGACCATTTCTGCTTTTCAATAGGTTCAATCCAAAATATTATACTTAGCAATTATTTTATATTAAAAACTTAGTCTACAGTTTCATAATGCCAGCCTTTTTGCGTTATTTTTGCAAATGGGTATTTCTATATAGAACAAACTATAACTTAGCCTATTACTCCCGGTTGCCTCAACAGCAACTATAGCCCGAATACCATTAGCCAAAGTATAATTACCTTTTTATGAGACAAATCTCTACCCTTCTTATTTTATTGTTTTTGCCCCTGCTTGTTTGGGCACAGCAAACTGTAACAGTGCCTAAAAATGTATACTTCGCAGATATACATTTAACCATCTCGGATGGCGCCCAACAGGAACTACAGAAAAAAGTAGATGCCCTGCACAAGCACCCGGCCTATTTTCAGGCAAAAGTGGAATTAGCTGATGCTTATTTTCCGCTGATAGACCAGATCTTTAAAGAAGAAGGCGTACCTGTTGACCTGAAATTCCTGTCGTTGCAGGAAAGCGGTTTAATAGGCGATGCTGTTTCGACTTCTAATGCTGTGGGTTACTGGCAGTTTAAGCGCGAAGCCGCTTCTGATTTTAACCTGCGCGTGGATAATGTAATTGATGAGCGCAAGCATATTATGGAAGCCAGCCGTGGCGCCGCCAAGTATTTTAAGCGTAGCAACAACTATTACAATAACTGGTTTAACTCTATACTTTCATATTACCTGGGCTATAGTGGTGCCAAAGCGGAGACAAAAACTTCCGATATCGGTGCTAAAAAAATGGAAATCACAGAGAAGACACATCCTTACCTGCTGACTTTTCTGGCACATAAAATTGCTTATGAAAACTTTGTAGGTAAAACCACCAAACCAGCTATTGCGCTGCGTCCGTTACGCGCTACTCCGGGTCAGAGCCTTGCCGAGATTGCTCTTGATCATAAAGCAGATTTTACGGAGCTTGAGAAGTATAACAGATGGCTATTGGGCAGCACCATTCCTTCGGATAAGGATTATTATGTAATGCTTCCGGTACGTGGCGAAGAGCGCGTGCTGATCGCTTCAAACGAAAATACATCGAAACTACCTGCTACAACCAGCAAGCAAAATTCGAGCAATGCGGCAGCCGTAATGGTAACACGTAATGGCCTTAATGCATTGGTTGCCCGCGCTGGCGATACTAAAGATAAGCTGGCATTACAGGCTGGTATCTCCACCCGTAAATTCCTGAAGTATAACGACCTGCGCAGCTTCGATAACATTGAGGCAGGAGCAGCTTATTACACCGAGAAAAAGCACACAAGTGCTACTGCTGAGTTCCACGTGGTGCAGCCTGGCGAAACGATGCAGATGATCTCACAGCATTATGGTATACAGCTTAAGCAACTGGTATTTAAAAACCGCATGAGCCGTAACGAAGTGCCGGTACCGGGTCGTGTGCTATGGCTACAGAAGCGTCGTCCGTTTACCAAAGAGGTAGAAGTGCGCTCTCTTGACAAACAAACCGCCGCCAAGCAGGAAATGGCCGCCAACGAAGTAAAACCGGTTAGTAAAACCACTGCTGCCAGCCAGAAGTCGAACGAAAACTTCTTTGCCCGTTTCATCAACAGCTTCAAGAAAAATAAAAAGCAGCCTGCGCCAGTTAAAACTGAAACACCTGCTGCAGAAGAAGAACTGATTAAAGTTGATGTAGTGGAAGCTGTGCAAGACATTGAGCCTGTTACCGAAACAGCTGTAGTTGAAGAGCAGCTAGCCCAGCCAGTAGCCCGTGAGGCTATTTACCCGGGTCGTAGAACACCTGCAAAACCTGCTGCAACTACACCTAACCAGGAAACCGCTCCTTCTAAAGAAACTGTTCCGGTTAAGTCTACGCCTGCAGCTACGCCAAAACCACAGGCTACACCTGCTAAAACAGAGACCGTAAAAGAAGTACCGGTTAAGAATGTACCTCAGGAAGAACCTGTTAGCACTACTGAAGCAGCAGCCCCGGCTACAAAATCTGCAAAGCACGTGGTTGCCAAAGGCGAGACACTTTATAGTATCTCTAAAACTTATAATGTAACAGTTGCTGAGCTTACTAAATGGAACAAGTTAACAGAAGGACCACTGAAACTTGGCCAGGAACTGATCATTGCAGAGCCATTAACAGCTACCGAAATACAGGAAGTTGATGTTACTGCAGTTGAAGTTGAAGAAGTACAGGAAGCGAAAGTTGAGTTCCATACGGTAGCAGCTGGCGAAACTCTTTACCAGATCTCCAAGAAGTATAATGTAACGCTCGATGAACTGAAGCAGTGGAACAACCTTAACGAAGGAGTACTTTCTATAGGCCAGCAATTACGTGTAGCAGCTCCTAAAGGCGAACCAGCAGACACAACCAAAGAAACTGCACCGGTTACTGAAGAAGCTCCAACTCAAACATTAACTGCTGATACCTATCACACCGTAGCTGCCGGCGAAAGTATGTACCAGATCTCCCGCAAGTATGGTGTAACTATAAAAGACATCATGGAGTGGAACAAGAAATCTGACTTCAACGTGAAGCCGGGTGAGAAACTCCTGATCAAGAAGAAGAACTAGTAATTCGTTGTTTGTTACTCGTTATCCGGTTCAACAAGCAAGTATATAGTAACTATAAAAGCCAGCGCTATTGCTGGCTTTTATAGTTTATAGGGCTTATATCTGTAGCTTCTGTTCACGCTATTAATGAGTAACGACAGCCATTAACGAGTTTCTATCTCTCTTCAGGCGGCGCTGTTAAGTTTGAGGCCGTTTGCAGGCCGGTAGCTATAGTTGGCACAATACCCAGGCGCTGGTAAATGGGTTCTACCATTTGCCGTAAGCGGCTTAGGTTCAAGGCAAACGGAATTATACTTATGGCGCAAAGCAATCCGCAGCCTGCCAAGGTATAGCTCACCCCAATGATCTCGGCAACTGCACCGGCCAGCATACTTCCGATGGGTGCCATTCCCATAAACGCTGTCGCGTATAGGCTCATCACGCGGCCCCGTTTGTCGTCTTCCACTATAGTTTGCAGCAGCGTATTGCACGAAGCCATCGTCACGATCATCCCGAACCCAGTAAGTAACATCAATAACAACGAAACAACCAGCACTTTAGAGAAAGAGAAGGCAATCAGCGCAAAACCAAAAAGCAGCATAGTAAACACGATCACTTTGCCCAAGCCTACAACTGACTTGCGTTGCGCCAGGAACAAGGCGCCGGCTAATGCACCTACTCCCGAAGCTCCCATCAGGAAACCCAGCGTATTAGCACCACCATGCAGAATATCGCGCGCAAAAACAGGCAGCAGCACACTAAACGGCATCCCAAATAAACTGATCAAACCCACGATAAGTATAAGCGCCTTAATCGGGGCGAAATTGTAACTATAAGCAAAACCTTCCTGCAACGACTGCCATACTTTGTGTTCTTTCTGTTCCCGCACAAAAGGTTTTAGCTGCATCAGCAACAGCGAGGCGATAACAGCAATATAGCTTACCGCATTGATCAGAATACAGACCCCTTCCCCAACGGCCGCAATCAGCAAACCGGCAACGGATGGCCCGACAAGCCGCGCCATATTAAACATAGAGGAATTGAGCGCAATGGCATTGCTGATGTCTTCGCGTTGGTCCACCATCTGTACTACAAAAGCCTGCCGGGTAGCAATATCAAACGCATTTATAGTTCCGAGCAGCGCGCTCAGCGTAAGCACATGCCAGATTTGTATCGTATCGGTAAGCACCAGGGCAGCCAGTGTAGAGGCCTGCAACATTGATAGCGCCTGCGTTACGACCAGCACCTTGCGCCGCTCAAACTTATCGGCAATAACACCGGCAAAAGGTCCAAGTATAAATGAAGGAATCTGGCTGGAGAAGGTAACAGCACCCAACAGGAAGACAGAATCAGTGAGGCGGTACACGAGCCAGCTCAGCGCGATCTGCTGCATCCAGGTACCGATAAGCGAAATACCCTGCCCCACAAAAAAGAGCCTGTAGTTACGGTACCGCAACGCCCTGAACATGCCACCCAAGTTTTTAGATTTATTCTCTGCTCCCATTCTTGTCTGCTGCACCACTTACATATGAACTTAAGCTTACGCGCTCTAGCCTGTCCTGAGTTATAAAATTGTACAATGCGGTTTTATCTATTTTTTACCTGATCAAAATTACACCTAGTAATTTTCGTTAAGAGAAAGTACCATTCAATAATGGTAACCCATACTTTTTAAGCAGGTATAATGTACAGCAAATGAAAATGTATACTTCATGAATGAATTCTTAAATCGCATATACTTTAACAACACTGTTGAAAACTACCTTATTTCTCTTGGAATCATCCTGATAGGGTCTTTAATCATTACTGTTTTTAGGAAATCCGTTCTGTCCAGGATTAAGCGATGGACTGAAAATACCCACACCAAGTTCGACAACTTTGTAGTCAGCAGCTTTGCCCGTTTTGGCATTCCTGTTCTGCATTTTATAGTTATCTACCTCGGGATCAATTACCTGAAGCTTACACCCAGTGCTACAAGGATCGTTACGATAGCCGCAACTGTAGCCATCACGTTCATGATCATCCGGTTCGTAACGTCTACACTGGTGCTGCTGATCCGGTCATACTTTAAAAGGAAGTACCAGGACAAGAGCCACCTGAACGAAATGGGGGCAATAAGCCTCATCATTAACATTGTGGTTTGGGGACTTGGGCTTGGCTTTCTGTTTGATAACATGGGCTATGACCTGACCGCCATCATTGCAGGGTTGGGTATTGGTGGTATAGCCGTGGCACTGGCAGCCCAAAACATCCTAGGTGACCTTTTCAACTACTTTGTTATCTTCCTGGACCGTCCTTTTGAAGTAGGCGATTCCATTGCAGTAGGCGATAAAAACGGTACCATCGAGCACATTGGAGTAAAAACAACGCGCCTCAGAAGCCTTACCGGAGAGCAGCTTATTATCTCAAACAGTGATTTGACAGGGTCCCGTATTCATAACTACAAGCGTCTGGAACAACGCCGGGTAGAGTTTACCCTTGGTGTAGCTTACGAGACTTCAGTGGATAATTTGAAAGCTATTCCGGACCTGCTGAAAAAGATTATAACAGAGCAGAAACAGGTGGCGTTTGATCGTGCTCACTTTTCTACCTACGGCGATTCTTCCCTTGATTTTGTGGTGGTTTACAACGCGCTTACATCGGACTACAACACCCACATGGACATAAAGCAAACAATCAATCTGCGCATTTTCCAGGAGTTTCAGCAGAGGGGCATTGAGTTTGCCTACCCTACCCGCAAGCTTTTTGTGGTAAACGAACAGGTTGATGAGGAAGAAAAAGAAGCCCAGCGGTATAGATAAACCTAGGTTATACTTCAAAACTATTCAGGAGCAGCGGGACTATTTTCGCTGCTTTTTTGTTGGTAAGTGTGTTGGTAAATGAACTGCTTATAGTTTGGGTTGCCACCCGATTTTGCGTAATTTTAACATCCCAAAATGACTCACGAAACAGTTTATACTTTCTTCAAGGAGTCATTCATAATTCTTAATTCATAATTCTTAATTCATAATTCGTAATTCCTCATAAATGCCTGTTTTTTCGCATTTACACACCCATACACAGTACTCGCTGCTCGACGGCCAGGCAAGCATCAGCGCGCTCATGAAAAAAGCGCAGGCCGATGGCATGCCCGCCGTAGCCATGACCGACCACGGAAACATGTTTGCTGCTTTCAACTTCGTGAACGAGGCCAACAAGTATAACGTGAAGCCTATTGTGGGTTGCGAGTTTTACCTGGTAAAAGACCGCCACCTGAAAACTTTTACCAAAGAGCAGAAAGATGTGCGCCACCACCAGTTGCTGCTGGCTAAAGACCAGGAAGGTTACCAGAACCTGGCCAAGCTTTGCTCGCTGTCTTACATTGAGGGTGTATACAGTAAGTGGCCGCGCATTGATAAAGAGTTGCTCTTAAAGTATAGCAAAGGCCTTATTGCGACCAGCTGCTGCATTGGTGCCGAGGTACCGCAGGCTATACTTTGGAAAAGCGAGGAAGAAGCAGAAGAAATATTTAAGTGGTGGCTCGACGTTTTCGGTGAAGACTACTACATCGAAATACAGCGCCACGGCTTGCAGAACATAGACGGTACCGGCAAAAGCCAGGAAGACATTAACCAGGTATTGCTGAAATGGGCGAAGAAGTATAACGTAAAGGTAATCTGCACCAACGATTCTCATTACGTAGACCAGGACGACTGGAATGCACACGACATCCTGCTTTGCGTGAATACCGGTGAGGACCAAAGCACCCCGGTTGGTGACTTCCAGACACGCTACTACCGTTTCCTGACGGATGACCAAAAGGTGATCTATGATACGGTAGATAACGTACGCAATAAGTATAGCAGCAGTGCCAACATCCGCCAGATGCTGCAGCGCATTGACGAGGCTGGCCCGAAAACCCGTTTCGGTTTCCCGAACGACCAGTTCTACTTCAAGACGCAGGCTGAGATGAACGAGCTGTTCAAGGATGTGCCGCAGGCGGTAGATAATACCAACGAGATTGTAGACAAGATAACGCCTCCGGTGCTGAAGCGCGATATCCTGCTGCCAAACTTCCCGATTCCGCCGCAGCACGCCGACGCCGATGATTTTCTGCGCCACCTGACTTACGAGGGAGCTGCTAAACGCTATTCTGAGATAACAGCAGAAGTAACCGAACGCTTGGATTTTGAGCTGCACGTGATCAAGACGATGGGATTTGCCGGTTACTTCCTTATCGTGCAGGACTTCATTAACAAAGGCCGTGATATGGGCGTGTTCGTGGGGCCTGGTCGTGGATCAGCGGCTGGCTCGGCGGTGGCTTATTGCGTCGGCATCACCAACATCGACCCGATAAAGTATAACCTGCTGTTCGAGCGATTCCTGAATCCGGAGCGTGTGTCCATGCCCGATATTGATATTGACTTCGACGACGTCAACCGTCAGCGCGTGATCGACTACGTGGTGGACAAGTATGGTAAAACACAGGTAGCGCAGATCATTACCTTCGGTACCATGGCTGCTAAATCGTCTATTAAAGATGTGGCCCGTTCTACCTCTCTGCCGCTGGCCGAAGCCAACGAACTGGCGAAAATGGTACCTGAAACTCCAGGCACGACATTGGCGAAAGCCTTTATGGAAAACCTGGAGCTGGCTGCCATAAGAGAAGGAAATGATGCCCGTGCTGCCGTACTTAAACTGGCTGAAAAGCTGGAGGGTTCGGTTCGTAACACAGGTATCCACGCGGCCGGTGTGATCATTGCTCCGGACGATATCACCAATTATATCCCCGTCTCGACTTCCAAAGACTCTGACCTGCTGGTAACGCAGTTTGATGGCAAGGTGATTGAGAGTGCGGGCATGCTGAAGATGGACTTCCTTGGTCTGAAGACCTTAACCATCATTAAAGATGCCCTCGAACTCATCAAGAAAAACCACGGTGTAGAAATTAACATAGACACTATTCCGATAGACGACGAAAAGACCTACCAGCTGTACCAGCGCGGTGATACCATTGGTACGTTCCAGTTCGAGTCGGAAGGTATGCGCATGTACTTAAAAGACCTGCAGCCTACCAACATTGAAGATTTGATCGCCATGAACGCCCTTTACCGTCCGGGTCCGATGCAGTTCATCCCGAACTTCATTAACCGTAAGCATGGCAAAGAGGAAGTAGAATACCCGCACGAGCTACTGGAGCCGATCCTGAATTACTCCTACGGGATCATGGTGTACCAGGAGCAGATCATGCAGACGGCCCAGATCCTGGCCGGCTACTCACTGGGTGGTGCCGACTTGCTGCGCCGCGCCATGGGTAAAAAAGACATGAAAAAGATGGCCGAGGAGCGCGAGAAGTTCATTGCCGGAGCTGCAGAAATGCATAAAATCCCGGCAAAGAAGGCTTCGGAGGTTTTCGACGTAATGGAGAAGTTCGCCCAATACGGCTTTAACCGCTCTCACTCCGCTGCTTACTCTGTGGTTGCTTACCAGACAGGTTACCTCAAAGCCCACTACCCTGCCGAGTACATGGCGGCAGTGCTTACCAACAACATGAACGACATCAAAAAGGTGACGTTCTTTATCGAGGAAGCCCGCAAACAGGGTGTACCGGTATTAGGTCCGGACGTGAACGAATCGCTTTTGAAGTTTAACGTGAACGAGCAGGGCCACATTCGTTTTGGTCTGGCTGCCATAAAAGGAACCGGTGAAGCCGCGGTTGATGCCATCATCTCAGAGCGTGAGAAAAACGGCATGTACCAGGATATCTTCGATTTCTCGAAGCGCGTGAACCTGCGCGCGGTGAATAAAAAGACGTTTGAAAGTATGGCTTTGGCCGGAGCTTTCGATTCGTTTGGTTTATACCACCGCGCCCAGTTAATGGATATACCGGAAGGTGAAAACATTAGCTTGCTGGAAAAGGCTGTTCGTTACGGTAACAACTACCAGGCAGAGTTACAGGCTGCACAGCAATCGCTGTTTGGTGGTAGTGCGGCCGTAGCCGCTCCTATGCCGAAGATTCCGGAAGTACAGCAATGGACACAGGCCGAAATGCTGCGCCGCGAGAAAGAAGTAGTAGGTTTCTACATCTCAGGTCACCCATTAGACCAGTTTAAACTGGAAATAGATTCTTACTGTACTTCGGCTTTAGCTGACATTGCCAACCACAAGAACAAGGATATTAACGTGGCCGGCATGGTATCTGAAGTGGTAATTCGTACAGCCAAGAACGGCAACCCGTTTGCGCTGTTCTCTATCGAAGATTATGATTCTACGATGCAGATGGCGCTGTTCGGGGAAGATTACGTGAAGTTCTCGCCTTACCTGAAGACCGGTTTATACTTGTTCATCCGAGGTAAAGTGCAGCTGCGTTACAAAACTGAAGATCAGTGGGAATTGAAACCGATTAACATTCAGCTGCTGGGCGATGTGATGGATAAAATGGCACAGGGTGTTCAGGTAAACATTAATTTGCAACACTTTACACCTAATGTTGCTGAAGCCCTGGAAGAAGCTATAGTTGCCAGCGCCGGCCAAAAACGACTGGAGATTACTTTGCATGTGCCGGATGAAAAACTGGCCCTGCCAACTTATTCCCGCAAGTATAGAATCGATCCGAAGCTGTTCCTGACATCAATTAAGGATCTGGGATTGGGTGAATGTAAGCTGATCTAGTATATTTGAAAATTTGAAGATGAGGAGATTTGAAGAAAATCTTCTCCTCTAAAAGTATAAAAGAAGTATGCTACTGCGGTGGCGTGCTTCTTTTTGTTTCAAGGTCAAAACAATTTCACTACTCGCCTGTTATGGCTTACAATTTATACTTTTAGGCTCTATAGCCGTAGGTATAAGCTGAAAAGTAGAAAACGCGACACCTTGTCAGGCAGGTATAGTTTGGGTTGATATTTGCCGAAGCTATAATTGTTACTATATTTATAACACAGAATTTAACCAACAAAAACGCTAAAGTTATGGCTAACAAAGCAATAGAAATCACAGACGCGAACTTTAATGAGATAATCAATTCAGATAAGCCGGTGCTGGTAGACTTTTGGGCAGAGTGGTGCGGACCGTGCCGCATGGTAGGCCCGATCGTAGAAGAACTGGCCGGCGATTACGAAGGTAAAGCTGTTATCGGTAAAGTAGACGTAGATGCAAACCCACAGACTTCTGCTAAATTCGGTATCCGCAGTATTCCTACGCTTCTGGTTTTCAAGAACGGTGAAGTTGTAGACAAGCAGGTTGGCGCTGTTCCGAAAAACGTACTGGCTCAGAAGCTGGATGCGCAAATGGCGTAAACTAAATGTATAAAGTATAAAAAAAGCCCCTCCTGAAGATTCAGGAGGGGCTTTTTTTATGTGTTCTGCGTATTTTTAGGAACAATACTGATCGCTCCACTACGTTCTAAACATGCCGTCTCGACAGATTTCACATCTGTAACTCCACCTTTTATCCGCATCGCTTCCAACAGGTCGTTTTCGGTAATGCTGTATTTCTGAAGCGCTTTCTTCTGCATCTCTCCATCCTTAATCAGCATAATTGGCTGGCCTTTTATGAGGTTACTTATTGTGCCTGATGAATGATAAGCTAAGGTTGCCAGTCCGCGGTGCAGCAATACCAGAACCAGGGCGGCTATCAGTGTAGGCCAGAAGGGCGCATTACCAGTTATGGCCCGGCTCATAACAGAGCCATAGATAATACCCAGTGCGATATCAAAAATTGAGTGGTTGCCGAATACCCGCTGATTTCCAAGCCGGATGATCAGCAGCGATGCAAAAAAGACCACAATCGCTCTCACCGACATCTGCCACCAAGTGAGTGTTTGCATTAGTGGCTCTGCCTCTATACCTAAAATATGATTAATATACTCTTCCATGTGCTACTGCCAAACGCAACGCACAAGTATAAAGTTATGCTCTTACTGGCATTCGCAAAGTTTCGCATCAATGCTGCAGAGGGTGGTATAATTCAGCTTCGCTTCCTCCATAAGGCGCTGTAGCTGTTTGGTATAATCCTGTACTTTTTGCAGCTGCACCATTTCGGGTTCCTGTTTGGTATGAGCATCCAGTGCTTTTATTGAAGCAGCAAAGGCATCGCTTTTCTCAGCTATACGGGCATAATAACTATCCATACCATTTTCAGAAGTAGCAACCGCCGTGGCTTGCAGGTTATTCTCGAAGCACAGTTGCCAGCGCAAATAGGTAAATACTTGTTGTTCGGCATCGTTGCGCAACATTGTCATGGCATGCACGGCTTCGCGTAACTTATAGCTTTCGTAGCGTTTATTGTAGGCTGTTACGGCATCACGTACTTTATCGCGGCAGCTGAGGCAGTTGCTGGCATTTGCTTTATCCTGCAGGCCATTGCGTACTGCCAGTGTTTCATCTGAAGCCGGTGTGTCGTTCAGCTTCTTAATTTCTTTTTCAAATACTGCAGTATACTGCTGCTCTTCCAGTTTTGCCTTCAGCCGAACTATAGCTTCCCCTTCTACTGACGCTGATAGCAGGTCCGGGCGCGGCAGTTCTACGGCATAAAGTTTAGCTAAAGCAGTTTCGCGTTTTTCAGGAGTATTATAGTTTGTAGGATCATTCTCAAGATCGCGCAATGTGTTTACCAGCAGTTTTCCGCTCTTCAGGTTATGGTCTGCTTCTAAATAAAGATCTGCGTTGGTAAGTATAGACAGGTATTCCTGCTTAAAGATGTTCTTATAAGTACTGTTTGTTTTAAATTCCTGCTCACGGGAATCCAGTGTAGTTTTCAGGCGCTTATACTCCTGTATAATGGCAAACAGGTTTTTGGCATTAATTTCGGGGCTGTTGTTGCGATAGTTTAACCTGTAAATGTTCAGGTGCTGCTTCATTTCGGCAAACACTCTTAAAAATTCTACAAACAGTTTTTCCTGGCGGTAGGTCTCGTCGTTTACAAGTTGCTGCTCGTAGGCTGTCTGTATTTTTTGCTTGCGCTTCTCTATCAGGTCCAGAGTTACTTCGTCGCCGGTCAGCACATCCATTTTGTACAACGACTTATAGTTGGCCACTACCATATAAGGATAGTCCTTATAGTTGGTCATCTCCTCCAGCATACGACGCTCCAGCTTGTTCGGGTTTTTTGCCAGGTAATCTGCTAACCGGGCAGACTTTATAGTTACCGTTTTAATTTCGCCGGGCACAAACACATATACTTTAACGGAGTGCAGGCGCGTGTCAAAATCCTGGCCTTCGTACAATCTTATAGTTGAACTGAAGCGGTATTCACGTTTACGCGTGCGTGTGCTGAGCAAATTACCAAACTCCCCTACCAGTGAAAGCACTGCCCCCGTTGGCGTTGTAATCTTAGATAAGTTAACCAGTTGATTAGCCACTAAATTAAATACCTGGTCGCCCTCATCGTTGGTTATGGCTTTGGCATTTATGGTGGCGTCAATGTTATGCTGGGTAGAAGACAACGGCATTTTATCGATGATGCGCACTACTTCTAGGTTGTCGCTTACCTGCGTTTTATAGTTGTCTTTTTCCTGGTCTACATAAAAATTATAAAGCGGGTATACGATCTCGTCGTTACCGAAGAGCTTCATGTTCTTCAGCTGCGCCGTTATAAAAAGGTACTCCAGTTTATTGCGGTAACGCTTCTTCGGTTTTTTTACGCCACTTTCCAGCTCATTTAGCACACGCGTAAACTTGCTGCCGTTAAACAAATAAATGTCAGTAGAGAGATATTGCCACTCATCCGAGAACTCAAATTTATCGGTGTAACTATAGCCCAGCCTGGTTTCGATGTTCTTCTGTGCAAACACCGGTACACTCAGCAACAATAAAAAAAAGGCAAGTATAAAATTTCTCATGTATCAGTACTTATCTGTGGCAGGGTTTGCGTATACACCCCTGTAAGCACATAGCATAAAGTATAGCCAACATAACGCTTACACCTATACTATAGTGCTTTAAAATTGCTAATAAAATCTTAAGCATCACAGACCAAAGCTGTAAAACAAACTACAAAATATGATGAAAACATTAACACTAATTGCATTATTTATACTTTGCCTTGTAGCAGTACAACCCGTCTTGGCACAACAGGACAGCCTATCTAAAAATACTGTTGCTGCTACTACCAAAACCTATTCCGAATCCGAAAAGATAACTTACCTGATCCAGTGTATCCGTACCATGAAGGGAGCCACATTTATCAGGAACGGGAGTGAACACTCCTGCCAGGAAGCAGCCGACCACCTGAAAGCAAAATGGGAGAAGCATGCCAGCAAAATTAAATCAGCCGAAGACTTTATTACACATCTGGCCAGCAAGTCATCATCAAGTGGTGAGGCTTATAAAATCCGCTACCCGGACGGCCGCGAAGAACCAACCGCTGAGGTACTGTATCAGGCGCTCGAACAATTAAAGTAAAAACATCGCGTTAATCTCATATAAGATTAGATTAATATTTACTAACGTGTACCTGTTGGTTGCGTAAACTGCTTTATATAATGTCAACTTCCATGCTACAACTCTTAGAAGAATCTAAAGGTGATCTGGTGGCTTTCCGGATATCTGGCCATGTAGATAAAAACGATTACGATGTAATGCTGCCAATTCTTGAAGAAAAGATAAAACAGTACGGCAAAATAAATGTGTACGCCGAAATGCAGGAAGTGGAAGATTTTACTTTACAGGCGCTGTGGGAGGATTTGAAATTCGATTTCAGACATGCGGCAGACTTTCATAAAGCCGCCTTGGTAGGCGAACAAAAGTGGCTGGATTGGCTAACTATTGCAGCATCGCCGTTTACTACTGCCAAAGTAAAGCACTTTACGCTAGAGCAACGCCAGCAGGCCCTTGACTGGATACAGACTCCTGAAGCTTAGCTTTAACTTATACTTTAAAAGCAGCGGGGCTATACTTACACAAGTATAGCCCCGCTGCTTTTATTCATGATAGTTTGGCTTATACTTAACTACCAAACAATTACATTTAATATCCAATTGTCACAATATTACACCAGATTTATATTTAAAATCAGGTGTTTAGTTAATTTACCTTTGGTTTAGAACCTGTTTTTTACATCTTTGCAGGTATACAGTTTTATTTTTTTACGATCTATAAACCATAATTAAAGTAAAACCCATGAAATTTAACTTTGTAAAAGCATCCTTCTCAGTATTGGTTTGCACTACTATGCTGGCATCTTGTGTATCTTCCAAGAAGTACGAAGACCTGAAAGCAAGCAATGAAGCATTACAAGCTGAACAGGCTGCCTCTAAACAAAAAGTAGATGAACTTACTGCCAGCCTGAAAGAGCGTGAGCAAAAGCTTGCTGATATGGAGCGTTCTATGAACGAGCAGCAGAAGACATTAGATAACCTGAAAAATGAAGTAAACACTGCGCTTCAGGGCTTTAACCAGGGCGACCTGAGCGTTGATGTAAGAGACGGTAAAGTATACGTTTCTATGTCTGATAAACTGCTTTTTGCAACCGGTAGTACTAAAGTAAACGCTGGTGGCCAGAAAGCACTTGACCAACTGGTATCTGTTCTGAAGAAGAATAATGAAGTTGGTGTAATGGTAGAAGGCCACACAGATGATGTTGAAGTTCTGCCAGGCACTAAAAAAATAGCTGACAACTGGGATCTAAGCGTGCTGCGTGCAACTGAGATTACGCGTCTGTTAACGCAGAAAGGCTTGTCTCCTGACAGAGTAACTCCTGCCGGCCGTGCTTACTACCAGCCAGCTGATACAGGACGTACTGCTACTGCTAAAGCAAAGAACCGTCGTACTGAGATCATCTTAACTCCTGACCTGACTGAAGTTTATAAGGTGCTGGGTATTGATGCACAGGCTAAAAAGTAGACATTAGATATTAGTAGTCAGATATTAGTCTACAGATAATAAAGAAGCTGCCAGCTTTATAGTTGGCAGCCTTTTTTATGGGCCAGTGATTAAAGGAATTTTTAGGATTACATAGCTATCTATACTTATAGTTCAGACAATTAACATCCGTGCATCAACAATCAAGCTTTCTGATGTTTAGCTATAGTTATGGCATCAAATAATTCATCGGCCTGCTGTGAGCCAATAAGCAATGGCTTTTTGTTGTAGAAGTATAGCTTCACCCCTTTGTTGCCATACACATTGTAGGCCTTTCCGTTAAATGTCCACCGGATTCCCCAGCCACCATACTCCATGATCGGGTTATAAGTAACTTTTTTATAATCCCGGAGCTCGTGCAGTTTTATAGTTACCGGTTTTAAATGGAATGGCCAGAAATGTATCCGCAGTTCTCCCGGTACCACCTCCGTCGTCAGCGACATTCTGTAAAAGAAGAACGGCAACCCCACTCCTATTAAGCCTGCCAATATAGCCAGTTGTATATCTGATGCTGGCCTGTTTCCAAACTCTCCTCCAAGTATAACCTGGTATATAAATCCTGCCCAGAACATACCAGCTACTCCAAGTATAACTACCCACAGCCATACCTGCCTGAACCGTTGCCGCTCCCTGAAAAGGACTTCCATAGTTTATGAGTTTAGGAGTTTGTGAGTTTAAGAGTTAATGAAAGATAAGGAATTTAGAGTTATAGTTCCAGTTAGACCTGGCAGTGTGCGCAGCTCCTGCTAGCGTCCGACTGGAACGCTGAACAACAGCTATAAAAACTACAACCGCAATTGTAGTAAAGCTCCAAAAACTCCCCGCCTTAGACAAGGAGGGGTTGGGGGTGGTTGGAAGCGGTAACTATAAAACAATAAGTCAGACACTAGCAGGAGCTGCGCACACTGCCAGGTCTAAAATCCTGTTCATCCACTAAACCTGAAAATCCTGATTCAGACAAATAAAAAAGCCGTCAACTATAAAGCTGACGGCTCTTGTAACTATAAATAAGTCTAGCGTCTAAAATCTAATATCTAACGCCTAAACTTATCCTATCGCCTGCTCCAGGTCCGCAATCAGGTCTTCAGCATCTTCTACGCCAACGCTTAGTCTGATCAGTGAGTCGCTAAGGCCGGCTTTCATGCGCTCTTCTCTTGGTATACTGGCGTGGGTCATCGTAGCCGGGTGGCCGCAAAGCGATTCCACACCGCCCAGCGATTCTGCCAAAGCAAAGAATTTAAAACGCTCCAGTACGCGGGTAGCATCTTCTACCTTATCGCCTTTCAGCACAAACGAGATCATACCACCAAAGTCATTCATCTGCTCTTTAGCTACGTTGTGGTTGTTATGGTCTTCAAAGCCAGGCCAGAAAACTTTCTCTACTTTCGGGTGATTCTTCAGGTATTCGGCAATTTTACGGCCGTTCTGGCAATGGCGCTCCATGCGCAGGTGCAGCGTTTTTAAGCCGCGTAGCAGCAGGAAGCAGTCCTGCGGGCCCGGTGTGCCGCCACAGGCATTCTGTATAAACGCCAGACGTTCATGCAGCTCATCATTTTTAACTATAAGCGCGCCCATTACTACATCCGAGTGGCCGCCCATATACTTGGTAAGCGAGTGCATCACAATGTCAGCGCCTAAATCCAGTGGGGTTTGCAGGTATGGCGTGGCAAAAGTGTTATCAGCAACCAGTAGCAGGTTATGCTTCTTTGCAATTTCAGCACAGCCTTTAATATCAATAATGTTCAGCAGCGGGTTAGTTGGTGTCTCAACCCAGATCATTTTTGTGTTCTCATTTACCAGCGCCTCTACCTTGCTCAGGTCCGCCATGTTGGTAAAGTGGAACTTGATGCCATAGTTCTGGAAGATCTTCGTAAAAATGCGGTAGCTGCCACCGTACAAATCATTCGTCGAGATCACCTCATCGCCGGGAGATAATAGTTTTATAACCGCATCAATAGCAGCCATACCTGAAGCAAAGCACAAACCATGTTTACCGTTCTCTAAGGCTGCTAATGCGTTCTGTAGTTGCGTGCGGGTTGGGTTATGCGTACGTGAGTACTCGTAGCCTTTGTGGTCGCCGGGCGAGCGCTGCACGTAGGTTGATGTCTGGTAAATGGGCGTCATGATGGCGCCTGTGGTTGGGTCTGGTTCTACACCAGCATGTATAGCTTTTGTTCCGAATTTCATGTGTTATAGTTTAAAGTATAAACGATACGGTGCAAGTTAGTAAAATAAGCAGGATTGATAAAAGCAGTGCCGGGCTATAGTTGTTTAGGTGGGGTTATACTTTGTTGTTAGCTAAAATCTTTTCTCCTTTGTCATTCGTCTAATGCTAATATTACCAAACCCCGTAAGCTGATGAAGCTGATACCACTGCTGAAAAACCTTGTCCGCGAAAATGCATCTACGTTCGTATCGATGCTGTTGTTGGTGGTGGTGCCTGTTACGGTAAGCTCTACGGTGGCGGTTTACCTGTACCAGTACCAGGACATTTTCCGGGACCTTACGCTCTGGCAGCTGCTTTTATACTTTGTAGTGATTTCGGTAACGATGGCTCTGGCCCTTACTCCTACTACTTTTGTGGCACTGGTAAGCGGGTTTTACCTTGGCTGGCAGGGATTTCCGGGGGTGGTAGTGGCGTATGGCATCGCGGCGTTGGTAGGTTATAGTTTGGCCCGGCTCATAGACCATGGTAAGATGATGAGCTTTCTGAACCGTTTTGAGAAAGCCCGTAACCTGATGCAGGAGCTGCGCAACCAAAGCTGGAGCCTCATCTTCCTGACACGTATTTCGCCGGTGCTGCCTTTTGCTCTGATGAATTTTGTACTGTCGTTGTTGCAGGTGAGCCGCACCCGTTTTTTTGTGGCAAGTATAGTTGGGATGCTTCCTCGCACGCTTTTCTTTTATTGGATAGGCACCCAAGCCCGCGATATCATTTCTTTATTACAAAACCCCGACAGTGGCCGTACCGGTCAGTTGCTCATGATAGGCCTGATAATCATTTCGATAGGTGGTTTATACTTTGTTTTTGACCGCGCTCTGAAGAAAGCTTTGAAGAACGCAAGCGTTAAAAATTAAAAAAATGTGCGAATAGGGGTTGCGTTGTAAGAAAAATTGGCGTTACTTTGCATCACCATAACGGAAAATGGTCACGTAGCTCAACTGGATAGAGCATCTGACTACGAATCAGAAGGTTAGGGGTTCGACTCCCTTCGCGACCACCGAAAAAAGCCTGTTTACAAAAGTAGACAGGCTTTTTTGTTATTTACGAACAATAGGTAGAATTAACTATATTAAGAACTATTCTTATAATTTGTTAAAAGTGCTATGAAGCAATTAATCCTACTTTGTCTTTTTATAGTTAGTATTCTGCTAGTGGCCTGCGATAAAAAAGACTCATTGCCACCACTAACAGATAAAGAAATGCTTGTCGGCCATTGGGAGCGAGACTATTTCAGATGGGAAGTATATGATAAGAATGGAGCATTTAGCTACGAAGGAGGCCCCTTTGATACCGAGTTCACTATGATATATACAGAAGGTGAGTACACTTTAAGTAGCCTAGGACATATTGAAAGAGGTACATATGATTTTATAGTTGATCAAGACACCCGTTACTTACAATTAGAAGCAGTAACAGATATTTTGAGCAGGACATATTATATTGATAGTATTTCACGGTCAAACCTTGATATTCATTATCGAATAGATAAATATATATGGGACTGGAGAACCTATTTATGATGAGTATACTATGTACTATGAGTTTTATAAGAAGCGAAGATAAATAGGCCCTATGTCTATTGGTGAATTGATAGCTGTTGGTTTATACTAAATCCATCAAAGACTAATAATCTGAACAATACAACTAAGAGCAATAAACTTTCTACCCTACTCGCAGCACTTTCTCCACATCCGTAGTATAGCACGCCGAGATATGCTCTTCTTTTAGCTGCCATTTTTTGCCGGTGCCCTGCACACCATACTTTACGAACTTGTTGCCATATTTTTCGCGCAGGTCGTCGAGCACGTGCATTAGTTTGGTGTCGCGTTCAGTGTTGTGGCTGCTTAGCAACGAGAGTTGCACCTGGTTGGCCGGCACTATGTCGGAAACTATAACGCCTGCTTTTTTATACTGCAGGCCGGGGCGGTACATTTGTTTCAGGGCTTTGGTGGCGTGGTGGAGCAGTTCCAGTTCGCTGCTGGTGGGGCTGTCGAGTTTTACAGTTCGGCTATAGTAGTAATGCTGCTCGGTAAAGCGGTTCGTCATCAAAAACACGTTCATCACGCCGGCACATGATTTCTGTTTGCGCAGTTTCATAGCACAGCGCACCGTATGGGTGGAGAGGGCTTCTTCCAGGTCGGTGAGTTCAGTTAATGTTTCGCCAAAGCTGCGGGAGGTGCAGATGTTCTGCTTGGCAGGCGGCATGTGCTCCAGTTCCATACACGATTCGCCACGCAGTTCTTTTACCGTGCGCAGGCCTACTATAGTCAGGTGCTTTTTAGCGAAGGCATTGGTTACGTTGCGTAGGTCCCAGGCGGTGTGTATGCCTAAGGTAGCCAGTTTGTTGGCATAGCGCCGGCCAATGCCCCACACATCGCCAGCTTCGGTTCGTTTTAAGGCAGCTTCAATATGCCGCTCATCCGTAAGCACTAGCACGCCATTTGCCTTTGAAGATTTTTTAGAAATGCGGTTTGCTACTTTTGCCAGAGTTTTGGTAGTGGCCACGCCCACGGCAACGGGTATGCCTGTCCATTGCTTCACGGTCTCTTTTATGGTTCGGGCGTAACTTTGCAGGTCTACTTTATAAAAATCACCCAGGTCCAGGAAGCTTTCATCTATAGAGTATACTTCCAGGTTCGGGGTAAACTGCTGCAACGTCTCCACTACTCTCCGCGACATATCGCCATATAGCTCGTAGTTAGAACTGAACACGGCTACGCCATCCTGCTCGAGCTGCGGACGCGCCTGGAAATATGGCGTACCCATTTTTATACCTAAGGCTTTGGCTTCGTTGCTGAGCGCTATAATGCAGCCGTCGTTGTTCGAGAGCACTACTACCGGCTTACCTTCCAGGGCAGGATTAAACACGCGCTCGCAGCTCGCATAAAAGTTGTTACAGTCCACTATAGCAAACAGCGACGTCATAGCTTACTTAAACTTTTTGATCACACCTACCACTACACCCCAAATCTGTCCGCCATCGGGTCTGTCTATTTTTATGGTTTTATAGTTGAGGTTTTCGGCCTGCAGGTAAGCACCCTCTTTGCTGAGCAACAGTCGCTTAATCGTAAACTCCCCGTCTACAAAGGCCAGTACAATTTTGCCACTGGTTGCCTTCATAGATCGGTCTATCACGGCCAGGTCGCCGGGCTCTATGTGCGCTCCTATCATCGAGTCGCCTTCTACACGTGCCAGAAAAGTAGCGGTTGGGTTTTCGGCAATGTACCTGTTCAGATCTATCGGGTCGGCAGAGTAGTCGGCCGCCGGACTCGGGAAACCTGCCCGCACGGTAGCTCCAAACAATAGTAATTTTTCATCAGTCTCTTCTGCGATGCTGTACAGCCCCGGCTGCCACTGGCTTATAGGTATAACTTTAGCTTCCATATGCTTCTACTTTACGAACAAAATTAGCAAAAGCTATATATAAAGCTAAAATATTTAGCATTATTAATAAGATTGTGTTACTAAGCGTGTAGTTGTAAGGTGGTTATAATTCTATAGTCACTGTTATCTCCCCAGCTCCTGCTTGTCTAAGGTGAGGAGTCTTCTGACTTTGCTATAGTTGCAGCTATAGTTCTATAGTTGCCGTTTTAACACCCCTGTGACCTGCGGTCGCAAGTTTCGAACTCCCGTTCTCACTTGTCCTCAAGGGGACAGTTCTGCTATTACCAATTCAAGAGCTAAAGTTCTATAGTTACAGACCCTAATCGGACAGGTCGCGACCTGTCCCTACGGAAATACAACCACGAGAGAAGCTATGCAACTATAGATTCCAGAGCAGGCAGAACTATAGCTATGGAAAGATCACAGTCTTTGGGTGGAGCGCCTCGAGAGGTTCTGGTGCCGCAGGCATTGCGAGGTACGAGCAAAGGAAGCGAAAGCAGCGCGAAACCCAAAGACGGGGCCCCGCTAAAAGAGGGCCCCTACCCCCGCCGTGAGCGCACCAAAGGAAACTATGATAACTGTGGGCAAGTAGAGCTCCCAGAATTAGAAACAGCTATGAAAGGATAACTTTGGGTTGAGTAAGTATAGCCTCAACTATAGGACAAATAAAATTTCTCGGCTAGCGCTCGAAATGGCAGGAGAAGCAAAGCAACTATAACCTATACAGGTATCTCCCCTACCCAATCGGCGGCTTCTTTGTAGGTTGTGAACTGCCTTACCTGTATGTTACCTATATAAATAGGATCAGCGCGTTTTACAAATTGTTCAAATTTAGCATGGCTGCCTGTATCTTCTCCGCCTATACGTGCCAACTTTAGCAGGTTAGTATTTGCCAGCTTAGGTACAAGTTCCTTAAGTGTCCACTTCTCATCTTCCTTGGATATATCTCCTAATTTAGATGAATCTGCAATCCAATTCTCTACTTCTTTCTCGCGCAATTGCTGTAGCAGTATCTTATTTCCTTCTTTGTATTCTTCGCTGGTTACCGGGCGCAGCCAATCACTGTACATTAAATGAATAGTTTTATCTACCCACAGAAGGAGGTAATTATTTTCGAATTCAAACATGCAGTGGCCGGTTATTTAAGGCCTAATATAGCAATAATACTATTATAGTAAAGCCCTATTATGCAATACGAAAACAAGTATACAAAGTACAGTGCCGGGTGCAGGTAAAATAAGGCAAGAATTTATGCTACTGCGAAATGTTCCTGCAGCGGCTTACCATCCTGAGCAAGCAGGAGCATAAGCATAGTGGCAGGATCTACATTATATTTTCGGTGATCTGCTTCCAGATCAGACCAGGAGGTAAAAATGCGCCAGGTAGGTTCTTCCCCAAAGCGCCTGGCTTCGGCAGCTGTAAGGCTACGCTGAAAAAACGCATGCAATTCTATATCTTCTTCTGGTATCGGGATGTGGATGGTGTCGGTAGAGCTGTTGAGCACAACTATCACTTCAGCTGACTTGTCGTTTAGCGGAGGCAGGTAAAAATAGCATACCTGTTGCTGACTTGGGTTAGGGTGATGTTGTGGCATAGTCAGGAGTATAAGTGGCACATATAATTCAAGGCTTCCGGAACAGGAAATTCTTACACTTTTAGTTAAAAAACCTGCAGTCGGCCCGGGACGTTAGCTCCATCGTACCATATACTTACATCTCTAAAAAGGGTTTTACATTCTGTTAAACTTCCAAAAACAATGCAATTTTATACAATTAGCGTAATACTATATTTCAGGTTATAGTAAATGCAAACTGGTGATATACATCATCTTCGCCTTCTGCTAATTATTTTGTAAATTTGCAGTTCAAGTTTTACTCTTAATTAAGAACGATTATGGGAATGTATCCTGAATATATGGTTGCCCCTATCCGCGAGGATCTTACTTCTGTGGGTTTTGAGCAACTAATGACTCCTGAGGAAGTAGAGCAAGTATTATCTTCTAAAGAAGGAACAGTATTAGTAGCTGTAAACTCTGTATGCGGATGCGCGGCATCTAAGGCACGCCCTGCCCTTAAAATGGCTGTAGCAGCTTCTGACCAGAAGCCTGATAAAATGATCACGGTATTTGCAGGTATGGAAACTGAAGCGGTTGCCAAAGCTCGTGAGTACATGCTGCCTTATCCTCCATCATCACCATCTATTGCTTTGTTTAAGAACGGTGAGCTGGTGCACATGATAGAGCGTTACCACATTGAGGGCAACGAGCTTAACCGCATCGTGGATAACCTGAAAGGTGCTTTTGAGGCTTACTGCTAAGTATAAATGCTTCTTAAAAATAGAAAAGGCCGGTTACATAACCGGCCTTTTCTATTTTATACTTCTAAGCTATAGTTGCTATACAGTTTCCTGGCGCAGGTCAAAACCGATATCGTGGCGGTAGTAGCGGTCCTGCCAGGTTATAGTTTCGGCGGCGGCGTTTGCTTTTGCCAGTGCTTCATCCATCGTATCACCAAGGGCAGTTACAGCTATTACGCGTCCACCGCTATTCACTAATTTCTCATTTACCAGTTTGGTACCTGCATGGAACACCAGCACATCCGGGCTTACTTTATCCAAGCCAAAAATTTCTTTTCCTTTCTCAAAGCCTTCCGGATACCCACCTGATACTAAGAAAACCGTAGCTGCCGTACGCGGATCTACTTCCAGTTTATAACTACCTAAGGTATGGTCGTGTAGTGCTTTAAACAGCTCAAACAGGTCTGATTTAATGCGCGGAAGTATAGCTTCGGTTTCAGGGTCGCCAAGGCGTACATTGTACTCAATTACAAAGGGCTCATTGTTAACTTTTATCAGGCCAATAAACAGGAAACCGGTGTATTCTATACCTTCCTGCTGCAGGCCTTTTATAGTTGGCTCAATTACGCGTTCCTTTACCTTTTGCATAAATACTTCGTCGGCAAATGGTACCGGTGAGATTGCTCCCATACCGCCGGTGTTCAGGCCGGCATCTCCCTCACCTATGCGCTTATAATCTTTGGCTTCGGGTAGCAGCACATATTCTTTGCCATCGGTAAGTATAAACACCGACACTTCTATACCTTCCAGAAACTCCTCGATCACTACCTTGGTACCAGCTTTACCAAAACGCTTGTTACGAAGCATTCCTTCCAGGGCATCCAGGGCATGCTCAAAATCAGGAGAAATGATAACACCTTTACCGGCAGCCAAGCCATCGGCTTTTAACACTACCGGGTAGCTATGGGTACGCAAATATTCTACAGCATCACGGTAATTATCTTCTGTGAAAGTCTGGTAACGGGCAGTCGGGATGTTATACTTCTGCAGGAAAGCTTTACAAAAGTCTTTACTGCCTTCCAGCATAGCACCAACCTTTTTAGGACCAATAACCAGGATGTGGCGCAGGTATTCTTTCTCCTGAAAATAGTCGTGTATACCTTCTACCAGCGAGTTCTCCTGGCCTACTATCAGCATCATAATATTAAAGTCAGTGGCAAATTTGGCTACTTCTTCAAAATTATGGATATCTACAGTGGCGTGGGTTCCAAATTTCATTGTTCCGGCGTTGCCAGGGGCCACAAAAACTTTATCACAATACTCGCTCTGGCTCAGTTTCCAGGCAATAGTGTGCTCGCGGGCTCCGGATCCAATTATCAGTACATTCATAGTTCGGTTGCTAATTGCTGATTGTTAATTATTACTGCCAGCGTTGTAAAAGCGCTGCTGCGAAGTTATAAATTTATACTTGGCTATACTGTGCAAACTATAGTTTATACTTAGCAAGTATAGCTATAAAACAAAAGAGACTGGCACATATTGCCAGTCTCTTTTATACTTATTCGTTAGTTCGCGTATTCCGACAGGAACTTGATACGCATCAGGCGCAGGTCTTCTTCTGTGTAATCATCTGTACCTAGTTCTTTTAGCGCCACACCAATGTTATCGGTACTGGCTTGCATAAAATAATCGTAGATCTCTTCCTGTCGCTCATCATCTAAAACACTGTTGATGTAGTAGTTCAGGTTAAGCTTGGTACCAGAGTAGCAGATGTGCTCTATCTCCTCGATCAGTTCCTGCATGGTCAGGTCTTTAGACGCTGCTATCTCTTCCAGGTCTACTTTTTTATCTATCTGCTGGATGATGTAAATCTTGATCTTGGATTTGTTGACAGTTGTTTTCACCACCACATCGGCAGCTGTTACAATGTCGTTCTCTTCCACATACTTCGTGATCATATCCAGGAACGGCTTGCCGAACTTTTGTACCTTACCCATACCTACACCGGCAATATGCGCCAGGTCTTCTTTGGTAGTAGGGTAAACAGTAGCCATTTCTTTCAGCGACGGGTCCTGGAACAATACGTATGGAGGCAGGCCTTTTTCTTTTGCCAGTTTCTTACGCAGGTTCTTCAGTAAGTCGAAAAGCACTTCATCATGGCCAGCTTGTGCCTGCGTTTCTTCCTTCTCTTCGTCTTCTTTTACTTCCTGCTCATAGTTATGGTCTTTGGTTAGCTCGATCGGGTGCGGGTTCGCTATAAAGCTTTTGCCCTTATCTGTAAGCTTCACTACACCAAAGTTCTCAATATCCTTCTCCAGGTACTCAGACAGCAACACCTGGCGTAGTACCGAACTCCAGAACTGTACATCCTGCTCTTTGCCTGCCCCAAACACTTCCAATTTATCGTGGTCGTAGCTGGTAGTGTATTGGTTACGCAAACCGGTAAGTACAGCCGTAATATGATCTATACCAAAACGCTCGCCTGTTTGCTGCACAGCCTGCAACGCCAGCTTAACCTCTTCCTGTGCCTGGTAACGCTCTTTCGGGTGCAGACAGTTATCGCAGAAACCACAGTCTTTCTCATAAGCTTCACCAAAATAATGCAGTAGCTGCTTACGGCGGCACACAGCAGAATCGGCATAAGCGGCCATTTCCTGCAGCAACAGCTTCGAGTTGTCGCGCTCGGTTACCGGCTTGTCTTTATTAAATTTCTCCAGCTTAATAATATCATCGTAGCTGTAGAACATCAGGCAGTTACCTTCCAGCCCATCACGACCGGCACGACCTGTTTCCTGGTAATAGCCTTCTATTGATTTAGGTGTATCGTAATGGATCACAAAGCGTACATCCGGCTTATCGATACCCATACCAAAGGCTATAGTTGCCACAATTACGTCACAATCTTCGTTCAGGAAAGCATCCTGGTTAGCCATGCGCACATTAGCATCGAGGCCGGCATGGTAAGGCAATGCTTTTACATCGTTTACGCGCAGCAGTTCTGCTATCTCTTCTACTTTTTTGCGGCTCAGGCAGTATACCACACCGCTCTTGCCTTTATTTTTCTTTACGTACTGGATCAGCTGCTTCTTGGTCTTGTGCTTAGGGCGTACCTCGTAGTATAAGTTGGTACGGTTAAACGACGACTTGAAAACAGAAGCCTCATCCATTTGCAGGTTACGCTGAATATCCAGCTGTACTTTTGGTGTGGCTGTTGCTGTAAGGGCAATAATTGGTAAGTTCCCGATCTGGTCTATGATGCCACGGATGCGGCGATACTCTGGTCGGAAATCATGGCCCCACTCCGAAATACAGTGTGCTTCGTCGATAGCTACAAACGAAATATTGGAGCTACGCAGAAACTCAACTGTTTCTTCTTTGGTAAGCGACTCCGGCGCTACATACAACAGCTTTACCTCCCCGGCCAGTGTTTCTTTCTTTACCTTGTTTATCTCAGACTTCGAAAGTGTAGAGTTTAAGAACTGCGCATTTACACCAAATGCATTCAACTGATCTACCTGGTTTTTCATCAGGGCGATAAGCGGCGAGATAACAATGGCAGTACCCGGAAGCGATAAAGCAGGTAGTTGATAGCACAACGACTTGCCGGCGCCTGTAGGCATAATCACAAAGGTGTTCTTCCCGTTGATAATATTGTTAATTATCAGCTCCTGATTTCCTCTGAATTGACTATACCCAAAAACTTCCTTTAATTTGTTCTTGAGATTAACCTCTTTAATAGACATGTAATTCCTGCAAAAATTAGTAAGATTGTAACGTACTCAAATAAATGTACATTAACACAAATTTAACTTGAATCTACTTAATAATATAACTCAAATAGCAAAAAAAGTCTTACTATCTGAAGCGGAAGCTATCGCCAGGCTGGCAGATTTTATCGACGAAGACTTTCAGAATTGCGTCGAAGCTATTTTGAACATGAAAGGGCGCGTAGTGGTAACCGGTATCGGAAAGAGTGCAAACATCGCTTCTAAGATCGTAGCCACACTTAATTCTACGGGTACGCCTGCTATCTTTATGCATGCCGCCGATGCTATTCATGGCGACCTGGGCATGATCCAGCCCGAAGACTTTGTGATCTGCATCTCTAAAAGTGGTAATACTCCCGAGATAAAAGTGCTGGTTCCGTTGCTTAAGCGTAAAGGTTCTAAGCTTGCCGCCATGGTTTCGAGCACAGACTCTTACCTTGCCGAAAGTGCTGATTTTGTACTGAATGCTAATGTAGAACGCGAGGCCTGCCCTAACAACCTGGCTCCTACAACCAGTACTACAGCGGCCCTTGCTCTTGGCGATGCACTGGCTGTTTGCTTACTGGAAGCACGCGGGTTCAGCAGCGCTGATTTTGCGCGCCTGCATCCGGGCGGCTCGCTGGGTAAACGCTTATACTTGAAAGTAGAAGATATTTACAAGCAGAACCAGGCACCTAAGGTTACAGAGAACGCCACACTACGCCAGATTATTATTGAAATATCTTCTAAAAGACTGGGTGCTACGGCTGTAGTAAAAGAAAATTCAGATGAACTCGTTGGAATCATAACCGATGGCGACCTTCGCCGTATGTTGGACAAATATGAATCAACAGAAGGTATAATAGCTACAGATATTATGACCGCCTCCCCGCTAACTATAGAACCGGACCACTACGCCGCCGAAGCTATGGCCATTATGCAGGAGAAAAACATAACACAATTAATCGTAACCGACTCCGGAAAATTTGAAGGTTTTGTGCACCTGCACGACCTCCTGAAAGAAGGACTTGTATAAACAAACACCCATGAACAACAACACCTATGTGGTGATAATGGCTGGCGGTATTGGCAGCCGCTTCTGGCCATTCAGCCGTACTAATTACCCTAAGCAGTTCCATGATGTGCTGGGTATAGGCGAAACTATGCTTCAGATGACCATGAAGCGTTTTGAGCAGATCTGCCCTACTCAGAACATTTTTATAGTTACCAACAGAGACTATGAACACCTGGTAAAAGAACAGCTTCCTCAGCTAAGCGATAACCAGATACTACTCGAACCGATCGGCAGGAATACGGCACCGTGTATAGCTTATGCCTCTTATAAGATATCGCAGATCAACCCTGATGCCAATCTTATAGTTGCACCATCAGACCACGTAGTGCTGAAGCAGGAAGCATTTAATCAGGTTATAAACACAGCATTGCATGCTGCTGCTCAGGATGATGTACTGATTACCTTAGGCATCACACCTAGCCGCCCTGATACTGGATATGGTTATATCCAGTTTATTGCTGATGGCGATCAACCTATTAAAAAAGTAAAAACCTTTACTGAAAAGCCAAACCTGGAGCTTGCCCAGATGTTTCTGAACAGCGGCGACTTTGTCTGGAACTCCGGAATCTTTATCTGGAATGTGCAAAGTATACTTCGTGCTTTCCGCCAGTACCTGCCCGAGGTATCAGAAATATTTGAGGAAGGCAGCACCAAGTATAACACTGAAGAAGAACCAAACTTTATAGTTAAGGCCTACTCGCATTGCCGTAACATCTCCATTGACTATGGTATTATGGAGAAAGTTGATAATGTGTATGTGGTACTCAGCGATATTGGCTGGTCTGATCTGGGCACCTGGAACTCGCTTTACACGATAAGTGACAAGGATGAACAGGCTAACGTAGTAGACGGTGACGTAATGTTGTATGATACCAAAAACTGCATCATTAAAACGCCGAAGAACCGCCTGGTAGTGCTACAAGGTTTAGAAGGCTACATTGTTGCTGAACACGACAATGTACTGATGATCTGCAAGCTGGAAGAAGAACAGAAGGTAAAGGATTTTACTGCTGACGCAAAGTATAAAAAAGGCCAGAGCTATATTTAGAAGTATAGTTCTCGAAAGTATAAAAAGAGCTGAGGCAAGTATTGTTTCGACTCTTTTTGTTTTAGATGGTAGTCATGTATAGCTCTTTAAAAACGTAGTTGCGAAATCTTGATATACCCAAACAAAAAGGCTACTCTCTGGAGTAGCCTTTTTTATACTGTATGTAAAAGCTTTCTTATTTGGAACGGCCACTTTCACGGAAACGCTGACTCATGGCTTCATAAAGGATGATACCGGTAGCTACAGACACGTTTAAAGAGCCAATCTGGCCCATTAACGGAATGCGCAGTTTCACATCAGCACGCTTCAGGTACTCCGGCGAAATACCGTCTTCTTCGCTACCCATGATAATGGCAGTAGGTCCTGAAAAATCTACCGGGTAATCTGTTATGTTATCTTCTGTTTTCTCGGTACAGGCTACTATCTGCACACCGTAATCCTTCAGGTAGTTTATCGTATCTTTCAAATTTGGTTCGCGGCATACTGGTACCAGGTTTAGCGCGCCAGCCGATGTTTTCATGGCATCCGCATTGATCTGCGCACCACCACGGCTTGGAATTACAATAGCATCCACTCCCATACATTCTGCATTACGGGCGATAGAACCAAAGTTGCGCACATCGGTAATCCTGTCAAGTATAAGTAACAGCGGGCTTTTACCTTGTTCAAACAAAGACGTTACAATCTCATCCAGCGGCATATACCTGATCGGTGAAATAAAAGCAACAGCTCCCTGATGGTTTTTTCGTGTGAGGTTATTCAGTTTTTCGATAGGCACTGTTACCACAGGCACATCAAACTTTTTGGCCTCGGCCATTATTTCGTCTGTCGTCGGGTTTTTGGTGCCGCGCAGCAGGAATATCTTTTCCAGTGTTTTGCCGGCCAGCATGGCCTCTAATATCGGGCGGGAGCCGAATATCATTTCCAACTTATCTTCTTTCGGAGCTCTGGGCCTGCTATAGCTGCCACCGCTCACATATCTGTTATTCCTGCTCTCCATTTTGCAACTGCGCTGTACCAGCTTTCTTCGTACTCACGATGCCGTATCAGCTCATAATGATTTCCGGTAAAGTTATTCTGTTTTTTCGTAAAAACGAACTTGATGTAGGGATGCATTTCCGATTCACGATAAATCCAGGTTTCTGTGTCAGCTACCCGGCTAATGTCACTTGGTGGCCCATATACCAGGTAAATCATGCCACGATCGGTAGCCCAGCCAGGTTTGTGCGAAGTATAAAGTTTATTGGCATGCTCTACACGGCCATAATAAGTGCGTATCAGTTCCCGGGCCAAGTGCTTCTCTCCTGCTACCTGTATCCAAAATTCGTCTACAGCTTTTTTGGGATCCGTGGCTTTAAATAATCTTTCGCGCTCAGTAGATGTAGTTAAATAAATAAGTGGCTGCAACATCTCTTTTGCCATTGTAATCCGTGGGAAACTCCATTGCTCTACCAGCAAACCCGTTGAGAAACTTTTATCGGGCCATAGCAGGTATAGCCCATCCTGCGGCAAAGCAAATGTATTGTTCGGATCAATTGTAAGCGAATCTGATGGCTGTAGTGTACGGGCCGCAGCCTCCTTACGCTCAGACATAGGTGGTAACGCCGGGGTAAATTCTGATTTAAAATAATATACTAACATCGCAGCAGTGGTATCTGCGTTTTCTAAAAGCATAGAATCTGCGGTAGTAGTATAGGTTCGGATGAGCGGTATCTTTGATTTTGCCTGCACAAGCAGTCCCATTTTTTCCAGCATTCCAGGATCCAGCGCGATATTGAAAGCAGAGTGCATTCTGGCTTCGCCTGCAAACTTCTGCCATAACTTCAGGTTTACTGAATTGTCAGCTATTACTATTTCCCGCGGAATACTCATCTTAAAAATGACACCTTCCTCCTGCTCCGGAACATTTATTTCTGCCACCCGCACCGTATCCCTCAGAACTACAGCATTTTGAACTCCTGTTACGTCGTAAGACAGATTAATAACTGTGCGCTTAAGGTCCATTATGCGGCTTACATCAAAGAACAGCAGATGCAGATGCAAACTATCGGGAGAGGCATTCCAGGTATATTGCATGTTAACTTCCGGTTCGGCAACGTTTTCTGCAGGCCTTGATGCTACAGTTTGCTGGGTTAGTTCCGGCTTTTGGCTACACGATGTAGCTATACTTAACAAAAGCCAACTATAAACTACTACTATACGAGCCATACCTGATGCTTTAGAAGGTATAAATAAAAAGGCCGGACTGTGTATCAGCCCGGCCTTTTTTACTGTGTATTACAGTATTTTGTTTAACGACGCATGCCTTGTAAATACTGCGTAAACTGTTGCTCCAGTTCGGCTGCACGTTCCTGCATACCAAGGTTTTGAGCTGCCATTACCAGCTGTTGCATTACATACAGATTACTCTGGATTTCCATATCAAACAAAGCGCCTTTTGACAAGTAATAATTCAGTGCTTCGCGCGATTTATTGGTCATGCCATCCAGCAATTCTTTTGCTTTCTGCTCTTCGCCTAACGCAGCATAAATAGTAATGAACTGTGGCGTATGGAAATCATAAGGTACAGTTTCAAGCGGCATTACTTTAAAGCAGTAGTCTACCAGTTCTTTAGCACGGGCTTTATTACCCTCTGCCAGATAGGCCGCTGCCAGTTTGCCAAATTTATCGCGGGCGTTTGCAGTAAAGCGGTAGTAGTTCTCATCGTAGAAGATACTCGGATCATCGAAATTACGGAACTCAAACTCCTTCATCAGGTTGTTATACATCACCTCCTTGTTCAGGTAGCCAGGCATATCTGAGTTCTGTGTTTTAACCGGAACTATACGGTAAGCTAAACCATCCAGCTGAAAGTATTCTGATAACCCGATAAAATCTGCACTGTTAACAGTAGTAGAGAAATATACAGGTCTTTCCCAGTTGTTGGTAGCAAGCAGGTCTAGCATTACCAGGTGCTTTTTCTCCAGCATTCCTTTATTTACCACCCACTTCATCTGGTCCACAATCTCACCTTCCTTCTCGTCAGGTATAAAGTTCATTTGCTTTACCTTCTCCTTGTCTACATCCAGCACAAATGTTTTGGTCGGGAAAGTCATTAAAGTAGTACCTGCACCATATTGTACCTGTAGTGCCGGATGGTTTTGCTTTACCAGCGAAACGAATTGACGAAGATCTATACCTGCAGCTACTTGCGGTTTTTCATCATATGGCAGATAATCGTTCGTGCCCTGGCGGTAGTTCTCTATACCGAGTGTTAATGGCCAAGGTGCTGATTTGTATGCTGGACGCATCATTTGCTCTACATACCAGTCAGTGTTCAGGTAACTAAGTACAGCTACACGCACATCGGTACGGTACCCTTCCACTTCCTGTGCATACCACAGCGGGAATGTATCGTTATCACCGTTCGTGAAAAGTATACCATTCGGAGCAACTGAATCCAACAGGTTACGGGCAGAGTCTACTGACTGGTAACGCTTTGAACGGTCATGATCATCCCAGCCTTCAGCAGCCATAATACCCGGTACTAGCAAACAAACAAGGGTTGCGACTGCAGCACGGGCACGGTCGTTGCGAAGCACTTTTTCCAACAGCCCTGCTACAGCTATAACTCCAAGGCCTATCCAGATACTGAAGGCGTAGTAAGAACCTGCAAAAGTATAATCACGCTCACGTGGCTCAGTTGGTGGCTGGTTCAGGTACAGTGCAATAGCTAAGCCTGTAAAAACAAACAGCAACCCAACTACAAAGGCATTCTTTTCATCTTTACGCACCTGCCATATCAAACCAAGTATACCTATAATAAGCGGCAGTGCGAAGAAGTTGTTACGAGCTTTGCTGTTGACAACCTGTTGTGGCAGACCAGGCTCATCACCGGTAAACCATACAACACCTGCATTCTGTACATCGCTTTCGCGGCCCACAAAATTCCACAGGAAGTAGCGCCAGTACATATGCCCTAACTGGTAACGGAACATAAAGCTCAGGTTCTGCCCAAACGTAGGCATCTGGCCCTCACGCAGGTCTACCCATTTTTTATATTCGTCTATATGCTGCGGTGCATCGCTGTAAATACGTGGCAGCAGTGTCAGGTCTTTATCATCGTAAACAGGCTCAATCTTTCTACCGGCCTCTACATACTTATCTTTGCCTTTTACATAGCGCATAGCACCTTCTTCCTGGCCAACTGGCTGTGCATTATACTGTGGCCCGTAAAGCAAAGGTCGGTCGCCATATTGCTCACGCTTCAGGTAAGATACCACGCTCATAATATCATCCGGGTCGTTCTCGTCTATAGTTGGGTCATAAGAGGAGCGAATAGGGATGATCATGTAAGAAGAGTAACCAATCAGCACAAACACCAGGCTAAGCAAAGCAGTGTTCAACACACGCATGTTGCGTTTAATGGAGAACATAATGCCGTAGGCAATAGCACCCACTACCAGCAGCACGAAAATTACCAGCCCTGAGCCAAATGGTAAACCAAGTGAGTTAACAAAGAACACTTCCACGGCTCCAGCAATAGATGGCAGGCCAGGTATAATACCCCAAAGTATAGTTACAACTATAACCGCACTAATGGCAAAGGCAATAATCCCCCCCGTTAAGGTTGGTTTATACAAGCGATAGTAGTAGATAAATGCAAGCGCAGGTATAGTTACCAGGTTTAGCAAGTGAGCTCCTATTGAAAGGCCCACCAGGTACGCGATCAGCACAAGCCATTTATCAGAATGCGCTTCACCTACTTTAGCCTCCCAGCGAAGAATGGCCCAGAATACAATAGCCGTAAAGAAAGATGACATAGCGTATACTTCGGCTTCTACAGCTGAGAACCAGGCAGAATCAGAGAAAGTATAGGCTAAGGCACCTACCACGCCAGCACCCATTACCAGCAGAATATTGCCCGGAGTTGGAGCTTCGCCCTCTTTTATAAGGAGCTTTTTAGCGAATATGGTTATTGTCCAGAACAGGAACAGAACAGTAAAAGAACTACATAGGGCAGAAAGCAGGTTAACCCACCACGCCACCTGCGACGGATCGCCGGCAAACATAGAGAAGATGCGGCCAACCAACAAGTAAAACGGAGCTCCCGGAGGGTGCGGCACCAACAGTTTGTAAGAGCAGGCGATAAATTCACCGGCATCCCAGAAACTGGCTGTTGGCTCCAGGGTTAGCACATACACAACGGTCGCTATAAAGAATACGACCCAACCTACAAGGTTATTTATCTTTCGATAGTCTGTCATGGTAATTGTTAGGATTGCGCCCCGAAAATACTAAAATATGTGAAGCGAATATTTAAAAATATCTGGTATTACATATAAAAAGCCGACCATGGGTCGGCTTCGTATTAAATATTGCTACTTAGAGTTTATTTCTGAAGTACTAGTCGCTTGGTTTCTACAGTCTTATCATTTACCAGCAAACTATAAAAGTATACTCCTGACGGATATGGACTCATATCCAGCGTAATTTCTTTTGCTTCAGTGGCAGCCAGGTCTTTTGTAAAGATCACCCGCCCGATTGTATTCGATATCCTTATCTTATAGTTGTTATCGCCGCCAGATTGTGAAAGCGTTAAGCGGGTATACCCTCTCGATGGGTTCGGATAGGCATTGATCGTAGGTATAGTCTTTACATCACGGCCCGGCATAAACGACGCCAGAACAACAGATGCATAAAGACTTTTATCCGCTTTAGGCACTTCCACATGAAAAGATGGCGCTACGGCAGCCGCATAAATCTGCGAACAAGTATGATCTGCATCACTGGATACAAACACAGGGCGTGCATTATGAGCAGAAACAACTAATCCGCCTTGCTTTTCCTGCTTCATCTTCCAAAGCGTGGTACCACCTTTAGAGGTAGGCAAAACACCTTCAACAGCTTCACTCTTTACAGTATTCTCTGCCATGGCTGTTACGCCAAACAGATGTGAACCTATAAGTGTGGATATAAATAAAAGTTTAGTAAAAGTCTTCATAAGAGTGATATGGTTTAGTAAGCTATACTTCTACCAGAAATTCAAATATAATGTAAATGCCTGAATATATAAATTTTATATAAGAAAATTCTGGCAAGATTATCCGGAACCCGGCAAAACAGCGCTCCTATATCCTCTTTGGCAAAAACAATGCCTGTTCTATATACTTGATCTTCCATTAATAAAAAATCATTCTTTTCACTTGGCTTATTTAGTCAAAATAATATAACTATACCAAGACAAAAATTAAAACAAATAAAATAGACAATATTGCTAAAATACAAGCAATTACAACACAGGATAGCTAGTAAAATATAGTCATATATCTATACAATTCGATATCATCAAAAATAATTACATTTTATCAAGAATATGATTGCACTCCATCCATAACTATATAATATAGTGCAACTAGCAAAAAACAGCACCGTTATAGTAATTATTAAACTTATTTTATATTACCATATGCGATAGATCTACATGAAATCCTATATTATTATTTTGCTTATGATTTTCGTGGCGCTGCAAACAGCCGTAGCCCAGGGAAATCCGCAACCTGCCGGATGCAGCATCACAGACGGTTGCCTTACTTACAAACTCAACGGTGCCACACAACACGACGACGACACTTACATCTTATCTTATACAATTACAGTAAACTGCGCCACCCGATTAGAATACATTGCTTTTCAGTTGCCGGAAGGTGCTGATGCAGATGAACCCTCCAGCTATTTCGCCTCACAAAATGATTTTAATGTCCAGGATGGTAAAAAAGGAGGCGACAAGATAGAGACCAGTTACAATGCCATACAGTTTACTGCAAAGAACCAGACCAACATCAGCAATGGAGCAAGCTATACTTTCGAATACCCGATCTCAGTTACTAACTACAATGCTTTAAGCAACATACAGGTACAGGCCAAAGTGGAGGGTGCTTCGCCAAGCCAGATATCTTTTGACCACAAAACCTGCGCTCCTTTGGCTGCAACGCCAGGTCCGCGCCCTATGCCGGACTGTAGAGTAGACTTAGGCACTGCAGTTTTCGGGTTTTTAGAAGCTACTGAAAATGGTGACGGCACTACAACTGTCAGTTTTATGGTACAGAACAACATGGCTGAGGATGTAGAATCTTTTGCAATAGAAGTACCAGGTGCACCAGAAACAGTAACAGCCGTAACCGATAACAATGGCGGAGCTTATCACTTAAATTACAAGTTTAAAGCTACTTACGAGGCTGGCATCATGACTTTCTCAGCACAAAACACGAAAGACTATGCCGATGGCGCTATGGAAGTATTCATAATTAATATGCCATCAGATGCTTATGCAGCAAACCAGGACTTTACACTTTCTCTCGCTGCAGGTGGTACTACTGTTACAACGGGCTTAAATACAGTAACCTGCGAAGACGGCGGCATTACCCCACTGCCTGTAGAACTGTTATCATTTGAAGGAAAAGCAACTCAAAGCGGTATTGAACTGGAGTGGGAAACAGCTTCTGAAAGCAACAACGACCATTTTGAGATTGAACGCAGCTCTGATGGCAAAAACTTTGCAAGTATAGGTATAGTAGATGGTGCAGGCAATTCTAACACAAAACGCAGCTACAACTACCTGGATGATGTAAACTACAATGGCATGTATTATTACCGCCTTCGTCAGGTTGATTTTGACGGGGAGAAAACCTTCAGCAATGTAATAGCTGTTCAGTTAAAAGCGACACCAGACAGTGGTCAGATGGCAGTTTATCCTAACCCGGCTCCGGGCAATATAATTACTGTTTCGGTTTCAGGTACAGGAGCAGACATTAATGGTGGCACGCTGCAAATAGTAGATATGAGCGGAAAAGTAAGGCATGCGTACCAGGTAGCTGCCGGCAGCCGCAAGGTAGAGGTATCGCTTCCGGAGCTCCGTTTGCAAAAAGGTATGTACTTTGTTAATTTATTGCAGGGCAACAGCAAACAAACTCAGAAACTTATAGTACAATAACCGCAAATACTTTAGTCATAGAATCAGAAAAGGGAAGTAACCAATATACTTCCCTTTTTTATGGTTCAAAGTATAAATCAAATAATATAAGTAATCTCTTTAAAGCTAAAAAACCGTAATTCACCCGCTATGTCCACACCTAATCTTCCATCTTCGTCAATACCAATTATATTTCCTGATATGCGTTTGCCATCAACTATAAACTGGTGTTGTTCCTGATAACGGTAGAGCGCCTGCAGGTACTCGTATTTTAGCTTTGCAAGCTTGCCGTTACGTAGCTCAAGATAACGTTTTTCCAGTAGCTCCAGCAATCGGGCAGTTACATGCTCCAGGTTAAGTTCTGTGCCTGTAACAAAAGCTAAGGAAGTAGCGGTATCTATCCCGAAACCCAATTGATTTATATTTAAACCAATCCCTACGATACTGTGTTGTAAAGAATGACTGTTTATGGTATTTTCGATTAAAATCCCGCCAAGCTTTTTATCTTTAACATACAGGTCGTTAGGCCATTTAACCTGAGCTTCGGCAGCACCTTGTTCGCGCAGTAAGTCAAGCACCGCCAGCGATATGGCCATATTCAGGTAAAACTGCTGCCTGACAGGAAGGAAAACAGGTGACAGAATAACAGAGAGCGTAACGTTTTTACCGGGTTCAGCTTCCCAATTATTGCCCCGCTGCCCGCGTCCTTTTGTTTGTTCTGATGTTAGTACCGTACACCCTTCTGTGGCTTTATTTTTGTTAAGAAGCTGTTGGGCCTCTGAGTTAGTAGATTCACAAACCGGCAGATAGTGTAGCTGCTGGCCTATAAACAGCGTATTAGGCAACATAATTTTGGCAAAATTTAATATTTTTGTATTTCAAATTTAACAAGCACAAATGAAAGATAGTAAGATTGAGGCTAATTCAGACATATTGGCAGAACTTGTAGTAAAAGGTATGCAGGAGAAAAAGGCTACCGATATTGTCGTAATGAACCTTAAATCACTTAAGAACGCCGTTTCAGACTACTTTATCATAGCATCCGCAAACTCTGATACACAACTAGACGCTATTGCCAATGCAATAGAAGAGGAGGTATTTAAAGCAACAAAACAAAATCCGTGGCAGAGCGAAGGCCGAACAAATAAAGAGTGGGTACTGCTTGACTACGTAGATGTAGTTGCACACATTTTCCTGAAAGATAAGCGCGAGTTCTACGCGTTGGAAGAACTATGGGGTGATGCCCGTATTCAGCATGTAGAATCAGTTTAACTAACTCCGGTCTGGTAAAACAATTTGCACAGGTCGGTGTTCTTCAAACATCTGATAATTAAATCATGGCAGAAAAAAATAATAAAGGCAATAATAACAAAAAGAAGAAGCCTCTGATCCCTACTACACCGCCGCGCCCTACCATGCAATTGTGGATGCTGGCCGTGCTGATTCTGGTGATCTTCGGGCTAACCTACCTTAACAGAAGCAATTCCTCGGTAGAGACCTCACAGCAGGACTTTGAAGAAATGGTTCTAAGTGGCGATGTTAGTAAAGTAACCATCGTTAACAACAAAACAGTAGAAGTATACCTTAAAGATGAGGCCCTGCAGAACGACAAGTATAAGCAGGAGCTTTCTGACCGTGGTTCTTTAACTATAGACAAAGGACCGCAGTACCACTTCCAGATCATTTCAACTGAAATATTTGACGAAGACCTGGATGAGTTACAGAAGGATATACCACGTGAGCAGCAAATTCCGGTTTATCCTGAAGAGCGTACCGGCTTCATGGACTTTTTTGCTACATGGGGCTTCCTGATCCTGTTACTTTTCGGTTTCTGGTTCCTGATGCGCCGTGTTACAGCAGGCGGCTCAGGCGGACAGATATTTAATATCGGTAAATCTAAAGCAGCGCTGTTTGATGCAGAGAACAAGGTAAAGATCACATTTAAAGATGTGGCTGGCCTTGAAGAAGCGAAAGAAGAAGTACAGGAGATCGTTGAATTCCTGAAGAACCCTTCTAAGTTTACTGTATTAGGTGGTAAGATACCAAAAGGTGCATTGCTGGTTGGCCCTCCGGGTACTGGTAAAACTTTATTAGCAAAAGCCGTTGCCGGCGAAGCTGATGTTCCGTTCTTCTCTCTGTCTGGTTCTGACTTTGTGGAGATGTTCGTGGGTGTGGGTGCTGCCCGTGTGCGTGACCTTTTCAAACAAGCTAAAGCAAAAGCGCCTTGTATCATCTTTATAGATGAAATTGATGCGATTGGCCGTCACCGTAGCCGTGGACAGGTGCCTGGTGGTAACGATGAGCGCGAGAATACGCTGAACTCCCTGCTTGTGGAGATGGATGGTTTCGCAACTGACTCAGGTGTAATTATACTTGCAGCAACCAACCGACCTGATACACTAGATTCTGCCCTGCTTCGTCCGGGCCGTTTCGACCGCCAGATAAGTATAGACAAGCCGGATATAGTTGGCCGTACCGAAATATTTAAAGTACACCTTGGCCCACTTACCCTGGCACCAGATGTGGATGCTAAGAAACTGGCAGCCCAGACACCAGGCTTTGCTGGTGCCGAGATAGCTAACGTATGTAACGAAGCTGCCCTGATAGCTGCTCGCCGTAACAAAAAGGCTGTAGATCAGCAGGATTTTAACGACGCTGTAGACCGTGTGATTGGTGGTCTGGAGAAGAAAAACAAGATCATCTCTCCAGAAGAGAAGAAAATTGTAGCTTACCACGAGGCTGGTCACGCTATCGCAGGCTGGTTCCTGGAGCACGCCGATCCGTTGGTAAAAGTAAGTATAGTTCCGCGTGGTGTGGCTGCGCTGGGTTATGCACAATACTTACCAAAAGAGCAGTTCCTGTATACTACTGAGCAGTTGATCGACGAGATGTGCATGGCACTTGGTGGCCGTGCTGCTGAAGAGATCGTGTTTGGCAAAATTTCTACAGGCGCGCTAAGTGACCTGGAGCGTATTACTAAAATGGCGTACAGCATTGTAACCATGTATGGCATGAACGCTAAAATCGGTAATGTTTCGTTCTACGATTCAAAGCAGTCTGATATGGCATTTAACAAACCTTATTCAGAAGCTACCGCCGAAACCATAGATAACGAAGTACGCGCTATTATCGAATCAGCTTACCAGCGCACGATACAATTGCTGACGGAGAAGAGAGACAAGCTTGAAATAATAGCCCAGGAGCTTCTGGAGAAAGAGATTCTTTTCCAAAGCGATCTGGAACGTTTAGTTGGACCTCGTCCGTTTGAAGCACTTACTACGTATCAGGCACATACAGCAGGTACAGACAGAAGCCAGACCAAAAGCGAAGTTGAGCAAACACATCCGGTTGAATTTGGAAACACTGAGCATCCTGAACAGCAGGAAGGACAGGTACCAGGCACTCCGTTAGAAAATGGAAATGGCCATTCTACTGCTGAACAAGAAGATAATATCAATACAAGAACAGCTTGACACTAGCAGGCATGTACGAAGCAAAAACAAAAGAAATAGTTTTAAGAAAAGTAAGAGAGGCGCTGGCTAAGCCAGCGCCTTTTCTGCCTCCTACCCCTGATTTCACATCACCGCTCCACCACGCAAATACCGATGATATGTCGGTACTGTTTGTAGAGAGCTTCCTGAAGAACAGCGGCGTCTTTTTTTACTGCGAAAAAGAAGAAGATTTCTTCGATCAGCTTTACACGTTTAAGCAGGAGCAAAACATACAGCATCTATATGTATGGGAGGCTAACCTGCAAAAAGCGCTGTACCATGCAGGTATAGAGTATACTGATTCGGAGCAGGATTTTATACGTAACGCTGAAGCCAGCTTAACTACCTGCGAAGCTCTTATAACCCGAACAGGCAGTATGTTAGTAAGCTCGGCTAATGCCGGAGGCAGGCGACTAAGCGTTTATCCGGAAATACATATGGTAGTGGCGAAGGCCAGTCAGTTGGTACCGGATATCAAAGACGGTTTGCAACACGTGCGCAACAAGTATAAAGAAAACTTCCCGTCGATGGTGAGTTTGGTAAGTGGGCCGAGCCGTACTGCCGATATTGAAAAAACACTGGTAATGGGTGCTCATGGTCCTAAACAGCTCGTACTTTTCCTGATAGATGACCTTCCGCATTGATCAATTAGCACCGGGTAAGAAAGTATACTTTGCGTCTGATTTCCATTTGGGTGTGCCCGATGCAGCTACCAGCAAAGCACGTGAGCATAAAATCGTGCGCTGGCTCGACCAGGTAAAACACGATGCTGCAGCTATACTTCTGTTAGGCGATATTTTTGATTTCTGGTTTGAGTATCGCCATACGATTCCCAAAGGTTTTATCAGGTTACAGGGCAAACTGGCTGAAATAACCGATGCCGGTATACCTGTGCTGTTTTTCACGGGGAATCATGATATGTGGATGTTCGATTACTTTCCGACAGAACTGAACATACCTGTACTGCGCGACCCTATCTCGACAACTATAAATGGCCAGACTTTTTATATTGGTCATGGAGATGGCTTAGGCCCCGGCGACCATACCTACAAAATCATCAAGAAGGTGTTTGCAAATAAAGCCTGCCAATGGGCTTTTGCACGTATCCACCCGAACTTAGGTATAGGTATAGCCAATATGTGGTCACGAAAGAGCCGCATCAGCAATGTTAAAAAAGATGAGAAGTTCTTAGGCGAAGACGAGTGGCTGGTGCAGTATTGCCGTGAGGTAGAAAAAGAACAGCATCATGATTATTATATCTTCGGGCACCGACACCTGCCTTTAGATCTGCATATCGGCGACCGCAGCCGTTATGTAAATCTTGGAGAATGGGTCAATTTTTGCTCTTATGGTGTTTACGATGGCCAGAATCTAACTTTAGAGCATTTTGAAGCTTAACAAAACTATAGCTATATTTTGCCTGCTGATGCTTTCAGTAGTAACTGTGTTTGCGCAGCAGCAACCGCAGTTTATGCAAACTATAGCTGTAAGCTCACCAACTGCCATTTCTACGGACCGCAACAACGCTGTTTACCTGCTAAACCCAAGGCGCAACCTGGTACAACTCGATTCTCTGGGACGCTTAATCACGGTTTACTCTCCTGCTACAAATAACAGGGCAACATTTATAGATGCCTGGAACCCAATGAAGGTACTGGCCTTTTATGCCGACCAACAAGAGATACTTTTACTGGATAGATTTTTAGCTCCGCTTACGAGCGTGCACCTCTCTGATTTTGATATCAATAACACCGTAAAAGCCGCAGCACTCGCTTCTGATGACGGTCTCTGGCTTTTTGATGAAACTGATTTTAAGCTAAGCAAATTGGATCTGAACCAGCGCAGGGTAACTATAGAAACTCCGCTTAACCTTGTACTGGACAGAGCAAAGTTCGACATCCGTATGCTGCGGGAGTATCAGAACCTGATTTACCTGCTGGATTACAACAGTGGTATTTATGTATTTGATAACCTGGGTAACTATAAACAGAAGCTGCCTGTAACCGGTGTTTCTTATATCGGGTTTCTGAATAATGAGCTATACTTTGTAAAAGAAGGCAATCTGCATTTTCTGAACATCTATAAGCAACAGGAGCGTACTATACCTTTCCCAAAAGATAAAAATTATACTACTGCGCTTGCCACTCAAAACCGCTTATACCTGTTCACACGCAATGCGGCCGATGTTTATAGCTGGTAAATTATTTCGCCTCCCCTGAAAAAATCTTCAAGCCAACAACGCCTGCAATAATCATCAGGATACAGAGAATTCTGATCAGGTCGCGGGGCTCGTTCAGGAACACAATACCAAGTATAGCCGTGCCGGCTGCGCCAATTCCTGTCCAGATACCATAAGCAGTACCCAGCGGCAATTCTTTCATGGCCTGCGACAGCAGCACAAAACTCAGGATCATTACCACTACTGTTACTACGCTCACACCTATTTTGGTAAAGCCTTCGCTATACTTTAGCCCGAAAGCCCAGCCAATTTCACATATCCCTGCCAGAATAAGGTACACCCACGCCATAAGTTATATTTATAGTTTTAACAAAGGTACTAAATTAGTGTTGGCTGAAGGTTTATACTTGTACCAGCGGCATTATCATTTCATATTGCCCCAAAAATCTTGTGAAGTTTCGCCGCTTCAGGAAAGATGTAAAAGCTACAGCATCTGCATCAACATTTATCAGCATCAGTGCCGGAGCAGTAGTCTGGTTTAATACTTCTCTTAACAGGGCTTTACCTGTCCCCTGCCCTCTTTTGCCCGGCAGTACAGCTAACTGAGCAATGGCACCTGTCTTCGGGAAGAATGCAGCGAACCCCATTACCTCACCATCTTCAGCTCTTGCTTCCAAATAAATCTTATCATCAGGACTATGAGAAATGGCTGTAGCAGTATTCTGCCAGGTCGGCTCTGCATCACAGCAATGTTGGTAAACACTCCAGGTTGGCTTTGTTACAGTAGTAATGGTAACTCCTTCCGGCTCGTCGCCAGCTAACAGCAGCTCATTTTTCAACCCTCTGAAGCAGTCAAGTGACCGCGTTATTTCAAATCCGGTATCCTTATAAGATTTCAGAGCAGCGGCATTTTCCTGTATCACTTCCAGCACACATTGCTCAACCCCGCTTTCGCGCAACTTAGGTATAAGGTAAGTATACATTTCGCTGGTAAGATTGTGCCCTCGGTGGGCCGGCAGCACACCAGTACCTGCATTGTAAGCAGTTGGTATGCCTTTGTATTCGCCAAGGCCTGTAAGTATAAACCCTACCATCTTACTGCCAGCATAAGCTCCCACACAAAAACCAGGGTTTATACTTTCCCGCTTCAGCTTGGCTTGAAACTGTTGTTCCGTAAGTTGTATGGGTACAAAATAGTCGGCAAAAGCTTCCAGGAATACCTGGCGCAGTTCCGGCATTTCCTGTGCTGTAAGTAGAGAGAATCTATAGTTTCCAGTCATAACTTCTAAAGTACATCTTCTTAAACCTAGCTTATATTTTCTTTGCTATCTTGTACCTGCAGCCTTCTCTGGTAAACTATAGCTGCTACAATTCCCAGGGTACCTGCCACTGCTGTAAGTATAACCTTAACCATAATGGCAACAGCTGCTATGTTGTAAACTATAAACAACATCGAAACCGTAAGGCTAAGCCATAATACAGGGTAATACGAAACCTGCGTGGAAGCTTTAAACGCCTTCATGTAGAATCCGGCATAGCCCATGTACATAAGTGCGGCAAAAGTAGTATAAGCCGCTGCCTGGTAGCCAAAAATCGGCACAAGTATAAAATTAAGCAGTACGTTACCTGCACCTGCCGCTACCGATATACGCCAGAGTTTATTTGTGTGCTCCCGGTAGGTAAGGGTATTGTACACCACAGAATACATCGGCCTGAAGTTATACCCCATTAAAATAATTATGGCTAACGGGTAAGCCTGCTGCAGCGCTTCGTTTTTAATTAATAAGATAAATATCTCGCGCATCCAGAGGCATCCCAGTGAAGTAGCCAATAGGAAAAGTACCTGCAATGCGAAGGTCAGGCGCCGAACCTGCAACGCAGCCGCTTTGTCTTGCTGTTGTGCCAGGTACTTTAGGTAAAAAGGTGATGCCGCCTGCGAAATAGCCATAGACGTGATCAGGAAATAGGTACCAAAGCTGGCTGCAACATTGTACAAACCAATCTTCTGTACAGGCACACGCAGCACATCCAGCACCAGCCTGTCGGAGGTATCCAGCATAAAATTAGCCAGGTTGTGCGGCACTACCGGCAACGACACACCAAGCGAATGTTTAATGCGATGCCATTTAAAATTAAAAATCGGCCATAGTTGTTGCTGTATGTAGATACTATAACTGTTAAGTATAAACCCGACTGCAGCAGAGATAAAAGCAGCATAAAACCACCCCATATACCCAAGGCGCAGGTAAGCAATAGTATACACATTTAAACCAACACCCAACACACCCACTATAAACGACCTAATTGCTACAGGTAAAGGTTTTTGTTTTAGTTGATAATACAGATTGCACTGCATATCCGTCATCGCGAAAAGTATAATGGGGAGACCGTTCAGCAGCGTTATCTCCAAGCGATGTGCAGCACCTTCGGCGGGAACAAGAAAGTATAAGGCCAGCAACACCAGTAAACCATAAACCAGCGACCAGAGAGTTACAAAGCCATTGAGTTGGCGCCAGATCCAGGTATAACGTTGTGGTTGCCTGGCGTAACTGTTTACCAGCACTACCGACAACCCCAGACTTTGCAGCATGGCAAATACTGCCGCATAAGCTGTAATAATGCCTGCCACACCATAATCAGCGGGGGTTAAATACCGCGTTACGACCGGAAGCGCCAGTACGCCTGCTAAACGAGGGCCCTGGGCTGCCAAACCATAAATAGCCGCATGTGACAGTAATTTCCGAAGCATTGCTTAAAATTATAGTTTAAATTTCAGCATCGTGCATGTAGCCGGAATTTTTATAGCACGTATCAGGTTGCTGATAAGGCCGATGCCTGTACATTTAGAAAGGTGCTACAGCATTAGCACAAAAAATTAGTATATTTGTTAATTACCAGAATAGAAAACAAGGATTCACATAGCTATATAAGGAGATTAAAAGTGGGTTGTAATTCATGTTCCAGTGGCGGATGCGGCACCAGCGATAAACCGGGTGGCTGCAAAAGCAACGGCGGCTGCAGCACAGGAGGCTGTAACCGTTTGAATGTGTTCGACTGGCTCAGCGATATGGAAATTCCCGTTTCGTTTGAGGAGTTCGATATTGTAGAAGTAAGATTTAAAGGAGGCCGCAAGGACTTCTATCGCAATAATAACAGATTAGATTTAACAACCGGCGATGCCGTGGTAGTAGATGTTCCTAACGGACATCATATTGGCTTTGTATCATTGAAAGGTGAATTAGTGCGCCTGCAAATGATGAAGAAGAAAGTAGATAATAACGAGGAAATCCGAAGCATCTACCGCATTGCCACCGAGCAGGACATGGAGAAATTCAATGAAGTCCGTGACCTGGAAGGTGGAGCCATGTACCGCTCACGTGAGATCATACAGCAGCTGAGCCTGCGCATGAAGCTTTCGGATGTAGAGTACCAGGCTGATAAAAGCAAAGCCACGTTTTATTATTCTGCCGACGATCGCGTAGACTTTCGTGACCTGATCAAAAAGTTGGCGGAGGAGTTTAAGGTACGCATTGAAATGCGCCAGATAAGCCTTCGCCATGAAGCCGGCCGCCTGGGTGGTATCGGCTCATGTGGTCGTGAGTTATGCTGCTCTACCTGGCTCACTGATTTTAAGAGTGTATCTACTACAGCGGCCCGTTACCAGAACCTTTCGCTTAACCCAAGTAAACTTTCCGGACAGTGTGGCCGCCTGAAGTGCTGCCTGAACTATGAGCTGGAAACATACATGGAAGCGCTTAAAGATATACCAACAGTAAACCGCCCGCTGCAGACACAGAACGGAGATGCGTTTCTGCAAAAAACTGACATCTTTAAAAAGATGATGTGGTTTGGCTTTAAGGGCGACAATAACTGGTATCCTGTGCCGGTAGAGCGTGTACAGGAAATACTGGAGCTGAACAGCAAAGGTATAGCCGTAGATTCTTTACTGAAAGAAGCTCCGGAAGAGCCGAAGCAGAACGAATTTGTAGCGCAGGTAGAAGGTAACCTGGAACGTCTTGATGACAAGTATAAGGCCAAGAAGAAAAAGAAGAAGAAAAAGAAAAAGCCACAGGATGGTGAAATAGCTGTAGCTGAAGCCGCGCCTGCTCAGGTAAAGGAAAGAAGGTCGGAAACGGAACCACGTGAAGGCGAGCAACGCCGAAATCGTAGCCCAAGACCTGATAACAGAAACCGTAACCGCGAAGGTGGCCAGGAAAATCGTGAGTCGCGTGGCGAACGTGATAATCGTGGCAACAGAGAGCAACGGGAAGGTGGACGACCTGAACAGGAGAACCGAGGCAATCGGGAGCGCAGAGAACGTGAGGGTGGCCGTGGCGAACGCGAGAACCGTGAGCGTGGTAACCGTGAGCCTAGAGCACAGGCACAGCCCGCCACAGATGGCCAGCAGGCACAACAACCTAAAAAGCAAAAGTCGAGAAAACCGTTCCGAAACAAAAAGCCGGATCAGAATAAACCGAATACAAATGTATAAGACTCTTGTATGCTGGGCAGCTGCCTTATTGTTGCTGCTTTCATCCTGCGACCCGGCTCGTGTTTACGAACAGAACATAGATTTGCCGGAGAACAGCTGGGCTATAGATAACGCACCTGTTTTTGAGCTTGAGATAAAGGATCAGGCACAGAAGCATGCGGTTTTCGTGAACGTGCGGTATAACCTGGAGTACGATTTTTATAACCTGTACCTGCAGCACGAACTTATAGGGCCAGACGGAAAACAGGTATCCAAAAAGCTGCATGAAGTGTTGCTGATGGATTCTAAAACAGGTAAGCCGCTTGGCAAAGGTTCTTCTGATACTTTTGACCTGCAACAGCTTATCTTAGATGATGTTACGTTCCCTAAGGCAGGCAAGTATAAGCTTAAAATCACGCAGTACATGCGTCGCGATCCATTGCCACACATTCAGGCTATAGGTATCAGAATAGCGACTAAATAGCCGTATTTACACTACATAAAGGAGCCCCTGCACAGAAGTAAACTGTACAGGGGCTTTTATTTTTATCACTTAATCGAAATTATAACGGCTGCGTAGTATAGGTAATTTATATGTTTAGCTTAAATGAGCCTGAATTACCTATAAAGAAATAGAAAAAGCCTGCAAAGCAACATGGAGCTTACCCTTATTATACTTGGATTTACATTCACCCTATTTTCTTTTCTGCCTTTCCTGAAAGTTCCGTGGTGGTGGGTAAGAGTACTGGACTTCCCGAGACTGCATGTGGCAGTTATACTTGCCGCTATTCTACTGGCTTATAGTACACGCTATGCCCAATGGTCTGCCTCCGAGATTGGGATGCTGGCGTTATGGGCAATTGCTATACTCAACGAAATAAGATATGTCTACCATTTTACCCCACTGGCACGCGTAGAGGCACTTCGGTCAGTAAAACCAAAGCCGGCTAATGCCTTTACCATGATGATCGCCAATGTGCGCATGGTAAACAAAAAGCATAAAAAATTTCTGAAGCTTGTTTTAAAGGAGCACCCGGATATTCTGGTAATGAACGAGCCGGATGAGGCCTGGCACGAGAGCGTGAGACATGAACTGGATAAGCGGTATCCTTATAGTATAAAAAAGCCATTGGATAACACGTATGGTATGATGCTCTTTAGCAAGCTTAAGTTATCGAACAGCGAAATACGTTTTTTGGTAGAAGATGAGATTCCCTCGTTTTATACTGTGGTAGAGTTGCCAAGCGGAGAAAAATTTGATCTGTACACGGTGCATCCACAACCTCCGCGCCTGATGAAAGATACTGAGACCCGGGAGGCCGAGCTACTGTTGGTTGCTAAAATGGTCAAGAAAACTCGTATTCCTTCGGTAGTTGCCGGCGACCTGAACGATGTGGCCTGGTCCAGAACTACAAAGTTGTTTAAGCAGATAAGCGGTCTGCTTGACCCACGTGTGGGCCGGGGCTTCTTTAATACCTACAATGCACATATCCCCTTGTTCCGTTACCCCTTAGACCATGTGTTCTATGATCCTGCTTTCAGGTTGCTGCGCCTGCACCGCCTGGATAAATTTGGCTCTGACCACTTTCCTATCAGTATAACGCTTAACTATGAGCCGGAGCGGGAAGAAGAGCAGGACGTACCGGTAGCTAAACCTGAAGATCACCAGGAGGCCAACGAACTGATACAGGAAGGGCTAGAGAAGGGCGAAGAGTTGAACCACGAAAAAAAGAGCGGGAAATAAAAAACCCGCTCAGTTTCCTGAGCGGGTTAAAATAGATGAATGAGCCCGAAGGCTTATTATATTTTTTAACTTAGATTCTCTCTACGTTAATAGCATTCAATCCTTTTTTTCCGTCTTTAACTTCATAAGACACACGGTCGTTCTCACGGATCTCGTGAGTAAGGCCTGTCTGATGAACGAAGATCTCCTGGTTTGTATCGTCAGAAATGATGAATCCGAAACCTTTAGATACGTTAAAGAATTTTACTTTACCTGTTTGCATGATAATGAATTTAATTAATTGGCGTAAAGGTAACAAACACTGGCAAATACACGCACTTTAGCATTCATTTATTTTTAAAAAAGTTTCATAGTTGCCGTTTCTCATTTCCGTAAATACCTCTCCGGCTCCTGTTCCAGGGCATATTTTTTAAGGCTGCATTCCCATATAGCAATAACCATGTTTCACTAGGTTCGTATAGCTAAAACGTTCTGTTACACTAAAATGAGTAGTTAAGGCAACTTATTTTAAGGTAAATAACACAACAAAAGCTGATGCTGGTATATCACCATTTACCCTGCATCTGCTTACATCGCTCTTATTTTTTAACTATATAAATCCAGGAGATTTTAACTATGAAAGACAACGAGAAAAACCAAAGCTCCGGCAGCATGTCGGGTAGCACATCAGGATCTCAGAGCTCATCCTCATCGATGGGTAGCAATACAGGAATGAGCGGCAGCTCCGGAACAAGCTCAAAATCAGGTTCAGGCACATCAGGCTCTAACCTTCCGGCTGCAACATCATCTACAACAACAGGCAAAAGCAATAAATCATCAACAACCGGCACCGGTTCCACATCTGCTAAAGCAAAAGGAAGCACAATTGGCACAAAAGCCAAAACTTCTACTTCATCTAAATCAGGAAAAAGCGCAACTTCAGGTTCAACTTCCGGCATGGGTCAAACATCCGGCGGCGAATCTGGTATGGGTGGCTATGGCTCTATGAGCACTGGCAGCTCACAGCAACAGCAGGGTAACTATGGATCAATGTCACAAGGTGGCCAGAGCAACTATGGCTACGAAGGCGATTTCGGATCTTCTCAGGGAGGCCAAGATAGCTATGGATCACAAGGTGGTCAGCAGAGTGGTTATGGTTCACAGGGAGGTTATGGCTATGGTTCGCAGCACAGCAGCTACGGTGGCCAGAGCGGCTATGGTTATCAGGGGGACTATGGTTCATCACAGCGTGGCAGTAGTTCACAGCAGGGTGGTTATGGCTCATCTCAGGGTGGCTATGGCGGTCAGAGCAGCTACGGTGGCCAGGGTTCTTCCGGCATGAGCGGCCAGGGCGGTTATGGTTCTTCTCAGAGCGGTCAGGGTTCTTCAGGTAGTGACTGGGGTAGCCAGGGTGGTTATAACTATGGTAACCAGGGTGGCATGGAAGGTAACCGCGTTCGCAGCCAGGACAGCTATAACCAAGGCACATATGGTAGCTATGGTGGTATGCAGGGCGGCTACGCTGATAGAGAAGGCGACGAGCAAGGTAGCTATGGCGTAATGAACGACCAGGGCGGTATGGGAAGATATAATCAGACCAGTGGTGAGAGCCGTTCCAGCTATGGCTCATCTCAGGGTGGTTATGGTTCTTCTTCTCAAGGACGTAGTGGCGGATATGGTTCCTCTCAGGGTGGCTATGGCGGTCAGAGCAGCTACGGTGGCCAGGGTTCTTCCGGCATGAGTGGCCAGGGCGGTTATGGCTCTTCTCAGAGCAGAGGCAGCCAGGGCTATGGTTCATCTCAGAGCGGTTACGGATCACAAGGCGGATCAGGATATGGTTCACAAAGTGGTTCTGGTTATGGCAGTGGCCAGCAAGGCTATGGTTCCAGCATGACAGGTTCAGGTTCGACCAGAACAGGTATGCAAGGTGGCTATGGCTCATCATCTCAGGGAGGTTATGGCAGTCAGGGCCGCGACTCAGATCGCTATGGTTCTATGGGCTATGGCTCATCCAGAGGTATGAGCGAGTATGACCGCGATGACTATGGTTCATCAAGAGGTTATAGTTCACAAGGCTCTATGCAAGGTGGCTATGGCAGCCAGGGTGGTTACGGCTCAAGAGGCGGTTCTTATAACGATGAGTATCGTTCATCCCGTTATGGTTCTCAGGGCAGCGACTATGGTCAGGGTGGCTATGGCTCTTCACGTGGTGGCTCTTATGGCAGCGATTACGGTTCACAGGGTGGTCATGGTTCATCACGCGGTGGCAGCTCACAAGGCAGCTATGGTAGCCAGGGTGGTTACGGCGACAGCAACTATAGCCGGGGCATGAGCGGTGGTTATGGCTATGGTTCAGGCAGCTCAAGCCAGGGAGGATATGGTTCTTCTCAGGGCAGAGGCAGCCAGGGCGGTTACAGCCAGGGTGGCTATGAGCAAGGAGGCCGTGGCGGCGATCAGAGCCGTTATGGATCTATGGATAGCAGCACTTCGTACTACAGCGACAACCGTGGCTCTAATTCGCGCGAGAACTTTAGCGGGTATGGCAGCAGTGGTCAGCAAGGTAGCCGTAGCCAGGATCAAGACAGCGATCGTTACCAGACACACCGTAGCGAGCGTTACCGTCATCCGGAAAGTGATTATTAATAGAACTCACTTATTATAAAAAAGCCACTCCTACTCGGAGTGGCTTTTTTATTTTCCAGCTTTAGTTTGTCTCTACACAAAGCATTCTTTATAGTCCTGCAGAAACTGCCTGAAGGTATGTGGTTTCCTGCCTGTTATTTCTTCTACTCTGGAGGTAACGCCACTTGAGTAACCAGCACGATGCACACTGTATAACTCTAACAGGGAGTTTGCCATCCAGTCAGGTACATGTTGCTGTTGCATGGCCTGCCGGGCTGCATCTTCGGGCACATTTACAAAATCTACCTGATTGCCGGTTACATAGCTTATGGTCTCTGCAACCTCATCCACCGACATAGCCTCAGGCCCTGTAAGGTCGTATATCTGCCCTTCATGTCCCTCTCCTGTCAATACAGCAACAGCTACAGCAGCAATATCACGGGCATCTACATAAGATACTTTCCCATCGCCTGTAGGCATGTATATCTTACCTTCCTGTTTAATGGTAGCAGCATTATAGTTCTCGAAGTTCTGCATAAAGCTGGCGGGCCGCAAGAAGGTATAAGGTATACCACTTTCTTCTATGTAACGCTCTATCTCGCGATGCCAGCGGCCTAATTGTATGCCTGGTTCTGCGCCTGCACCGAGTGCCGAAAGTTTTACAATATGCTTTACGCCGCATCTTTTGGCCTCGTCAACCAGCTTTTTCGCCATTTCTACCTGTTCATTCGCAAGCGGTGTTACCAGAAAAACTTTATCGGCATGTGTAAAAGCTGCGTGCAGGGATTCCGGATCATTGAACTCCATTTCTACTACTTCCACATCGGGCAATCGTCTGAGGTTCTCCCCTTTAATTAAAGAGTGTACTCCTGCCCTAACCCTAATGCCATCCAGCATAGAAAGTTGCTTTACCACTTCTCTGCCTACTGTACCTGTAGCTCCGGTAACTAGTATTGTCTGCTGCATAATAATCTGCTTTTAGTCTGTAGCTATAGGTACGGCATAGCAGCCTTTCAGGATGAAAAGAACAGTAGTGCATAGTAGTTACAACTACCTGGCTCCAGATTTTTTAGGCATGATAGTTACCTGGTATAGTTTGCCTTTCTCGTTGGTTATGAGCAGTTGTTGGGGCGACAGGAAAAGTATAGCCTCGGCCTGCCCGGTTCTTCCTAATGGTAAGCAGTAGCGTTTGCCATTAAAGCTGATCGTGCTTCCGCTGGGCTGGAACAAGTATAAACGGCCATACCCCAGCAATACAAACATATCCGAATCTGGAGCAATATCAGCAGCCGTTACAGGAGATTTAACTCGAAGCTTTTCAGCCGGAACTATCGCTTTATCTGTCCCGGAGACAGGCAATTTATATAGCTGCGTAATGCTCTTAAAGGCCCTGCTTTTGGTGAACAGGTATAATGAATCGTTTTGATAAAAAAAGGCTTCCAGGTCGTAATGCTGCCGGCTGCGGGGCGGCGGAAATTCTTCTTGGTCTGCAAAGCTGAACGCAATTGTATCAGTTAGCTGCATATTCTCTCCATTTACCTTATAAACTTTCAGATCACGGCGCTGATTGCCATTGTTTCCGAAGGCACCAATGTACAGATGCTCCGCTTTATCCTGGGCCAGGTCTTCCCAGTCGGTGTTATTAGGCACAGGTAGTGGTTGCGTATGTAGCAAATCGCCTTTTAAATTAAACAAGTATAAATCAGGTGCACCGCTATCCGCATGCGTCCAGAAAGTGGAGTCGGTAGCACGGGCAAGTCCGGAGCTTTCTTGTATACCTTTATCCAGTTTCCCAACCTTATCTATAGTTACAGTATAGTCTTTCCGGAGCCGCTCAAAATTGCTGTTCCGTTTATCTGGTCCGCAGCCACACAGCGCAGTTTGCAGGTAAACGTAAAGGGTAAAGAGTTTAATAAGCATTCCGGATCAGGAGTTATAAGATTGGCAGATGGTGTATTGAGTTATACTTCCGGTTACAGTTTTTGCAGCTTGGTTATCACCTTTTCTTTTTCAGCCCAATATTGCCTGCTGTATACTTTGCGATAAGGCCAGTGGCGTTGCTTCAATAGCTCTGGCACATCAGCATGCGAATGCCTTACCGATAGATGACTATAGTATAAATCGTCGTCGGTGAGGATGGCGGCTTTATAGGTATGATTATCTGTTAACGTAAGGTCCGCGAATGGCACTTGTGGCTGTAGTGCAGAGATTTGCTTTGCCAGGTGTTCTTTAAGCAGCGGGATATGAGTTGGCATTGGCTGTAGTTTTGGCTGATACCTGAAGTTGCCATTGCTTACCTGCTGCGCATATTGCAGATAAGATTTCAAGCGCTTCGGCCCATTATGCTGTGTATTTTCGACGTGCAGTTGTTCCGGATTTATACTTGCTACCACTATAATTTTACGCTTGGCACGAGTAACAGCTACATTCAATCTGTTCTCGCCGCCTGCCTGGTTCAAGCTACCAAACTGCATCGCAAATTTCCCTTTTTCATCCGGCGCGTACCCCACCGAAAGTATAATCACGTCTTTTTCATCGCCCTGCATGTTTTCAATATTTTTCACCAGAACGGTTGCAGGTATAACTATAGCCTGCTGTTGTGCACGTTCTTCCAGCAAATCCTGCACTACCATCTGCTGGTTATAGTTAAACGTGATAACGCCCACCTCCTGCTGCCCTTGATTTAGCAGATCAATTACCAACTCCACTACTTTTTCAGCTTCGGGCAGGTTGCTGTTATCCTGCCACAAACCATTTACATGCAGATATTCGATGGCAGCTCTGGATGTGTTTATTTCCTGCAGATTAGGTATAAGCTCGAGTTTGCTGTGGTAAAAGTGCTGGTTTGAGAATTCTATCAATTCCGGGAAATGGCTGCGGTAATGCTGCATGAGCATGGTTTGTGGCAAGTATAAACTACACAGTTGCAGCAGCGATTCGGCTGATAATTCTTCTATCTCTTCGTCGGTGGCATCGCTCCAGCGGGCACGGTACAGATCCGACGGTTTCAGCTGCTGCTCATCACCGGCCACTACCACCTGTGTCCCGCGCAGCATAGCAGGTATGCCTGTTTCAGCAAAGCATTGAGAGGCTTCATCAAAGATCACAACATCAAAACAACGTTCCAGCGGCAGCACCGCCGATACCGTTTCAGGAGAAGCCAGCCAGCACGGCACCAGGTTTAGAATCTCATCAGAGAACAAAGAAAACAACTTCCTGATCGGGTAAAGGCTACGTTTTTTACTGACCTGCGCCTGCAGCCTGCGGTAGGTTACAACATTTCCCAAACGGTTAAATTCCATATCAGCATAGGTCTGCTCCCGCAACTTCGACAGCACAATTTCCTGGCTCAGGCGCTGCTTTTCAGATAGAGATTGCTGCAGTTCCTGTTCCAGGTTTTCCAGGACACCGCTCGATGCCATACGCAGTTCCGGGTACTGATTTTCCAGCTCATGAAGCCAGGCCAGGTATAAACTGTTCAGAAAAAATTGTTCCCCTTCGGCAGCTGAGGTTATACTTTGCGACAGGAGTTGCTGGGTTACTTCTATTTCAGCATCGGTAAAAGAAGCGATAAGTAAATCGTGCGCTACCAACTGCTCAAAATTTTCTGACAGGTCTTTTAGTAAAGCAGTTTTACAGTTCTTGTTTGTGAGTAGTTGCTTTACCTGAGCTTCGGTTAGCCAATGCAGCCAATGGCTATAGTTTGCCTGTAGCTCAGTGGTAGCCTGCGTTAGCGTTTGCAGGTGCTGTGGCAGGTTTATAGTTGAGACCAGCTTCTCGTGTAGTACTTTTTCGCGGTGCAGTTTTTTCAGGAGCTTATGTACCTGCAATGCTTTTTCTATAGTTGTTACCTGCTGTAAAACCTGGTTCGGGTAAGCTTCAATTCTCAGGTTACCGTTTATCGTTTTATTGATGATCTGCATCAGACGCTCGGACTGTTCACGCAGCTCGACTCTACGTTGCAACTCGCTTACACCCACTTCGCTCAAGTCTAACCTATACTTCGCCAGCGCCTGCTTCAGTATTTTTTTATCTGATGAGAAAGCCCAGCCAATGCCTTTGAATAAGTTGTTCTTCTGTTGTTCAAAAGAAAGTATAGCTTGTTTTAGAGTGGGTAGTTCGCTGGCAGGTATAGCGGCGTCCGGAGCCGGACAAACCAGGTATAGCTCTTTTAATTGCTGTAACTGGTTTGCCAATTCTTTGCTATCACATTTTAGAAGTTGTTGAAGCGTTTCCGGCACATCTTCCTGCTCCAGCAATACCTGTATTTCCGTAATACCAGGCAGCACCAGCTTATACTTTTCCAGTTCATTCAGCTCAAAAGTAAAGCCGCTCAGGTTACTTATATTTTGCTGAAGTTGCGTGTACAGCTCCGGTAACTGATTTATAGTTTTCTCAAGCTCCTGGCGTTGCGGCCATCCATAATCCTTAAAGCTGTGCCGTTCTTTCCACGTGAAATCAGGTTGTGTATAAACGGCAGCTTGCTGCAGATACTGGCGCAGGCGCGGCAAAAACTCGGCAACTATAGTTGCAGTAAAGTTTTTATAGTTGGATGAAAGGGAAATGTGTGGCTCCTGCAGGTTACTGCGCAGGTATAATTCTTTGGCTGTCCACCCACATATAGTATCGTCAAAAAGAGCAGACTTAAATTGCTCCAGTTTCTCAATACAACGGTTTATGCCACGGCTTACTTCCAGAAAAGTACGGTCGGTGTAGATGCTGTTCAGCGCCAGGTTCTGCTTTTTATACTCCGGCAGTTGTTCTATCTGTGATTGCAGCTGCTGAAAAACGCTTTTTCGATCTGCGTTAATATCGTGCACTAATGCTGCAAAAGCGCCCAACCCAGCTTCAGATAAACGCTTATGCACCACATCTAAAGCGGCGCGTTTCTGGCTAACAACCAATACCTTCTTACCACGGGCCGTAAAATCTGAGACCAGGTTACATATGAGCTGCGATTTACCTGTTCCCGGCGGACCTTGTACAACTATAGATCTGCCTTGCTTAACCTGCTGCAAAGCTGCTTCCTGCGAGGCATCCATCTTAAAAACTGTGAACGTATGCTGTGCCTGTACTGCCTGTGTAGTTGTATCAGGAGTTGCAAACAAGTCTTCCATAGTCTGCAGGTCGTCGCGCTCCAACAGTGCATCGTAATCGGCTAACAGATAAGAGGCTGCTTGTGGGTAAATGCCCAGCACCGCTTCCTGCTCCAGATATAGTTGCCCGGGCTTAAGGTCAGCTTCATAGTCAGCTTTTTTATAGTCACGAAAAGGTCTGAGTTTGTCCCCAAAAAAGTCTCGGCCAGCATACAGTGCCAATTGCTCCTGTTTCAGCAATTCATAAACCTGCGTACGAAATTCCAGGGCATGTGCTGGAAGTGTACTTACATCCAACTCCAGTAAATTTTCGGCTAAGGGTGTACCAGTATAGTGGGCGTAGGCAAGCAAAAAGCTCTGATTAAACCGTGGTGGCTGATTTATACTTGGCTCTACTTCCCATTCCTGCGCAGCATTTACCTGCAACTGCACCGGGTATAAAAATAACGGGCATCGCACTACCGTACCATCAGCAAACATGCCATGCACAAAAGGCCAGCCAATGTACAGTTCTTCACTGCCGCGCTCTTCCAGTAACATATCGGTACGGCGTTTTATGTAGCGCAGGCGCTTACTGATAGGTGCTATAGGAGCATACCGGCTATCAGCGACCGGGCATAAGCTAATGCGTTTAGCTCCCGATATCAGCTTCTCAACTATAGAAAAAGCGGACGCACCAAGTATAAAATCCAGCGACTCAACATCCAGGTGCAACTCCTTTTGCAGGCGCAGCAACAGCAGGGCTTTGTTGCCGGTGCTCAGGTTCAAAAGCCTGCGTCGGTAGTTCTTCAGGATGTTTTTCATCAATGGTAAATACTATAGTTGTGGGCTAAGGTTCAGGAGCAAGTTAGCAGCTTTTAACTTTACTTGGAAGCAGAGTTCTTTTAGCTTATGCCTCAGAAAATCGGAATTAAGAAAAGGAAGTATAGCTTTGCAGAAGATTTGAGACTTGCTTTCGTTTTGATGCAACAAATCATCACAAAATCAGTTTTAAATTAATCTCTTTATATAGTTACTGCCTGATTAATGCACACCCTGTTTTTACAAAAAATTATTTTACGGAAAGGCCTGTATGGTTTACTGATACTGCTTTTGGTAACCGCCTGCCATAATTCCGACGGCCAGAAAAAATACGTACCGGGTGAGCGCCTTGAAGCATTTACTACCACCAAACAATATCCTGGCAAGGTAGCTGACGAAAGTATAAAAGACTGGAAAAAGAAAATACCTGAAATAGAACAGGTTAACATTACCTCAACTGTTGATGGTAAAATGCAGCCCGCCTTATTTTATACTTCCAACTCAGCTAAAAAGAAGCCCTTGCTGGTAGTTTTGCATAGCTGGAGCAGCGAGTACCTGCAGGTGGTAAGTATACCGTATGCACTCTGGGCTAAATTAAACGATTGGGTTTTTATACAGCCTAACTACCGCGGCGCCTTTAAAACCCCCGAAGCCATGGCCTCCGACCTTGCGATACAGGACATAATGGATGCTGTAAACTATGCGAAAGGTAGCGCCGACATCGATCCCTCACGCATTTATATTGTAGGTTCGTCGGGTGGCGCCATGACTGCCCTGGTTACAGCCAGCAAGCACCCTGATGTTTGGGCTGGTGTGGTGGCCTGGGTGCCGGTTTTCGATTTAGTAGATTGGTACAAGTTCAGCCAGAATTACCCGCACCGCGACTATAACCGCCATATTGTGGCAGCCTGTGGTGGCGAGCCTATACCCGGCACAGCCGCCGCCGAAGAATGCAAACGCCGCAGCCCAAGCACATACCTACAGAACTTAAAAGGAGTGCCGGTATTTTTAGCACATGGCACCATCGACGTACTCGTTCCTCCAGACCATTCTATCCGGGCTTATAATATGCTGGTTGATTCTGCAGCGCAGATACCACAGTGGCAAATGGACTCCTTAGTGATAAACCAGGAAGTACCGAAAGAAATGGTTAGCGATGGCCCCAGTAAATATTTCGGACCGAAAGACCCGAAAGTGCTTTACACCAAGAAATCCGGGGTAGTAGACCTGTTCTTATACTATGGTGTGCACGACATGGCCTACAACCCAAGCCTGCAGTGGCTAAGCGAGCAGCAAAAAAGTTTAACCAGTAAGCTATAGTTGTGGAAGAAGAGAAGCCCGCAAAACCCAAATTACCAGTCGTAGACCAGGTATCTTCGGGTGGGGTGGCTTTTCGTAAATCAGGCACAACTATAGAAGTGGCTTTGATAGCAGTGGGTAAAGATAACCGCTGGCAATTGCCAAAAGGTATTGTAGACCCCGGCGAAACTCCTGAAGTAACTGCTGTGCGCGAAGTACGGGAAGAAGCCGGCCTACAAACAGAACTGCTGGAGCAGCTCGATAAGATAGAATATTGGTACGTGGGCAACAAAGGTAGCCAGCGCGTGCGCTTTCATAAGTTTGTATACTTCTACCTGCTCCGTTATACTTCCGGCAACATACAAGACCACGACTGGGAAGTGAACGAAGCCCGCTGGGTGGAGATAAAAGAGGCACAGAAACTGCTCGCTTTTAAATCTGAAAAATTGGTGGTAGCCAAAGCCGCCGAAAAAATTTCTCAACTATAATTTACTTTCCTACTTTTAATTTTGTGGTCATCAACTATAAAAGAATGGCCCTTACAGCTATATTTCGGAATGTTTATGCCCAGATTTTGTTAGGGATTGAGCCAGTTCAAAAAAATATTTGAAAATTTTTTCAAAAAAAGTATTTCTTCATTTTGTCTTCATCTTGACATTATAGTTTTGACACATAATCTAATTAAAACGACAAAACGAAAATGAAAAAACTAACACTAGTAGCTATAGCTGTCCTAAGCGCAGCAACTACATTCGCCCAGACTTCTTCTTCAACTGATGTTAAATCTGCTACAAAAGCTAACGGTAAAGTAAAAGCCGATACGCACGGTGCTACTGTAAGCGGAACAGCAACTTCTGCTACAACTGCTGAGTCAACTACTAAAGGTGCTCTTGTAAGCGATGTGGCCACTAAAGCAGATGCCACTGCAAAAGCAGAAGCGAAAGCCGAAGCCAAGGCAAAGAAAGACTTGAAGAAAGCTGAGCGCGAAGCCAAGAAAGAAGCAAAAGAGAAAAAGGCCAAAGCAAAAGCGAAAGGTGAAGCAACTGTAGAAACCACTGTTGAAGCAGGCGCCGAAGCTAAAACCAAAACTGAAAACCACGGCCAGGCTGTATCAGAATTTGCTCAGACAGTAGTTGCAGGTGGTAAAGCAAAAGGCGAAGCCATCAGCGAAGTAGCAGCAGCCAACGCAAAAGCAACAACCGAAACATCTGTAGATGCCGCTGTTGAAACAGAAGCAAATGTTGCCACTACCGTAGACGCACAAACGGAGCAGGGCGACAAAAAAGCAAAGCAGACAAAAGAGAAAGCTGCCAAAGAAGTTAAAACTAAAAAAGAAACTCATGGCAGAACAGTATCTGAAACTGCTAAAGGTGTAGATGCAACAGTAACAACTACAGGCGAGGTAGTAAAAGAAGTAGCTACTGCCAAGCGCCAAGAAAAGCCAACTAAAGTAGAAGCTGGTTCTGAAGTTAAAGGTGCAGCACGTGTAACTGCTGGTCGCCCGACAAGCGCTGGCCGCCCTGTGAAAGTGCTTAAAAAAGGTGGTGTAGCTGCCCCTGTAAAAGTTAGCACTGGTGCTAAAGTTGGTGCCGGCCTTAAAGTAGGTAAAAACTAAAAAATACTGATCTCAAAGCAGGGCTTCCGGTTGTGCCGGGAGTCCTGCTTTTATACTTAACCCTCTACCCTCTCATGAAAAACCAACTATACTTGTGGATAATGCTGGCGTGGGCGCTTGTTGGTTCTGCTCATGCCCAGACAACAGAAGATTCTGTTACCCGCAAAGCCTCCTGGAGTGTTGCACTCGAAGCTGCCAATAATTCATCCTTTTATGGACGTAACACTGTTACTAAGTACCCTTATGCAGCTGCAACCTTAACCTATGCACACAATTCCGGTTTTTGGGCCTCTACTACAACTTACCAGCTCTTTGAAACTGTAGATTACATTGATGAGACTGATGTTTCAGTTGGCTATAGTTTCCCGATAAGCAAGCGCCTGAGTGCTAACCTGAGCTATTCTCATTTCTTTTTCAGCGAGAATGCACCGATGGTAAAATCTGTTACAGAAAATGCTGTAACGGCAAGCACCACCCTCGACTGGAAATACCTATATACTTCCCTGAACACCAGCTACTTTTTTGGAGAAAGCAGCGACGTAATTGTGCAGTTCGAAAACTCTCGCTACATTGGTCTTAACCCGATCTGGAACGGCAGGAATCCTGTTGGTCTTGATCCTAAAATTGGTGTAACAGGCGGTACCCAGGAGTTTTCTGAAACTTATACTGTAGAGCGTAAAAAGGAGCTTGACGATTGGTTTGAAGATGTACTTAAGCCAGGAAAGGACAAAGAACCAGAAACAACTACCACTACTACAACCAAACATAAATTCCAGGTGCTGAGCTACGATTTTTATGTGCCACTTGTGGTAATGTTAGGTAACTTTGAACTGGAGCCGACCTACCGTTATTCGGTACCGGTAAATAAGCTGGAAGGCGATGAATCGAAAGCGCAGTCTTTCTTCTCGGTTAAAGCGAGTTATACTTTCTAAAACTGTATCTTAAACTTATAGATCATGCATGTACTGGTTGTAGAAGATGAAGCCGGCCTTGCCGCTGAGTTAGTGCACTTCCTGAAGCAGGAACACTATAAGTGCGACTGGGCCTGCAACGGCGAAGATGCCTCGGAGCGCATTGCTGTAAATCGTTATGATTTTATTTTGCTGGACCTTGGCCTGCCTGATTACGATGGACTGGACCTGTTGCAGGAAGCCCGCGAAACCGACTACGAACCAGCTGTAATTATACTTACTGCCCGCGGTGAACTGGAAGACCGTGTAAAAGGCTTAGGTCTAGGAGCCGATGATTACCTGCCAAAACCTTTCTCGCTACTGGAACTGAAGGCACGTATGCAGGCGGTATCACGCCGTAAATTCAATGTAAAGTCGTCGGTGCACGAGTTTCATGGTTTTGAGCTCGATAGCACCGCTCGCACCGTAAGTTACAACGGGCAGAACATCTCGCTTACCAAAAAGGAGTTCGACCTGCTGCACTACATGCTGTTGCACAAAAACCGTATTCTTACCCGCTTGCAGCTTACAGAGCATATCTGGGGCAACATCCTGGAGGACGATTACGACTCCAACTACATAGACGTTCATATTAAAAACCTGCGCAAAAAGCTCTCGGCCCACGCCCCTACCGACTGGATTGAAACAGTTCGTGGTGTTGGCTACAGGCTAACTTTATAGTATGCGGCTACAATCCAAGCTTACCCTTTTTAGTGCTATTTCCAAGATCGTGGTGGTATTGCTGCTCATAGCTATACTTCCACCGCTCATTCACCGTGTAGCTATACTTAACACAGATAAGCGCCTGAACGAGAAAAAGGACAATGTACTGGAAATTATAAGTGAGCAGGGCATTGAGAATTTTATTGCCGAAGGCGATGAAGGAGCCTACGGTAGCTATAACCTGCTGAAGGAAGAATTTATATCTATGGAGCAGATTGCAGAGCCTGTAGCCATTGACACTGTAGAAAATTCGCTGCGAAAAGTAGATGAAGAAATTGTAGAGTACCGCGTACTCAGCCTGACCTTTGAAGTGGACGGCAAATACTACCTGCTGGAGATAGGGCGAAGTATAGATACCATCCTGGAAAGTATAGACACCATGCAAAAGTATGCTTTATACTTCCTGGCTGCTGTTATTTTGCTTACCGTTTTTATAGATCTGGCCTTTAGTAAAATACTGCTGCAACCATTGCTGGTTATAGTTAAGCGCCTGAAACGGATCGGCCACCCCAGCACCTTCACACCTAAAACTATAAATACCACCACTTCCGATTTCCTGTACCTGAACAATGCCATTAATGATATGATGGGTCAGATTCAGGATGCTTTCCTGAAGGAGAAGGAATTTATCGGCAATGTGTCGCATGAGCTGTTAACACCAATCTCTATACTTCAGACGCGAACGGAGAACCTGCTAACCGACCCTGAAGTGCCTGAGCATCTGCTGGTGAAGTTAGTCGACAATCAGAAAACCCTGCACCGGTTAAAAAGTATCATTCAGGCGTTGTTGCTTATCTCGCGCATCGAGAACGAGCAATACCTGAAGAATGAAGAAGTAAGTTTAACCATACTGGCCAACGAGGTAGCCGAAGAAATTGCCGACCGCGCCGAAGTAAAAGATATAAAACTGAACGTTAAACTGGAAGATGACTGGACACTGCCACAGGCCAATTACTCTTTGCTGTTTACGATGCTATTTAACGTGGTTAGCAATGCCATTAAGTATAATAAACCAAACGGAAGCATAACTATAAGCGGTGCTCCTAAAGGCAAAGGCTACGAACTCTGCGTTACTGATACCGGCGTAGGTATAGCCGAAGAGCATATCCCCAATATCTTTAACCGCTTTAAGCGCCTGCACGGCCCGGATAACGAAAGTCATGGCCTGGGCCTGCCAATTGTGCAGACAGTAGCCCGCTTCCATAATATCAAGCTAACAGTAAATTCTACTGTAGATGTTGGTACTACCTTCTGCTTTAAATTCAGTAAGAGCTAAGCTATAATTTTATAGCTGCTGTTTATCATCCCCCTGCCCCCTTCAAAGGGAGACTTTCTGCAATTACTATAGTTAATAAGTATAGTTCTATTGTTACAGCCTGTGAGCGGACAGGTCAAGACCTGTCCCTACGGAACTATAACTACGTTAATGCAATGCGACTAAAACATCTCCTCTAACTATAAGTTAGCTATCGAAAGATATCAGTCTTCGGGTTGAGCGCCTTGTAAATATCTGGTGCCGTTAAGGCATTGCGAGGCACGAGCAAAAGAGATTTGCACCGCGCGATGCCCGAAGCCGGGGCCTCCCGGCCGTGAGGGCACCAAAGCTGGAAATGAAACGATAGGCAAGTAGAGCTCCCAGGATAACAGGTAATCTGAAAGGATAGCTTAACTAACTTAAACCTCAACTTTAGGACGTATAAGATCCCTCGACTATCGCTCGGGATGACAAATAGGAGAAAGACATTCATAGGAGCTACACACACTACGAGGTCTTCACCAATCTTTGGCATTCCAGATAGTAATTGTAACTCTTACTTGTCTTTAGGCATTCAGCAACTATAGTTTTACCCGTAAGTATACTTTTAAAGTATAAATTAGCAGCACACTTCAAATACCAATAAAACTATGACTGAAAAACTGCACGAGCCATCCGAAGAAAAATACCTGCACGGCTACTCCTCCGAAGAACAGACGCGCCTCTACAAGCAGGCTCGCTTTATGGAGAACAAAATCTATTCAGACTTAGACTTTTCTACAGTAACCAATTTACTCGAAGTAGGCTGCGGTGTTGGTGCACAATCCGAGATTTTGCTACGCCGTTTCCCGAATATTTTCCTGACTGGTATAGACTACTCTGATAAGCAGATAGAACAGGCTCAGAAGTTCCTGTCGTCGGTGCCATATGCTACCAATCGTTTTAAGATGATGCAGGAAAATGCTATGGACATGAGCTTTACGTCGCAGGCTGATTTTGATGGAGCCTTTCTTTGTTGGGTTTTAGAGCACATTCCTGATCCGGCACGTGTTTTATCAGAGGTGCGCCGTGTGCTGAAACCAGGTAGCCCTATCGTGATAACTGAAGTGCTTAACTCCAGCTTTTTCGTAGAGCCTTATTCGCCAAGTGTGCTGCAATACTGGATGCGGTTTAATGACCTGCAATACGATATGAGCGGCGATCCCTTTGTAGGTGCCAAGCTAGGTAACCTGTTGCAATCGGTAGGCTATCAGCGTATCACAACAGAACCTAAAACCTTCCATTTAGATAGTCGCAACCCTGCAAAGCGCGCCGAAATGATTGCCTACTGGACCGAACTATTATTAAGCGGACTACCACAACTTTTAGAAGCAGGCTATGTAGATGCTGACCTGGCTGAAAAGGTAAAAGAAGAAATGCACATAGTTGCCAAAAGCCCGAATGCGGTATTCTTTTATACTTTTATTCAGGCAAAAGCATTTACGGCATAGGTTATACTTATAGATCAAGGTAAGGCCTTAGCTTCTCGTACTGCTCAGGCTTTACTATTTTTATCTTCTTCAGTTCCTCCACAGTTTCAAAACGACCGTGCTGCTCGCGGTAAGCAACTATAGCTCTTGCTAAATTGGATGTCATGTAAGGGTGCGTGCGCAACTCTTCAACGGTAGCCATATTCAGGTTAATTTGCTTGGGAGTATGTGCTTTAGCCACAAACGTATACTTCTCAAGGCTATCAACTACCTCAGGTTGCAGGCCATAAACTTCCTTAACCTGGTTCATACTATAAAAGCCGCCTAACCTGTCTCTATACTTTACAATCCGTGCGGATAACTTACTACCAATGCCCCGAATCTGTTTAAGTTGTGTGGTATCGGCGGTGTTAATGTTAAATGGTGCAAGTATAAAGCGCTCACGTGGTCTGGTTTCCCAGTCTGGTTTAGGGTAGGTCCGGTTGCTGGCTATTTTATTATTACGATTATACTTGTCAGGTCTTGTCTCAGGCAGATCAATATAGGGGTATAAACGCTGAAATACAGAATCCGGTAAGCCGTAGATCTTCCCCAGTTCTGCTTTATAGGTAAAATCACCTACCTTGTTCCGATAGTTGATAATTCGTTGTGAGAGGTACTTCGGCAACCCAAAAGCCTGCCATTGCTCCAGCGTTAAATTGTTGGGGTTGAAGGTGCGCAGCGGAACAAGCGGCACTGTGTTACGCTCACGTTTATACTTGTCAGGTACCAACTCCAGTTGTGCCACCAGGCTATCGAGCAGTTGCTGATCTGCTAAAGTGCGGGAAGTATCAGAACTGGGTGTATAAATCTTACTAAAAAGAAATGGTGCTACCGTAAGCAGCACCATTATACTTATCAACCACATAAAACCGTTTACCTCACCTTGCGAAAAGCCAAAGTAGTTACGGATCCAGTGCTTTAGTTTATTCATTCCTATCAGGTATGGTTCGGTTCAATACGTTCAGGGTCGTCGTCGTTGAACAGATACGAATCCGGCTCAGGTTTTGGTGGTGTTCTAAGCACCAGTGAGAAAAAATATATTGTTATGCCTGTTACCGAAAAAAGGGTTATCAGCATTATAATTAAAGCAGATGTATTCATGGTTTCTTAAATTCTCCCTTCTCTAACTCTTTTTTTGTAAGCAATGTACACCAGCAATGCAATGCCGATAAATACTGTAACTAATAATATACGTGATGCATTTACGAAGAACAATGTTTCTTCGAGGTGTGCTATCTGAGCAGGATCTGTAGCTGCAGCTAGTTGTTCTTTCAGGCTGGTGTTCATTATTTTATTAATGATAGAGCTGTTATCCAGTACCCATTCGCCACTAAATGCTTTACCCCAGTCACCACCTTTTGGTGTTACCAGCGAGCCTATAAATACCCATAGCAACAACAACGGTGTAATAAATTTGATGATGAACTTATAGATGCCGGGTACTTTGATATCTGCCCCTGCTGTGATCTCTCTCCAGCCTTTGTCCATCCCAAATACCCATGCAAAAAGTATAGATTCCATTAAGGCAAATACTACCAACGATATTGTTCCGGCCCAGTAGTCGTACTCATCAAATACGCCATAGTTAAAGAACAATACTGTAGGCATACCAAGTAAAAATACGATCAGACCGAATGACCATGCAGCAGATTTACGGCGCCAGTTAAACTCATCCTGCAGGAAGCCCATCCAAGGTGTACCCATTGCCAGCGACGACGTGATACCTGCAAAGAACAACAGGCCAAACCACATAACACCTGCAACTGCACCCAACACATCTCCCCATTGGTAGAACAGGTATGGCAATGTACGGAAACCTAGTCCCAGACCACCACTCTGAACCAGTTCGGTCACACGATCTATACCTAAATATCCAATTGAGATTGGGATAAGAATAGCACCACCCAGTACAACTTCCACAAACTCGTTCATCCAGCCAGCTGACATGGCGTTTAGTGCTATATCATCTTTAGAGCGAACATAAGAAGCATAACATTGCACCGTACCCATACCTACCGATAAGGTAAAGAAGATCTGGCCGGCAGCTGCCAACCATACACTCGGCGACCAAAGCTGGTCGTATCTTGGAGTCCACAAAAAGTTAAGACCAACAGAGCTATCGTTAATAGCGCCATTCTCGCCGGCAGTAATAGTAAAGCCTTTGTAAGCCAGGAAAGCACCAAACAGAATCAATAAAGGCATACCAATCTTGGCCACGCGCTCCACACCAGAGGCTAATCCTTGCGATAAGATCCAGGTATTAAGCAGCAAACAGATCACAAAGAATACGATTGGCTCGTAAGGGATACCGGTTGTAGAAGTGCTCAGGCTAACATAATCGTTAAAGAAGTTAGAGATAGCATTCTGGTCCATGCCGCTGAACGAACCGATGATAGAGTGGTACATGTAAGAGAGCGTCCAGGACTCCAGGTAGCAGTAGTAAGCCGCTACTGCTATATTTGTCCAGATACCAAACACACCGATATATTTCCAGAAACGTCTTTTATCCATCGAGTCCAGGATAAATGGCGTAGAGTGGTGACCAAATTTACCACCGAATCGACCCATAGACCACTCGATCCATAGAAGGGGAATACCCATTACCAGGAAACATACTATATAAGGGATGATAAACGCGCCACCGCCATTCTGCACGGCCTGAACCGGAAACCTCAGGAAGTTACCAAGACCAACTGCATTACCGGCCATAGCCAGAATGAGACCCACACGTGAGCCCCACGATTCTTTGTTAGCACTCATAAAAAAGGTAGAAGTTGATTAGTTTAGTTAGGTTGTAATAGGTACTGTATTATGTGTTTAAGCTTACAATTTAGGAATTGAAGCTGAGAGCACCATATTAAATTCCATATTTCTAATATTTTTCCGACCAACTCCATCATTATTTAGACTAAAAGAATGCTTATTGTGCGGCTTGTTCAGCTACAATCCGTATTCCTTCAGCAAAAGTGTGGGGTATGTAGCCTAGTTCTTTTTCTGCTTTTGAGATATTAAACCCGGTTTTAGGTGGGCGTTTGGCAGGCTGTGTAAAGGTGCTGCCATCAGCTTTATCAATCAATGATTTGTCGAGGTGAAAGTAATCGGCTACCTGCAGGGCCATGTCATAGGGCGTCAGCATTTCGGAACCGGAGATGTGGTAGATACCTTCGGCATCGTGCTTGGCAGCAAGCCAGCAACCCTGGGCAAGGTCTTCTGCTAACGTCGGGGTCCTGAATTGATCTTCCACAACTTTAATTACTTTGCCAGCCTGCAGGTTATCGCGTACCCAAAGCACAATGTTGGTACGGCCATAATCATGCGCCACACCATAAACCAGCACCGTCCGAAGTATAGCCCAATTGCATTTGGCATCTTTCACGATCTCTTCGGCCAGGCGTTTGGTTTCGCCATAAAAGTTTACCGGGTTGGCTTCGGCATCTTCGCTATACGGTCCGTCTTCTCCGTCAAATATAAAATCTGTGGACACATGGATCAGATGCACGTTATACTTCTCACAGACATCTACCAGGTATTGTACAGCATCGCGGTTTAAAAGCAGCGCACCTTCGCGGTCGGTTTCGCACTGGTCTACGTTGGTCATGGCAGCTGTATGGATGATGTGCGTTGGCAGGAACTGGCTTACCACTTCTTCTACCTGCGCTTTATCGGTTACGTCCATTGAGGCAAAAGGCACCTGCGGAAGTATAGCTGCAAGTTTATTTTCACCGCGGCTGGTGGCCAGTATTTCTACATCAGGTTGGGTTAGCAACAGCTCTGCCAGTTTTTGCCCTAAAAGTCCGTTAGAGCCTGTAATCAGTATTTTCTTCATAGTCATTTGCCGACCATATTGGTGTTATAGTTGTAGTTATACTTCTTGGCGATCTTCTTTTTCTTCACGCTCTCTACGGTCACTTTCATTTTAATATCTGTAAGCGGACGGTTGCGCGGGTTAGTTGGTTGTTCGGCAATTTTATCGATCACATCCAACCCATCAATTACCTGACCAAAAACTGTATAAGCTTCATCCAGCATCGGGGTGCCATCATGGTTCTCTACAATATAAAACTGCGATCCACTGGATTCCTTCATTGGATTTACCTGGTCGCCAAGGCGGGCAGCTGCTACTGCGCCACGCACATGCTTATACTTCGGCAGTATCTCAGCAGGCAATGTGTAGCCAGGGTTACCAGATCCGTCGTTGTTAGGGTTATCATCTTTGCTGTTCGGGTCGCCGCCCTGTATCATAAAGCCATCCATTACTCTATGGAACGTGGTACCATCGTAAAAGCCTTCTTTCGCCAGCTTCAGGAAGTTCTCTTTGTGTTTCGGCGTGTCATCAAAAAGCACCAGCTTTATCTCACCTTGGGGCGTGCTTATAGTTACAAGTTGGTCCTTGCCTTTTAACTTCTGAGCAGATGCAGCAAGTGGTGTTAAAAACAGCAGCGCTATTACAGCACAAAAGATATTTCGCAGTTTCATAGTTGGTATAGTTTTTCCGAAGCCTGAAGTTTCCCATTTTTTAGCTGTAATCCAAATCAGGACCAGTGATTAAACGCGATTACGGGGATTTAACAGGATTTTTAGCCTGAACTAAGGTTAAGAGAGATTAGATGGATTGGTAGGATTTATACTTTGTAACCATACTATGGCGCGAGCGTCATAAATAAAAAGAGACGCAATTTCTTACGTCTCTTTAAATCTTATTAATTTATTAAATCCTATTAATCCGGGTTCAGACTATTCCCCTCTCTCGGCTCTTATCTCTTTCAAAATTTCTATACCACCCTGGCCAAGTATAGTTTCAGCAAGTTTTACACCTATAGTTTCTGCTTCTGAAATGGGGGCCTCAAAGGTTTCTACTAAATGTTTCTGTCCGTCCAGGCTTACCAAGCCGCCCTGAATTTGCAGGATGTTTTCATTTTTAAGCGTAGCCAGCGCAAAGGACGGGATGCTGCAACCACCTTCCATGGTTCTCAGGAAAGCACGCTCAGCCAAAAGGCAATGATGCGTTTGCTCGTGGTCTAACGCCGCTCTTATACCTTCTTTTAAGTCAGCATCCATGTTACGCGCACACTCTACGGCCACACTTCCCTGCCCTGCTGCGGGTATAAATTCATCTGCCGGGAAAGTATGTACAATTAGGTTATCATAACCCATACGGTACACACCAGCATAAGCCAGCATCAGCGCATCAAACTGCCCGTCTTCCAGTTTCTTCAGGCGTGTCTGCAGGTTACCTCTCGATTCGGCAGTTGTAACATTTGGATAGTATTTCTTCAAAAGCGCTTTGCGACGAGTTGATGATGTGCCGATCATTACCTTGCTGTCACGCTCCAGTTTAAAATCCGGGTTAAAGCTCAGAATCACATCATTTACCACTTCACGTTCCATAAAAGCGATCAGCTCCAAGTCGGCAGGTATAGTTGATTGCACATCTTTGGCACTGTGCACGGCAATATCTATACTTCCGTCACGCAGCTGGTCTTCCAGTTCTTCGGTAAACACCCCTTTAGAGCCGATCTTATCCAGCGAGCGATCCAGCACCTGGTCGCCTTTAGTACTGATGATGACGATTTCCGTAGCAAAACCGGCACCCTGCAACTTATCGGCTACGGCATTTGCCTGCCACAAAGCCAGTTTGCTGCCACGCGTACCAATGTTTATAGTTTTTATATCTGTAGCTGTCTGCATGATTCTTCTTTAGTAGTTGCCACGCAAATAATGCGCGATCTGTATAGAGCTGTCTACGAAAACAATTTTAGGGTTGGCGTTCCGCTCGATGTGGTAATGTGCCTGGTTCAGTTCTTCGGCCATGCGCGTACCGTTATCTGCGTTCATCAGTTTCGAGAAATCCTGCACGAATTTCATCTCATCGGCTGGCAGGTAAGTTATCAGACTGGCATCTACACCATAAAGCATCACTTTCCGGAACAGGTTAAGCGCATACAGCAAAAAGTTCTTCTGGTTCTCGCGGCCCAGCTTCTGAAAATCTTCGCTCATATCAATCAACTCCCCGAACTTATAGCCAAAGCAGCTACGCATCCAACTTAAAAAAAAGCTAAAATAATCTGAGCTAACTTCTGATAACAGGTTTGATGCGGCATTTAGATTACCTTCTGCCAGTTGTGCTACCTGGTAAGCAGTGGTTTGGTCAGTGTTATACTTTTGCTGGAGCCAGGTTATTACTTCTTCTTCGGTAAAGTTACGCACCTGCACTATCTGCGTACGCGAGGTTATAGTTGCCAGCAGTTTCTCCGCCGACTGTGATACCAGCAGGAACAATGTTTTGGCAGGCGGTTCTTCCAGTAACTTAAGTAGCGCGTTGGCCGCAAAAGGGTGCATTAGTTCCGGCAGCCAGATCAGCACGATTTTATAGTCGCCTTCGAATGCTTTTAATGACACTAGTTTTACCAGTTGCCGGCTTTCTTCTTTCGAGATGGCGCCTTGTTTGTTTTCAGCGCCGATGTGCTGCATCCACTCGTTCAGGCCCTGGTAGGGGCTGGCAAGTATAAACTCACGCCACTGCGTCAGGAAATTCTGGCTCAGCACATCTTTACCGGTTATACTTTTGGTGGCTGTAACCGGCATCACGAAATTAAAGTCCGGGTGCACCAGCTTGTTCATTTTGGTACAGCTGCTACATGTTCCACATGAATCATCGGCCTGCTTATTTTCGCAGTTGATGTACGTGGCATAAGCCAGCGCAAGTGCCAGGTTCGCACTTCCCTCCTTGCCCAGAAACAGCTGCGCATGCGCCACATGGTTGCGTTGCACAGAGTTTACAAGCATCTGCTTCGTTTCCTGATGTCCTAAAATCTGAGAGAATTGCACTGGGTTGAATTACGAATTAAGAATTATGAATTATGAATGAGGTTTTATTTAAAGTTAGGCATCTATCTTATCTATTTTGAAAACCTCAATGATTAGCATTAAAACTACTGCACAAAAAGCCACAACTGCTACCGTTGAAAAAATAAGAAAACCAACTATCAGGTTTTCTGAATAAAACATTTGCAAAAGCTTAAATGATAGAAAAAGACTAATACCTAATAGCCCAATTGATAAAAACCGAAGTATAGTCTTAAGTGTCGTTAAATCACTTTTTAGCTTCGGAAAAATGATTAAAGCGGCAATCGTAATTATAAAATAAATTGGTAGTAAGAAATCCTTTATAGTAAACTCATACTTATGGCCGCTTGCCCCAATTAACATAAGAGAAAAGAGCATGTAAAATATTAGCATAAAGCTGAATATTACTAAGCCAGCCACATATTTCTTACTCATTTGCCCTTTATCTTTTGTCAAGTATTCCTTTTAGCCCTTAGTCTCAAAAGTTACGCTTTTGCGTCCCACACCCGGTATTGCTGGGTTTGATTGAAGACTTCGGTAAGGATTGCTTTTTCGGTGTCGTCTAAAGCTTTGTGACGGCGCTCCATTACCTTTTCGGCTACTTCGTATACTTTGCGCAACTGGAAAGTCTCGAAGCCCTGAGCACCACCCCAACTGAATGAAGGTATAAAGTTACGCGGGAAGCCTGTTCCAAAAACGTTGGCACTTACACCTACCACCGTACCAGTATTAAACATGGTATTGATGCCGCACTTGCTGTGGTCGCCCATAATCAAGCCGCAAAACTGCTGCCCGGTATTTTTAAAGCCGCCACGCGCATAGTTCCAAAGTTTAACCTGCGCATAGTTGTTCTTCAGATTAGATGTATTGGTATCGGCGCCTAAATTACACCACTCGCCCAGCACAGAATTACCCAGGAAACCATCATGGCCTTTGTTTGAATAACCAAGTATAACCGAAGCACTGATCTCGCCGCCAACTTTTGACTGTGGGCCAACCGTTACATCGCCGCGCATTTTAGCGCCCATGTTCACGTGGCTTCCTTCGCAAAGCGCAAATGGTCCTTTTATCAGCGCGCCTTCCTGCACCTGCGTGTTTTTGCCTATGTAGATCGGGCCATCTTCAGCATTCAGAACGGCTGCTCTTATTTTGGCCCCTTCTTCTATAAATATGTTCTCTTCACCATAAACAGCTGTAAACTTATCGTTCACAGGCTGGCTTTTGCGGTCTTTGGTAAGCAGTTTAAAGTCGCTTCTGATCTCTCGGCCGTTATGCACAAAAATCTCCCATACTTCGCGTAGTATCAGCACTTCGCCTTCAAAATTCAGCTTTTTGCTCTGCTGCGCTTTCTCCAGTAACTCCTCTAAACTATCTGTCTGTTCTCCACCTCCGTGGTAAGCCAGCAACGTATCGCCCTGCCAGTACGACTCGCCGTAGTTCATACTTTTCAGCTGCTCAATCATCTCCACGGTAGGTATAACCGCACCGTTTATGTAGCAGTTATGCGAGCTGTCAAAGTAGGGCATAAACTTGGCTTTCAGGTAGTCCTGGGTAAGCGAAGAAACAACCTGCCTGGTAAGCTCCTGCCATTTTTCGGCTATAGTTAATATACCAGTTCGGATTTCTGCTACCGGGCGCGTAAATGTAAGCGGTAACAGGTTCTGCCGGATAACCGGATCGTCGAAGAGAATGATGTTCATAGGACAAAAATAAAAAAGTCTTCCCGAATTTTACGGAAAGACTCTTTAAGAAACGTTTTAACCGGGTAGAACCGCTTATTTTTTCTTGTAACGCGTGTTGAATTTCTCCACACGACCAGCAGTATCCACGAAAATGTTTTTACCAGTGTAGAAAGGGTGTGATGCAGAAGAAACTTCCACTTTAACTACTGGATATGTTTTACCGTCTTCCATAGTGACAGTCTCATCAGAGTTCATTGTAGAACGCGTGATGAATTTGAAATCACTAGTCATATCGTGGAAAACAACCTCTCTGTATTCTGGGTGAATGCCTTTTTTCATTATTATAAACGTTAATTAACCTTAATTTCTCAATCGGGACTGCAAATTTAACAACAATTTCTAAATTTAAAACGCAACTAACCAAATTATTTTGAACCTAGCCTAATTTATTATGCTACTGTAATTTATCTTATAACTTTGCCTTAGCCACAGTGCAACCTACAACTATAAACTATGACACATCCGCACCAACACCTGATTCTGGACAAAGCGCAGATTGAGCAGAAAATTAAGCGCATGGCCTTTGAGATTTACGAGCACAATTTTGAAGAGCAGGAACTGGTACTGGCCGGCATCTACGAGAAAGGAACTATACTTGCCGACATGCTGGCAACACAACTACGCAGCATCTCGCCGATAAACGTGCAGCTGCTAACGGTTAAGCTCAACAAGGTAAGCCCTCTGGAAGCACCTGTAAAGCTAGAGCCTGAAAGTATAAGCATAGCAGACAAGGTTGTGATTATAGTTGATGATGTACTGAACACCGGCAAAACACTGGCTTATACGTTGAATTCTTTCCTGCCCCAAAACCCTAAAAAGGTGGAAATCGCCACACTCGTAAACCGCCATCATACTTTATACCCGGTTGCCTCAACTTATACCGGCTTCTCGCTGGCTACTACCCTGCGCGAGCATGTAGAAGTTGTGCTGCAGGACGAAGTAGCGGCATATTTGCATTAAGGCGTACTATTCTGATTAATACTTTTTTGCCCTGTTCTATTTTGTCTTAACTATAAAACCCTATCAACCATATGACTTTAAATAAGGAAGAAGAACGGTTTGTCCAGAGATGGTCGAAGCATGAGAAGAGGGGCAAATATTTTTACATTATCGCTTTTGGACTTATTTGGGGAACGGCTGTAGCAGTTGGCTCCAAAATAATCAGCTCATATGGAGAACAGGATTTCTGGACATCCTTCCAGTCATCAGGTTTCCTTTTAAAGCTGCTTATTTATAATATAATAGGTATGGGAATTTATACTTATCACTGGTATTTATTCAAAGTCCAAAAGGTATAAGCAGTTAAAAAACATTCAGGATAAAAATCTGAGCGTACAGGCATAATCAACGAACTATAAATTCTACCAACCATAAAACCTGAACTATGAAAGAGCTTTGCTTTGCCACCAACAACCGGAACAAAATTGCAGAAGTTAGCCAGATGCTGGAAGGCAAGTATAAGCTGCTGAGCCTGGAAGATATTGGCTGCCACGAAGAATTGGCCGAAGATCAGGATACACTGGAAGGAAATTCGCGCCAGAAAGCGCAATTCGTGTGGGAAAAGTATAACGTAAACTGCTTTGCCGACGACACCGGCCTGGAAGTTGATGCCATTTGCGGCGAGCCCGGTGTTTACTCTGCCCGCTATGCCGGCCCGCAACGTTCCGATTCCGACAACATAAACAAACTGCTTCATGTGTTGGATGGCCAGGATAACCGAAAAGCCCGCTTCCGCACAAGTATAACTTTATACTTAGACAATAAGGAGTACCAGTTTGAAGGCATCGTGAACGGAAAAATAGCCACTGAACGGAAAGGAGATAAAGGCTTTGGCTACGACCCGGTTTTTATACCTGAAGGCCACGAGCAGACCTTTGCAGAGATGAACCCCGCCGAGAAAAATGCGATCAGTCACCGCGGCAGGGCCATGCAAAAGCTCATACAATTTCTGCAGGCACAATAGAAACTATAAATTTATTGGTGCAGTTATGGTCTTGTGCCTTTTATTCTCTTAATTTTGTATTCTGAAACCATAGCTTCCAATGCAAAAGCCATTTATCGTCGGGATTACAGGAGGTAGTGCTTCAGGAAAAACAACTTTTTTGAACAAACTACTTACTTCGTTCTCACCGGAAAATATCTGCCTGATCTCTCAGGATAATTATTACAAATCACGCGAGCACCAGACCTGTGACGCGAACGGAGTAACCAATTTCGACCTTCCTTCCTGCATAGATCACGTTGCTTACGCACACGACGTACTAAAAGTGAGCCAGGGCGAAACCGTTTACCGCACCGAGTATACATTTAACAACCCTACTATAGTACCAAAGCAACTGGAGTTTAGGCCAGCCCCGATTGTGGTTGTAGAAGGCATTTTTGTGTTTTACTTTGAGGAGATTGCCAAACTGCTGGACCTGAAAGTATACATCGATGCAAAGGAGTATATTAAACTGCAGCGCCGTATAGTTCGTGATAAGGTAGAGCGCGGCTACGACCTGGATGATGTGCTTTACCGTTACACACACCATGTAGCGCCAACCTACGAAAAGTATATCAAGCCTTACAAAAACGATGCAGACATCATCATCCCGAACAACCAAAACTTTGAAAAAGGGCTGAATGTGTTGACCACTTTCCTTAACGCTAAGATACAATAAGCATGACGCACAGGTTCGCAGTTATAGGACTAGGTATTTTCGGAAACTCTATTGCCAGAACACTGGCAGAGCGTGGTGCCGAAGTACTTGCCATCGATAATGATGAAGACCATGTGGAAGACATCAAAGATGATGTAGCCTATGCTGTGGCCCTTGATGCAACCGACATCCGTGCCCTGGAATCACAAAACATCCAGGACATGGAAGCGGTAATTGTAGCCATCGGCGAAGATTTCGAGGCTTTGCTTATCACCACCGCCAACCTGCAGGAACTGAACGTGAAGCGCGTAATTACACGTGCATCCAACAAACAACAGCGCCGCATTCTCGAGAAAATGGGAGTGCAGGAAATTCTGTCGCCGGAGGGTGAAGTTGGTAAAACAGTAGCTGAGCGCTTGTTGCAGCCAAGTATACGTACTTTCCTTCCTTTACCCGATAATTACGAGATTGTGGAGATCAACACGCCGCGTGGTATTGCCAACAAAAGTTTGTCTAAAATATCGCTCCGCGAGAAGTATAACCTTAATATGATCACGATAAAGCGGTTTTTTGAGGAGATACAGGATGGAAAGCCAACACAGGTAGAGCATATCATTGGTGTACCGAAAGCTGATACCATCATTTACCCTTCCGATATCCTGATCCTGATCGGGAAAAAGCACGATGTAAAGCGATTTATAGAAGTAAACCGCTAACGATTTTATTTTTACAGGAAAGCAGTTACATTTGTAACTACACATGCCGAAAATTAAACCGATAGCACAACACTTCAGGCATCTTTTGATGTCGGTAACCCTGCTTTGGGCACTTATGCTCAATGGCCAGGAAGTGGTGGCATATAGTTTACCGGCCGATCATGCTGCACAGCAGGCAACTTCTAAAGTAGCTGATGCGCCAGCTGAGAAAAAAACAGTTGTAAAACAGAAGGTATCGTTAGAGGCTACTACCTCTTTTGTAACCTTAAACCTGCAGCAGGCTACCCTGCCTGCACCGCTACCTGCTTTTGCAGCACCTACTGATGAAATACTTCCAGCCCATACTGCCTTACCTATAGGCAATGGCTTTGTGGCACAACTCTTCCCGACAACCATACAGCCCAACGCTCCTTAGGCTGTACATACTCCCTCTTTTCTTTTAAAAAGAACTGTGCTCCCAAGGGTTTACCCCTGAACGGAACCCGTTGCACATGCACTCAGTTATTTAATCATACTGGTATGCAGGCATTTATACTTAAGTAATCTAACAATCTATTCCATAATTTTTATTTAACCAATGCGTAACAAATCGTTAATTATCGCGCTGACAGTTATAGTATCGGCTTTGTGCCTTTTCTTCCTGTCATTCACGTTTATTGCCAATAATGTGCAGAAGGATGCAGAAGCATTTGCTACTGATGCACAAGGCAACGTAGATCTTGCGAAAAAGCAGACCTACCTGGACTCTATCTGGAAAGAGCCTGTATTTATGGGCTTCACTTACCAGGAAATTAAAGAAAAAGAGCTTGGCCTTGGCCTTGACCTTAAAGGTGGTATGCACGTGGTACTGGAAGTATCGCCTGTAGAGATCATCAAGTCAATGTCTGGTAACAGCAAAGACCCGAAATTCCTGCAAGCACTTGCGCGTGCACAGGAGCTACAAAAAACAAGTCAGGCGAGCTTTACCAACCTGTTTGCTGAAGCTTACCGGGAAGTAGAGCCTAATGGTCGCCTAAGCCGTATTTTCTCTAACACTGCTAACCGTGGCAGGATCAGCTACGAATCTACTAACGAGCAGGTAATTGATGTGATTGACCAGGAAGTGGAAGATGCAATTGACCGTTCTTTTAACATCCTGCGCACCCGTATCGATAAATTTGGTGTAAACCAGCCTAACATCCAGCGCCTGAAAGGTACTGGCCGAATCCAGATTGAGCTACCAGGTATAGATAATCCTGAGCGTGTACGTAAACTGTTATCAGGTATGGCTAACCTGGAGTTCTGGGAAGTATGGACTCCGCAGGAATTCAGCCCATACTTTATGCAGCTGAACGAATACCTGACACAGCAGGAAAAAGCAGGTAAGTTTAACCTGAAAGAAACTGAAACCAAAAAGGATGCTTTAGCATCTGCTGCTGCTAAAACTGACACTGCTGCCGAAGGCGATGTATTAGCACAGGCTGCTGCATCTGACTCAAACGCAGTTGCTGCTACAAAAACTGATACTACTAAGAAAGATTCTGCTGCCGCTGCTCTAGCTGCTGCCGACTCACTTGCTAACCAGGCTGGCCCACTGGCTCGTCTGTTTACACAGTTACCTAACGGCCTTGGTGCTAACGTTCGCGATACAGCCAAGATAAACGACATCTTTGCAAGACCTGAAGTTCGTGCTATCTTCCCTCCTAACATGAAGTTTTTATGGGATGTGAAGCCAATTGCCGGTGACAACCGCCAGGAGTTTGTTGAGCTTTATGCCGTTAAAAAAGGTCGTGATGGCAAAGCGCCACTTGCAGGTGATGCTATCAACGATGCCCGCCAGGACTTCGATCAGCAGGGTCAGCCGGAAATCAACATGTCTATGAACCCAACAGGTGCCAAGAAATGGGCTCGCCTGACAGGTAACAACGTTGGTCGCCAGATCGCAATCGTACTTGATAATTATGTATACTCTGCACCAGTTGTACAAGGTGAGATCACAGGTGGTAGCTCTTCTATCTCTGGTAACTTCACAATCGAAGAAGCACAGGACTTAGCTAACATCCTGAAAGCCGGTAAAATGCCTGCTCCAACCCGTATCGTGGAAGAAGCTATCGTAGGTCCGTCACTTGGTCAGGAAGCTATCAACCAGGGATTGCTGTCTACACTGGCAGGTCTTGTGATTGTGGTTGTGTTCATGATCGCTTACTACAGCCGTGGTGGTTTTATTGCTGACTTAGCACTTATCTTCAACGTATTCTTTATACTTGGTATACTTGCCCAGTTCAGCGCTGCACTTACATTGCCTGGTATTGCCGGTATCGTACTTACCCTGGGTATGGCCGTGGATGCGAACGTACTGATTTTTGAGCGTATGCGTGAAGAAGCCCGCAAAGGCCTGAGCATGCGCGAAGTGATCAACAAAGGATACGACAAAGCGTTCATGACCATTATGGATGCCAACGTAACTACCTTCCTGGCTGGTTTTATACTTTACTTCTTCGGTTCTGGCCCGGTTAAAGGGTTCGCTATCACCCTGATGCTGGGTATCGCAACGTCATTCTTTACATCGGTATATATTTCTCGCCTGTTCATCGAGGCTTCTTTCCAGAAAGCTGGTAAACTATCATTCTCTAATGCATTTGCTGAGAGATTATTCCAGAACGTGAAGTTTGATGTAATGAAGTGGAAAAAGCCTGCTTACGCTTTCTCGCTTGGCCTGATCATCTTCGGTTTTGTAGCGATGGCTATTAAAGGACCAAACCTGGGTGTAGACTTTAAAGGAGGCCGTTCTTATGTAGTAGAATTTGATCAGGCAGTGCCTGCTTCAGATGTACGTGCTGCTTTATCTGATGACTTCCAGGAGGCCGGTACTGAAGTAAAAACATTTGGTGCTTCTAATCGTGTGAAAGTAATTACCAGCTGGTTAGCTGATGACGAAAGTATACAGGCAGATGAGCAGGTAAAAACAGCGCTGGATGCAGGTCTGAAAGAGTACAGCCAGCTAAACCCTAAAGTACTTAGCTCATCAAAAGTAGGCGCAACCATGGCTGATGATATTCAGAACACGGCTATTATTGCCCTTGTGCTGTCATTGATCGGTATCTTTATCTACGTAATGTTCCGCTTCAGCAAGTGGCAGTTCTCACTGGGTGGTGTGGTTGCATTGCTTCACGATGCCCTGATGATCATTGCTATCTTCGCTATACTTGACCTGTTCGGTATTTCTTATGAAATGGACCAGGTATTTATTGCAGCGGTACTTACCATTATTGGTTTCTCTATTAACGATACCGTAGTAATCTTTGACCGTGTACGTGAGTATATGGTGGATAACCCACGCTCTCATATCAGAGACATCGTAAACCCTGCCCTAATCAACACATTCAGCCGTACCATCATTACTTCGGCTACGGTGTTTATGGTGGTGTTGGTACTGTTTATTTTTGGTGGCGAAGTACTGCGTGGCTTCTCGCTTGCCATGATGATCGGTATCCTGTTCGGTGTTTACTCATCACTTTTCATTGCAGCCCCAATTGTGGTAGATACCATGAAGGATGAGAAAAAACCAACTCCGGCTCCACAGCCAGTTGCAAAAAAAGTTAGCTAATTATAGTTAGCATATAAACAAAAAAGCCCGGTGCAAATGCGCCGGGCTTTTTTGTTTACTATTTATACTGCTAAAGAGAATCTTCCTGTATCAGGTAAGCAACTTTATACCTGAGCCTAGGAGATAGCTTCTTAATTCAGGTAAACAAAAAAGCCGGTTGCTTTCACAACCGGCCTTTTTTATACTCTATACTTCAGGTATTAGATAGATACGCCGTCAGCAACTACTTCTTTTACTTCAGGCACCATACGCTTCAGCAGGTTCTCAATACCAGCCTTTAAGGTTACCGTAGCAGACGGGCAGCCACTGCAAGACCCCTGCAAGTATACAGTTACCACACCATCGTTATAAGATTTGAATGTAATGTTACCACCATCCTGCTCTACAGCCGGACGCACATAATTATCCAGCAAGTCAATCACTTTTTTAACTATAGCCGCATCACCTTCTGATGTTTCGCCGTTAGCAGCAGCTTCGGTTTTAGGTGCAGCCGAGAAGCCTTCGTTAAAGATCGGGCCACCAGCCTCTACATAAGACTTCAGGAACGTGCGCAGCTCAGGTATAAGCTTCACCCACTCCAGGCTCGAATTTTTAGTTACAGTTACAAAATTGCTTGCAATAAATACACGGCCTACATAATCAAAATTAAATAGCTCCTGTGCCAACGGCGATTCTACTGCACTCTCCAGATCCGGGTAATCCACGCTCTGGCCATCAGGCAGCAACTGCACGTTCATCACAAACTTCATTGATTCAGGGTTCGGGTTTGCCTCAGCATATACCGACACCATCTTTTCTTTATTTTCTGTCATGGAAATCTATGTTTTAAGTAAAACTTTGGACCAAGCCTTAAAGTTTCCAAAATTAGGCATTATTTCTTAGAAGTAAAGAGGTATAAGCTGGCTCTGGAACGAGACATAACTAACAATAGGTTATAAAAATTAAACTTGAAATAGCATATAAGTTCAGATGCTCTATCTTTGCCCTGCAACCAAATACATCAGCACTGTCTGATAAATTCACTAAACAACTATGCTAACCAATTTTATCCTGCTTGCCCAAAATATGCATTCGCCGCCAGGCTTTCTGATTATCCCGTTTTTATTGCTGATAGGTATGATTGCAGCTGGCCCTATCTTCTTTGGCCATTTCTGGGAACACAATTATAAAAAAGTAGCCGTAGTGCTAGGTTTAACAGTACTAGGGTACTACCTGTTTGCCCTGCAGGATGTGCACATGCCGATCCATACTTTTTTTGAATACGCTTCTTTTGCTATACTTTTAAGCTCGTTGTACATTGCAGCAGGTGGTATCTATATAAACATTAATGCCAACGCTACACCGGCTATGAACGTAGCCTTGGTAGCCATAGGTGCAGTATTGGCCAATATAGTTGGTACCACTGGTGCATCGCTATTGCTTATCCGTCCGTTCATCCGCCTGAATGTACACCGCATAAAGCCTTACCAGATCGTATTCTTTATTTTTATAGTTAGTAATGCTGGTGGCTTGCTTACGCCGCTAGGTGACCCTCCGCTGTTCATCGGTTTCCTGAAAGGTGTTCCGTTCTTCTGGACACTGCAGCACTTGTTTATGCCATGGATACTGGCAATAGCTATACTTTGCTTTGTATTTTACCTGGTAGACAGACGTAACAAAGTAGCCTATACACCACGCCCTGAAATAGTAGCCAAAAACGAGGAACGTACCGAATTCTATATTAGTGGTAAGCGAAACCTGTTCTGGCTGGCCATTATCATTGGCGCTATCTTTCTTGACCCGAATGTGATAGAAGGGCTGCCACACATAGCTTACGATGGCAACAAATTTTCTTTCCTGCGCGAAATCATTCAACTAACTGCAGCTTTCTTCTGCTTCCGTTTCTCAAGCAAGACAGCTTTGGCCGGTAACCAGTTTAACTTTCACCCAATTCTGGAAGTAATATTCCTGTTTTTTGGTATCTTCTTTACCATGATGCCTGCCCTGCAGCTTTCCGCAGAAATCGCTTCGGCTCCGCAATACGCAAAGTATATTACACCTAACTTCCTGTACTGGGCTACCGGCTCACTTTCCGGTTTTTTGGATAACGCACCAACTTATGCCAATTTCCTTTCTTTAGGTATGGCAAAGTATGATATGGCACAAAACAGTGTGGTAGAGGTACGCCAGTTTGCTACAGGCACAGGCACTGACCCAATTACACTTATACTTTTAGAGGCGATCTCGCTTGCTTCCGTGTTATTTGGTGCATTCACCTATATTGGTAATGGTCCTAACTTTATGGTGAAAGCAATTGCAGAAAGCGCCGGTATTAAAATGCCATCATTCTTTGGCTATGTAATTCGTTACTCTATACCGTTCCTGTTACCGGTTCTTATCCTGATCTGGTTCCTGGTTGTGCAGCTGAGGTTGTTCTAATACAACTGGTATATAAATACAAAAGCGCCGCTTCTGAGATTCAGGAGCGGCGCTTTTGTTTATAATCATTTCTGACTATATTCCATAAAACAAGTTATTACTAATGCACCGCTACAAGCCTTACCTGATATATTACAGAAGCCTGATGAGCTTTGCCCTGCCATTTTCGCTGCTGTCAGGTATAGTTAGCCTGGCTTTTAGTGCAAATAAGCTAATCGGCTTTATCAATGCATTTAGTGTAAGTATTCTGACGGGCAGCTTTTTGCTTGCATTGTTCTTTTATGAACAGCGTTATCAGAACCAGTATTATTTTTACCATAACTTAGGCATCAGCAAAGTTGGGCTTATAGTTGGCTCTTGCTTGCTTAATATAACTATAGTGGTCTTACTGTTCATCCTGAAACTATACTTGTATGCCTGAGAACAAATTGGAAGCGGACAGCATATTTTGCAGCTTCGGACACAGGCAATTGCTTACTGACATATATGTTAGCTGTAAAACCGGCGAGATTGTAGGATTACTGGGCAGGAACGGATGCGGAAAAACAACATTGCTAAAGATTATTTTCGGGACATTGTCTACACACAACAAGCACATCCGGATAAATGGCAAAGTATATCATGAGCCTTATAAAAGTCCTGATTTACTCGCTTATTTGCCACAACACGACTTTTTACCTGTAAATACCAAACTGCACCGAATAATAGATCTGTATCATACAGATCCGGAGAAAAGAGAAGCTATAAAACTGGACGGACGTATACAAAAGCACCTCACAAAATATGCCGATGAGCTCTCGAAAGGAGAACTGCGGTATTTTGAGTTACAACTCTTACTTCAGAAAGATGTAAAGTTCCTGTTATTGGATGAACCCTTTTCAGGAATTGAACCGCTTTATGTAGAATATATTGAAGAACTGCTGCGGTCGCATTTAGGTGATAAAGGCTTTATTATAACCGATCATGATTATCAGTCTGTACTACGCGTGAGCAACAGAATTATATTGCTTTCGGAAGGTTATTGCAGACCCATTACTTACATGAAAGAACTTTACCAATGGGGTTATATTCCAGCAAACGCCCTAAATTAACCTATACTTTATTCGCTTTCTGCCGAAGTATAAAATCAGCTAACACCAATGCGGCCATGGCATCTACAATAGGCACAGCACGTGGCAATACGCATGGGTCGTGGCGGCCTTTGCCTTGTAGCGTTACTTCTTCGCCGGCATCGTTTATAGTTATTTGAGGCTGAAGTATAGTGGCTACCGGTTTAAAAGCGACATTAAAATATATATCCTGCCCGTTACTGATGCCGCCCTGTATACCTCCCGAGTGGTTGGTACGGGTTTTCACATTGCCCTGCGCATCGGTATAAAACTCATCGTTATGTTGTGATCCACGCAGTTTCACGCCTTCAAAACCGCTGCCATACTCAAAGCCTTTTACCGCATTTATACTTAGCATAGCTTTGCCTAACTCAGCATGCAGCTTATCGAAAACAGGTTCGCCCAAACCCGCAGGCACGCCCTGCACTACACAAGTTACAACACCACCAATGGTATCCAAACTGTTACGCGCATCTTCAATCAGGCCAATCATGCGGGCAGCGATAGCTCCATCCGGGCAGCGCACTTTGTTCGAATCTATCTTTCCAAAATCAAGCTTAGAATAATGTTTGCGCAATTTTATACTTCCTACCTGCGACACATAGCCGTTTATAGTGATCCCGTATTGCTGTAACAACTTGGCTGCCAGCGCTCCGGCTGCTACCCGAGCCACGGTTTCGCGGGCGGAACTTCGGCCACCGCCACGGTAATCGCGGGTGCCATACTTGGCGGTATAAGTATAATCTGCATGAGACGGACGGAACGCATGCTCAATATGGCTGTAATCGTGGCTATGCTGATCTTTGTTGTTTACTACCAGCGCAATAGGTGTACCAGTAGTTCTGCCTTCAAAAATCCCTGAAAGTATAGTTACTTTATCTTCTTCCTTGCGGGGCGTTGTAATATCTGATTGGCCGGGACGACGGCGATCCAAAGCAGCCTGAATCTCATCTATACTTATCTCCAGGCCTGCAGGGCAACCATCAATTACAACGCCAACTGCCGGACCATGCGACTCGCCAAAAGTGGTTATCCGGAAAAGCGTACCATAGGTATTGCTCATAGTTTTCTTTTCTTAATAAAAATAAAGCCCGACACTACCAATAGCACCACCAAGATAATGTTGGTATACCGCCTGATATCATCGAACTGGTGCAGACTCACCAGCGTATCGTCTTCGTTGCCGATAATTCTGTAAAAAGGCCCCAGATCGCGTGAGAGTACCAGTGCATCTGTATCGCGGGTACCGGTTATACTTACCGTAAGTTTTGGCCGAAGTGTATCGTAGCGGGCAGTAATGGGATCGAAATAGATCCACTGCATCACATCCTGTAACTTATACTTACCTGGCTCGCGTGGCAGCACGGTGTAGGTAAAGCTTTTGGAACCCAGCACACGACCAGCACGGCGAGTAACATCCTGGCGCACATCAGGGGGGTAAAAGTCTAACCCGGAAGGCGCTTCGGGTACAGGCGGCATAATAGCTGCCAGGTTTCCTTCTCCTTCCACCTGAAACAGGTATGTCAGGCTCTTGTTTACCTGTCCTTTTTGTTGGGATAATTGCTCGCGTAATCTGTAATTACCTACCGGCACAGCATCGCGCAGCGGGTGCGGCGGCAACTGTTTTACTTTTATTTCCCGCTCACGGGCAAAGTATGTCTTATAACCTTCCTGCCTTTCATTATTCAACAGGTTCGGTTTTTTTGCTACTTTATACTTCAGCATTTTAAGCGAGAGCTGCGGAAAACGTATCGGCTGAAGGTTTATAGGGTACAGAACAGATTCGTATAGTTTAAAACGCAGGTAAGGCTTGCCTTCCACCAGCACATTTTCCGGGGTGATCTCTGTAACTTCAAACGCCTCTTCCCAAACGTTTGGCTGCTTCAGTTGTCGAAGTATACCTGTGATCTGGTTCGTGAAATCATAGAACTCCAGCAATTGCTGGTCTTCAGCGGCCAGGTAAAAGTATAACGCTGCTGTAAATCCTTCGCCCACATATACTTCGTTCTTGTTAGTATATAACGTCAGGAAAGCATTATCGTCTTTTTCAATATATTCCGGCTGCGCATCTATGGTTGTTTCAGGCTCCTCCTCTGGTGCGATCAGGTCTGGAACATTGGTACCCGGCGTTACAGTTGCAGTCATTGGTTTTACCACGATAGTAGTACCCGGCGACTGAACTGTCTGGCCGTTTACTTTCATGCTAAAAGGCTTCAGCACAAATTCACCTTCTGCAAGTGGCGCGTAGTTCTGGTAGATCGTCAGAATTTTGGTGGTAGAACCGCCGGTAATTATTGTTTCGGTAGATGAATACTTGGTGCTTTTCTTGAAACCTTCTATTTCGGGGAAGGGGCTGTACTCTTTAAGTGCCTGATCCTGTAGCTTTATGCCGATAGTATAGTACTGGTTAAGCGGCAGCGGGCTTTTTCCTAACGCAATACTGATCTGCTGCGCCAGCAAAGCGCCGGGCAATAAAAGCAGGAACAATAAGGTTAAGAAGATATAACGCATATAAATTAAGTAGAGCGGGGTAACGCTTAATAGCAAATTTAGTAATTTCTGGCAGCACTGTTTCTCAACATTCCAGTCATTTTGCCTTTCCCTACTAAAATGAATTAGTTTACCAAGGATTGCCACTTTTACAACACCTTTATGCAGTGTCTGCGTACTTGTGAAAAGAACGTGATTCTATTACTTTACTGACATGTTGGAATATGTAAAAACCATTTTGCTGAAGGTTAGCTTCGACAAAATGCTGTTTGAAAAGGAACTCAGAAAAGCCTTTAAATTTCTTGTCGCAGACGAGTTGCTGCAATTAAAACAGTGGTGCTACGACCAATTTTCGAGCAGGTACCTGCTAATTATAAACCGCGTTTTCGCTAAGCTTCAGCCATAGGATCAGGCCATTGTTGCTCGCTTTCCTGAACAAATTTAATGTTGCGCAACAACCCGTTGTAGCCGGTGCGCTTCACAGCTGATTTTTTGAACAGCTGTGCAAACACTTCCTGTGTAATCTCCTGCCAGTCGGAAGTTTTCAGGTCCTTTAGCTGCGGATGCGGCGCAAAGGCCGGCTCGTTATGCGGTTTGCTGAAACGGTTCCAAGGGCACACGTCCTGGCAGATATCGCAGCCGAAGATCCAGTTACCGAACTTACCATTCATTTCCTGTGGCAGCTGGTCTTTCAGCTCAATGGTAAAGTAGGAAATGCATTTGCTGCCGTCGACCACGTAAGGCGCAACTATAGCATCTGTCGGGCAGGCATCCAGGCATTTGGTGCAGGAACCGCAATAATCTTTTATAGGTCCGTCATAGTCCAGCTCCAGGTCGATGATGAGTTCGGCAATAAAGTAAAAGCTGCCTACCTGCGGCGTGATCAGATTTGAGTTTTTGCCCACCCAGCCGAGTCCGCTTTTTTTTGCCCAGGCTTTATCGAGTACCGGCGCAGAATCTACGAAGCAACGGCCGCCCACTTCACCTATACTTTCATTTATAAAATCGAGCAGCGTTTTCAGCTTATCCTTTATTACGAAATGGTAATCGGTGCCGTACGCGTACTTCGATATCTTGTAAGTATCCTCGTCAGGTTGTTTTTCTTCGGGATAATAATTGAGAAGCAGCGACACCACAGATTTGGCGCCATCAACCAGCAGGCGTGGGTCCAGGCGCTTATCAAAGTGGTTTTCCATGTAATGCATCTGTCCGTGCATGTTCTGCTTCAGCCAATTCTCCAGACGTGGCGCTTCCTCTTCCAGGAAATCCGCTTTAGAGATACCGCAATACATAAAGCCCAGCTCCTGCGCCTTTTGCTTAATAAGATATGTGTGCTGTGCTTTATTCAATTTTATAATTGCCACCATTTAAACTTTGGTAGCTATACTTCGCAACAAAATTACATCAAAATAAATCCGCATTAAAGTATAGTTCTTCGCAACCCTGCTTAGCTAAAGTATATAGCTGATTGTAAGACTTTTATTAACTTTCGACATCAAACCAAATAATCCTATAACTATGAAAGAATTATTCCCACTATTCATCTTCCTATTACTAGGATGTAGCGCTTTTGCGCAGGGCGTAATGGAGAAAAATGGCAAAGTTTTCCATCTGCACCCCGGCGAAAAAGAGTGGAATTATGCACAGGCTTACTGTAGCGGCAACATGCTTTATATTTCGGGCACAGTTGGCAACGGCGACATGGACAAAGCCATGGAACGTGTTTACAAAACGTTGGAACTGACGCTAAAAAAGTATAACCTGGATTTTACACACGTGGTAAAGGAAAACCTGTATGCGAAAGATATGGAAGCAGTAAAGAAAAACCAGGCTATCCGAAAGAAATATTACGGAACTCATAATCCGGCTGCCACCTGGGTAGAAATCTCCCGGCTTTTTGATGCTGAATCGGTACTGGAAGTAGAATTGATAGCAGAGATCAAGAAAACAGAATAAACAAAAAGAGCAGGCTCATCACCTGCTCTTCTGCTATACTATAATTTATACTTTATTCCTGGTCAAACAAACCACCTGAGGCTTGTGCATGCTGTGGCGGAATTTTACCTAAGTGCCTGTAAGCTGCTTCGGTAGCTTCGCGGCCACGGGCAGTACGTTTAATGTAACCTTCCTGGATCAGGAACGGCTCGTACACTTCCTCAATGGTTTCTGCTTCTTCGCCGCAGGCAGTTGCTATAGTTGAGATACCAACCGGGCCACCTTTATACTTGTCAATAATGCAGGAAAGAATACGTTTGTCCATGTCATCCAACCCGTTATGATCCACATCCAGGGCGTTCAGGGCGAAACGTGCAATCTCTACATCAATGGTACCGTTACTCTTTACCTGGGCAAAGTCGCGGGTACGGCGCAGCAGGTTGTTGGCAATACGCGGTGTACCACGGCTACGGCGGGCAATCTCGAAAGCTGCATCCTCATGTATTGGCGCACCCAGCAAGGCAGATGAACGCTTTACGATAGAAGTCAGCAACTCCGCATCGTAATACTCCAGTCGGCTGTTAATACTGAAACGGGCACGCAACGGCGCAGTAAGCAAACCGGAACGTGTGGTAGCACCAATCAGCGTGAACGGGTTCAGGCTGATCTGTACAGATCGCGCATTCGGACCAGAATCGAGCATGATGTCGATCTTATAGTCTTCCATGGCCGAGTACAGGTACTCTTCCACGATCGGGTTCAGACGGTGGATCTCATCGATAAAAAGTACATCGTTCGGGTCGAGGTTGGTAAGCAAACCAGCTAAGTCGCTTGGCTTGTCCAGTACCGGCCCGGAAGTCATTTTTATGCCTGAATCCAGCTCTGAGGCAATTATATGTGATAAGGTCGTTTTACCAAGTCCCGGAGGTCCGTGCAGTAACACGTGGTCCAGGGCTTCGCCACGGCGACGAGCTGCCATCACAAATATTTTCAGGTTCTCCACCACCTTTGCCTGCCCGGTAAAATCCGAGAAACTAAGCGGACGGAGTGCCTTGTCAATATCGCGTTCGGCTGGCGTCATGTGCTCTTTTTCGCCAGTGAGATAATCTTCTCTCATTCTTTTATTCTCTACTTTACAATCAGCTTTTGCTATACCTAAAGGTAACAGTTCAGGCGTTGCTTTCGCTCCATTTACACCTACGAATTTACGAAATTTTGCTAATTATTTTATAGTATTTTACCATAAATCTAATCTCATTAGCATTACCTGGTTTCTATATCTAAACTAAAGCTGCAAACGTACCTTTCGCTGACTAATTTAACTTTATGCAGCCAAGCATCCAACATATTACCAGCCACGCTTTCTTCAGTCCCGGAGAAGATTGCCTGAACGCCATTATCAGCGCCATAGACGCAGCAACCAGAACAATGAAAATCTGTGTGTTTACAATTAGTGATGACCGGATTACAGAGGCCATAATGCGTGCACACCAGCGCGGGATAAGTATAAAGATTATTACAGATAACGATAAACTACACGACCTGGGATCGGATGTTATTGAAATGGCTGCTCAGGGACTGGAGATCTGGGTGGATAAAACGCGTAACCACATGCACCACAAGTTCGCTATTTTTGATGAACAGCGGGTGCTAACCGGCAGCTACAACTGGACACGCAGCGCCGCTCTTTACAACCACGAGAACATACTTATAACAGACAACGCAAGTATAGTTCAGGACTACAGCCGCGAGTTCGATAAGCTTTGGGATGACATGGTAAAGTATGATCCTGAGGGCGAAAGTAAATTAGTCTGAATCAGGATTTACAGGATTTTAGGATGAGCAGGATTTATACTTGTTGACTGCTCATGGCGCGAGCGTCCTCGCTCATGACTTGCTATAGTTGGGCCTCCGGCCAAGTTGAGTTACAAACTCAACATCATTGAAAGGCACGAGTTACAAACTCGCGCCAGCATTTAAAAAGCTAATAGGCAATAATAATCCTGTCCATCCAAATCAATCCTGCAAATCCTGATTCAGACAAACAAAAAAGGCAGCTACTTTCGCAGCTGCCTTTTATACTTTATACTTCTAGAATCACTATTTAAACGCCTGAATACCGGTAATATCAGCGCCGGTTATTAGCAGATGAATGTCGTGGGTTCCTTCGTAAGTGATCACTGACTCCAGGTTCATCATGTGGCGCATGATCGGGTACTCGCCTGTAATACCCATACCACCATGTATCTGGCGTGCCTCACGGGCAATATGCAGGGCCATGTCCACGCTATTACGCTTCGCCATCGATATCTGCTGGGTAGTTGCCTTGCCTTCGTTCATCAAAGTACCTAAACGCCAAACCATCAGCTGTGCTTTCGTAATTTCAGTCAGCATTTCAGCTAGTTTTTTCTGTGTCAGCTGGAAACCGCCGATCGGCTTATCGAACTGGATACGCTCTTTGCTATACTTTAATGCCGACTCGTAGCAATCGATAGCCGCTCCAATAGCTCCCCACGAAATACCGTAACGCGCAGAATCTAGGCAACCCAACGGGCCACGCAGACCATCAACATTTGGCAACAGATTTTCTTTCGGCACTTTCACGTTATCGAATACCAATTCGCCGGTACAGCTGGCGCGTAAGCTCCATTTGTTATGGATCTCCGGCGTCGTAAAGCCTTCCATGCCACGCTCTACAATCAGACCTTTAATGCGGCCTTCTTCGTTCTTTGCCCAAACTACTGCAACCTGGCACTCCGGAGAATTCGATATCCACATCTTAGAACCGTTAAGCAGGTAATGATCGCCCATGTCTTTGATGTTGGTTACCATGCCGCCCGGGTTAGAACCGAAATCCGGCTCTGTTAAGCCAAAGCAACCCAGCCACTCGCCGCTTGCTAGCTTTGGCAGGTATTTTTTGCGTTGTTCTTCAGACCCATATTTATAGATCGGGTACATTACCAAAGAACCTTGCACCGAAGCCGTAGAACGCATACCAGAATCGCCCCGCTCAATTTCCTGCATAATAATGCCGTAGCTGATATAATCGAGGCCGCCACCGCCATACTCGGTTGGTATAGTCGGGCCGAAAGCACCTACATCACCAAACTTCTTCACGATCTCTGAAGGAAAATGCGCATCCTGAGCCCACCTCTCGATGTTCGGAGATATCTCGCGCTTCACAAAGTCGCGCATCGTCTGGCGGATTAATATATGTTCTTCTGTAAGTAGATCGTCTATGTTAAAGTAGTCAGGTGCTCCTGCTGGTTCGTAAGCCATAGTTTTGGTTTAAAAGGGTTTGAGAAAGGGTAATACGCAAAGTTAAAATTTTAAGTATAACCTGCATGATTTGCACAAACAAAAAAGCCCTGCCAAATGACAGGGCTCCTTTAGCAAAGTATAAACTTTCGTTTAAAATTTCAGGCCAACAGATAACAGGAAGTTGCGCGTAGCTTGCGGGTAATAAAAGTTCTCGGTTACCTGGCTGCCATAAATGTAGCTGTAGGTATAGCCGTTGGCTGCGTATTTCTCATTAAATACATTGTTTACCAACAGCCCAAGCTCCAGCTCTTTCAGCAGGTTTTTGAAACCAACATTGTACCGGAAACGCAGATCTCCAACCCGGTAAGCAGGTATAATGCGGCTCTCATTTTGGGTGTTATCCAGGTATTGTTTGCTTACGGTTTTATAGATAAAGGCAGCCTTTAAACCTTTCAGCACCTCCACCTCCAGCTGGCTGCTCGAGATAAAATCAGGAGAAAAAGCGATTGTTGACTCGGCGTAATAATTCTCATATTGATCGCCTGTATCATAATTATCAATGTACTCCTTAAAGTCATTGATCTTGTTTTCGCTGTAAGTCAAATTTGAACTTAACGTAGCTATACTTCCCAGGCGCAGGCTTCCCGATAATTCGGCACCCTGACGGTAGCTGTCTTTGATATTGGTACGAGTATAAGCTCCCACATCGTTTATCTGCCCGGTTACTACCAACTGATTTTTATAATCCATAAAGAAATAATTCAGCTCCAAGTCAGCAGCAAGCGCTTTATCAGCTATAGTACCCAAACTTAGCTGGCCACGGTAGCCGGCTTCCAGGTTACGTAATGTTTCGTGTTTCGGGCGGCTGTCTGGGGTAGATTCGGTGAAGTCGTCGCGTACAGGCTCGCGGTTGGCAACTGCTACTGAGGCATACAACTGGTGTTCCGGTTCCAGGTTATAAGCTATACCTGCTTTCGGGTTCAGGAAAGTATAATCCACGTCCTGTTCTATACTTTCGAGGTCGTTATCGTAGCCGGTAAATTTATAGTTTATAGTTCGCACCTGCATATCACCAAACACGCTCAGTTTGTCTGTAACGCCGTAAGTGGCTTTGGCAAACATATTGAAGTCGGTTTTCTGCGCATCGTTCTCATAATACCTATCTCGGATGTTGGAAGTAGAAGCATATCGTGCCCAGATAACTTCACCGAAGTGGCGGCCATCGTACCTGTTCCAGGCTCCGCCCAATGTGGCATTCAGCCTAGAATTCGGGTTATACTGCAGCGCATAGGTAGCGCCATAAAAATCGTTATCCAGCCAGCGGCGACGGATGATATCGGAAGTAGTTATCGTTTCATCACCGATCTCTACGTTTGGTAAGCCATAATCTGCCAGGTCGTCTTCAGCCTTAAATTGCTCGTAGTAGCCACGACCATTGGTATAATGCAGTGCTCCAGAAAAAATCAGGCCAGGCATCAGGTCATGCGACAGGTGTAACTGGTAATGGTCCTGCTGGTAGTTATCGGTTTCGTTGTCGTAAGTATAATAGTTATAGGTTCTGCCGGATCTCAGCAAATTTTCCTTGTCTGCACCTTCTATCCAGTTACGGTCAATATAGTCCTGCAGGTCCTGAGCATTGCCGTAAACCAGCGCCTCGGGGGTACCATACCATGCCTGGTAGGTTTGCTCTTTACCAGAAAAAGTAACGAATTTAACGGTAGTTTTATCGCCGTAGTAGCCTCCCGAAAAGTATAGCGACTTCAGGTCAGAAAAAGCACGGTCGATATAGCCATCCGACTTAATGCGTGACAAACGTCCATCAAAAGCGAGTTTTCCATTTATCAAACCAGTACCGAAGCGTACGTTGTTCTTCCAGGTGTCGAAAGAGCCATAGCTGTTATCGGTTTCGGCGTAGGCTTCGCGGCGCACCTGCTGGGTTTGTATGTTTATACTTGCTCCAAAAGCACCGGCTCCGTTCGTTGATGTACCCACACCGCGCTGCACCTGAATATCCTCTACAGATGAGGCAAAATCCGGCATGTTCACGAAAAAGGTACCGTGGCTTTCGGAGTCGTTTATCGGGATGCCGTTTACAGTCACATTTATGCGGGTAATATCAGAGCCACGGATACGGATACCGGTATAACCCACACCCGCACCGGCATCAGAGTTTACTACTACCGATGGCACCTGCTCCAGCAGGTATGGCATGTCCTGACCAAAGTTGCGCTCGGCTATCTGCTCGTGGGTTACGTTAGTAAAAGTGGTTCCTGTTCTTTCGTCGGCGCGGGTAGCCTGAACTATAACTTCGCCAGATTGAAATGTCTGGGCACGTAAAGACAATGTTACATACTCATTTTGCTGCAGGTTTATAGTTGCCTTCTTCTGCTCAAAGCCCAGGAAGCTTACTTTTAAAGTATAGGTACCGACAGGCAAGTTTGTAAACTCAAAGACTCCGTCAGGCCCTGTAGTTGTACCTGTATTGGTGTTATCAAGTACCACACTGGCGCCAGGCAAGGCATTACCGGTGGCACCATCGGTTACGCGCCCGCTCAGATTAAACTGCGCAAGCAATTGCAGTGGCAATAAACACACCGCCAGTGCAAAAAAGAAATTCTTCATTAATAGTTAAAAAGATAAAGTGACACATACAGGTATGCCAGGGGTTAGCATCCTGCTTAATTGTGTTTCCCTTTTGTTTCCCTACGACGGCATTACCCGTACAGGTTCAATGGGTATGATCTCAGCCCGTTATTATAAGGCACCCCTACTACCGGCAAATTTATGGCTTTATTCGGTATTTAAAAAGCCAGTTCTACTCTATCAGAATATATTTATATAATAAAATTCAGATTTATAGGAATTTTTTTAGCCAATAGACAAACCCTTGCAATAAAAGTACGTTTTAAAAGGAACAGGCACATTTTCCTGCAGCTGCTCTTAACTATAGCCAAATCAAGAAGATATGCCAGCTGAACTGATAAATAATTAAGTCGAAAACGTGATGATGATCAGCTTACTGTATACTCTAGCATTGCTTACAATACTGGCATACTATGCTTTTTCGCCTCGCACTAAGTTTAATCACCCGCCATCACAGGACAACGACGATGACGGTGGCGAACCACTTGGCGACGGCTTGCCAGATCTGGATCTCCCACCCGGTATTTCACTTCCGATAAATGATTTTGAACCAAGATATGATTTCAGAACCATAAAATTACCGAAGCTACCGGAACCGTCTTTGCATTAGAATTTAATAGAAAAGCCCCTGCTAAACAAAATTAGCAGGGGCTTTTTGTATAGTTATACTTGTATGTTAAAGTATGGTGATGCTGAAGGTGCGCTCAAAAGCTTGTTTAGGCGCCAGTTCGTGAATACCTTCTTTATCCTGCAACTCTCCTGACTCCCCTACCCGGCTGGCTATACCACACCAGGGCTCAATACACACATACTTTGAGGGACCTGGTTTAGCCCATATACCCAGGTAAGGAAAGCCTTTAAATTCTATTTCTACCGATCGTGGGTTTGTGGTGCTGGATAGCGTTACTTTCTCAGAATTAAGATTTTTGAACACCAGTGCGTCTTTCTCGAAATAGGAATGGTTTAAATGCAAAACACGCTCCTGTTGCAGCACGCGTTCAGTATCGCCGTTTTGCAGGCCTTGTCCGTTCAGCAGGTGGCGGCTTAACGTTTCTTCCTGCTCAAACTCAAGAAAGTAATTCGTGTATTGTTCGTTAGGATAAAAAGGTACATTAAATCCCGGATGCCCGCCTACAGAAAAATACATGGTATGATCATCTTCGCTACGCACCAGGTATGTTACCGACAGCTTGTTCCACTCCAGTTTATATGCAATTAACAGCGTAAATTTAAACGGATATTGCTCCAGTGTTTCGTAGTCGTGGGTTAGCTCAAACACCAGTTTATCATGATGCTTATCTACCAGTTTAAATTCCTTATGACGTGCAAAGCCATGGCGCTTCATGTGGTAGGTCTTACCCTGAAAAGTATACTGAAAATCTGGCACCTCGCCAATGATCGGAAATAAATTAGGAGCATGGCTGGCCCATACATTAGGGTCTGCCTGCCAGATAAACTCCAACTGCTCATCCAGTTTAATAAAATGCTGCAGTTCAGCACCCCGGCTCTCGACACCAACTTTATAGTTTTCGTTCTGTAAGAAGTATAGCATGTTTTAGGTTTATAGTTTGTACTGCCGTAACAAGGCATCAATGTGCTCTACTGCATTTTTAAAACGCTCGTGCTGCTGTCCTGATATCTCGGCAAAAGGAACATTGAGCGCTGCCAGCTCCCGCTTATACCAATCGTAAAAGAACTGGCGAAGGTGCGGATGCTCGCGTTGCGGATCAGGTTCCCAGGGCAAATCAACGCCCATCAGCAGGTAAAGGTTGTAGTCCTGTTGCTGTAAATTTTCAAGTATAAATTCAGGGCAATGGCCAAAGGCGTGTTCGCTCCAGATCTTAAGCACCAGCAGGTCGGTATCAGACACCAGTATTGTACTTGCGTTGGTCTGTGCCTGCTGTTCCAGCTCCAGTTGCCCGCGTGCTATGGCTTCAATATCTTCTAACGTATAATCGCGGTTCAGGCTGCCAATGTAAGTACGGGCGTATTCGGGCACCCACACCGTCTGGTAATGCGTTGCTAACTGCTCTGATAATGTAGATTTACCTGTAGACTCAGGCCCTGTGATTGCGATCTTCAGCATATAACAAAGTACGCTAAAAAATTGCAGCTGCTTATACCTATGCAGGTATAAAAAAACTGCCCTGCAGCTAATAGCAGCAGGGCAGTTTAAGTATAAAACCACTATGGCTTATCTATTTCCGGTTTATCAGTTTAACTGTTTTCTTGATTCCGGCTTTACCTATAATGTGAGCCATGTACATACCGTTTGGCAGATTTGTACCATCTACATCTATAGTAATTACTTCCCCGGCTCTTACAGTACCTGCTTTCAGCTCTCTTAGCATGCGACCTCTGGAGTCGAACAGCTGCACTACATATTCCTGTGTTTCGTTTGATGTAAATTCTACTGTTGTTCTGTCAGAGAAGGGCATCGGGAAGGCAGTTGCTTTAATTTCTGTTTGTACCGGCTTGGTGCACGGATCTTCTGTTGCTTCTTCCACACAGAACTTAATTCCATCAATGGCACCAGAACCTGCCAGCATACCAGCCGAATTAAAGCCATCCATCACCACTTTCATCTTCATCACACCTTTGGTATTGCCCAGATCAATCTCCTGCTTGCTGTTGTTGCCCATGCTATGAATCTGCACTTTATACAGCTCATTGCCAGCCCCGTCGTACAGGTATACCCACGAATTGTCTTCGTACACATCAAAGTCTAAGGCCTTCAGTGAGGTCATCTTTACTGGTCCGAAAGCAGAGAAGTCTAATGTCATTTCACCGCCCCACGGGTTATCGTTTGGCTCTGGGTTCAGATCTTGGTTGATGATAAGCACATGTCCCCAGTCTTCGGTATACAAGTCTGAATCATCTCCTGTAGGCATCAGCGTGTTGAAGATAGCAGCATGGTTCTCGGTTTCATAAGTACCATCCACATTGCGTTTTCTGTTAAAGATATTTACCACACCTGCACCTGTGGTTGTAGATGTTACAAATCCGGTATTGTTGTTCTCGAAATTAATTTCATAACATGTTACCACCGGCTCCGGAACTACAGGCTGCGGATGTACAGTTACCGTCATCATTGTGTGGCAACCATTTCCTCCATCAGTTACCGTTAGAGTATATTCACCGGCCAAGGTTACAGTAGGATTTTGCTCGCTGGAAGTATAACCCATTGGGCCTGACCAGCTATAAGCAACACCTTCGGTAGTAGACGATCCCATCAGCTGCAGTGTGCCTGTATTGCAATCTAAAGTACCGCCTTGTGCCATGATGTGTGGTAACTCTTTATCCTCCGTCACTACAACTGTATCAGTTACACCTCCACAGCCAAATTCAATATCAAGGCCTCTTAATATATAAGTACCTGGCTTATCTACAACTATGTTCCTAGTAAAACGGCTAGAAACTATATGGCCATCTTCTGTAGTCCATTCATAATTAAGTGTATTAACTGAGCCTTCTAATGTTACTGTTGTGTTAGTACAGGTTAATACTTTATCAGGGCCAGCATTTGCTACATAATCCGGATAAAATTCTGAAACTACTGTAGTAGCAGTTGCACTACAACCATTTTCAGGATTTGTAACTGTTAAAGTATAAGTACCAGGAACTGTAGCATAAACAGGTCCAATATTAGCAGTAAACCCATTTGGTCCAGTCCATAGGAAAATTCCTCCTTCTATATTAGTGGCAGAATAAAGAACTACTGCTTTAATGTTACACGTTAAGAAAGGAGTATAAGGATCTTTATTAATTGAAACCTCAGGTAGTGTTTCATCCTTAGTTACCTCAACCATGTCAGAAGCAGCGCAGCCTGTAGCCGAATTTGTAACCGTCAAAGTATAAGTACCTGCTGCATTTACTGTTGGTGTAGCACTATTAGAAGTATAGCCATTTGGTCCGTTCCATGAGTAAGTAACACCTTCAGTAGTTGAAGAACCTGAAAGCATAACTTCGGTTGTTATACAGGTAAGTTGCATGTCAGGGCCAGCGCTAACGTTTGGTGTAGTATTATCTACTGTCACCAGGGCAACATCAGTATTTGTACAGCCAGTAGCGGTGGTTGTAACTGTTAATGTATATGTACCGGCTGCATCTACCAATGGAGTTGCTGAATCTGCACCAGATACAATATTTCCGCCATCGCTAGCCACCCAGGTATAGGTTACACCTTCTGTAGCTGATGAACCACTTAAATTTATACTTGTTGTGGTACAGGTCAGTACTTTGTCTGCTCCGGCTTTTGCATCCGGCAATGGATTTTCTGTTACGTTCACTGGTATAGTCTGGCTTTGGCAGTTGCTAGGCTCTGCTCCGGTAGCCACAACGTAATAACCTGTGCCAGCGGCAATACCAGTCCAGATCAAAGGTTCGCCGGTTCCTGATTTCGCAACCTGCACGTTGGCGTTTGTAGCATCTTTTAATTGATAACTTACCCCTGTTTCAGAATTGCTGAGTGTAAGACTTCCGAGAGCAGCATCACCAGCACAATAACTTGTGCTGCTTAAAGTATAAACCTCAGGTATGGCATTAACAACAACAGTTACACTACAACTCTGATCGCCATAACCTTGCTTACTGATTACGACTGATAAAGTATAAGTGCCTGCTCCGCCAGCTACCACATCTACACCGGTAGATAATTCCCCCTGTGCTGCGGTTGTTGTTTTTGTAGTTCCGCCACCAACAAAAGTTGTACCGGTGCTGGAGCCTGAAATTGTCCAGGTATAGGTTGCTGCATCTACATCGCTGGTAGCAGTGTGGGCAGTGGTTGCTCCGGCACACACAGGCCCGGCCGCGGCTAAAACACAATCAGGAAACTGAATCTGATCTACATTTTTGAAAGGCACCGTTTGATTTCCAACACTGATGTTATCCTCTTCGGGATCAATCACCAAACCGGCTGTTATCGCACCCTGTAAGTTTCCCGTCGGGCTGCTGCCTGGGTCACAAGCAATCAGGACATCCATACGCACTATAACAGTTTCGCCGGCCTCCAGGTCTGTTACTGTTACTGTACCAACCAGGTCGTTACCATTATAAAGGGTACCGTCACCGGTAATGTGTTCATTAGTAAGCGTTGCTACACTTCCACCATCGTCACTTATTCCTGAATCTGTGTTACCAGGACCATCTCCGCCTGATACAGCCCCGTAGTTTACTTTTACTGTAAGAATATCGGAAAGAGCTACACCTGGCTGGCCCGTTGCATCTGCCAGAAAAGAATAATCCAGATCTATAGTTTGTGCACCTGTTGCGCCGGCATCAACTTTTATCTCTGTTAAAAAGGTTACTATATCACCGCAGGTAAAGTCTCCGCCTTCCAGAGATTCTACAATATCAGTGTTTGTTGTTGCATCATCGAACGCTCCGCCACCAGTAGTATGGTCGTAAGAATCAGGGGCAGAAGCAACAAAGTTCAGGCTGAAGTCGCCACCACCATACATCGCTTTACCAGCTTCGTTAGTGGCTGTTGATAAACCCATTGCGTTCCATAATGTAGCACGCATACTGGCCTGAGTAGTAATAATTTTGTTAGCCTGTTTTGCTATACTTACTATACTTACATAATTAGCTTGTATAGTTAGTGGCAGGGCCATTATTACCAGAACGAGCCAGAGTTTTTGCAGCATATGCTTCGAGCTGCGCTTGTTATTGTCAAAGTGTTTCATAAATAATTATTTCTCATAGTTTTTAAAATGCAATAGCAGGACCTCACGCTATAAAAGAGTGCAGTGGAAGAGTAGAGGGAAGTATAAACCAGCACCTTTTACATGGTTTCAGGCTATTGAGCTTATACTTTAGGGTGGCTGTAAAATGGAGGCAATAAGATACCTGCCTCCCTTTTTGAGGAGGAATTTTATCATATCAGTTCTTGTATAATGATTAGCTAAAAGACAAACAGCGACTATACATAAATAGCTACCAGCTACTTATGGCCCCTGCCGAAGAACGAAATGCCACATGAATACATTAAAAAGAAAGGAAACCCTATAGTAGAACTTCATCATCTTGTTATCATTAAACAATTAAGTTTTACCCGATACAGTTCTGCATCGGTGCCTATCAGGGTTTAGGAGTAGAGGGAAAGGGCGCGGGTTCTGGTTCAGTTTCTACAGTAATACTTTACCATATAGCTTTACCAGAGACTGTTAATATAGTGTTTATTTAAGCAATACCTTTATACGCAATTTATATAATTAAATTTATATTAATCTGGATAGCCTATCATTTGGAGTATCTATATATAGTTAATGCATATATAGTGCTAGTAAACAGCATAATAATCTGAGTATAAGTCAGAAGTTACATAAAAGAAAATAGTTGCACGAAGGTTAAAAGCCAACTACTAAAGGTGTAACTATAGCTGCAATAAAAAACAGGGACCAAGAAATTAATCCCGGCCCCTGTTTTTATAATAGCCTCCTTACTGCTTATTCTTTCTTAAGTAACAATTTCACAGATCTTGCATCAGAGTCACTGATCATTCGGGCAATGTATAAGCCTTCAGACAGATCAGTACCATCTACTTCAACGCGTTGCAACTCTCCTGCTTTGGCTGTACCGGCTTTCAGCTGTTTTACCAAACCACCTTTCATGTCGTACAGGTTCACCACAAAGTTTTCGTCCTTGCTTATCGTAAACTCTATAGTTGCCTTGTCAGAGAACGGTGTTGGGTAAGCCGAAATACGATCAGATAAAGCCCCTTCCAGTTTACTAGTAGTGGATGATGTAAGTGTAGCTCTTCCGAGTGGACAACCCATTTCGTTGGCTGCTGCCAGGTTGTTATGAGCTGAGGTAGGATTACCTGAAGTAAACGCAGCCTGAACCATAGTTTTAATCTGGGCTGTGGTATACTTGTAATCAACATCAACTCCACTGCAGGCATTCAAGATTGCCGCTGCTGCATGACGGGCCAGCGCATAGTATTTACCACCATTCAGGTTAAGCGCCTGAAGTAATGTCAGGTTAGTAGGCAAGCCTCTTAGCGTCATTTGGGCAGAAGTTAAACCTAGTGCAGTAGAGAACAATGTGGCATTATTACCTGTCGGAATATAACCGCAACTCCAGTTACCAAAGTGCTGCGACTGCTTCCAGTAACCAGGAGTACAGCCTTCAAGATTACAAACCTGGAATGTTACTATGGCTATATCACTTACTGCCCCGCAAGGTCCGGTTGGGTCATTGGTTATAAATGTTAAGTTTACAGGAGTACCGGCAGCAAGAGCTTCTGCACTAGGAGTATAAACATTACCAGTAACACTACCCTTACCAGCAGGTACAATCCAGGTTCCGCTGGTAGCGCCGCCACCAAATATGCTGCTTAATGTTACTGTTCTTGGAGTGGTACAGGTAACAACGTAAGGGCCGCCGGCATCAACAGTAGCAGCAGGGTAAATAGTTACTGTTCTGGTATCTTCCATGGCTCCGCAAGGTCCGGTTGGGTCTGCACTTGTCAGTTTCAAGGTAATTGTACCTGTATAACCTGCAGCCACTGTAAGGCTTCCGCTGGCATATGTATTATTGCTTAGTACGTTACCTGCATTAGCCGGACTTGAAGAAACAATCTGCCAGGTACCACTATTTGTTCCCCCTGTTATACTTGCACCGGTCAGGGCAATGGCTTGCATAGTTGCAGACTGGCAACGAGTATCAGGTCCGCCGGCATCAACTACAACAGCTTTGTAAATTGTTATTGTCATGGCGTCGTTAGCAGCCGCACAAGGGCCAGCCGGATCATCTGACTGCAGTGTCAGGGTAACTGTACCGGCAGAAATTTCTGCTGCGGATGGCGTATAAACTGCATTTAAAGTTTGTCTGTTCGGGTTAAATGTACCTGTACCACCAACCCAATCGCCAGTGCTTATACCTCCCGAAATAGAACCTGCCAACGTTACAGCCGGGCTGGAAGAACATATACTTGCATTAGAACCGGCATTAACAGAAACTTCATCATTTATGGTTATAGTCATGGCATCACTCACTGCAGGACATGGTCCATCAGGGTTTGCTGATAACAAAGTAAGTGTTACTGTACCTGCACTTATCTCGGCAGCAGAAGGTGTATAAGTCGGGTTAAGCACATTTCTGCTTGGGTTAAAAGTACCTGTACCACCTGTCCAGCTTCCGGTAGTAGCTCCGCCAGTAACAGAGCCATTTAACTGCACAGGGTTAGCTGCGCAAGATGTAACATTTATACCTGCATTAACTGTAACCGGCGTAAATATGATAGCTTTAAACTCTGATCGGGTACTTTCACAACCGTTAGCACCTGTAGCAGTTACCCAGAAGGAAGTAGTCTGGGTAAGTGAGCCGGTGGTATACGATGGACCTGTGAATAGTAAAGTACCGTTTGTTGCAGCACTATACCATTTATAGGTTACTCCACCAAGTGGGTTTGCTACTGCCAGCGTTACCGTGCCAGTACCACATCTTTCTACATCCGGACCACCGGGTGCTCCTAACGGTGCAATATCTACATCTACTGTAATCTGATCTGTATCTGTACAGCCAGTTACTTTATTAGTTTTGGTTACAGTATAGGTGGTGGTACCAGTTGGGTTGGCAATCGGGTTACTTATGTTGGTAGCACTCAGGCCTGCTGAAGGTACCCACGAATACGTAAAAGCTGCATCCGAAGCCTCACCTATTTGTTTACCATCAGGATTGGTAACACACGTTTTTGTAAAGTCTTCTCCGGCATAAGCAGTTACAGCGGCATTGTTAACAGTTACAGTTACCTGATCTGTATCTGTACAGCCCGACTCTGTATTGGTTTTAGTAACAGTATAAGTAGTGGTTTGAGTTGGGTTAGCAACAGGATTGGCAATGTTAGTTGCACTTAAGCCCGCAGCAGGAGACCATGAATAAGTATGACCGGCCTGTGGAGTTTCACCTATCTGTTTACCATTCGGGTTAAGTATACAGGTAATGGTAAAATCTTCTCCGGCATTAACTACTACCGGCGTTGTAATTGGCAACACCGGTATCACATCGCATTTAGGATTGATAGTAGAAGGATCCAGTGGGCAAACTCTATTGTCATTGTCAGATGCATCTGTCCAGGCTCCGTAAAAATTGATAACTTCTACGCGGTCTCCACAATTATAATTGATAACTGTTTCTTCAACTATAGTTCTGGTTTCCCCGCCCGGGAAGCCCTGGCTATTACAGCCATCGATTTTAATTGGAGTCCCTTTTATATTACCCTGAGCGTCTTTTATAACTACTGTTCCCCAGTAAGCATAGGAGGTACGAAGGGATTGTGTAGTGTTCTCAATAGTAAATGTGATTGTGGAAGATAGTGGCTCACCAAACTCACAGGAAACGCAACCTGTGCCTGTTAATGTAGCGCCTATTACTTGCAGGTCTTCAGAAGTACATCTTTCCGCAGGCGGAAGGTCCTGCGCAAAGGTATTAGCTGAAAAAGCAAAAGCAGCTACCAGTACCATAGCACATCGCCATAACAACTGCAGCTGCTTTGGTAGAACGGAGCCCGTTCTCCAAGTGTAATCATTAAGTTTTTTCATAAGTGTATGTAATAAACTTTCATAGTGTTGAATTTTAATTGCATATCAATATGACACTCTGCTTTACCAGAGCCTTTGGCAAAGGCGGGTTTGTATGATCAGAGAGTCTGTTAAAAATGTGCTGCTTTGGTCGCAGCGTATCCGGCTGGATCAGGGAGGTACTCTTAAAATTTTGGCAAAAGAGTAACTGTTACCCTTTTGGTAGAGGTAGAGTGATTTCATAGAAGAACTAAGGTAAAGTCGGTTAAGACCTTTAATGGCTTCTCAGGAAGCAGATTTATCAGCTCTGTTATTTCGTAAAATGGTGTAAATCTCAACTCACGGAATCAGCCATAACAAAAGCATGTAAAGGAGGGTGACTGCTTTTATTAAAGCCCTACAAAGTATAATAGCTATACCAGCAGTATAAGGTGCCAGGTAGAGGTAGCACCGGGTAAGAATATATAAATAACTCTAATCTATTTCTCCAATTGCTTTAACGCAGCCTAAAATTGTTTGTATTATATAAGTAAATATTTAAAGTAAACAGACTATTTATGATGGGGTAAATGCATAAATAATAAGCAAATAAAAATACACAAAGTACAATAATCTCATATATTAATAGGGTTAAGTCTAAAACAGAAAGGGGCCGGAAATAGCTTTCCGGCCCCTTTCTGTTTTATAACCTCTTACTACTATTCTTTTTTCAGCAACTTAACTGTACGTGAGCCTGCATTATCAACAACTCTTATAAAGTACATACCATCTGGCAGACTTCTGCCATCTACTTCTATACTTTGTAACTGACCAGATTTTGACTTACCAGCCTTTAATTCTTTAATAAGTTTTCCTTTACTATCATACAGGTTAATAGTATAGTTACCACTGCGTTCCGCTTTGAACTCGACATTTACTCTGTCCCGGAATGGAACCGGGTAGGCAGTTAATGTATTTCTGTCAGCATCCCTTATAGATTTTATTGAGCTGGTTGTTCTGGACGGAGACAAAGATTGTATAGAGCTTGATGAAGATTTCTGTAAACTTGCAGCAGCTGCAGCTGTACATTCCTCCTCTGTAGCTATATCATCACAGTCAGCAATTTCTGAATTACATTCACCCAGTGTAGCATATATTTCAAAATCTTTTCCTGCTACCAAACCTCCAATAACTAACGCTCCTGATACATAAGCAGCAGTTGTAATTGTATCCTCATCTGGTTGCACAACGGTGTAGACAGCATCCACAATTGGGTTACAAACAGTTATAGTTGGTGTAGAAGGTCCTTCGCATAAAGTAGCGGCCTGTACTGTAATAATTGGTGTTGCTACTGGATCTGGGGCTTCCAATGTTACACTTAGTGTATCTGTACAATCAGCGTCATCAGTTACAAGCAAACTATAAGTTCCAGGCCCTAGGCCGGTAAGATCCTGATCATCAGCCTGACCAGTAGGAATTACCCCACCATTACTTGCTGTCCACTCATAAGTATATGGAGGTGCACCTCCTGTAACAGAAACGTCGATAGCTCCATCATTACCTTCACAAGAAATTTGTGTTATCTCATCTACTTCAGCATTTAAACCTGTTGCAACTTCAATTTCAGGTAGGGTACCACATTTAGGTGCTATTTTGGCTGGATTTAATGGACAAACCCTATTTGTATTATCGGCAGCATCTGTCCAAGCTAGGAATAGGCCTGTTAGTTTTAAAGTCTGACCGCACTCTATCACGATTTGACCTGAATTATTGATGTAGTCTGAAGGTTCATCGGTCTCTATTACAGAGAAAGGTAATGTCGTTATAGTATCTGCAACAATAGGACCATTACAACCTGTTAGAGAAACGCTTTCATCAAGTTCACCATCACTATTATATACTTCTAATGTGCCCCAAAAAGCAAATGAAGTTCTTGTTGACCCAGTCTTATTATCAATAGATAAGTTTAAACTCTGTGGATCTAATAGTTCACCTTCCTCACAAGCAACGCATTCATCGCTACCTGATAAAAACGCTTCAACAAGCTCTAGGTCTTTTGATGTACACCTTTCCGCTGGTGGTAAATTAACCTGAGCATAGGTATTAGTAGTAGCTATTAATGTAAGTAGTAAAATAGTAGCCGTATAACATAGCTTCTTGGTCAGATAATTGTTAATACTTTTCATGTATAAATACTTTCATAGTGTTTGGTGTTATAGGTCAATTCAGAATATAATCTGCAATCGCAGTCCGCAGTTTATTTAATAAGTTTGAGCAGTCGCTAAACCCATATTGTTCAGATTAGTCTGATTATATTATGGTGGCTGAGCTAATGATTGGGCAATAGTATAGCTATTGCCTATTTGGAGTAGGCAGTTCTTTTTCATAGATAATATGTTTTGTTATTGCTTGTTGCTGCTCTGGAAGGGGGGCCTGTAAAGAGCAGGATGATATCAAAGTATATTTACTTCTATAATTGGTTATAATCTGTTTTAGTAATTATTTATTCCAATGCAGAACAGCCTGGAGAGGGAAAAGCTGTGTAATAAACCGACCAGCTTAAGGTCTATCGATGGTGTAAAACACAAAATGATGCAGCGCTTTTATCTAAGGAGTATTTGTTACTATCTATGTTGCTGCTGCAAATTAAAAAGCTAGTTAAGTAAAAGTACGTATCCTTGATTAAGTTGAACTTTATTTTCAAGCACAACCTAGTGAGGTTATAAAATTCTATGGGGAAAAGTAGTTAACATTGGGTTAATTAACATACATAGATTTATATTACTCTCAACTTTTTATGATAATTATCTTATATCCTGCTCCAAATACTTTTGTTTTTTATAATTCAAACTGTTTTGGTATCTACTAAATAAAGTCAGGCCGGCAACAACCTATATTTACTGCCGGCCTGACTAGATCTTATTATTTTATGTTTACCTTCTCTTTAAAAGTTTAACAGTTTTAGAGCCAGAATCGCTTACGATACGAGCCAGGTACATTCCTTCAGCAAGGTCTTTACCATCCACTTCTATACTTTTAGTTTCACCAGCTTTAACAGTTCCGGATTTCAGTTCACGTACCAGCTTGCCTTTCATATCATACAGGTTGATCACATACTTACCACTTCTCTCTGATTTAAAGTCTATAGTTGTTTTGTCATAGAAAGGTATTGGGTAAACGGTAACCTGATCTTCAGCAAGCTTTTCTGCTTTTTCAATTGTATTCATAGATTTTGTTGATACTCCGGTTATTGCAGTTTCGCCCTCACAGCTTGCGGCCCCAGACACACAAGTCGGATCACTTATTCTTCTGGCAGTAATACTATAGCCTTCTCCAGCTTTAATGGTAAATTCGTTAGATGTCTGCCAACTACCATTGCCATTTTTAAACTCATATTCTGCTAATGGAGTAGGTCCGGTAACCTCTAAAATAATGCTTGACGAAGAACAACTGGCATTCTGTTTTACACCAACCGTTGGAGCTGCCGGTGCACTTGGCACTGCATTTATTGTTGCTGACGCACTTGCTGCTGATGTACAATTACCCAGTGTAGCAGTTACAGTATAGTTACCTGGTGCCAGGCCGGTAAATATGCCGGTATTGTTAGGATCCTTTGTTGTTGGACCGGATAAGGCGTAAGTATAATTAGAATTAGGACTACTTACAGCTATTGATCCGGTCGGAACTCCGCAGGTTGGCTGTTGTGTAGCTGTAATTGCAGGGGCTGAAGGTGTTAAATTTATAGTTAGCGTTACAGCTGTACGGGTAAGGCTATAACACAGCGTCGTGTTATTTTGCGAGGCTGCATAGTAAGTAACAGTACCAACTGAGCTTAGCGTAGGGCTTGATACAACACTACCATTGGTAGCTGCACTATACCACACCACGCTAGAGCCGGCTGGTGCAGTAGCCGTGGCCGTAAGCGTCTGAACCGGATTTGTCGAACAAACAGTCTGATCGCCACCACTTGTAGGGGCGTTAGGCGCACCGTTTATGGTTAATACAACTGCAGTTCTGGTCAGGCTATAACATTGGGTTGTAGTATTTTGTGAGGCTGCATAATAGGTAATTGTTCCTACCGAGTTTAATGTTGGGCTCGAAACTACATTACCACCACTTGATGCATCATACCATACTACACTTGAGCCATTTGGCGCAGTAGCTGTTGCTGTCAGAGTTTGGATCGGACTCTGCTGGCAGGCTGTTTGATTACCACCACTGGTTGGGGCAGCCGGAGCTCCGTTTATAGTTAAAGTTACCGGGGTTCGGGTTGTACTGCGGCACGCACCATTAACTGCCTCGGCATAGTAAGTAACAGTACCAACTGTACTTAATGTAGGGTTTGATACTTCACTACCATTGGTAGCTGCACTATACCACACCACGCTTGAGCCAGCTGGCGCAGTAGCTGTGGCAGTTAAAGTTTGTATTGGGCTCTGCTGGCAAGCGGTTTGGTTACCACCGCTGGTTGGCGCATTTGGTACTGCACATGTTACAACTACAAAAGGATCAGGATAGTAAAAACACTTTGGAGTTACTGCAGTACAGTTTATATCGCCTGTACCAGCATTATAGTAAGTACAGACTGTGGTATTAGGGGTTTGATGACTCCAGGCTGTAAAGGTATCCCGCAGTTCAAGGGATGAACCACAAGTATAGGTATAAGGTATAAAAAATGAACCTTCTCCTTTAGGCAGGTCCTGTGTAAGGCAGGCGGATATTTGTTTGGTCACACCACCTTCAACCGCAGTAGCTGTTATCAGGAAGCCATAGCGGGTCTGGGATTCAACTTTATAGTATACCTTCAACTGAGCAGCAACTGTTGTAGATCCGACCGGGCATGCTTCTAATAAGTTTAGCGGATTACCATTTAAATCCACCAGTTCAACACGTTGTACTTTTATATCTTTAGAAGTACAGTTCGCTCCAGGGCAAGGGCTTTGTGCCAATGCGATGTTTGAAATCGAAAAAAGCCCGACAGAGCAGATAAAAAGAAACAGCCTTATAAGCCAAGGATTTTTACAGGCATGTGTATTCGTATTAAAGTTAAAGTTTTTCATAAGTAAATACTTTCATAGTGTTGTGTGTGAAATAGATTCAGGAAATTCCCTATGCGCAATCAGAGCTACTGAGTTTAAAACATTATAAACTGCTATAATGCAGGTAATACACTGCTTAAGAGCAAGTGCATCTAATCAAATATGTCATGGAGGTTTTCTAAAAAAATGGACACAGCAGTAACTGTTGCCCTTTTGGTAGAGGCAGAGAATGGTCATACAGGATATGTTTAGTTTTTTAAATTCTCTAATTGGGCTCTTTAGAGAACAGGAATTAAAAGGGAGCGGTATCTTATCTGCAATAAATTAATGCACATACCTGAGCTAAAGCAAGTAGAGGTAGGATGCTGCTTTTGCTATACATGAACAGTTATACTTCCTATGCTAACACTCGAAATACTTGGCAAAGGAAGCACAAGAAATTTACTATATGCACAAAAAAATATTGTAGCTGTCATATGGTTAACGACAACTACAATATTTTGTACTATTGTAATAAAAAATTAAAGTAAAAGAAGCTATTTAGAATGTTAACACAACTTAATAAAGGGCAAAATAAAATTAAAATTATACAAGGGTTTTTAACATTCTGAAAAGCTGTACCCGTAGAAGTTATATACTTCTAATTGTTTTGGTTTTTTATCGCCGTACTGTCTGTAATAAATATACTTTGGACTTTCATCCGGGGATTCATATCCCCATTTTAACCTGTTTTTATACTTTAGTTCTTCCGGCAATTCTAGTTTACGTTGTTTCATGTTGCTGCACTTTTAGTGATTAAACATTACTTACTAAACCGGTCTTACATTTATATAAAACAGCCAGTTACCTGCATGTACGTATCCACCTGCTACTCGGATGGTACAAAACAAGTATAAAATGATGATGTAATAATTAAGTTTACAAAACCGACTACATAGCTTAGGCTGGAACTATAGCCTTATATTTGGCTAGCTTGGCTCTGCGCTTCCATTCGGCCAAACCCCAAAAAGCCATTAGTAACAGTACAAAATAGAAAACAGAAGTAAATACAAGCCCTTTTACAAAGTATAAAGGTATAGAGGCCACATTGGTTGCAATCCACCAGTACCAGCTTTCTACTTTTTTGCGGGCCATCAGCCACATACCGGTATAGGCTGTAGCACTGGCGAATGCATCTCCCCAGGGTATAACTCCCGGGTAAAAGGCGCTTTGCAGGTACACCAGGCAGAAATAGATTATCACATAAAGTCCTGCGAAAAAAACCAGCTGCCAGCCCCACATTTTTGGTGTAGAGAAAGTTATATGCAAAATATGCTCATGCTGATTGTTTCTGAGTGCCCACAAATACCAGCCATAGATACTGAGTATAGAATAATATAAGTTTACACTTGCCTCCCCGATTAGATGGTATTTAAAGCTCAGGTATACATAGATAACAGTACTGATCAGACCGGTTGGGTAAACCCAAATGTTTTCTTTTCGGGAGAACCACACACTTACAATACCAGCTATTACAGCAACATATTCCAGCGGCGATGTTTGTTTCATGCCCGTTAAAAACTGTGCCCATACTTCATATAAGTCTATTTGAGCAGCTATACTTAAAATCAAGGGCAGATTATTTATAGTTTCCATACAGTTTTTTCCGGCCAATAGTAGCTTTCTGGTGCAATTGGTTGCTAAGTTTGCAAAATCAGAACTAAATAGCCAACCAAACGCTAAAACAAAATAAAGCTTTACCTATGGATGAAATAACTGCCCCAGAATTAAAAAAGCGACTCGCACACGGTCATAAGTTACAGTTGCTGGACGTGCGTGAGCCTTCGGAGTACGCCATCTGTAACCTGGGCGGTGAACTAATTCCGTTAGGCGAATTACCAAAACAAACCGACCGTATACGCCGCGATGTGCCTGTTGTGGTAATTTGCCACCATGGCTTTAGAAGTGCACAAGCTATTAACTTCCTGAGCCAGCGTTATGGTTTTGAGAACCTGCTTAACCTGAAAGGCGGCATCCACGCCTGGGCAATAGAGGTTGATCCTGAAATGGCTGTTTATTAACAAAGATAATGTTAATCAAAGCTGTTGTTCTCGCGCTTTAACTACGGGTTAATAAAATATTATAAAGCAGTTGCAAATTAATCCGGGAAATTTTTCGTAGTTTTACGCGGCAAATAAGGACCCCTAAATTATTTGCCATGCTCTCTGATCAGAACAAGATTGCCTTCGAAGCACTAACCTACGACGATGTGCTTCTGCTCCCGGCCTACTCCGAGGTGCTACCAAATAACACAGATACTTCTTCCTGGCTTACACGGAACATACGCATTAACGTGCCGCTTATTTCTGCCGCCATGGATACTGTTACCGAGGCTGACCTGGCTATTGCGATGGCACAGGAAGGCGGTATCGGCTTTATCCACAAAAACATGTCGATAAAGAAACAGGCGGAGCAGGTACGCAAAGTAAAGCGCTCTGAAAGCGGCATGATTCTGGACCCGATCACGCTACAGGAAACAGCCACACTAGGCGATGCTGTACAAATTATGACCGATCATAAAATTGGTGGCATCCCGATTATAAATTCAGAAGGAAAACTTACGGGCATCATTACCAACCGCGACCTTCGTTTCGAGAAAGACCTGACACAGTCTGTAATGTCGGTGATGACCAGCAAAAACCTGATCACAGCAGCGCGTGGCACAGACCTTTCAAAAGCTGAAGACATCCTGCAACAGTATAAAATCGAAAAGCTACCTGTAGTGGATGAAGAAGGTAAGCTGGTAGGTCTGATTACTTATAAAGACATCCTGAAGAAAAAAGACCGGCCTTATGCCTGTAAAGATGAATATGGCCGCCTTCGTGTAGGTGCTGCCGTTGGTGTAACTCCGGATGTGCTGGATCGTGTAAAGGCGCTGGTAGAAGCTGGCGTAGATGTAATCAGTATAGATACAGCACACGGCCACTCCAAAGGAGTACTTGATGAAGTTAGAAAGATAAAACAGCAGTTCCCGAACGTAGACCTTATAGCTGGCAACATTGCTACTGCCGAAGGCGCCAGAGCGCTGGCTGATGCTGGTGCCGATGCTGTAAAAGTAGGTGTTGGTCCGGGCAGTATCTGTACCACGCGTGTAATTGCAGGTATAGGTGTACCACAGTTAACAGCCGTAATGGAAGCAGCCAGAGGCCTAGAAGGTACAGGAGTTCCTGTAGTTGCCGATGGTGGTATCAAGTTTTCCGGTGATATTGTAAAAGCGTTGGGTGGTGGTGCAAGCACTGTAATGATCGGTTCGTTGCTGGCCGGTACTGAAGAAGCTCCCGGCGAAATGGTTATTTACGAAGGCCGTAAGTTTAAAACATACCGTGGTATGGGCTCTATAGAAGCAATGGAAGAAGGCTCAAAAGACCGTTATTTCCAGGGCAACGAAAAAGACTCACGTAAACTGGTACCGGAAGGTATAGTGGGCCGGGTGCCGTACAAAGGTTTGGTAAGCGAAGTAATTTATCAGCTGGTGGGTGGTATCAGGGCAGGTATGGGTTATTGCGGTACGCCAACTATACCCGACCTGCAAAAAGCCCGTATGGTAAAAATAACAGGTGCCGGCTTAAGAGAGAGCCATCCGCACGATGTACAGATTACGAGCGAAGCACCAAACTATAGCCGCTAAGGTGTGGACACTGCTTTATAGTTGGTTGGTTTTATAGGAAGTAAAATAAGGCCAACCAACTATATATTTTATACGTTATGCAAGGTGTTTTTCTAAACACGACAAAACACCTTGTTTAAAGAGAGAAATTTTTTATTACCTTTCACTAAAGAAAACACGATTCACAGCCAGAAAAAGTCGCTGCCAAAACTTAGCACGGTTTTCCGTTTTATGCTATACAAGACTAACGTAAAATCTTTGTTGGTTACTTCTGCTATAGTTAGCTGGGCACTGCTTTTAGGTAATGTACTGCTAATGGCGGAAAGCGCACGGCAGCCCGGTGCTATTAAACTGGCACTTCCCTACATTAACAACCTGCTGATCATTGTTTTTATACTTTCCGTTTTCTTTTTTCAGCGGTTAAGTGCCAACAATTTAAAAGGGATAGATTTCAGCAGTTACTTATGGAATCTGTTTTCCAAAGCGGCAATTGCAGCTTATCTCAGCATTGCTTTATACTTTGCCTACAAGCTTTCCACGGGGTATGCACGGCTTCAATCGCCGCTGCTGCTGCATATTGTGTACCAGGTAAACTTTGGGTTGCTGGTATACTTCCTTGCTAAAGCATTTTACATATGGCGGCAGTTGTTATTATATCACAAAAACAAATTTCTGCAGGTAGCCTGGGAGTGGTTTGAGTTGTTACTGTTCAGTACACTTATACTTACACTGCTTAACTTTAACTATACCAACTACATTTTCTTGCCGTTACTGGGGCTATTCGGGTGCTATATCCTGTTCCTGTGCACCAACCTGAAGTGGGTAGCTTATCTTTCCTTCAATAAAAAGAGCCGGTCGCTGGTACTGTTAGGAGCTATACTTGTCAGCTGTTATATTTTCACAAAGTTTTTCCAGGAGTTTGCCGATAGCCCGGAGTTGGTAATTGACTACTCTGATGTAGGTTTCCTGTTGCTGGCAATGCTTTTTGTAGGATGCTATACTTTAGCTGCTTTTCTTGTTTCACTTTTCAGCTTACCTACATCCAGTGTATTTGAACAGAAAAGCGAGGACCTTCTTAATTTCCAGCGTTTAAGCCAGTCTATACAGCAGGGGCAGACCGAAACACAGGTATATGATACTTTGTTTGAGAGTACCATTAAGGCATCGGATGCTACAGCGGCATGGTTCGAAATGGTGCGTGGCAGCAACCTTCATATTTCTCACCTGCTCAACATTAATAACGAGCAGATAGAGCGTATCCGTCACCTGCTGATGGCCTACAACATTCAAAACATCGATTACATCAACAATAATCTGGACCGCAACACCGGTTTCCGAGATCTGGCATTACCATGGAAGTCCCTGATCATACTCCCTATAAAGTCTAAAAAGCATGTGTTTGGCACGTTATACTTGCTGCGCGATATTGAACAGGGATTTGACCGTGAAACTGTAAATGTGTTGCGCACCTTTACCAGCCAGACCATTCTGACTATCGAGAACCTGCGCCTTGTTGCCGAATCGTTGCAGAATGAACGTTATAAAGAAGAGCTTAAAATTGCGACGCAGGTACAGGAAAGCCTTATACCAAAAACCTTCCCAACGGATAGTTGGTTTGAAATAGCAACGCACGCCGTGGCGGCCAAAGAAGTAGGTGGTGACTTTTACGATTTCCTGCAGCTTAGTGAATCCAGAATAGCGATTATTATTGGCGACGTATCGGGTAAAGGTATTTCGGCTGCGTTCCATATGGCCCAAATGAAAGGTATTTTCCATGGGCTGATGCAGCAGGACATGCCACCAAGCGAGTTTATGAAACAGGCAAATAGTGCCCTTAGCCGATGCCTTGAGAAAACTTCTTTCATTACTTCTTCGCTATATATTATCGATTACCGTATGCAAGGCTTTATGTTTGCGCGCGCCGGGCACTGCCACACGCTCTACTATAACGCCATGATGGAAGATGTTTTCTACTTCCAGACAGATGGTTTAGGGCTAGGAATTGTGCGCGACAAGAGCTACAACAACCACGTGCGCGAGATGTATTATGACTATAACCCTGGCGACGTAATGGTAATATATACAGATGGTATAGTAGAAGCACGTAATGCAAACCAGGATGAATATGGTGAAGACAGGCTGAAGTTTATGCTTACCCAAACCTACCACCTGGAAGCGGAAGATATTAAATGTGCTATTATAAATGATCTGGAAGATTTTACAGGTCCTGGCAATCTGTACGACGACCAGACATTGCTTGTGATTAAGTTTAAACCCGTTCAACCTAAGACATAAATATAACGTAAAGTAGCCGATGAAAATAACTCAAGATATCAAAGACTCTACCATCATCATGACCCTTGATGGTGAACTCGATGCAAGCTCATCCGTGATACTGGACGAGGAACTATCGGACCCGGAAATAATGAAGTATAACAAAATACTTGTAGACTGCAGAAACCTGAATTATATTTCTTCTGCCGGTCTTGGGGTATTTATATCTCATTTGCAGCGTTTTGAAGATGCGCAGATAAAGCTCATTTTCTTTAACATGCAGGACAAAGTGCGCAATGTATTTGAAATACTTGGCCTTGACCTCCTGATGACCATCGTAACTAATTACGAGGAAGCCATTACCATTGCAGATGAATAATTCCATCCGGGTAAACTGTACTAAAAAGAACCTTAAGCTAATACGGGATTTCGTTACGCAGTATCTGCAGGAGCTTTCGCTCTCAGATGTGCTGATGAATCAGATGGTATTGGCCGTGGATGAGATATGCGCAAACCTCATCATACACGCCAATAACGAAGACCCGACCAAATATATTTACCTCACCATTACCGAGCCTAAAAACGCTGTTCAGTTTGAGATAAACGATAATGGCGTTGCCTTCCAACACCACAACTACAAAGAGCCGGATATCCTGGAGCACGTCAGGATCGGAAAAAAAGGTGGTGTAGGAATAGCGCTCGTAAAACGAATAATGGATAAAGTAGAGTTTACCACCAGAAACGGATCAAACGCCTGCCTGCTTTACAAAAAGATTAAATAAGCCTGAAGCACACACTTTTACCAACCTTTGTCCGTTATCCGGAACAAAAACCCATGCAATAGGATTATAGTTATGTTTTTTGGCTTATCTGTCAGAAAAAATAATTAAAATTGCATATCCTGATACTAATCAGCAAAACAAGTTTTGTTTAATCAACTTATGCGCAGCAATCACCTACTTGTTGCGGTAGCCGCCTTGGCTCTTGCCGGATGCACAGCATCCAAAAAGAACGACAGCAAAGAACCGGCTATCGCTACGCTTGGCTCCGAGCCGCTTTCTACCACAGAGTTTAAATACGTGTATGAGAAAAACAACGGGGGTAACCAGGACGCCTATACCCAACAGAGCGTTACCGATTACCTGGAGCTATACACTAACTTTAAACTAAAGGTACTGGAAGCCGAAAGCCGCGGTTTGGATACAACTACCGCCTTTAAACGTGAACTGGAAGGCTACAAAGAACAACTGGCCCTGCCTTACCTTACTGAGAATAGTGTAACAGACCAGCTGGTGCGCGAAGCCTATGATCGCCTGAAACAGGAGGTAAATGCTTCCCATATCCTTATTACCTTAGACCCGGATGCAGCTCCGCAGGATACGCTGGCTGCTTACAACCGTGTAATGGAATTACGCAAGCGTGCACAGGCAGGTGAAGACTTTGCAAAACTGGCCAAAGAACATTCACAGGACCCTTCTGCAGCAGAAAATGGCGGTAATTTAGGTTACTTCACTGCCATGCAGATGGTGTACCCGTTCGAGAACGCTGCTTACAAAACAGAACCTGGTCAGCTCTCGATGCCGGTGCGTACCCGTTTCGGATACCACCTGATAAAAGTTCATGATAAGCGTAATGCACGTGGTGAAGTTAAAGTAGCACACATTATGGTTCGTGCCACACCAGGTATGCCTAAAGCAGACTCATTGGCTGCTAAACAACGTGTTGATGCTATTTATAAACGTGTGCAGCGTAACGAGAACTGGGATAAACTAACCGCAGAATTCTCAGAAGACGATAATACAGCCAGCAATGGCGGTGAATTGCCTTGGTTCGGTACCGGCCGTATGATCCCTTCTTTTGAGGAAGCTGCTTTTGCCCTGCAAAAAGAAGGCGAAACAGCTAAGCCTGTACTTACACCATATGGCTGGCACATAATCAAGTTACTCGAAAAGCGTGGACTTCCTCCGTATGAAGACATGGAGCAGAATCTGCGCAACAAAGTAGCCAAAGACTCCCGCTCTGAGCTAAACAAGACTTTATTCCTTAAGCGCATTCGCCAGGAAAATAACTTTGCTGAAGTTACTGCAGCTAAAACAACTGCTTTCAGCAAAGCAACTGATGAGCTACTGAAAGGCACCTGGACTTATAACGAAAATGATAAGGCCTTAAAAACTACTCTGTTTACCATACAGGGCAAGCCTTATACCATAGCTGACTTTTATACTTACGCCAAAGAAAACCAGCGCCCACGCACCACCGGCACAGCTGAATATGCGATGACGTTGCTTTACGATAACTTTGTAAATAAAAGCCTGCTGGATTACGAACGTGCCAACCTGGAGAACAAGCACGCCGACTACCGCATGCTGGTGCGCGAGTACCACGATGGTATTCTGCTGTTCCAGTTAATGGATGAGAAAGTATGGTCTAAAGCTGTAGAAGACAGCGTTGGGCTTAAAGCTTACTTCGAGGCAAACAAAGAGAAATATAAGTGGGGCGAGCGTGCCGATGCCATAGTGATCAGTGCGGCAAACAAGGATTTGCTGAAGGCAGCGCAGGAGCAGCTGGAAAAGCGCCGTTACCCTGTAAAAACGGCTAAGATACCAGATGTGATGTTTGAGAATGGCAAAGCTACGCTTACAAAAGATGGAATAGCCCAGCTTAACGAACTGGCAGAACTACTGAACGAGATGCCAAACACCAGCCTTGATATTAATGGTCATGCTGATGCACGCGAAGATGCAGCATCTAAGGAGTTAGCTCAAAAACGTGCTCAGGCAGTAGCTGCTTACCTGCAGCAGGAAGGTATCTCTGAAGATCAGCTAAAGATTAACAGCTTAGGCAAAACCAAACAAGCTGGCCCTGATAAAACAGAAACCGGCCGCCGACGCAACCGTCGTGTATCATTTACGCTTTACTCTTCGGATTTGAGCACCCTTGCTGATAACCTGAATGCCGGCAACCCACTGGCAGTACAGATCTCTGAAAAGAAATTCCAGAAAGGTGAGAACAAGGCTGTAGATGCTGTAGAATGGAAAATCGGAACATACACCACACAACTGAACGGCCGCGAATATCTTGTAATCATAAACAAAGTGCTGCAGCCGGGTTATAAACAACTGAACGAAGTGCGTGGCGTTGCCATCTCTGATTACCAGAACTATCTGGAAGAGCAATGGGTAAAGCAGCTTCGTGAAAAATACCCTGTAACTGTTAACAAAGAAGAAGTAGAGAGGCTGATAAAATAAAAGCTTCTGCAAAAAAAGCTGCACTTTTATAGTGGAGCTTTTTTTGCTAAAAAAATCTTTGGAGATTGCAGGTTGCAAACTTAAAGAAACGGTTTCAGCAAAGTATAATTACCCGAACAACAAGGCTTCGGTACAACATTAGCAAGTATAGCGCCACAACAGCAAGAGCGCAAACATCATTATGCATAACCAACCGATAACAACAACCCGAGTATTTTCTGTGGTAGCAGCCATTATAGTAAGTATAATGTCGGCTTTCCAGGCTACAGCGCAGGCACCCGTGCAGCGCCAGGTAGATGGCATTATTGCCAAAATAGATAACCAGATCGTGCTCAAATCAGAGCTGGAGTTCAGCTACCTGCAGTACCTGGCCCAGTCGAAACAGCAGCCAAGCGCTGATCTTAAATGCCAGGTGTTCAAGTCGCTTGTTCAGGATAAACTTTTACTGGCCCGTGCAGAGATAGACTCTGTAACAGTGGAAGAAGATCGTGTAACAGGTGAACTTAACAGAAGAATTGATTACTTATCTGCACAGGTAGGTGGTGTAGAGCGCCTGGAGCAATACTATAACAAAAGCATCCGTCAGCTGAAAGATGATCTTCGCAAAACCATACAGGACCAGTTGGTGATGCAGAAAATGCAGGAAGAAATTGCCGGCAAAGTTCGTGTTACACCAAAAGAAGTAGCCGCTTATTTCAGCCGTATTCCTGCAGACAGCCTCCCATACTTCTCAAGCGAAGTAGAATTAGGCCAGATTGTAAAGTATGCAGAAGTAAGCAAGCAGCAGAAGCAGGAAGCGCGTCAGCAATTAGAAGAACTACGCAAGCGTATACTTGCCGGCGAGGACTTTGCTACACTGGCTAAACAATACTCACAAGATCCTGGATCGGCAGCTGCTGGTGGTGAACTGGGCTTCTTTAAGAAGAAAGAACTGGTACCGGAATACGAAGCAGCGGCATTGCGCCTGGAGCCAGGTGGCATTTCAGGTATAGTAGAATCCCAATTTGGTTTCCACCTGATTCAGCTGATTGAGCGTAAAGGCCAGGAGTTTAATACACGTCACATCCTGATTAAGCCTGCTACCGCTACTGTGAATATCGAGGAATCGATAGCTGAACTGGATAGCATCCGTACGCTGATCCAGAACGACAGCATCTCTTTTGCGAAAGCTGCTAAAGATTTTTCTGATGACTTTGCCACAAAAGATAACGGTGGTATGATGACCAGCCGCAACGGCTCTACTTACATCCCGATGGACCAGGTTGATCCAAATATCTTCTTCGTGATCGATACAATGCAGGTAGGCGAAATATCAGAGCCAATTCCGTTCCGTACCGAAGATGGCAAAGAAGCCGTGCGCATCATTCAGTTAAAAGGTAAGTCTACTCCACACCAGGCAAACCTACAAGACGATTATCCGAAAATTGCTGCAGCGGCACTCAACGATAAAAAGAGCAAAGCCGTAGATGAGTGGTTCAGGAAGAATATTGACTCTGTATATATAGAGATCGATCCGGAATACCAGGACTGTAAAGCACTACAACTCACGCAATAAAACTATATGGTACAACAGTATACCTCTGACAAAGAAGCAGCCGACGCGCTACACCACGCCTACCGCAACCTGACCAACGAAATTTCGAAGGTAATTGTGGGGCAGGACGAAGTGGTAAGATTAGTACTAACGGCGGTTTTTTGTCAGGGGCACTGTTTGTTGGTAGGCGTACCGGGCCTTGCCAAAACGCTGCTTATTCAAACTATAGCCTCTGCACTGGACATGTCGTTCAATAGGGTGCAGTTCACCCCGGACCTGATGCCATCGGATATTGTGGGTGCCGAAACGCTGGACAAGGACAGAAACTTTAAATTTATTACCGGCCCGATCTTCGCCAACATTGTACTGGCAGATGAGATAAACCGAACCCCACCTAAAACACAGGCAGCCCTGCTGGAAGCTATGCAGGAACACGCTGTAACGGTAGCAGGCAAACGCTACAGATTACCAGAGCCTTTCTTTGTACTGGCTACGCAAAACCCGATAGAGCAGGAAGGTACTTATCCCCTACCCGAAGCACAGCTCGACCGCTTCATGTTCAACATTACACTGGGCTACCCAAGCTACGAATCGGAACTACAGATTGTAAAGAATACTACGGGAGCTTTTACCCAGCAACTTAACAAGATACTGCATGCCGATGACATACTGGCTTTTCAGCAGTTGGTACGCCGTGTGCCGGTAGTTGATAACGTGGTGGAGTATGCGGTGCAGTTGGTGCATAAAACCCGGCCAGGCTCGTCTATGGCCTCTAAAGCAGCAGATAACTACCTGGAGTGGGGAGCAGGCCCGCGTGCTTCGCAGCACCTTATAGTTGGTGCCAAATGCAATGCCATCCTGAATGGCAAGTATAGCCCTGACATTGAAGATGTACAAGCTGTAGCCTTACCTATACTTCGCCACCGCATCGTGCGCAACTTTAAAGCAGAAGCCGAAGGCATTACCGAAGAGAAGCTAATCCTGGATCTGCTTTAATTGTCAATTGCTGATTGTTAATTGTTGGATCCTGATTTAACAATTTAACCATTAAACAATGTAGCAATCGAATCAAATTCGTGTAATTTTGCGGCGGATTTATACTTACTAATACTTATACCTATGGAGGCGGCTGCTTTATACTTTCGCTTTAAAGAGAACCTGGCAACTATAGTTGGTGCACTTAACAGCAGACTGGAAGTGCGCACCATGCCATATAACGTGTCTATTCCACTGGAAATAGATCTGCTGAGCGATATTCTTCGCATTTATGGCCTTAACTTTACTTCGGCAACTACAGGCGCTGCCAGGATTTTTGATTTCCAGCAATGGTACCTGCAGAACGAAGAAGCAGTAAATGATGTAATGCACCGTGTATTAGAAGATAAACGTGCGTACATGAAAACAGCTACCGGCGTAGTGTTACAGAAAGAAATGCTGTACAGAAGGCTGGAGTACTTTAAAGAGACTGCTCATACCCTAGAAGTGATGATGATACAGCAGAACCTGGGTAGCCCGAAACACCACAACTACCCTTTCCTGAATCAGTAACGGAGACGATACGAAAAAGTAAAGGCCGGCAACGCGAAAGTTGCTGGCCTTTATAGTTTAAATCAGCTTATAGTTTACTTACGGATAGAAGTATGGCCTTCTTTGGAGTGCTCCAGTTCCAGTTCTCCTTTCGGCTCTTTCTTCATTTCTGAATCTGCCTGACTGCCTACCCCACCTTTGGCGATAGTTATACCTCCATCAACCATATAAGTAGCACCAGTAACATAAGAAGCCTCGTCCGATGCCAGGAACAGGTATACATTAGCCACTTCCTCAGGGGTACCACGCCGCCCCATAGGCGTAGCTTCTTTTATCATCTTCACCATCTTGCTGTCCATAGGGCCAGTACTTTCGTGCGTCCAGGCGGTATCTATAGGTCCGGGTCCAACTATATTGCAACGCACGCCAAACTGCGCCTGCTCTACGGCCAAACCACGCATAAAGGCATGTATAAACCCTTTAGTGCCGCCATAAGGTGTATTTTGTGCTATACCCAACACGCCAGCCTCAGAGCCCGCAGACACAATGTTTCCTTTGGTTTTATGCAATTCCGGAAGCGCCGCCTTGCTCATCACAAATGCTGTTTTCACATTGTTCTTCAGCATGTATTCAAACGCTTCTTCAGAGTAGTCCTGCAACATGTTTACCTCCGGAAATACGCCAGCATTGTTAACTAAAATATCCAGCTTACCATATTGGCTCACGGCCGTCTCAACACAACGTTTAGCATTAGCTTCTGTAGAAAGATCAGCAGTAAATGGCAAGGCTGTACCTCCTTCTTTCTGAATTTCTTTCACTACTTCTTCTACAGGGTCTTCCGGGAAGCCTGCCACCACGACACTGGCACCTTCGCGGGCAAACTTTTTACATATTGCTTCGCCTATACCTGACCCGCCACCTGTTACAATAGCTACTTTACCTTTAAGTCTGTCTCCCATAGTTTATAACTTATAGATTATTTAATATAACATGTTCAGTAATAACGGATTGAAGCCTTGGTAGTTTAAAGATTTATACTTTCGGAATTGCTATACTAATTCAACTTTAAAGCGTAAGAAGATACAAGCATCTACTTAAACCCTACATTTAGTGCAATTTACATGAGTCTATTATTTAATATTTTACCCGATTCTCTGGATGAAAAGCTGGAGACAGATCACCTTATACTCAGACCTTACCAGGAGGGAGATGAAAATGATTTTATGCGGGTGCTGCAGGAAAACTCCCATACTTTATACCCGGCTTTTAGTGGCCGTATAGCGCGCGTAAAGGCGCTGGAAGATGCCCGTATACAAATGCAGCAACTCAGAACCGATTGGGATAACCGCAAAACCTTTGACTTTGGTGTATGGGCCAAAGCAGACAATAATTACTTAGGTGACATTGCCTTAAAGAATGTAGATCATAAAATACCAAAAGCAGAAATCGGTCTATACTTTAGCGGCTGGCCTGAAACCAAAGAACTGGTACAGGAAGCGCTGCAAAGTATCATCAGGTTTGCTTTTGATGCGCTGCACCTGAACAAAGTATACATCCGGTGTACAACTAATAATAAGTTTTATGGGGAATTGGCGCTGGAGAACGGTTTTGTAGAAGAGGGTACGTTACGTAGCGATTTCAGAGGGTTGGATTCTAATGAACTACATGACTTAACCTACTTTGGCATGACCCGCAAAGATTTTGAAAGTATACGCCAACAACACTCTACAGAACTTGTGTAGGTAATGAAGACACTAGTCCAGATTAAGATGACGCTGGAAGTATAGCTGCCAGAAGTATAAATTCCAGCAGCTATAATTCAGTTCAAGCTTTTTATCTAAGCCGAACACACATTCCAATATTTTTAGCAATTTAGCTTTAAAGCTTCTCAAACAACTGCTGCTATTTGCTAAAACACCTGAATATTAACCTGCTGCGGAATAGGATAGTTACCTTAAAAAAACTTTATAAAAATAGTAGAAAAAAGCAGCAAAAATGGCACAAAAGCAGTGCGGCAGATGTTAAGAAAAGACAGCAGTAATCAGCTAAAATAATTAGCAAAATATAGGTTAACTTTTTTGCATATTGGATCTGAATGTTGTAATTTCACAATCAAATTAAGCTAAACAAGAAAAGAACACATGAGTGTAAGCAACGAAAAACTTAAAGCCCTGCAGCTGACTATCGACAAGCTCGACAAGACTTACGGTAAAGGCACTGTAATGAAGCTTAGCGACAACAAGGTAGAAGACATTCCTGCTATTTCTACAGGGTCTCTTGGGTTGGACATAGCTTTGGGTATTGGCGGTTTGCCACGTGGCCGTGTCATTGAGATCTACGGTCCTGAATCTTCTGGTAAAACCACGCTTACCATGCATGCTATCGCCGAAGCACAGCGCAATGGTGGCCTAGCTGCATTTATCGACGCAGAGCACGCTTTTGATAAAGTATATGCCGAGAAATTAGGTATCGATACAGAAAACTTACTTATCTCTCAGCCAGACAATGGTGAGCAGGCACTTGAGATCGCTGATCACCTGATCCGTTCAGGCGCTATCGATATTATAGTTATTGACTCAGTTGCTGCTCTTGTACCGAAAGGCGAACTGGAAGGCGACATGGGTGACAGCAAAATGGGTCTTCAGGCTCGTTTGATGTCTCAGGCACTTCGTAAGTTAACAGGTACGATCAACAAAACAGGATGCTGCTGTATCTTCATCAACCAGCTTCGTGAGAAGATTGGTGTGATGTTCGGTAACCCTGAAACTACAACCGGTGGTAATGCCCTTAAATTCTACGCATCCGTACGTCTGGATATCCGTCGTATTGGCCAGATCAAAGAAGGTGCTGATAACATTACCGGTAACCGTACCCGCGTTAAAGTTGTGAAGAACAAAGTAGCGCCTCCGTTCAAAGTAGTTGAGTTCGACATCATGTACGGTGAGGGTATCTCTAAAGTAGGTGAGATCCTTGACCTGGGCGTAGAACTGAACATTGTACAAAAATCAGGTTCATGGTTCTCTTACGATGGCAACAAGCTAGGCCAGGGCCGCGATGGTGTAAAACAGATCCTGCTGGATAACCCGGAACTGATGGATGAGATCGAGCAGAAGATCAGAGCTATTGTAAAAGGCGAACCGGAAAAAGTAGCTGAAGTATTGGAAGATAAATCAGCTGATAGAGGTGAGTGAACATTATTCTCTGAACTAAAATAACAAAAAAGGTGCTATAGCAATGGCACCTTTTTTTATTTAAGGCCGTCTGCTAAAAAATGCGATAAAGTGCTAACTTGCAATTAATAACAAAGTATAAATTACTATAAACAAGCTTATACTTGTGGGTATAAGCATAAAATATAACTGGTAAGTGCGTTGCCACAGCAGCTTAAAATCCGTATCGCCCGGATGGAGTTGGTATGATAGTTGAATAAAACCTACTATTAACACTGACACTTATTGATGAAGAATATGAAGAAGTTTACTCCCATCATCCTTCTACTCGTGATTATACTCTCTGCCTTTGCAACCAAAGACAGAATGCGAACCATACGTAACGAAAGTTTTTCGACTGGCGAGATACTGAAGTATAAAATACACTATGGCCCTATTACAGCAGCCGAAGCAACTATAGATATATCTAATCAGCTGTACACTATAAACGGACGGCCAAACTACCGCGCTACTGTATATGGCCGCACAAGCAGCTCTTTCGACCTCTTTATAAAAATACGTGATACCTGGCAATCTTATATTGATACGGCTGCTATAGTACCACATCGTTTTTACCGCAGTATAGAGGAAGGTAGCTACCGCAAAAAAGAAACAATAGACTTTAATCATTACAGCAATACGGCTGCGGTTAAATCTAAAAAGAAAAAAGACCCAGAAAAGACCAGCACCCATAAAGTATCTGATAACGTGCAGGATATTGTAAGTGGGTTTTACTATTTGCGTACCCTGAACTATGATAATATGCGCAAGGGAGACAAATTCAATATCAAAGGCTTCTTTGATGAAGAAAACTTCGATATGGAGATTACTTACAAAGGTAGAGAAACAGTAAGCACCAAATCAGGTAAGATAAAAGCTATAAAACTGGTACCTAAAATGCCGAAGAACGAGATGTTTAAAGGCGAAAATGCCATCATAGTATATTTATCTGATGACGATAACAAGATACCGGTACTGATTGAAGCTGAAATGTTTGTAGGATCGCTGAAGGTAGACCTTTACGAGTTTAAGAACCTAAAGCACAAGCTCATCGCCAAAAAGTAAGACAGAAAGCCAGCTGAACAGCTGGCTTTTTTGTTATATCATAGCCCACGCACCTATGTTAAGAATATATTATCATTTAGTAGTAACTGAGCAGATTACCTAAATCATACTACCTTTACAATAGCTAAAGAAAACAGCTTGGTAGCAATCAGTTAACCTAACCCGTTACACTCGTGCAAACTACACCTAAATACAAGATACTGATCGTGGACGATGAGCCCGATATTGTGGAACTGCTGCACTACAACCTTACCCGTGAAGGATACGAAGTGGCGCAGGCCGATAATGGTAAAAGAGCTATTGAAGTAGCGAAGGCTTTTAAACCGGATGTTATCCTGATGGATGTAATGATGCCGGTACTGGATGGTATTGCTGCCTGCCGCCAGTTACGCGAAACAAACGACTTTAAACAAACGCATATTATCTTCCTGACTGCCCGTGCCGAAGAATTCTCTGAAGTAGCTGCTTTTGATGCCGGAGCCGATGACTTTATAACCAAACCTATAAAGCCCCGCGCACTGCTAAGCCGACTGGCAGCCTTTGCCCGTCGCGATGCCCAGCAGGACGAACAGGAACAGGTAATAGACATAGCAGGTCTTAAAATTGACCGCACCAGCTTTGCCGTTTATAAAGGAGAGCAAAAAATTATACTTCCGAAAAAAGAATTTGAACTGCTGGCTTTCCTGGCATCAACACCTAACAAAGTGTTTACCCGCGAAGAACTACTGAACAGCATCTGGGGCAGCGACGTGTATGTAATTCCAAGAACCGTAGATGTACACATCCGGAAGGTGCGTGAAAAAGTTGGTGAAGACCATATTCGTACTATAAAAGGAGTCGGTTATAAGTTTAATACCGACTGAATTGTATGAATTTAAATTCCCGAACGCTTACTATACTTATCTCGCTGGCGGTGGCTTTGGTGCTTACCGCCTTTCTTGCATTAGCGACTTACTTCTCTTCTAAGGGGCTTATAGTTGCGCTGGTGGTGGTGTTTATCAGTTGCTTTTTACTAGTATACTTCTCTTACGAGGCCTTAATACTACGCGAAATAAAGAATGTATATTCCAGCCTGGAGCGCATTAAACGCCAGGACAGCAGAAAAGCTGAAGGTAGATCTTTTTTTACTGCCGACCCTCTACTCAAAATCAAGAATGAAATTTATGAGATAGCGGCCAAAAAGCAGTTAGAAATTGATGAACTGAAGCGACTGCAAACCATGCGGAGTGAATTTCTGGCGGATGTATCACATGAGTTGAAGACACCTATTTTTGCGGCTCAGGGCTTTATACATACCTTACTGGATGGAGCTGTAGATGATGTAGCTGTTCGGGATAAATTCCTGCAGAAAGCAGCCAACAGCCTGGACGGATTGGATACCCTGGTACAGGACCTGATCAGTATTTCGCAGCTGGAGAAGGGTGTTATTAAAATGCAGAAGCGGAACTTTGATGTAGTACCACTGGTAAAAGAAGTTTTTGAGCAACTGGAGCAGAAAGCAGCTGAACGCCACATTACACTTCATTTAGAGGCCCAGCCAGGTGAACACGTAAACTTACATGCCGACCCGAATCGCATACGTCAGGTATTCATCAACCTGATTGATAACGCGATCAAGTATGGCCGGAATGGGGGCAACATCTGGGTATCTTTTAACGAGGGCAAAAAGAAGTTTACAATAACCGTAGCTGATGATGGCAAAGGAATAGCAGAAGAGCACATTAACCGCATTTTTGAGCGCTTTTACAGAATAGATAAGAGCCGCGCCCGCACCGAAGGCGGCTCCGGTTTAGGACTTGCCATTTCCAAGCACATCATTGAAGCACACCGCTCTTTTATAGCTATAAGCAGTGTAGTTGGCAAAGGCTCTACACTCAGGTTTAAATTACCAAAAGCCAAATAATAGCTGATTACTGATTGCAAGTTGGTGTCCACAAACGGTTATATTTTAGCTAACTATAAACATCTGCCAAATACCTGCTAAGGTAGCAAGCAATTAACCCTCACAACAATCAACAATAAACAATCAGCAATTATTATCAGTATCTTTGCAGGATGCGCAGCTTAAAGTTTAGCTATGCCTGATAAAGTATAAGCACACACATGAAGTACCCGGTTTTTAAGGACCTGATCATATTTGAGAACGAAGACTATATAGTAGTTAACAAACCACCTTTTCTGGCTACGCTGGAAGATAGAACACCTAATACCACCAACCTGCTTAAAATTGCCCGTCAGTATAACCCGAACCTGCAGGCCTGCCACCGCTTAGATAAAGACACATCGGGGTGCCTGATATTTGCTAAAAACCCGGAAGCTTACCGTAATGTGGCGATACAGTTCGAGCACCGCGAAGTATATAAGGTTTACCATGCCGTAGTTTGGGGTATCCATAAGTTCGAAGACCAATTAGTAAACAAAGCTATACTTCCAAGTGCCAAAGGTGTGGCTAAGCTAACACCACAGGGTAAGTCTGCTGAAACGTTCTTTACGACGCTGGAAAACTATAACCGCCATACTTTGGTAGAGTGTTTACCTGTAACGGGTCGTTTGCACCAGATACGCGTGCACCTGGCATCGCTGAAGGCACCTATTGTGGGCGATGAACTATATGGAGGCGAGAATTTATACCTGAGCAGCCTGAAGCGCGGCTACAACCTGAAAAAGCTAACAGAAGAACAGCCACTAATTAAGCGATTTGCGCTACACTCGCATACCATCGGTTTCAGGTTAATGGACGGAGAGCCGGTAAAAATTGAAGCTCCATACCCGAAGGATTTTGCTGTGCTTGTTAAGCAACTGAGAGCGCAGTAAGCTTTTACCAGACAAAGGATATTTTGAAAAAGGACAGAAGAGATTTTATACTTTCTTCTGTCCTTTCTGTTTTTATAGTTGGCCAATTTATGTCGCAAGGTTAACGGCTTGTATTTACTGTTTCTTTTGCCAATACCTACTTTTTCAGGCTAACTTACCCGCAGTACAATCTTCCCGATGTTCTTATTGCTTTCTATGTAATGGTGCGCCTCGGCTACGTCTTCCCAATCATATACGGAATCAACCACAGGTTTTAGCTTACCTTCTTTAAAAAGAGGCAAGGCAAACCGGCTTAGGTCTTCGGTAAGCTTTATCTGGTATTCTTTGGTACGGGAGCGCAGCGTGGAGCCTATTACCTGCAGTCGCTTCGTCAGAATTTTTCGCAGATCCACATTATCTACTTTTCCACCACCTAAACTGGCAAGTATAACCAGCCTTCCATCCAGGCGCAGGCAATCGAGGTTCTGGTTAAAGTATGGGCCTGCTATAAAATCTATGATCACATCCACACCTTCGTTATTGGTATAGGCCAGCACTTCATCTTCAAAAGGCACATCAGGATCCTGGTAGTTTATCAGTTTATGCGCACCCAGTTCTTTACAGGCATGCAGTTTTCCTTCTGAGGCTGTAACCAGTACTTCGGCTTTCAGGGTGCGGGCCAGTTGTATGGCAGCCGTACCTACGCCACTGGCCCCGGCATGTATTAGTACACGTTCGCCGGCCTGCAATTTACCTAACCATACAAGTGCCTGCCATGCCGTTAAAAAAACTTCAGGTATAGCAGCAGCCTCTTCAAAACTTAAGTTGTCAGGTATAGGCATGGCCATTTCTTCATGTATCAAAGCATACTCGGCATAACCACCACCGGGCAGCAATCCAAAAACCTTATCGCCTTTTTTATACTTGGTGCAGTTTATACCTGCTTCTTCAACCACACCGGCAATCTCTAAACCAAGTATAGGGCTGGCACCTTTAGGAGGCGGGTACTTGCCCTGGCGCTGCAGTGTGTCGGCGCGGTTAAGGGCGGTGGCGTGCACTTTTACCAGCAATTCATAAGGTCCGGGCAAAGGCTGTTCGTATTCTCCAAGTATAAGTTGTTCGGGTCCACCGGGCTGTTTTACAAGTATGGCTTTCATAGTTCTGATGGCAGGTATAGTTTACAAATAAAATATAAACTTAGATACTAAAGTTACAGACAGCTTGTTCTACTCTCTTCGGATGGCATCTACGGGGTTAAGCCTGGCGGCACGTGTAGCAGGGTAAGTACCAAATACAATACCTACCACGATAGCGATGATGGTAATAACTATAAGCGTATTTAGTGTAAATGCGGCCTGAAAAGGCACATCTGCAAATGCTTTGATAACCGGAACCGCTCCCATCGCAAATAATACTCCCAGCACCAAACCAAGTAAGCTGCCAAACAACGATACCGTTACCGACTCGGCAAGGAACTGTAGCAGGATGTCGTGCTTTTTAGCTCCCATAGCTTTGCGCACACCAATTTCCACGGTTCGTTCAGTTACCGAAATCAGCAGCACGTTCATTACGCCTATGCCACCTACTACCACCGAAAGTCCCACGATCATGCCCATCACGATCCGGAACAGTAAGAAACCTTTAGCTGCCTGCTCTAACCTGCCTTCGTTGGTAATTACCCTAAAATCTGTAGTGTCCTTGGCTACATTAGTTTTCAGCCACTGCTCTGCATCTTTCTTAAAAGTCTGCACCTGCTCTACATCATCCACTTCAAATACTACTCCTGGAGGGTCAGCTTTCAGTTCAGTTTCAGTAAACAAACTAATGGGCAAGTATAGCTGTGGTCTTTCGTGCTTTGTGGGTTTAAGGATGCCAATTACTTTTACCGGTTTGTTATGGTAGGTTACCGTTTGCCCAAGTATAGTTTGAACAGAATCTTTGCCAGCTACCTGTTTTGCAAAACTATAATTTGCAAAGGCAACAGGAGCTTTAGCTGTTAGTTCTTTAGATGTAAATAACCGGCCAGCTTTCAGGTTTATAGTTTTAGGGTGTAGCGTATTTACACCGTGCACACTTGCCCCGACCCTACTGCTATCCGCTAATAATATTTCGCTGTTTTTCTTAAACTCGATGTAGCCGGTAGCAGGTATAGCCATCTTTTCTGAGAATTTCTCAAACCGCTCGAAGTTCAAGTAACCATAGTCTTCTTTCTGCAGACTAACATCATTTACACGTTTATAGGTGTTGGTTTCTATCATTACAGCCTTCAGCGATGTAGTAGTAGTTATCTGCTCTTTAGCAAACTTCTCCAAGCCATCTATCAGCGAGAGCACCGTTACCAACGCCCCTACCCCAATCACAATACCAAGTATAGACAGCAAGGTATGGAACAACCTGGTGCGGATGTTATGCAGGGCCAGCGCGAAAGAGTTGAGTAGTTTTTTGAGCATCGATTTAATACAGTGTATAGTTCTCAGGGCTTATTTACAGTGGGAGGCGTGTAATTTACTGTTTTTCTTATAGGTGGAGGCGGTGACATAGGCGCTGGTGGAGGACCGAATACAATATCATTTCCTTTTACAATAGGCACAATAATACTATCTGACTTTACAAAGTAGTTACAGGTCTTACTTTTGGGCTTAAATAAGAATTCATGAACATATCTACAGCCTGCCTAAACCTTCTGTCCAGGTTATGATGTGTGTAGAACTGATATTTTACCTTGTCTCCATCTTTATACCTGCTATAATAATAGTAACTACAGTATAGTGTCAACTCAGGTATCTTGGTATCCGCGATGAATCCATTTGGCATTTCTCTGCTAACATTAATAAAGTCTTGTAATTTATTATCTTCTGAAATACCTTTTATAGTTCCTGTCCAGGCAAGTGTTTCAGGGGCTTCAATCGGGTTTATTTTCTTTTGGATAAATACTGAGTCATTATCAAGATTTAAGTAGAAATAATAAGCTACTCCAAAGCCCTTGTTCTCTTCTGTAGGGTTCTCTGCAAATCCAAAAGCAACTAATTCTATGGTATGTTTATCAGAATCAAGCACGTTGCTTACAACATCTTCACTGCACGATGAGAGGCAGAAACAAATCATCAACAAGTAAATTACAGATCGGTGCATAGTTAGGCAGGAGTAGTTAGGTAGATAAGGTACAGATTTTTCTGATATAAACACAGTTACTAATTTATAGTTAGAAGTATATCTGAATCATCCCAACCTTCATTTTAAGGTATGAGTCTACTGCTATTACACTGATTTCCGGGAATTTATAAAACTGTATTGCATATAAAATAAAGACTCGCTATCTTTGTGACCATTTTCGAAGAACCGAAAGAAAAATAGTTAACATTAAATAAATCGCTTACTACCACCAAAAATGGATCATTTAAGTTATAAGACCCTAAATGTCAGCAAGAAGACAGCCAACAAAGGCTGGGTGATTGTTGATGCAGGGCAAGGAAACTTGGGTCGCGTGGCGTCTGAAATCGCCAAGATCCTGAAAGGCAAGAACAAGCCTTCGTACACGCCAAACGCTGACTGCGGTGACAACGTGATCGTTATCAACTCTGATAATGTACGTTTCTCAGGTCGCAAGTGGGATCAGAAGTACTACCTGACACACACTGGTTACCCAGGTGGTCAGAAGAGAACTTCTCCACGTGAGCTAAAGGCTAAATCATCAACGCTGCTCGTAGAGCGCGCAGTTCGTGGCATGTTGCCTAAAGGCCCACTAGGTCGCGAGCTATTCCGTAATCTTCATGTTTTTGCAGGAAGCGAGCATCCATTTGCAGCTCAGCAGCCTAAAGAATTAACCTTCAACTTATAATAATTAATGGAAGTTATCAATACATCCGGTAGAAGAAAAACCTCGGTGGCACGTATCTATATGACGGCCGGGCAAGGGAATATCACTATTAACGGTAAAGATATCAAGGCATACTTCCCTAACGAAGTATTGCAGACTATAGTAAATCAGCCGTTTCAAACCTTAGATCTGATTGGCAAGTACGATGTTACTGCTAATTTAAAAGGTGGTGGTGTAAGCGGCCAGGCTGAGGCACTAAGACTTGCTATCTCTAAAGCCCTGGTAGTTGAGAACGCCGAGACTAAATCAGTTCTTCGTAAAGAAGGTTTCGTTACACGTGACCCTCGTATGGTAGAGCGTAAGAAGTTCGGTAAGCGTAAAGCGCGTCGTTCATTCCAGTTCAGCAAACGTTAATATTAAAGGTGTATCAACAACATGGCAAGTACTAATTATAAAGAATTACTGGAAGCTGGTGTACACTTTGGCCACCTTACCAGAAAGTGGGATCCGAAAATGGCTCCATACATCTTCATGGAGAAGAACGGTATCCACATCATTGACTTAAATAAGACACTGGTTGCGCTTGATGAGGCTACTTCAGCTATCAAGAACATCGCTAAGTCTGGCCGTAAGATCATGTTCGTAGCTACTAAAAAGCAAGCTCAGGACATCGTTGCGGAAGAAGCGAAGCGTCTTAAAATGCCTTACGTTACCGATCGTTGGTTAGGCGGTATGCTTACTAACTTCGCTACTGTGCGTAAGTCTCTTAAGAAAATGTCTACCATCGATAAAATGATGAAAGATAACACTGCTTATGCAGCTATCGCGAAGCGTGAGAAACTGGAGCGTGTACTTGGTGGTATCGCAGATCTTTCAAGACTGCCTGCAGCCCTTTTCATCGTTGACGTGAAGCGTGAGCACATTGCAGTTAAAGAAGCACACAAGCTTAACCTGCCTGTTTTCGCTATCTGCGATACTAACTCGAACCCTGAGCTGGTTGACTTCCCAATCCCTGCGAATGACGATGCTTCTAAATCTATTTCCCTGATCGTTTCTATCATGGGTAAAGCGATTGAAGAAGGTCTGTCTGAGCGTAAGGTTGACAAAGAAGAAACTGAGCGTAAGCGTTCTGAAGAGGAAGGCATCAAGGCTAAACAAGAAGCTGACGAGCAATAAGAACTTGTTCATATTGCAACATATCAAACTGAACATTGGGCAAGCTGCTTCAATGTTCAGTTTGTTTTAGGGGCTTTTTAAAGATGCAAGAATTTAGACGTTAGACTATAGACTCTCTGCTAACTATAAAGTCATCTTTAATCAAAACCCTTACCAATACAGAATTCATAATTTATAATTCATAATTCTTAATTATAAAGATCATGGCTATTACAGCACAAGACGTTAACAGACTTCGCCAGGAAACTGGTGCAGGTATGATGGACTGCAAAAAAGCGCTTACTGAAGCAAACGGCGACTTTGAAGCGGCTAAAGATATTCTGCGTAAGCAGGGACAGAAGATTGCGAGCAAGCGTGCTGAAAACGTAACTTCAGAAGGTATTGTATTAACGCAGGTTACTGCTGATGGCTCAACTGGTAAAGTTGTTGCTATCGCTTGTGAAACTGAGCCGGTATCTAAAGTTGAAGACTTCAGAAACCTTGCACAGGCAGTATTGAACGCAGCTGTTACTACTAACGCTGCTACTAAAGAAGAATTACTTGCTACGCCTCAGGCTGATGGCCGTTCGCTACAGGATCATATCACTGACCTGATGGGTAAAATTGGTGAGAAGATCGATGTAGTATCTTACGAAACTGTTACTGCTGATAAAGTTGTAGCTTACAACCACTCTAATGGTAAATTAGGTGTACTTGTTGGCCTTAACAACACAAACGGTACTGATGTAACTGAAGTTGGTAAAGATATCGCGATGCAGATCGCGGCTATGAAGCCAATCGCTCTTGATAAAGACGGCGTTGATGCAGCTACTATCGAGCGTGAGATCGAGATCGGTAAGGAGCAGGCTCGTGCTGAAGGTAAGCCAGAGAACATGCTGGAGAAAATTGCTCAGGGTAAACTGAACAAGTTCTACAAAGAAAGCACTCTGTTAAACCAGGAGTTCGTTAAAGATTCTTCTTTAACTATCTCTCAGCTTCTTGAGAAGACAAGCAAAGGCTTAACAGTAACTGATTTCAAGCGTGTAGCTATCGGTGCTTAATTAGTCTTAAGCTTACAAAGTAAAAAAAGCCCGCTGATGAAGCGGGCTTTTTTATGTTTATTGCTTTTAGCGGTTAGGCTAAATTACTGCAAGGCCGTCGGCCGAAAACAGACGTTTATGTGAAGTTGGACTCTGTTGTTTTCCACTACTTGTTTATGTTTTCTGATTTGTATTTACTCAAAACAAACAGCAAACTAACTTAGAACAGGCGTTCCCTATTTCTTCTACTTCTTAAAAATCTTAATTATACCGCTAATTGTCAAAATAGCTCCAATTATCCCTATTATAAAGGTATTTTGAAAATATCCTCTTACTCTAATATTTTCACTTAATTCAGTCGGATTACTAAGTAAAGTATAAATAAAGATAAAAGTTAAGATTGGTCCAATAACATAAAGTGTAAGGATAGTTATAAGGCTGCCTTCGTATTTTCTAAAGAATTTTATCATCAATTATTTTTATTCAATAGCGTACAAAACTGTTCTAAAGTGAGAAACCTTACCCATTCCTCCTAATTGTACTTACAAAAGCATCGCGCATATCAACAAAACGATTTACTACGGCTTCAATAAACTCTTCGTCCAGTAAAGCAATAGCACCTTCATCACCGTTCACTTCTGTTTCTTCAATTTTATAGATCTGCTCCAAGTTGGCTTTCTCCAGTTTCAGGATATACTTGCCGTTATAGGAATGCAGGGTAATTTTAACATGTGGATTTGGTATGTCTGCTACAACTCTCATAGTTTATAGTTTAATGTTTAGTTTGTTAATATTTATCAGGTGAAGTATAAACTCACCCTTACCCCTCCGAGGAGGAGAATTAAATATTGTCCATTGTCTAATATTTACTCCTCAATGGCGATACCCATCAGCTGCATGAGCTTGCTGGCGTTAAAGCTACCGCAAATGCCACGCTGTAACTTGTAATCAAACAGGATCCTATCGCCTTCTATGGTACTGTTAAAACTATAGTTCTCAACGCTGCCAGCCAGTTCTTCTTCCATTGCGCCCAGTTCCAGGTCGTGTGTAGATATCATGCCAGAACTATAACGCTGGTGCAGCTGCCTGATCAACGCCATAGCTCCTAAATGCCTGTCGCGGGAGTTGGTACCTTTCAGTATCTCATCGAGTAAATAGAACACCGGCTCGCCATGTTCTGTCATATTCAGCAGTATACGCAGGCGTTTCAGTTCGGCATAAAAAGACGAAGTGCTTTCGGCAAGGTTATCTACGGTGCGCATGGCAGTGTATACCTGCACCGGGGCAACGCGCAGCTTACGGGCACAAACAGGCGCACCAGCAAAGGCCAGCACCATATTTATACCCACCGTACGCAGGAAAGTAGTTTTACCCGACATGTTTGAGCCGGTAACTATAATGGTATGCCCCACGCCCTGCATTGAAAAATCGTTGGCAATGCGTTCCGAAGCAAAAATAAGCGGGTGGGCCAGTTGCTCAGCACTAAACTCAAACGGTACATCACTTATTTCCGGAACAGTATGAGCAGGATTGGCAAACTGGTGCGCAGCTATACTTGCTATACTTTCGAAACTGGCCAGCACATCTAAAGAACCTTTCACCTGGTCCAGATATTTTTCGCGCCACTTTTCCAGACGATATACCCAAATAAAATCCCACATCAGTATCGTGTTCAGGAAAAAGGCCATCAACGTACTCAGCCGGTAAGAGAAGAAATCAATAATGAGTGCCAGCTTACCCAGCGCTACAGATGCCTTTACATTTCCTGCGTGCAGTTTATGTTGCAGTTCTTTCAGGTAATATGCCTTAAACTGATGTTGCTCTATATGTTGTAATTGCCGGGTATAACTTTGCATAGACTCATAAATGCCTATACTGTTCTCATAAAACTCATCCCGCTCTACCCTGAAGCGGTAAGAGAGCAGCGATTGCACCACCAATAACCCAACAGCTGGGTAACCCGAGTAGCCATAAAACCAGGCAACTATAGCAGCAAGCGTACCAACAGGAAGTATAAAAATAAGTGGCTGCAGGTAAGTATGCTTGCTGAAAAAGTGATTCTCCTGTAGCCACACAAAGAAATCTGTTTTAGAATCTTCTGTATGCTTGTAGTGCCTTGGTGTTGCCAGCAAGTTCTGAAGCCATTCTATAGCATTTTTATTGCCTAGCTCAGCTACTGCTTCCTGGCGGTGTAGTACCTCGTGTTTGGCGGCTCTGTGTTGTAACCAACCTGCCAGTTTTGCTTTTCCTATACTTGTAACCGACCGGTTAATTAACTGAAAAAGAGAATTAGGCCCAAAAATATCGAGGTCGGAAGTATAGGGATGATGGTCGTCTGTAAACTGATGTCCGCTATCTAGTTTGCTGATGTTGCCTTTTAGCCGATCAAGCTCTTCCAGGTTAAGTTCGTGCAACAGCTTTAAATGTTGGCGCTGGTATTCCAGTCGGGTATGCCATCGCATTACAAGTATAAACAAAGTATAGCCTATACCTATCGTTAGTGCGCCCCAGACACTGTTACCAGTGTTAAAGAAATGGTAAGCCGCCGCTACGCCTGCCACAAAAATAAACACGCGCAACCACGACACACGCGATGCTTTACCTGCTGCTAATTGCTCCTGTTGCTTAAAAGTTGTCGCCCTGGAAGTATAAATCTCCGTTGGATTATGCTGCATGAGTTAGATGGTAGCGATGCACTTTAATTCGATAGCAATAGGTGTAGGCAAGCTATTTATTTCTACCGTGGTGCGGCAAGGCTGGTTATCTTTAAAGTACTCTGCATATATGCGGTTATAGGTTGCAAAGTCAGCTTTCATGTTCGTCAGGAACACGGTTACATCTACCAGTTTATCCCAGCTCGATCCGGCATCTTCTAAAACATACTTCACATTCTGGAACACAGACCTGCACTGAGTTTCAATATCATAAGAAGTAATATTGCCAGCTTCATCCAGTTCTACACCAGGTATTTTCTTAGTGCCTCGCTCACGGGGCCCAACCCCAGATAAAAACAACAGATTGCCAACTTTGCGGGCATGCGGGTATAGCCCAACCGGCTCGGGGGCTTTAGAAGAATTAAGAATCTCGTTTTGATTTGCCATAGTCAAATATAAGCAATGCGCCATAATAAACCCTAGTAAATGCAAAGAGCCGGCACCAGGCCGGCTCTAAACTATAACAAAACAACTTACAACACAGGATCGGTTTATTGTGTGAACCTTACGTCGCCATACTTAGAGGTAATAGATACCGCAGCTTTTGATGATGCAGACCCAAACTTACCTTTATAGTCAGCAGAAGTATAATCTTTTTCGATGGAGGTAATATTTACCAGGTCCTTGTTCACTTTAAAATCGCCATACTGCACATTTACATTAAAATTGAAGGCAGAATTATCGGCAAAATTAAGAGAGATCGGAATGTAGGTACTGGCCAGCCTGATATTACGGACGTTGTTACTGATGTTATTTATCCTGAAAGAACCGTATTTCATATCCATGCTCAGTTCCTCGTTCAGCTTGCCTATGGTTAACTCGCTATACTTACTAAAGCCTTTCAGTTCCTGTGCCTCAGCTACATTCATGTCAAAATAAGCGATCTGCACATTACCACCATTGATGTAACCACAGCTACCGGAGCCATAAGTAAGCTTTAGGTTATTATCTGAGTTGCTTAAACGATCGCATTTCAGGTTACCATACTTCAGAGATAAATCTGCTTTGCCTTTCCGGGCAGCCAGGTAAACATCGCCGTAGGTGTTCTTTATAGTAACAGCATTTGCCTCTGGCATGTAAACCGTATAGTTGATCTCAGAAGAGCTTACACCCGACATGCGCGAAGGTTCATATACCGTTCTTAACGATATTGTTTTGTCTTCCCTGCTCTCCGCAATGCTCATTCTGTTCAGCATATCGCTTGCCTTACCTTCAGAACCGGCTCTGGCTATCATGTCTACCTTTACTTTAATCTCGTTCTTGTTCCAGGTATTTACATGCACTCTACCATACCGGTTCTCAATATTAAGTATATCAGCGCTGGTAACTTTATAAGTTTTCTCAAAGGTTTTGCGCTTTTCAGCATCGTAAACAGCCGCCGACGGTTGCTTTTTATAGTTCCAGTTACCATGCGGGTCTACGCTGGCAACAGCTGTATTAGGGCAGGGTGCAGGTTGTGGTGTAGGTTGGGATGGTCCGTCAGCCGCTTGGCGACCGAAGACCATAGCAGGTGCCATCACAAGTATAATGGCCAAGTAGCGTAAAGATCTATACATTGGTTTCATTGCTTAAGGATTCTTCTGTTGTTTGTTTCTGGAGTTTCTCTATTTTCTGAAGTACTTCCAATTGGCGATTTAGCACTTCGATCCGTATCTGCAGGTTCTGGATCATGGCATTCATCACTTTTTCGGTATTAGGGGCAGTTAGTAATTGTTTCTTAAGTTGGATGTAGCTGCTGTCCAGCCGGGCTATTTCACTGTCGATTTCTCTCTTTTCGTCCAGTCCAAGCACCTTCAGGTCGTATTCGCTCAGCTGTTCTTTTTTATCTTTAAGCTGGCTGGTATAGTATGCTTCTACTTCTACCAGTTCAGGAGCTATTTTTTGTATAGCCGGTTGGCTAACAGCAGCCATCGTATAGTTACCATCTGCAGCATTCTGCTTGGTTAGCCATAAAGTAAGGCCACAACCTAAAAGCAGTATAACAGCTGCAGCTACGCGCATAAAGAGCATATCGCCACTAAAACTGAAGCTATCCCCGAAGCTGAACTTAATTACTTTGGTAGTTTCTTTAGGCTCGGCCGACAACTCCTGACAGATCTCCTGCCAAAGCTCTGGCCGCGGCTCGTACACATCGAAATCATCCCGATGCTCGCTTACAAAATCTTTCAGTCTATCTTTCATGTCTGTTGTTGTTTGTTTGATTCTCAGGCCGCAAAATGTGGCTCTTTCATTATGTCCAGAAGCTTTTTCCGGGCCCTGCTGTACTGCGATTTAGAAGTAGACTCCGATACTCCCAGTATCTCTCCTATTTCGGCGTGGTCGTAACCTTCCAGCAAGTATAAGCTAAGCACTACCCGGTAGCCATCTGGCAATTTTTGTATAGCGCGGCGGATATTTTCCACCTGCCATTCCGTATCATTATCGTCAGTTACTTCGTCTGCTACTTCGGTGGCAACCCGCTCATCCATCGGCACCAGTTCAGAGCGCCGCTTCCGGATTGCGTTTATTGCTGCATTTACCACAATCTTTTTGAGCCAGCTGCCAAAAGAAGCTTCAGACTTATAGTTGTGTAGATTTTTGAATGCGCTGATGAAAGCCTCCTGCAGTACATCTTCTGCTTCGGCATAATCGTTGGTGATGCGCATGCTCACGTTAAACATGGCCTTGGAGTATAGCTTGTATAGTTCATACTGTGCCCGGTTGTCGCCACCCTTGCACCGTTCCACTACATGCTGGTTTACGTCCTGATAAGTAGATGTCTCCAAGTTACTCCAGTTTAGCAATTACGTTTCTGTTACTTCACCACCGGCTTTGCCGTTTTCTCTTTTTCATCGCTCTCCTCCCTACTTCCACACTAAAGACAAGAGCGATCATGCAAGGTTGCATCAAGTTGCAAAATTTTTCCTGATTTTTTCTGTGGCTACCTGCCAGTAGCTGCTCTTCCCCATCGGCTAGCTATAGTTCACAAAAAAAGCCAGCCTTTATACAAGACTGGCTAAATTTTTAAAGCCTGAAATTCGTTACCAAAACTCCAGAGATTAATCCATTATATCAAACTTGATGCCTTGGGCCAGAGGTAGCTCACGGCTATAGTTGATCGTGTTGGTCTGGCGGCGCATGTAAATCTTCCAGGCATCGGACCCTGATTCGCGGCCACCCCCTGTTTCTTTTTCACCACCAAAAGCACCACCAATCTCAGCACCGGATGTACCAATGTTTACGTTAGCTATACCACAGTCAGAACCATAATGGCTTAGGAATGCCTCTGTTTCCAGCAGGTTAGTTGAGAAAATAGCAGAAGACAATCCCTGTTTTACCCCATTCTGTATATCAATAGCATTTTCGATATCACCGCTATACTTGATCAGGTATAAAATTGGGGCAAAGGTTTCTTCCTGTACCATTTCGTAATGGTTCTCAGCCTCTACTATGGCCGGCTTCACATAGGTTCCGGTCTCATAGCCATCACCAGATAATATCTCACCGCCTGTTAGTATATTTCCACCTTCCTGCCGCACATGTTCCAGCGCATTTGTGAAAGCAGTTACAGCATCTTTATCAATCAGTGGCCCTACCAGCGTAGTGCTATCGAGTGGATGACCGATAGGCAGGCTTGGGTATACTTTAAGCAGGCGCTCTTTTACCTGTTCGTAAATATTTTCATGGATGATCAGGCGGCGCGTGGAAGTACATCGTTGCCCGCAGGTTCCAACCGCCCCGAATACAATCGCGATCAGCGCCATATCCAGATCAGCGTTTTCGGTAAGTATAATTGCGTTATTACCGCCTAGCTCCAGTAAGGATTTACCTAAACGGGCACCAACCGCTTCACCAACCTTTTTACCCATACGCGTAGAGCCGGTTGCAGAAATCAAAGGAACTCGGGTATCATTTGCCATCAGGCTACCGATCTCTGCATCTCCGATGATTACGTTAAAAATACCTTCCGGCAGCTCGTTATCTGCTAACACATCTCTTATAATGTGCTGGCACGCTATTGCCGTTAATGGTGTCTTTTCTGATGGCTTCCAGATAATCACGTCGCCGCATACACCGGCCAGCATGGCATTCCAGCTCCAGACCGCCACCGGGAAGTTAAATGCAGAGATTACTCCAACAATGCCTAATGGATGATATTGCTCATACATGCGGTGCTGCGGGCGCTCTGAGTGCATAGTTAAGCCATGCAACTGGCGCGACAGCCCTACTGCGAAATCGCAGATATCGATCATTTCCTGTACTTCACCAAGGCCTTCCTGCAGAATTTTGCCCATTTCATAGCTAACCAGTTTACCCAGTGCCTCTTTATGCTGACGCAGCTTGTCGCCTATCTGGCGCACAATTTCGCCGCGCTTAGGGGATGGCATTTTACGCCATTCTTTAAAAGCTTCCTGGGCAGTTGCCACTACCTGGTCGTAATCTTCAGCAGTAGCCATGTTCACTGTAGCAATCAGGTTGCCATCAGCAGGCGAATGAATCTTGCGGGTTGCTCTGCCAGACTGCCCGCCCCAGTTAAGGCCGGTACTGTAAGAAGGATTAGTATCTTTTATACCTAGCTGCTTTAACACATTGTTTATATCCTGTATCAATGGCAGTTCATCTATGGTCTGTTTCATGAGTTTTATACTTTATGGTGTGAGCCCTGCAGTAGCAGCACGATTCGCGATATTGCCATTACAAGGGTTATAGTTATACTTTCGGATGTTTTACAAATCTAAAAAATAAAAAAGCTTCTGCAAGGCTGCAGAAGCTTTCTGTATGTATTGTTTATAGTTGATTAGCTTTTACCAATTGGATAATATGCTTTCAGTCCATCAGGGTAAACACCTTCGATGTAAACTACGCCACCTTCAAATCCTTTCAGGTGCTTCTGAACATCGGCTGGCTCATTAACGGAGTATTTATCTATTCTGGTTATGATAAAACCGTCTTTTATACCTGTTTCCCGGAATTTACTGTTACGAACTCCAGATATCTTGGCACCGCCATCTATACCTAGTTTATTCATTTCCTGTTTACTTACCGGCTCAAAAGTAGCCCCATCAAATGTTATTGCTTTCGCTACGGCACGTTTGGTTATCTCGGTGCTATAGTTGGTATTCTTCAGTGTTACATTAGCTGTTTTATCTTTACCACCTCGCAGGTATTCTACTTTAACCTTATCGCCTGGGCGGTAACGGGCAATCTGCTCCAGCAACTGCGATGATTTGTTTACAGATACACCATTGATCGCTGTAATAACATCACCTTCCTGTAAACCAGCCTCTTTAGCACCACTGTTCTCTGTAACACGGGCAATGTAAACACCATTCAGGCTTTTCAGGCCTTTCTCTTTTGCAAGCGCTGCATCAATTTCCTGGATGTTAGCACCAAGCAATGCGCGCTGCACTTCGCCATACTTCAGCAGGTCATCAACTACTTTACTAACTATAGCAGATGGCACAGCAAAAGAATAACCTGCAAATGAACCGGTCTGAGAAGCAATTGCAGTGTTTATACCTACCAGGTCACCATTTAAGTTTACCAGTGCACCACCGGAGTTACCAGGGTTTACAGCAGCATCTGTCTGGATAAATGATTCGATGGTCATATCACCTACCTGACCATTGCTACGCTGGCTTGCACTAAGTATGTTAATGTTACGTCCTTTGGCACTTACAATACCGGCAGTAACGGTAGAAGTCAGATTCATAGGGTTACCTACGGCAAGCACCCACTCACCTACCTGCAGCTCATCGGAGTTACCGTAACGGATAACAGGTAATTTATCGGCATTTATTTTAAGCAGGGCCAGGTCTGTATTCGGGTCTTTACCTACCAGGGTAGCTTCAAACTTGCGCTTGTCATCCAGCACAACTTCTATTTTATCTGCCCTGTCTATAACGTGGTTATTTGTTACAATATAGCCATTAGATGCAATGATCACACCTGAACCGGACCCCATTTGCGGGCCACGCGGTACACGCTCTCCAAAGCCATCGCCAAAGAACTCACGCAAAAACGGATCCATCGGGCTGTTGTACTGATCCGAGGAACGGATGCTATACTCTGTCATGACGTGTACTACGGCTGGCGTAGATACCTGCGCTGCTTTAACAAAGTTCAGTCCTTCGGGTACTGCGGTTGTGCTGCTACGCATATCACTGGTGTAGCGCACCGTCGGATACTGTTCCTGTTCCTGTGTGGATGTTTCCTGATTGTCGTTTTCCAGCAGCTTATAGCTACCTACCGCAACACCGCCACCCAATAAGGCTGAAAGCGTGAGGCCAACGATAAACTGTTTAGTCTTCATGTATAGAATAAGGTTATTAAGTTAATATATTATAAAGGCTATATTTAGAAGTATAACGCTATTATGTATACGTTAGTATGCTGCACATGGCGGAGCAACTAACCTAAGATATAAACAAACAAAAAAGAGGCCAAAATTTTTCAGCCTCTTTTTTGTTTGTTGCTTGCTTTAGGCCTCTACAATTTTGCCGTCTTCAGAAGCTTTTTCCTTTTTAGTTTTAACTGCTTTATTTTCTTTTGACTCTTCTTCAGACGATATGCTGATCTGGCGCTTCATGGTTTTCTGCTCATCTTTTGGTACTGTTACCAGCAGCATACCATTTTCCATTCTGGCCTTGATCTTATCAGGATTTACATTGTCAGGAAGATAGAAGGTGCGGTTAAAAGAACCATATTGTGTTTCCAGCATCTGGTAGCGTCTGCCGTCGCCTTCACGCTTCTCAAACTTACGCTCTCCTGAAATAGACAATCTGCCTTCCTGGAAATCAATAGAAACATCTTCTTTTCTAATACCTGGTAAAGCTACTTCAATTTCATAGCCGTTTTGCGTTTCGCAGGCATCTACATAAGGTGTAAAGCTGCTTAAGCCTTTGGTATTAACAGACTCATTAAAAAATCTGTCTAACATAGAACTGAACGATTGTGGCATGTTACCTTCCATGCCTGAATATCTGCTAAGTGCCATAGTTACCTCCTTTTTATAGTTCTGAAATCTGTTCACAACTATACTTCTGTAAAAACTATGCCACCCAAATTATCCTTATATTTCCTGAAATATTGTCATTAAGTATTAGTAGTATACTTCCTAAAGGACTGACGCTTTTGCAGTTGCAATAACATCAATAAGTAATACTGGCAGTTTCAGGTGTTCGGCCAAAGCTATACTTCAGTTCAAGGCCTATAACAGGAGTAATGCGGTTGCGCTTAGTAGTATAACCTTCTTTCAGTAACTGCCCGTCCTCATTGTACTCAGGTGGGATTAACACATAGTACCGGTCAGTCTGGCGCATAAAATATGGGGTAATGCGTAAGCTTTCGGTGAGTTCATATGTCAGGTTAAGACGCAGGCGGGTTAGGTCTACAACACGTTTTTCCTGGTTCTCATCTTCGTCTTTACCAAATTCAGATAAAAGCATGGCCTCGTAACTTATACCCGGTGTAATAAATTTGTTCTTTACTGGTAACCGTTTACCTAACTCCGCTGACAGGTTATAGCGACCAAAGTTTTCCCGACCTTCCTGCACTACATAATCAAAAAGCAGTTGCTTGTTAAAGTATAAGCCCGCCAGGTTACCATTGTGGCGCACAAACGGCGAAACGAAAAAGGACTTTGGGTAATCTTCTGCTGCAAAGCGTGTGATAAGCCCCCCTCGCCAGTGCTCCGAAAATGTATGCTCGTAGCCTAAACTTACTTCTATGCGCTCGAAACTGCTCAGTATGCCGGATTTCTTCAGGTCGTTGAAGCGGCTGTCGGTGTTAATGCGGTACTGGTTCTGTATAAACAATATACCTTCACCACTTAAATTGGCACTTAGTTGTAGCTCTGGCCATATAGCTGTTGGCGCCGATAGTTTACTTTGCGCCAATGCACATAGCGGTGAAATCAGCAACAGCAGGAAGTATAGTTTCTTCATAATAGATTAAAGTGTACCGGTATATTTAAGAATTCACTTCCTGCAAAGCGATAAAAGCCATCAGTCCTATACTTGTTTCCAGTGCTGTTTCGTCAATATCAAACGTAGGGGTATGTACTCCTGATGTGATGCCTCGTGCTTCATTTCTTGTACCTAAACGGTAAAAGCAAGCCGGAACTTCCTGAGAGTAATAAGCAAAGTCCTCAGCACCCATCCACAGGTCCAGGTCTACAACATTTTCTGCGCCTAAGTATAGCTCAGCTGCTGCGCGGGCCCTTCCGGTTAATTCAGGGTCGTTTTGCAGGAATGGATAACCATTTTTGATATCGATGTCGCAGCTACCACCCATACTTTCACAAAGGCCTTCAGCAAGCTTTTTAATTTTCTGGTGGGCTTCCCGACGCCATACTTCATTCATTGTCCGGAAAGTACCCTCGATCTTTACCTCGTTCGGGATAACATTGGTAGCGCCTTTGGCCTCTATCTTACCAAACGATAAAACAGTCGGAATTTTAGGGCTGGCATGGCGGCTCACGATTTGTTGTAAGGCAACTATAAGATGCGCAGAAATAAGCACCGGGTCGATGTTCATCTCAGGTAATGCCGCATGACCACCCTTTCCTTTTACCGTAATGTAGATCTCATCGGCACTGGCCATATACATACCTGTCTTAAAACCTACTTTACCTGCCGACAACAACGGGAACACATGCTGGCCAATTATACCTTCCGGAGCCGGATTCTGTAACACACCTTCTTTTATCATAATAGAAGCGCCACCCGGAAACTTCTCCTCGCCCGGCTGAAACACCAGTTTTATAGTTCCTTCAAACTTATCGCGCATTTCCTGAAGTATGCGGGCAGCTCCCAGCAATGAAGCTGTATGCACATCGTGCCCACAGGCATGCATCACACCCTGGTTCTTCGATCTATATTCTACTTCATTGGCCTCAACTATAGGCAAAGCATCCAGGTCGGCGCGTAGGGCTATAGTTTTCTTCTCCGGGTTACGGCCTTTTATCAATGCTACCAAACCAGTTTCGGCCATACTTTCCGAAGCAATACCGTACTGCTCCAGCGTCTGCTTTACATAGGCTGCTGTGTTATATTCTTCGAAGCTTAGCTCGGGATTTGCATGTATGTGGCGGCGCACCTGCACTGTTTCAGGAGCATATGCTTTCGCCAGCTCTTTTATTTTATCTGTTGTGTTCAAAATTTTAAGTAATTCAGAAGTATAGCGACTACTTCTCCGTTTTAATATTTCTACTTGTTATGTATGCTTGCAAGCTATAAAACCCAATGTTATCACTTCTCACTTCTTGCTGACATTTCTTTACTGTAATATCAACATCATTTTCGTCTACCATTTTGTGAGTGCTGTCAATCAAGGTATGATTAGTGTTATATAGCTTAACAATAATTTCCCTACTAACACCTTCTATAAGTACACCATCAGGACAATAAGTATTAAATGCGCTTACTATTCTTTCGTTGGCGTATGCATTCCCGTTGTTATCGAAGTAATAACTATAAACTATATCCCAATCTCCACTTTCGCTATAAGGTGATTCTGAAATTCTGATTATACTTCCTGATGCGTCTTTCAGAATATTATAAGTCACTTCAACTTCCTCAGGCCACTCCTCATTAACTACTTCTATTAACTTGTCATCTCCAGGTATCTTAACCAACACCAATATATCTTCAATCTTATTTTTGAATAGCGTATCGGTTTCCGCTTTCTGCTGATAAAGTTTCTTCTTTAACTCTTTATTATCCAGGCTAAGGTTAATTTCTTTAATCTGAACTTCGTTTACTTTCTGAGCACACGAAAAGACAGCAAGCGATAAAACCGTAAGTAGTAGTAGTGACTTCATAAGAAACTAAAGGTAGCAAAAATAAAAAACGTTGCGAACCAATGTGGCTGCAACGTTTAATTTATACTTTGCTATGGAATCTCTTACTTAATGTTGATCTGGTCCTGCACGATCTGGGCATTGGGGATCAGGTCAGAGATCTGGTTTAGTACCTGTTGTGCTTCTACCCTGTTAAAGAAATCTCCTACCTTTAACCTGAAATTTGGCTGATTGTATGTCAGGTAATCTTTTACTTCAGGAACGCGTCTCGCTATTGATTTGCGTAGGTTCATAACGGTCTGCCTCTCGGAGCCATTATATGCTAAAATACGGTAGCCCTGCGCATACTTGATGTTCTTGTTTACGCTGGCAACCGTATCCATTAGCACCGCTACTTTTCGGTTTACATGGTTTGTGGGCTCTATACGGGCAGCAGCGGCAGCTTCTTCTGTAGTGTTATACTTCGGGCGATAAACGCTCAGGTCCTCCACCACTTTATCTTTACCACCTGACTTAACAGTTTTATCTGTAGTACTAGCCGTTGACGAAGCACACGCCGAAGACAAAAGTATAACCAGCGAAAGTATAAGATTAATGATTCTGTTCATGGGTAACAATTTGAATACTAGCTGAGCAACCTAACCTGTCGGCGCCCGCCTTGATTAACGCCTGCGCATCTTCGAATGTTCGGATGCCGCCGGCAGCTTTAATTTTGATATGGGATGGCAATACGCGGCGCATCAGTTCCACATGCTCCACGGTAGCACCTTTAGCCGCAAATCCTGTTGAGGTTTTAACGTAATCCACACCGGCATTTGCACACAGTTCGCAGGCTTTTACAATTTCTTCTTCAGTAAGCCGGGCTGTCTCGATGATCACCTTAAGCTCGGCCTCTTTTAAATGGCAAAACTTAGCCAGATCACTCAGCTCGTTTTCTACGTCGCTATACTTCCCGGATTTAAAAGCGGAGATATTAATAACAACATCTATCTCTGTTGCGCCATCGGCAATGGCCTGGTGCGTTTCCAGGAACTTAACTTTGTGGTGCTGGTAACCCAACGGAAAACCAACTACGGTAGCCACTTTTACGCCAGTATCTGCTAAGCGCTCTTTTGAAAGCTGCACATAGCAGGGGGGTATACAAACGGCTGCAAAGTTATACTCACGGGCTTCATCGCACAGTTGCAATACCTGCGTTTCAGTGACGTCAGGCTTTAATATAGTGTGGTCTATGTAAGAAGCAAGGTTGCCTGCCATAGTTATTTAAAACAAAAGATGAAGGACATAAGATCAAAGACTTCATTTACGCCCATCACAATATATTTAAACATAAAGCAGCCACTAAGTTTAGTTAGTGGCTGCTTTGTTTTATTCTTCAATCAGTACACAGCGGTTGTGCAGCAGGTCGTCTTCTACAGTTTTATACTTAACGTCCTTCACTACACGGCCATCCATATATTGTACACTAACACGGTCGTTACGGCCAGCTACTTTTTGGGAGTGTACCGGCATCAGTTTTTCCGGTTCTGGAGCCGGCGTCGAAGTATGTCCTGACTGGTTTTCCAGAGAAGAGTGTACTTCCTGCTTCTGCTCTTTAAGTACAGGCGCTTTTGGTGCCTGCTGTGGACGTGGCTCGCGCACCTGCTCTGGCGCCTGAACCGGTATAAACGCGTGGAAAAGAAAAGCGATAGTTTCTTCGTTTACCTTACCGATCATGCGCTTAAACAACTCAAACGACTCAAACTTGTAGATCAATAATGGGTCTTTCTGTTCGTACACTGCGTTCTGCACACTTTGCTTCAGGTCGTCCATCTGGCGCAGGTGGTCTGTCCAGGCCTGGTCTATAGTTCCCAGCGTAATGATCTTCTCCATGGCACGAAGCAATTCCATACCATGCGTTTCATACGTTTTGGTCAGGTTTGCTACAGCAGCCAGCTGGCGTTTGCCATCTGTAAATGGTACAGCCACATTCTCAATCATCGGTCCACGGTTAGCATGGATGTCAGCAATGATCGGGTAGGCATGATCTGCAATCTGTTTGTTACGGGTCAGGTAATGGTTCAGTGCTTCGTTATATAAACGCTCTACCAGTTGGTTAGCCGGAGCAGTTTTAAACTCATCAGCTGTGATAGAAGCCTCGATACCAAACACACGCAGCACGTGCAGCTGGAAGTTTTCGTAATCGCTGATGTTTTTGTAGCTCACGATTACATCTTCGCTGATATCATAGATCATATTCCAGATATCCAGCTCTAGTCGCTCACCATATAGTGCGTTTCTGCGGCGCTTGTACACCACTTCACGCTGTGCGTTCATCACGTCATCATACTCCAGCAAACGCTTACGCTGACCGAAGTTGTTCTCTTCAACTTTCTTCTGCGCACGCTCAATAGAGCTTGTGATCATCGAGTGCTGAATTACTTCGCCTTCTTCCAGACCCATACGGTCCATCAGGCGGGCAATTCTGTCAGAGCCGAATAATCGCATCAGGTTATCTTCAAGAGACACGAAGAACTGAGAAGAACCCGGGTCACCCTGACGACCTGAACGGCCACGCAACTGGCGGTCTACGCGGCGAGACTCGTGGCGCTCTGTACCGATAATGGCCAGACCACCGGCAGCCTTCGCTTCTGGTGTAAGCTTAATGTCGGTACCACGGCCAGCCATGTTGGTAGCTATAGTTACCGTACCTGGCTTACCAGCTTCCGCTACAATTTCAGCTTCTTTCTGGTGTAGTTTCGCATTCAGTACCTGGTGCTTTATCTTGCGCAGCGTCAGCATACGGCTCAGCAACTCCGATATCTCTACTGAAGTTGTACCAACTAGTACCGGACGACCAGCTTCTGTTAAGGCTACAATCTCGTCGGCAACGGCATTATACTTCTCACGAACGGTTTTGTATACTTTGTCGTGCTCGTCTTTTCTTGATATCGGGCGGTTGGTAGGTATAACTACCACATCCAGTTTGTAGATGTCCCAGAACTCGCCTGCTTCTGTTTCGGCAGTACCCGTCATACCAGACAGTTTGTGGTACATACGGAAGTAGTTCTGTAGCGTAACTGTAGCGTAAGTTTGTGTGGCATCTTCTACCTTCACGTTCTCTTTCGCTTCAATGGCCTGGTGCAAACCGTCAGAGTAACGACGACCTTCCATTACACGGCCTGTCTGCTCATCTACAATCTTCACCTTGTTATCTGGGGTAACGATATACTCTGTATCCTTCTCGAACAAAGTATAAGCCTTCAGTAACTGGTTTATAGTATGGATACGCTTTGATTTCTCCTGGAAGTCTGCGATCAGGCGCTCTTTGGCATGCAGCAGGTCTTCGTGAGAAAGGGATTTATCGTTTTCCAGGTTAGCGATCTCAGTACCGATATCCGGCATGATGAAGAAGTTTGGATCTTCGCCCTGGCCTGTTATCAGGTCAATACCTTGTTCGGTCAGCTCAATCTGGTTGTGCTTTTCATCAATGGTAAAGTATAGCGGAGCATCAGCTTCCGGCATCTGGCGTGAGTTATCCTGCAGGTAGAAATTCTCTACTTTCTGCATGATGGCACGATTACCCGTCTCACTCAGGAACTTGATCAGGGGCTTGCTCTTAGGCAGACCACGGTAAGCACGGAACAAGGCTAAACCACCTTCTTTCTCGTTTCCTTCTTTAATGAGGCGTTTTGCTTCTGTGAGGAAGTTAGAAACCACTTTACGCTGAGCATCTACCAGCATCGAGATACGCGGCTTCAGGATATGGAATTCGTGCTCATCGCCGCGCGGTACCGGACCAGATATGATAAGTGGTGTACGGGCATCATCGATCAATACGGAGTCAACCTCATCCACCATCGCATAGTGGTGCTTGCGCTGTACTAAATCCTGTGGCTCGCGGCTCATGTTGTCGCGCAGGTAATCGAAGCCGAATTCGTTGTTTGTACCGTAAGTGATGTCTGCTTTGTAGGCGTTGCGACGCGATTCAGAGTTTGGCTGGTGCTTGTCGATACAATCGATTGTGATGCCATGGAATTCGAACAACGGTGCCATCCACTCAGAGTCACGGCGGGCAAGGTAGTCGTTAACGGTTACCACGTGCACACCACGCCCCGAAAGCGCATTCAGGTAAGCTGGCAGTGTTGCTACCAATGTTTTACCTTCACCTGTGGCCATTTCGGCAATTTTCCCTTGGTGCAGCACAATACCACCAATCAACTGCACATCATAATGCAGCATTTCCCAGGTTATTTCGTTGCCGGCTGCTTCCCATTTGTTCGCCCAAATGGCTTTATCGCCATCCAGTTGTACGTTTGGTTTGCGTGCAGCTAAGGCGCGGTCCATGTCGGTAGCGGTTACTACTAACTGGCCGATCTCTTTCCAGCGGCGGGCAGTTTCTTTAACTATAGCAAAACCAACAGGCAGTACTTCCATCAGCACTACTTCCAGGTCTTTGTTACGCTGCTTTTCTAACTCATCAATCTCAGAGAAGATGGCTTCTTTCTGCACAATGTTAAGCTCTGGCTCGTCGGCCACACGCTTGTGCAAGGCTGCAATCTTTTCATCAATAGACTTCAGGCGCTCATTAATAACACCTTTTATCTCTTCAGTCTTCTGGCGAAGCTGATCATCTGAAAGGCCTTTAAGTTTTGCGTACTCTTCGTTTATTTTGGATACGTAAGGAAGTACCTCTTTTATATCTCTGTCGGACTTGGTTCCGAATAATTTCGCAACGGTTTTACCGAAAAAATCAAACATCTGTGTCTGTTATGCTAAAATGAAATCTTCTGTTTGCAATATCGTCAAAAATAGGGGTTTTTCCGATATTTCTAATGTTCTGTACTAAAACAATACCATTTTAATTGCCACATAGGTTATCTGCCATATTTACCGATAAAGTATAGCGGTTTCTCTATTTATAGTTAAAAAGGCTAAATATCTCTGACAGAACAGGTAAGTTTTGTTTGTTGGATTGTTAAATTGATGATTGTTGTGATACTGAAGTTTTGGTTCTATACTTTCTGCGTTCCATTTCAAATCGGACCTCACCACTCTGTGTTATACCTGTTTGCTGCCAGCCTGCTTTGCGATAAAATGTTTCTGCTCTGGTTCCGGCTTCTGTTGATAGCCATAGTTTGTCAATGTTCTGATCAAAGCTCCAGTTCAGCATCAGGTCGTGCAGTTTTCTGCCTATGCCTTTTTTGTCATGATCAGGATCTACAAACAGCGCCCAGATATTGGCATCTGTAAGATCAACTATAGCAAAACCAACTATAATCCCGTCTAGTTCGCAAACCCAGCCAGCCCCATTTTCTTCCAGCATTTCACGGTAATCTTCAAGGGTAACCCGGTCAGGATTAGACAATACATTTTCTTTTACAGCCATCCGCACCCGCGACATGCCAGCAATATCGGCTATACTTGCCTGACGAAATACCATGTTATATTTTCTATTTATTGTTTAATAGCTGCTGCATTTCAACCACATCTTCCCAGCCATCCGAAGTTAAAAACCATTCTTTGCGCACTCCTACTTGTGTAAAGCCAGCCTTTATGAACAGATGTATACTTGGCAGATTGGTAGCGGTAACAGAACAATAAACCTGGTGCAGTTTCAGCGTATTCTGGCAGTAGTTCAGCAGTAATTCCAGCGCATCAGAGGCGTGGCCATTTCCACGGTGATCGGCTGTAATAACGATGCCTATACCTGCCCGGCGGTGCAAGGGGTCAAAATCATAAAGGTCGATGGCGCCGATCGGCTGACTTTTGCTGTTGCAGATAATAAGGCGCAGTTGCTTTACAGTATAAATATCGAGTGCGGCGTTCTCCAGGTACTGTTCCAGCACAAATTTAGAGTACGGCGTAAGCGTGTTCCCCACATGCCATACTGATGTATCATTTTCCAATGAATAAAGGAAATCTAAGTCAGCAGGCTCTAGGGCGCGCAGGTAGGTTTGATCTGTTTTCAGGAACACAGGTTTATAGGTTGTTATATAGTACAAGCTACATAAAAAAGAAAAGACTCCCAACATTTTATACTTGCTGAGAGTCTTGTTCTATAGTTGCGTTATGTTTTTTATACTGTTACTGCACCTGTAAATACCTGCTTTGCCGGACCGTTAAGGTAAATATACTTAAAGGTATCTTCGCCGGAGCGCTGGAAGGCAACTTCTAAGTTACCACCTAACACTTTTACTTTTACTGGACTTTGCATGCCTTCCATACCTGCTACCAGCGCCGCAGCCGTTACACCTGTTCCGCACGAAAGGGTTTCGTCTTCCACGCCGCGCTCGTAGGTGCGTACAAAAATTTCGTTCTCGCCTATCTTTTGCACAAAGTTTACGTTGGTACCTACTGCTGCAAAACGCTCGTTGTAACGGATTGCGCGGCCCTCTTTATAAACATCTATACGTTGCACGTCATCTACAAAACGGATATAATGCGGGGAGCCGGTATTAAGGTAGTAATCATCGCCGATTTTTTCTACACCCTGCACGTCGTTCATTTTCAGCTGTATCAGGTCGCGTTCTATACTTGCCTGGTGCTCGCCGTCAGCTGCAAGAAAGCAGGCTACGTCTTCTATCACGCCCAATTGTTTGGCAAAACGCACCGTGCAGCGCCCGCCGTTTCCGCACATAGAGCCTAAGCGGCCGTCGGCATTAAAATATACCATCTCAAAATCGTAGTCCGGGTGATCCTGCAGAAGTATAAGCCCGTCGGCGCCAATACCCACGCGGCGGTCGCAAAGGTGTTTTACCAACGCTTCATTCTCGGCAGGGAACGTCAGCTTCCGGTTATCGATCATTACGAAATCGTTGCCGGTGCCCTGGTATTTATAAAAACTGATTGCCATGTTTCTGAAACAATTAAAACAGCAGGTTCGTGCACTTTTTAAGGTGTGGCATATAATGCGTAATTTTACTCCCTTATAGGCACTGCGCCTGAAATAAACGACAAAGATATGTATTCCTTTCTTACAACAGAAAACTGGGCCGATTACGAATTAGTGGATAGTGGCAATTTTGAGAAGCTGGAGCGTTTTGGCCAGTATTATGTAGCCCGACCTGAGCCTCAGGCCATCTGGGACAAGCACCTGCCCGAGCAGGAATGGCAGCGTATGGCCAATGCCGTGTTTACCCGCGACAAAGGCAGCCAGGAAAAAGGCCAGTGGAAACTGAAGAAAGGAATGCCGGAGCAGTGGTTCATCAACTATAAGTATAACGACCTGAAGCTGCGTTTCCGGTTGGGGTTATCATCGTTTAAGCACGTGGGCTTGTTTCCGGAGCAGGACGCTAACTGGAAGTTTATTTACGATACTACCCGCAAACTTAAAACGCCACAGCCAAAAGTACTGAACATGTTTGCCTACACTGGTGCTGCCACATTGGCCGCCAAAGCTGCCGGCGCCGACGTAACCCACCTCGACTCGATAAAGCAGGTTAACTTCTGGGCCCGCGACAACATGGAAGCCAGCAACCTGGACAACGTGCGCTGGATCGTGGAAGACGCCATGAAGTACGCCCGCCGAGAAGTAAAACGTGGCAACAAGTATAATGGCATCATCCTGGACCCACCAAGCTACGGCCGCGGCCCGAACGGCGAAAAATGGCAACTGGAAGACGAGCTGAACGAAATGATAAAGCTTTGCCGCGAAATGCTGGACGGCACCGATTATTTCCTGCTGATAAACCTGTACTCGATGGGCTTCTCGGCGATGGTACTCGACAACCTGATGCGCGGCACGTTTGGTGACATGGTGAAGAACGAAGAGCTCGGCGAACTATACTTGCTGGATGGTGGTGACAGAAAACTGCCGTTGGGTACTTTCTTCAGGTTTACTTCGGTGGGGAGGTAGAATAACTTCTTTTTAAAGTAAAACTCCACATCTTTGGTATATTTATATTTTTCTATATATGAAATTTTGGAAAATTTAATTATACTTCTTTCTCAAAAGCTGTTTTGAATAATAGAAAACTAACTTAATTCACAATTATGATTAAATTTTACTCTTTTCTCTTTGCTGCATTACTGCTGTTTACTATTAGCGCTAATGCTCAGTTATATCCTGCCTCACTTGAATTCTTCAATGGAGAAATCAAGCAAGGTTATATTGAGATGCCAACTCCAACTAGTAAGAAAATTGAATACAGTACTTCACCTGATGGTCCTGTAATTAAGATAAAAACCGAACTTGTGAGTGCCATTACAGTTAAAAAAGGTGAAGCATTAATAGAAATAGACAATATTCAAACATATGGGACAAACTATAGCTTATTGATGGCAAAACTGGTGAAAGGGAAAGTTAATGTATATGCTTTTGAACGTACAGGACAGCTTGCCGGACTCGTAATATATCATGTAAAGAGAGCAAATGAGGAAAAGGCCACCAGATTTAGATCTCTTAAATACAAAGAAGACATGATTAAATATTTCGAAGATGACCCCGTATTAGTAAAATATATCCAAGAAAACAGTGCAATGACTGTAGCTACGGAATTATTGGATATAGTCCGCACTTACAATTCAAGATAAAGTTGATATCTTAACAGTCTCCAACTTCTTTTTAGCCTTCAAGACTACATAAGTTTTTTTACTTTAAAAGTTTTGGAGGCTTCCTTTTTCATAACAATTCAATAATCACTTAAGCAACAGTTTCGTTGTCTAATATTAATATTCCAAACAATGACCAACCGCCTTGCACTAATAGATATGGGTACGAATACATTTCACTTGCTGGTAACGGAAGTGAATGAGCAGGGGCAGTTGCGCGACCTGTATAAAACCAAAGTACCGGTGCGTTTGGGACAAGGCGGCATCAGCAACGGCAACATTGCACCCGAAGCCTACGAGCGTGCGCTGAAAACGCTGCGCGACTTCCGAAAGGTGATTGATGAGCATGGCGCTGAAACGGTTAGGGCCATGGCTACCAGCATGGTGCGCAACGCAGCCAACGGCGACGATTTTGTGAAGGACATTTACAAGCAAACCGACATACAGGTAGAAGTAATAGACGGAGCCCGCGAAGCCGAACTCATCTACTACGGCGTGCGCTTTGCCGGTGTGCTGGACGAGCAGACAGCCCTAATCATGGACATTGGCGGTGGCAGCGTGGAGTTTATACTTTGCAACAACCAGGAAATCTTCTGGAAACGCAGCTTCGAGATCGGAGCCCAGCGCCTGATGGACCAGTTCTTTACCGCAGACCCGATGCCAACTGAAAGTATAGCCGCCGAAAAAACTTACCTGGCCGAAAAACTACAACCCCTCACCGAAGCTGTAACTCAGTACAAACCAACTATACTCGTAGGCTCTTCCGGCACTTTCGATACGCTTTGTGATATTGATGCACTAAGCAAAGGCGACACATCACGCCAGCAAACTATACCGCCGGCATCAACTATAAGCATTGCAGATTATTATGCTATACACGAAGAGCTACTTCGCAAAACCCACGATGAGCGTTTAGCCATACCCGGCATGCTGGAAATGCGTGTGGATATGATCGTGCTGGCAAGTATAGCTGTAGACTTTGTACTGGAGAAGTATAACCTGCAGGAGATTCGTGTATCGTCGTATGCTTTGAAAGAAGGCGTTTTGCAGCAGATGCTGGAAGGCAATTTATAGTTTCAGCTAGCGCGAGTCTCCGGACTCAACTGGTCTGAAAGGACAGATACGGCTAAAGCTTTGGGTATAGTGGTCCAACCACCCCCAACCCCTCCTTGTCTAAGGAGGGGAGCTTTTTCGGCTACTACTTATTTTGTCATTTCGACCAGCGGGAGAAATCTGGGTTCTATAGTTGGATTTTTAACACCCCTATGAGCTTCGCTTGCAAGTTTCGAACTCCCGTTCTCACTAGTCCTCAAGGGAACACTTCTTTTATTGCTATAGTTGAAAGTATAGCTTTGTTCAGGTAAGTATAAACTTCAACTAAAAGCTAAATTAGATTTCTCGTTACACTAGAAATGACATTCATAAAAAAAGGCAGGTTATACACCTGCCTTTTCCCTTTATCCTTTTGCTAAACGTTTTCTTTCCTTCTCATAAGCCTTCTTCAGCTTTTCCAGATCGCGGTTATTGTTGGTATGTTTCATGGCTAAAGCTTCTACATCTTCTTTTAAGCCTAACTGCACGTCCTGCGATGCTAGTTGCTTGCCCAGTTGCTCCTGCACTTTCTTGGTCTTACGGTTTTTGTAATCCTTCTGTAAAAGTATAGTTAACAGATTAATAGCAACTTCTTCTTCACCCTGGCTGGCATAGTATTGTACTACTTCGGCAGTGAATGGCAGCTTTGTTGTTTCTTTAGCATAGTTGTATAAGGAAATGTAATCCAGTCCGAAGCGGTTTACTTCGTAGGCTTTGTAATGCTTTTCAGCCTGGTTGTAAGTTTGCAAAGCTTCGGTGTAGCGGCTGCTGGCAACAAAGCGGTTTATATCTTCGAGCATCTGCTGGTAACGAACTGCCGGAAGTATAGCTTCACGTCCGTCTTTAGCAGTAAAGTCCGCTAACTGGCAAACAGTGTTATCGCCGGCAACTTTAAGCGCAGCAGTATACGCTTTATCGGCAGCTAAGAATTGCTTGTTACGCGCCAGTTCTTTTGCTTGCTGCAGGTGGTCATCGTAAGCGTTTTGTGCATTCTGGCATTCCTGTGTTACAATGCGGTCACGGAGCAGGTTATACTTGCCAACCACTTCTTTATCCTGAGCCAGCCCATAACGCCCCTGCATGGCAATTGCTTTAGAAGCCAGCGCGCGGGCATCGGTTAACTGGTTATTCATGGCTTGCTGGTAACCGGTCTGCAATTCAGCCAGCAAAACAGGCTTGGCAGCTTTCTGCACAAGTGTACCAAGTTCATTCACCTTTTTAAAAGTATACTTTTCCTGCAGGTCCAGTGCAGCATCGAACTGACTGAGGGCTGCACTATAGTTCTTGCTGTTCAGGTAGCTTTTGCCTTTATCAATATGCTCTACATAATAGGTATACTTTACCTGGTTCTGTAGCTCAATGGCTTCGGTTGGCTGCGGCAATACATCGCGGTAATCACTCTGGAAGCGTAGGGCTTCTTCAGCTAATTTATCGGCCTGTGCTATATTATTACGACTAAACTCGCGCTTACCTTCTGCTACTATGTTATGATACATACCGGTTGCAGCACGACCTTCACCTTCGCGCAAAGCTGGCATGTTGCAACCTAATCCACCAACTTTATCGCATAGTTCGCGGGCAGTGCCAAAGGCCTGAAGCGCAGCGTTATAGTCTCTGTTGTTAACCAAACTATGGCCACGGTTGATATGTGAGGTATAGATATCATGTGCCAGTACCTGCGCCATCTGGCGGGTTTCAGGGTCAATGCGCATGCCAGTCAACACATCCAGGGTGCGGGCGGTAGCTTCGTTCAGGTAACCATTCACAAAATCAAGGCGGGCAAGCTGCAGGTGCGACGGCGCAAACTTCGGGTTAACTTCCAGCGACTTTATAAAATAGCTCTGTGCTACGTTACCCTGACCAGAGGTTACAAGGCTCATTCCTTTGTTAAAGAACTGCAGATCCATGGTGCTCAGGGCGTAATCTACAGCACGGCGGCGTTCCTTCATCAGGCGGTTCAGGTCGGCCATTTTCTGAGTCAGGTGCTGCGGGTCGTACTGGCGCAGGTTCAGTTTATCTTTATAGTTCTCATCCTTAATGCGCTCATACATATCTTCCATCTGCTCCAGGTTGCGGTCGTGCAGACTAATACGGTCCACATCTTCCGGCTGAATACGGTTGATATCCTGTAAGGCACGACTTATAGTTGCTTCGGCAGTATAATAATTCTGTACCAGCTCCTGGTGTCTTTTAAAGCGGTTTACACTTTCCGAAGTATAGATCAGCTCTTTCGGCTCTACCACCAAACTATAGTTCTGGTTAGCTGTCGTAGTATCAGGCATCGTTACATCCAGAACTACCACACCTTCTTTATTAAAAGAGATATTGGTCAGGTTAAAGGCGTTCAATTCTTTCTTCTTGCCATCCAGCAGCTTAACCTCCGCATTCAGTTTTTCAGGCAGCAACACATCCTCCACACCAAAGCCTTTGTAGGTAACATCGCTCTCAACCCCGATTTTGCTGAGCTTTACTGTTAACTGCAGCGCATTTCCTGTATCGGCAATACGGGCCTGCTGCTCCATTTTAACTGTAAATTGCGGAGTACGCGCAGGTCGCCCGCCCCGCTTACCTACATCGCCTTCACGCAACAGGTTAAGTATGGTATTAATGTGCTGTTGGCTGGAGTTACCCGTAGTGCTATACTTTATGAGGTAAGCTTCCGGGGTTGTTTCATCAAAAACAAGTTGGGTTTGTGCCTGCACTGCCAGGGTAACCAGCAACATAAATGCAGAAAGTATAGCTCGTATCATAGTAAAAATATAAATAGCCTAAGTTGCCGAAGACAAAATCTGTTCCACAATCTTTAGCAGGCTCTAAAGTATAGAAAAAAATACATATTTACAGCGATTTACAGAACTATAGCTTTTGATAAGGCAAGTATAAAGCGGGTATTAATGAAGGGTTTAGTAACAGAATTTATTAATTTGCCGCCCTTAATACCGCAATTCAGAATACATGTATATTTACCGACACTTATTTGATTTTACCCAGGAAATATTCTTAGCTATTGGCTGTCCACCCAAAGATGCCAAGTTAGCCGCCGAAGTTTTACTGGAAGCCGACCTGCGTGGAGTAGACTCTCATGGCGTAGCACGACTGAGCGGCTATGTGCGCCTCTGGGAAGCCGGAAGAATTAACTCAACTCCCAACATGCGCATTGTGCACGAAACACCGAGCACGGCAACTGTGGATGGTGATGGTGGTTTGGGATTGGTGATTGCCCCCAAAGCCATGGATATTGCCATTGAGAAAGCTGAGAAAGTTGGTACAGGATGGGTTTCGGTGCGTAACTCTAACCACTTCGGTATTGCGGGTTACCATGCCATGGAAGCGTTGAGTTCGGATATGATCGGGATGGCCATGACCAATGCCAGCCCTTTGGTTGCCCCAACCCACTCGGTAGAGCGTATGCTAGGTACCAATCCGATTGCTGTAGCCGTACCAACTAAAAAACAGCCACCGTTCGTAGCCGATTTTGCCACAGCTTCGGCGGCTAACGGTAAACTGGAGATACTGCAGCGTAAAAACAAAAAAGCCCCGGTTGGCTGGATCCAAACTGCCGAAGGCGATGATACCGATAATGCCAACGAACTGAAAGATGGAGGAGCCCTGCTCCCGCTTGGCAGCGACCTAACACATGGTAGCCACAAAGGTTATGCGCTGGCAGCTATAGTTGATATTTTCTCGGCTGTACTTTCAGGTGCTAACTATGGCCCGTGGGTTCCGCCGTTTGTTAGTTTCTTAAATCCGCCTGCCGATCCGGTTGGGAAAGGGATCGGCCACTTTTTAGGGGCAATGCGAATAGATGCCTTCCGTCCGGCTGACGAGTTTAAAGAGCATATGGACCGCTGGATAGAAACTTTCAGAGCAGCCAAAACCAAAAAAGGCGAAAAAGCTGTACTCATCCCCGGCGACCCAGAACGCGAAATGACTGACATTCGCCTAAAAGAAGGTATCCCTTTACTAGACCCTGTGGCTGAAGACCTGGAGAAATTAGGTAAGAAGTTCGGGATCAAATTCTAAACACTACTTATAAACTATAAAAAAGGCCGGGAGTTTATACTTCCCGGCCTTTTTTATTGATTCCTGCTACTGGGCCAGAGGACCAACTATAGTTAGTCACGAGCGTGAACGCTCGCGCCATTGCTATAGTTATACTTTATACTTACTCTATCTTTTTACCTGCCATGGCTTGTTTGATGGAAATCTGCATCACGCGCTCCGCAAAAGGGCTTGTCTGTTCTTCCAAGATATCTACGGCTTTCAGTATAGCATCTTTATCTCCTGTTGGCAGTACGTTTTTCAGGTTCTGCACATTGGTTTTGGTTAGCTCAATTTCTTCAGTTGTCAGGTGCTCGCTGTTTTTCTCCACAAAGCGCTCAACCTGGTAGATCATCTGCTCAGCAGTAGTGCGGGCTTCAATCACCATTCGGGTTGCCACGTCTTCGCGGGCGTGGGTAATCGAATCCATCAGCATCTGCTCTACCTGCTGGTCTGTTAAACCATACTGTGGCTTTACCTCTACTTCCTGGCGTACACCCGAACGTAGCTCAATAGCTTCCACTTTCAGAATACCATCGGCGTTAAGTATAAAGTTCACATCTACTTTCGGGAAGCCAGCCGGCATAGCGGGTATACCTTTCAGATCGAACTCTGCCAGTTTTCGGTTCTCTTTCACTAAATCTCGTTCGCCCTGGTACACTGAGATCTTCATGTTCACCTGCCCGTCTACCGACGTGGTGTACTGGCGCCCTGCTTTGGTTGGTATCTTAGAGTTTCTTGGAATGATAGAGTCCATCAAGCCACCCATAGTTTCTATACCTAAGGTTAGCGGCGTTACATCCAGCAGCAGAATGTCTTTGCGGTTACCGGCTAAAATATCAGCCTGGATGGCAGCACCAAGGGCCACAACTTCATCCGGGTTTAGCGAGTTGTTAGCTGGCTTACCGAAGAACTCTGAAACAGCATCATATACCATCGGCACGCGCGTAGAGCCACCAACCATAATCACGGCATCAATCTGCTCGGGCTGTAGTTTGGCGTCGCTCATGGCCTGGCGGCAGCTTTCAATGGTTCTGGCAACTATAGGCGCGATCAGCGTTTCAAAAGTATGGCGCTCCAGGTGGCAGTCTATCGTTCCATTCAAGGTTCCGGTGTAAACTGGCTGAGAGCTGAGGGTTCTCTTGGCCTCTTCGGCACGTAGGCGTAGTTCCTGCTGCAGGTTCTTGTTCTCGTTTATAGTATCGGCCAGCAACTGGTTTTCCTGAATCCAGTGGTTGATGATAGCGCGGTCAAAGTCATCGCCACCTAGGTAGGTATCGCCGTTGGTAGAAAGCACTTCAAAAATGCCCTGATGGATGCTCAATATTGAGATATCAAACGTACCGCCACCCAGATCGTAAACGGCTACTGTTTTCTCTTCGTTAGGGTCAATGCCGATACCATAAGCCAGCGCCGCAGCAGTTGGCTCGTTAACTATTCGCAGTACTTCCAGGCCAGCCAGCTTACCGGCATCACGCGTAGCCTGGCGCTGCGAGTCGTTAAAATAAGCTGGTACAGTAATTACAGCACGGTTTACAGGTGTTTTAAGAGAATGTTCAGCGCGGGTACGCAATTCTTTCAGTATCTCCGCCGACAGCTCGATAGGTGAATAGAACTTATCTCCTACTCTGATCTTTACCAGCCCTTCGCTGTCATCATCAATTATCTTGTAACCAAAATAATCTTTGTGCTCCCCAACATCTTTATAAGACTTGCCCAGTAGGCGCTTAACAGAGTAAATGGTATTAGCCGGGTCGGTGGTCAGGTAGTCTTTTGCTTCAGTTCCAACTATTGTTTCGCCGGTTTGAGTAAAATGCACCACCGACGGCACAATGGTTCCGCGGCCCTGGTCATTTATCGCTATTGGTTTTTTATCTTCAGGATGGATGTAGGCTACTAAACTATTTGTAGTACCCAGATCTATACCTACTATAACTTCTTCCTGCTGAATGGAGCCAGTAGAAAGATTTATTGCAACTTTTGCCATAGTATCTATACTTAGGTGAGGCCGCCACTTTATAGTTGCAGCTCAATGGCGCAAAGTTACGAATTATTTAGGCAGGTATTAAGGGATAAGTTGAATTGGAAGCAGACGAGCGAAAGTTGGCAAGAGCTATACTTCACTATTGATAAAAAAAGCTGCCCCAAAGAACAGCTTAAGATTATGCCTTAACTCGAGACTCAGTACTCGCAACTATAGCCTACTCCTCTTCCTTCGGCACAATAATAAATACGTCCTCATTCGGGCGCTTCATCAGGTATTTTTCGCGGGCATATTTCTCCAGCAGATCGGGGTTACCCATCAGGGCTTTACGGTCCTTTACCACTTCGTCCATTTTCTGCACGTAATCTTCTCGCACATCTTCCAGGTCGCTGAGCTGCTTGCTCATCTGGTATTGGGTAATAAAATCATTGGCATCGAAAAAGAGCATCCATACCACAAACAGGGCTGTTGTGATAAAATAAAAGCTGCGGAAGAATTTTGGAATGCGCTTGATCATAGGAAACTTGGTATCGGTACTTACACAAAAATAAGGCTGTGGATCATATAACCCACAGCCTTAGCCATAAATATTTTCTGATATTAGATTTTAGAACTTACGTCCCGGATAATAAGCAATTTCACCAAGCTCCTCCTCAATACGAAGCAGCTGGTTATACTTAGCCATACGGTCAGAGCGCGATGCCGAACCAGTCTTGATCTGGCCTGTGTTTAGGGCCACTGCTAGGTCAGCAATTGTGTTATCCTCTGTCTCGCCGGAACGGTGGCTCATCACGCTCTTATAACCATGGCGTAAGCCTAAGTTAATAGCGTTTATAGTTTCCGTAAGCGTACCAATCTGGTTTACTTTAATCAGGATAGAGTTAGCTACACCCTGGTCTATACCTTGCTGCAGGCGCTTCACATTTGTTACAAACAGGTCATCGCCTACCAGCTGTACATTCTTACCAATTTTCTCAGTAAGCTCTTTCCAGCCAGCCCAGTCATCCTCTGCCATACCATCTTCAATCGAGATGATCGGATACTTCTCTGTCCACTCTTTCCAGTAGCTTACCATGTCAGAAGACGTCAGCTTATCACCAGTAGATTTCTTGAAAGTATAAAGACCTGTTGAGGCATCGTAGAATTCAGAACTGGCAGCATCCATAGCAATCATCATGTCGTCGCCTGGCTTGTAACCAGCTGCTTCAATTGCCTGAAGTACCACTTCAATAGCTTCCACGTTAGACGCGATGTTCGGTGCAAAACCACCTTCATCACCTACGTTTGTAGAAAGACCTTTTTTCTTCAGTACATTCTTCAGGTGGTGGAATACTTCAGAGCCCATACGCAATGCTTCAGAGAACGAAGGAGCACCAACCGGCATGATCATAAATTCCTGGAAGTCGATCGCATTATCAGCATGGCTACCACCATTCAGGATGTTCATCATTGGTACCGGCAATGTATTGGCATTAACACCACCAACATAGCGGTAAAGTGGCATGTTCAGCTCTTGGGCAGCAGCACGGGCAATTGCCAGCGATACGCCAAGTATAGCATTAGCACCTAGGTTGCCTTTGTTATCAGAACCATCCAGCTCAATCATGATCTTATCCAGCAGGTTCTGATCGAACACCGGAAAGCCAACCAGTTCTTCAGCAATTTTACCATTAACGTTTTCAACTGCCTGCAGCACACCTTTACCCATGTACTTGCTCTTGTCTCCATCACGAAGCTCAACAGCTTCATGTATACCTGTAGAAGCACCGGACGGTACAGCAGCGCGACCCATAATGCCGTTTTCAGTTATAACATCTACCTCAACAGTAGGATTGCCTCTCGAATCGAAGATCTGTCTGGCTTTAATATCTGTGATTAAGCTCATTGGTTTGTTTTAATCTATAGTTTTACTTGGTTTTTACTCTTTTCTAAAAGCGCCACAAAGTCATCAAACAGATATTCTGAGTCATGTGGCCCCGGCGATGACTCCGGGTGATACTGCACTGAGAATGCCGGTTTGTTCTTCATGCGCATACCTTCAATAGTATTATCATTCAGGTTGATATGCGTAACCTCTACTTCCGGATGATTCCTTACCTGCTCAGCATCCACTACAAAGCCATGATTCTGACTTGTGATCTCACTTCTGCCTGTGATCAGGTTTTTAACCGGGTGGTTTAAGCCTCGGTGGCCATTGTGCATTTTATAAGTAGCAATGCCATTAGCCTGCGCCAGTATCTGGTGTCCCATGCAAATGCCAAACATCGGCTTCTCTTTTTCGAGTATCTGCTTCACACTATTTACAGCATCTCTGGTTGCAGCAGGATCCCCAGGCCCGTTAGAGATAAAATAGCCATCAGGGTTCCACTTCTCCATCTCCTCAAAAGGCGTATTATACGGAAACACTTTAACCTCACATCCGCGCTGCATAAAATTGTGAAGGCTGTTACGTTTAACACCAAGGTCAAGAACAGCCACTCTATACTTCACTTCTTCTGGTTTCAGGTCATACGTCTGTGGTGTACTTACTCTTGATGATAGTTCAAGTCCAGCCATCGAAGGTACTTCAGCAAGTCTCTTACGTAGCTCTTCAATATCCGTTATCTCTGAAGACACAATAGCATTCATGGCACCTTTGTCACGGATATGACGCACAAGTGCTCTGGTATCGATCTCACAAATTCCTACTATACCAGCCTTCTCAAAATATTCTTGCAGTGAGCCTTCTGCTGTTTTCCTGGAATAATGATGAGAGAAATCTTTACAAACCAGTGCACTTATTTGTACTCTGTCAGACTCTACTTCTTCATGCTGCACACCGTAATTACCAACATGTGATACAGTATTAACTACTACCTGCCCGTAATAAGATGGATCAGTGAATATTTCCTGATATCCAGTCATACCGGTATTAAAGCATAGCTCTCCACCGGATGTACCAATTCTACCCAGGCTCTTTCCTTTATAAATTGTACCATCCTCCAATAGAAGGATAGCTTCTGTAGCGGTATGTTTTTTCATTTCTTGGTTTTTACAAAAATAAAAAAGGGACACGACTTACGTCATGTCCCTTTAAAATATTTCAAAGAATACGCTTATTCAGCATCTTTTGAATCTTCTGCAGTTGCATCAGTTTCAGCTGCTTTAGGAGCCTCAGCAGCACCTTCAGCTTTCTTCTTAGCACCACCAGCACCACGACGACGAGTTTTCTTCGCGCCAGCTGCTGCACCAGTAGTTGCAAGCATATCCTCGTTGTAGTCTACAAGTTCGATAACACACATTTCTGCGTTATCCCCTAAACGAAGACCAGTCTTAAGAATACGAGTATAACCACCAGGTCTGTTGGCAATCTTTGCAGATACTTCATCAAAAAGCTCTTTAACAGCTTCCTTCTCCTGAAGGTAAGCAAATACAGTTCTTCTTGAGTGGGTAGTATCGTTTTTAGATTTTGTAAGAAGTGGCTCAACATACTTACGAAGAGCTTTAGCCTTAGCTACTGTAGTAGAAAGACGCTTGTGCAGGATAAGGGAAGCAGCCATGTTTGACAGCATCGCCTTACGGTGAGCAGCAGTTCTTCCTAAGTGATTAATTTTTTTACCGTGTCTCATTATTTTGAATTGTGCACGGGCATACCGTCGATCAACCTACGCGGGATCGGGAATTATGCCGTAAGTTATTATTCTTCTTCTAATTTATATTTTGAAAGGTCCATACCAAAGGTTAAACCTTTCTCCTGTACTAAGTTCTCTAACTCAGTCAACGATTTCTTACCGAAGTTACGGAACTTCATCATGTCAGAAATATCCAACTGTACCAGGTCACCAAGAGTTTTGATGTCCGCAGCTTTTAAGCAGTTGTAAGCTCTAACAGATAAATCCATATCCTGAAGTGGAGTCTTCAGAACTTTGCGCATATGCAGTAGTTCTTCATCAACAACCTCTTCTTCTTCTGGCTTAGCCGTTTCAAAAGTCATTGTGTTGTCAGAGAAAAGCATAAAGTGCTGTATAAGAATATTAGCAGCGCCTTTTAGAGCTTCTTCTGGGTGTATAGATCCGTCTGTTTGTATTTCAAGCAGAAGTTTTTCGTAGTCAGTCTTTTGCTCTACACGTGTGTTTTCAACACTAAACTTCACATTCTTTATTGGTGTAAAGATAGAGTCTATAGAAATAAGACCGAATACTTGATCAGCAGCTTTGTTCTCTTCAGCAGGAACATAACCACGGCCTTTCTGAATTGTTAATTCAACTTCTAAAGAAAGGTTTTTATCAAGATTGCAGATCACCAACTCAGGGTTCAGAACTTCAAAGCTTGAAGTGAACTTGCTGATATCACCGGCATAGAACGTATCTGTACCGCTGATTGTAACAGTGATCTTATCATCAATAACTTCGCTGATTTTCTTAAAGCGAACCATTTTAAGGTTCAGGATGATATCTGATACATCCTGTACCACACCTTCAACTGATGAGAACTCGTGCAGTACACCAGGCATGCGAACGCTAGTAATTGCATATCCTTCTAATGAAGAAAGCAAAATTCTTCGCAAAGCATTACCGATGGTTACACCGTAACCTTTTTCAAGCGGCTTGAATTCAAATAAACCATGAAAGTCGTCGGCTTTTTCCATTACAACTTTCTCTGGCATCTGAAATGCTAATATTGACATACTTGCAGTGTTAAAGGTTAAAAATTGATTATGCTGCTTACTTAGAGTAAAGTTCAACGATTAACTGCTCCTGGATCTTCTCAGGAATCAGGTCACGCTGAGGCGCAGAGATAAACTTACCAGCCATTTCAGTTGCATCCCACTCTAACCAGCTAAACTGTCTTGCATTACGTACAGATAAGCTTGTAGTAATCGCTTCAAGAGATTTCGACTTCTCTCTAACAGCTATAACATCACCAACTTTTAAGCTATAAGAAGGTATATTTACAATACCACCATTTACAGTTATGTGCTTGTGTAATACAAGCTGACGCGCTGCTCTACGAGTTGGAGCAATACCTAAACGGTAAACTGTGTTATCTAATCTTGACTCAAGAAGGATCAAAAGGTTTTCACCAGTGATACCTCCTTTTCTGTGAGCCTTATCAAATAAGTTAGCAAATTGCTTTTCTAATACACCATAGATGTATTTAGCTTTCTGCTTCTCAGCAAGCTGAACTGCGTATTCAGACTGCTTTTTACGACGGCCACGGCCGTGCATCCCTGGAGGATATGCTTTCTTTTTTAATGCTTTGCTTGGGCCGAAAATCTCTTCATTGAATTTTCTCGAGATTTTGCTTTTTGGACCAGTATATCTTGCCATTTTATTTAATCTACTTTAAAAATTAAACTCTTCTGCGTTTAGGAGGACGACATCCGTTGTGAGGTAATGGAGTAACGTCTTTGATAGTTGTTACTTCGATACCTGAATTCTGTACAGTACGGATGGCGGACTCTCTACCTGCACCAGGGCCTTTTACAAAAACTTCAGCTTTACGCATACCTAGGTCATAAGCAACCTTAGCGCAATCTGAAGCTGCCATTTGTGCAGCGTAAGGAGTGTTCTTTTTAGAACCTTTAAAACCCATTTTACCAGCAGAAGCCCAAGATATTACTTGACCTGCATTGTTGGTTACTGAGATAATAATATTGTTGAAAGAAGCCTTGATGTGTACCTGGCCAGTTGCTTCAACAACTACTACACGCTTCTTAGCTTTATCTTTTCTTTTCTGAGCCATGATCAATTAATTATTTAGAAGCTTTCTTCTTGTTTGCAACTGTCTTACGCTTACCTTTTCTCGTGCGCGAGTTATTTTTTGTGCGCTGTCCACGAACTGGCAGACCTTTACGGTGTCTTAAACCACGGTAGCAACCGATGTCAAGAAGACGCTTAATATGCAACTGAACTTCAGATCTAAGAACACCTTCAGTCTTATGCTCAGAGGCAATAATATTTCTGATCTCATTGGACTCATCTTCAGTCCAGTCTTTCACCTTTTTGTCAAGATCCACCCCGGCCTTAGATAAAATAGATTTAGAAAGATTACGACCTATACCGAAGATATAAGTTAATGCGATCTCACCTCTTTTGTTATCCGGAATATCTACTCCTGCTATTCTAGCCATACTTATTTAATTATCCTTGTCTTTGTTTATATCTTGGATTCTTTTTGTTGATAACATAAAGCTTCCCCTTACGGCGGATAACTTTACACTCAGCACTTCTCTTTTTTACTGATGCTTTAACTTTCATTGTATTTATTTATATCGATAAACAATCCGACCTTTTGTTAAATCATAAGGAGACATCTCTAATTTAACCTTATCACCTGGTAAGATTTTTATATAATTCATTCTCATCTTACCAGAGATGTGAGCAATTAATTGATGCCCATTTTCAAGTTCTACACGAAACATAGCATTTGATAATGCTTCCACAATTGTCCCGTCCTGTTCTATAGATGACTGCTTGGCCATTTATAAGTTTTTAGCTTTTTCTATATAATCAAAAGTAGTTAATACTTCTGCTTTTCCTTTTCTTATTACTACCGTATGCTCAAAATGGGCAGAAGGCTTTTTATCTCTTGTTCTTATAGTCCAACCATCATCTTCCTGAACAACATTTTTTGTTCCAAGATTAATCATCGGTTCTATAGCTAGAACTAATCCTTCCTGTAGTTTTATTCCTTGGCCTCTTTTACCATAGTTAGGCACTTCTGGTGCTTCATGTAAATTCCGGCCTATTCCATGCCCTACCAACTCTCTAACTACACTAAAGCCGTTTGCTTCAGCATGCTGTTGTATAGTGTTACTGACATCTCCAAGTCGATTACCAACAACAGCTTTTTCAATCCCTTTATTTAAGCTTTCCTTAGTTACTTCTAAAAGCTTATTAACTTCTTCAGTAACTTTCCCTATCGGGTGTGTATAAGCTGAATCACTATGAAAACCTTTGTAAAAGACACCGCAATCTACAGATATTATATCGCCTTCTTTTAGCTGATATTTCCCTGGAAATCCATGAACAACAACAGCATTAGGGGAAATACATAAACTATAAGGAAATCCATTATAGTTCAAGAACGAAGGTTGAGCACCGTGATCTTTGATAAATTCTTCAGCTCTTTTATCAAGCTCAGCAGTTGTGATACCTTCTTTTATAAGCGAAGCTATTTCGCCATGGGCTTTGCCTAATATCAAAGCACCCTGGCGAATTAGCTCAATTTCTTCTTCAGTTTTATAGAATATCATTTATTAAGATACCATGGCTATATTCTCTGTTCTTCCTCTTAGCTTACCTGATTTCATCATGCCATCATAATGACGCATTAATAGGTAACTTTCAATTTGCTGCAGAGTATCCAGTACAACACCGACCATGATGATCAAAGATGTACCTCCAAAGAACTGAGAGAATTCCCTTGTGATTCCTAACAACATTGCAATTGCAGGGAAGATTGCCACAAGAGCAAGGAAAATAGCTCCTGGTAATGTAATTCGAGTTAATATAGCATCGATATATTCTGAAGTAGCTCTGCCTGGCTTTACACCAGGTATAAATCCTCCACTTCTTTTTAAATCATCTGCTATTCTGTTAGGATCTACACTGATTGCAGTATAGAAATAAGTGAATACTAATATCAACAGACCAAACACCAGGTTATACTGCCATGAAGTAAAGTCTGAGAAAGTAGATCCAATATAATTCGCTGTTTCACTTGTATCAGCCCATAAACCTGCAATCATAGAAGGCAAAAACATTAAGGACTGAGCAAAGATAATAGGCATAACACCAGCAGCATTTACCTTTAATGGTATAAACTGGCGTTGACCACTATATAGTGAGCTTCCACCTACCTGTTTAGCATATTGAACTGGAATTCTTCTTACTGCTTGTGTTAGCATGATTACCGCCATCACAACAAAGAACAAAGCTACCAATTCAAATAAGAATATTAAGGCTCCATCTAACTGCTTAGAAGCACCTTCTGCAAGTATAGCTCCAGGAAATCTTGAAACTATACCTATCATAATAAGCATAGATATACCATTACCTATACCTTTATCAGTAATCTTTTCACCTAGCCACATACAGAAAATAGTACCCGCGGTAAGTACAATCATGGATGTGATAGTGAACATTGTTTGATTGATAGCTATCGCTTCGCTATTAATTGTAGCAATAAATCCTACAGCCTGGGCTAGCGTGATAACTATAGTAAGAACTCGGGTGATCTGGTTGATTTTCTTTCTACCTGATTCACCCTCCTTCTGCATCTTTTGAAAATAAGGGACAGCAATAGTAAGTAGCTGAAGTACGATTGAAGCTGAAATGTATGGCATGATACCTAACGCGAAGATGGATGCATTACTAAATGCACCACCTAGGAAAGTATCTAATAAACCAAATAGACCAGTAGTATTAGCCTTTAATTGGTTAGGATCAACACCAGGAAGAACAACATAAGAACCCAGTCTAAATATTGCTATAAAACCGATAGTATTGAGTATTCTAACTCGTAGATCATCAATAGCAAATATGTTCTTTATTGTTGTTAAAAACTTCTTCATACAGATTAGATAGCTACTGTTTTACCGCCTGCTTTTTCGATTGTTGAAGTAGCTGATTGAGAAAAAGCATGAGCATGTACTTCTACTGCTTTATTTAACTCACCTCTACCTAATACTTTTACTTTATCGTTCTTAGAAACTAGTCCATGAGCTTTGAAGAATTCAAAGTTAAGAACCGTTTCACCAGTGCTCTCTGCAAGAGACTGAAGAACATCTAAGTTGATACCTTTATACTCAACTCTGTTTATGTTCTTAAAGCCATACTTAGGAACACGTCTTTGAAGTGGCATTTGACCACCTTCAAATCCTGATTTCTGAGAATAACCTGAACGTGACTTAGCACCCTTGTGACCTCTTGTAGAAGTACCACCTCTACCAGATCCGGTACCACGGCCAAGTCTTTTTCTAGACTTAACTGCTCCTTCAGCAGGTTGTAATGAATGTAAATACATTTTATTGTTCTTTTACTTCGATCAAATTCTGAACTTTATTAACCATACCAGCTATCTGTGGAGTATACTCTACAGTTACTGATTTATTGATTTTCCCTAAGCCTAAAGCTTGTATTGTTAGCTTCTGGTTCTTAGGTCTGTCAATAATGCTTTTAACTTGTGTTATAGTTACTTTAGCCATGACATTAACCATTAAATACTTTCTGTAAATTTACACCTCTTTGCTGAGCTACAGCTAACGGATCACGCATTTTTGCAAGTGCATCAAAAGTTGCTTTTACCACGTTATGTGGATTTGAAGATCCTTTTGATTTACAAAGTACGTCTTTTATACCCGCACTTTCAAGTACCGCACGCATTGCACCACCTGCAATTACTCCAGTACCTGCAGCCGCTGGCTTAACAAGTACATAACCTCCAGAGTATTTTCCTTCCATCGGATGTGGAACAGTGTGGTGATACAAAGGAACCTTTACAAGATTCTTCTTTGCATCATCAATACCTTTAGCGATAGCATCAGTTACTTCATTAGCTTTACCTAATCCGTAACCTACAACGCCATTACCGTCACCAACAACAACTATAGCAGCGAAGCTAAATCTTCTACCACCTTTAACTACCTTGGCAACTCTGTTTATAGCTACTACTCTCTCTTTTAACTCGATTTCGCTAGCCTTTACACTACGTATATTGTTCTTCAACATAATATTTTAGAATTTAAGGCCAGCTTCTCTAGCTCCTTCAGCCAATGATTTAACTTTACCATGATAAAGGTAACCTGATCTGTCAAATACTACTTGTGTAATACCTTTCTCCAGGGCCTTAGAAGCTATCTCTTTACCTACTTTAGAAGCAGTTTCAACATTAGCTTTTGCAGCATCATCTAATTTTGCTGAGGAAGCAGCCGCAAGTGTAACACCTGCTACATCATCTATAATCTGTGCATAAATTACACGATTACTTCTGAAAACTGATAATCTAGGTCTTTCTGAGGTACCAGCTATCTTTCTTCTGATGCTTTTCTTAATTCTTGATCTTCTTTGTACTTTGTTAGCAGACATGATGATGATTATTTAGATGCTGTCTTACCAGCTTTTCTTCTTACAACTTCACCAACAAATCGGATACCTTTTCCTTTATAAGGTTCAACCTTACGAAGTGATCTGATCTTTGCAGCAACCTGACCTAAAAGCTGCTTGTCATTGCTCTCTAGAGTAACAACTGGTGCTTTACCTTTTTCAGTCACAGCGTTTGCAGCTATCTCAGCTGGTAGTGCTACGAATATGTTGTGTGAATAACCTAATGAAAGCTCAAGTACCTGACCTTGAATAGATGCTTTATAACCAACACCTACAAGCTCAAGCTGCTCTTTATAACCTTCACTTACTCCAATTACCATGTTATTGATAAGGGATCTGTAAAGACCATGCATTGCTTTATGACGCTTCTGTTCTGTTGGTCTCTCAACGATGATCTGGTTGTCTTCTTTTCTAACGGTGATATCAGCATCAACTAAAGTAGACAAAGAACCCTTTGGACCTTTTACAGTTACAACATTTTTATCGTCAACTGTTACTTCAGTATTGTTTGGCAGGTTGATTGGCAATTTTCCTATACGTGACATTGTCTCTCCTCCTAATTAATAAACATAACACAATACTTCGCCACCTATTTTCTGAGTACGTGCTTCCTTATCAGTCATCACGCCTTTAGAAGTAGAAACGATAGCTACGCCTAAACCATTCAATACACGAGGAAGCTCTTCGCTACCTGCATATTTTCTAAGCCCTGGCTTACTGATTCTTTCTAACTTAACAATCGCAGATTGTTTAGTTGAAGGATTATACTTCAGAGCTATTTTGATGGTACCCTGTACTGCAGAATCTTCAAATTTGTAGCTTTGAATATATCCTTTATCGTACAGTACTTTTGTTATTTCCTTTTTGATTTTGCTAGATGGTATTTCAACTATTCTGTGGTTTGCTTTTATAGCATTACGCACTCGAGTTAAATAATCTGCTATTGGATCTGAGTTCATTATGAATGACTTAAATAATGACGCTTTTTTATAAGCGAGCCGCAAAGATAATTATTTTTCTTTATCTATTCTATAGATATCAGAAAAATTACCAGCTCGACTTTGTAACACCTGGAATTTTACCCGCCAGTGCAAGTTCTCTGAAAGTCACACGTGAGATACCGAATTTTCTCATATAGCCACGTGGACGGCCAGTTAATTTACATCTGTTATGCAATCTGATAGGAGACGCATTTTTAGGCAATTTATCTAAGCCTTCATAATCTCCTTTAGCTTTTAGCTCAGCTCTTTTAGCAGCGAATTTCGCTACCGTTTTCTGTCTTTTAAGCTCTCTAGCTTTTACTGCTTCTCTAGCCATTGCTTTTACTTTTTAATGTTAGTGAAAGGCATACCAAAAGCTTTTAATAGCTCATAACTTTCTTCATCAGTGTTAGCTGTTGTTACGAAAGTGATGTCCATACCACTTATGGATTTAATTTTGTCAATGCTTATCTCTGGGAAAATGATTTGCTCCTTGATACCTAAAGTATAATTACCTCTACCATCGAAGCCTTTATCATTTACACCTCTGAAGTCACGAACACGTGGAAGAGCGATTGTAAGAAGTCTGTCTAGGAACTCATACATCTTCTGTCCTCTAAGTGTCACACGTGCACCAATAGGCATACCTTCACGAAGTTTAAAGTTTGATACAGATTTCTTAGCAATTGTTGCTACAGCTTTCTGACCAGTAATTGTCGTAAGCTCATCTACACCTATATCTACTAACTTTTTATCAGCAACAGCTGCGCCGATACCTCTGTTAATGGAGATCTTTGTGATCTTAGGCACCTGCATTATGTTCTTATACTGGAACTTTTCTTTCAGGGCAGGTACTACCTCTGTCTGATATTTTTCTTTTAATCTTGCAGTTGCCATCTTAGATTACTTCTCCTGTTTTTTTAGAGTAACGCTCAGTTTTACCTTCGCTATTTTTTCTCTTAGCAGTTTTTACTCTTTCACCTGTTTTAGCATCTACTAATGCCACATTACTAGCATGGATAGGAGCTTCAACTTTAGAGATACCACCTTGAGGATTTTTTGCACTAGGCTTCGTATGCTTCGTTACCAGGTTTAATCCTTCTACTACTACTTTATTTTTATCTGTTAAAACAGATGTTATGCGGCCTGTCTTACCGCGCTCATCACCAGCAATTACTTTAACCGTATCGCCAGTCTTAACATGAAGTTTTTTCTTATTCATCTTTACTGAGAATTAGGATTTATAGAACTTCAGGCGCTAGTGAAACGATTTTCATGAATTGTTTTTCACGAAGTTCACGAGCTACTGGACCAAAAATACGCGTACCGCGTGGTTCATTGTTCGCGTTAAGCAGAACAGCTGCGTTATCATCGAAACGAATATAAGAACCATCTTTTCTTCTGATTTCTTTTTTCGTTCTAACAATAACAGCTTTAGAAACTGTTCCCTTTTTAACATTACCAGAAGATAAGGCAGACTTTACAGTTACAACAATACGGTCACCGATAGATGCGTATTTTTTTCCTGTTCCACCAAGGACACGGATGCAAAGAACTTCTTTTGCACCACTATTGTCAGCTACAGTTAATCTTGATTCTTGCTGTATCATCTTACTTAGCTCTTTCTATAATTTCTACTAAACGCCAGTTCTTGTTCTTGCTAAGTGGACGAGTTTCCTGAATACGTACTATATCCCCGATATTGCACTCATTCTTTTCGTCGTGAGCCATGAACTTATTGGACTTACTTACAAACTTCCCGTAAATAGGGTGTTTCATTTTGCTTTCAACAAGCACAGTGATAGATTTGTCCATTTTGTTGCTAACAACCTTACCACTTCTTTCTTTTCTAAGATTTCTCTCTTCCATTGTATTTAAGTATTAAGAGTTAGCTTCAATTTCACGACGACGCAACTCTGTATTCAGACGTGCAATTGTTGCTTTGGTCTCACGAATTTTCATTGGGTTCTCCAATGGCGATATAGCATGAGCAAAACGAAGGTTCTGCATGTTGGTCTTCTCAGTATTAAGCTTCTCTTGTAGTTCCTCTAAAGACAAAGCTTTTATTTCTGAATTTTTCATATTACTACTTCTCAACGTAATCTCTACGTACTACAAACTTTGTTTTAACAGGTAACTTCTGTGCTGCCAGTCTTAATGATTCTTTAGCAACTTCAAGAGATACTCCATCTGATTCGAACATGATAGTACCTGGCTTAACCACGGCTACCCAATACTCAGGGGAACCTTTACCCTTACCCATACGAACCTCTGCAGGCTTCTTCGTAACTGGTTTATCAGGGAATATTCTGATCCATACCTGGCCTTCACGTTTCATTGCTCTTGTCATCGCGATACGAGCTGCTTCTATCTGACGGCTTGTGATCCAAGATGCTTCAAGAGATTTAATTGCAAATGATCCGAATGAAATGGTGCTTCCTCTATGAGCAAGTCCAGTCACACGACCTTTCTGCATTTTTCTATATTTAGTCCTTTTCGGCTGTAACATTTTCTAAAACTTAATAATGTTAACAATCAATTACTGACGACGCTTGTTATCTCTGCGCTTAGGAGCTCCACCGTCCGTTTTCTTACGGTTGCCACCACCTGCACTGCGTCTGTCACCTCCCTGAGAAGATCCAGGTCCTTTGCTTTCTAAACCAGCATTAGGAGTTAGATCTTTCTTTCCATAAACTTCACCTCTGAAGATCCATACTTTAATTCCAAGCTTACCGTAAACTGTTTGCGCTTCAGATAAAGCATAATCGATATCAGCACGAAGAGTATGTAGTGGAGTTCTACCTTCTTTGTAGTGTTCTGTACGTGCCATCTCAGCACCGCCTAAACGACCTGAAACCTGCACCTTGATACCTTCAGCACCCACACGTAAAGCAGAAGCAATTGCCTGCTTCATTGCGCGACGGAAAGAGATACGTGCTTGTAATTGCTGAGCAATAGACTCACCAACTAACTTAGCATCTAACTCAGGACGCTTAATTTCAAAAATGTTTATTTGAACATCTTTGTTAGTAAGCTTCTTTAGTTCTTCCTTAATCTTATCTACTTCCTGCCCACCTTTACCAATAACAACACCCGGACGGGCAGTGTTAATAGTGATGGTGATACGCTTAAGTGTTCTTTCAATTATAATTTTAGAGATACCACCTTTAGGGATACGAGCTAAAACATATTTTCTGATTTTCTCGTCTTCAACAAGTTTATCAGCGAAATCTTTGCCGCCATACCAGTTAGAATCCCAACCTTTGATAACTCCTAGGCGAAAACCGATCGGATTTACTTTCTGTCCCATATTCTTACTTATTGGCTTTTTTAGATTTCTTTGATTTTTGCTCCAGTTGCTCTTCAGTCATGCTATCAATAACCAGAGTAACATGGTTTGATCTCTTTCTGATGCGATATCCACGACCTTGTGGAGCCGGACGAAGACGCTTCAACATCTTACCTTCATCAACAAAGATTGATTTTACATATAGGTTTGCATCTTCAATCTGAGCATCTTCATTTTTTTGCTGCCAGTTAGATAAAGCTGATAACAGAAGTTTTTCTAATCTAGCTGCACCTGAATTTGGCTCAAACTTAAGTATACCTAAAGCTTTTGCTACGCTTTTACCGCGTACCAGGTCTGCCACTAATCTCATTTTGCGAGGAGATGTAGGCACATTATTTAATTTAGCTACTGCTTCCATGGTTATCGCTTACCTTTATCTTTTTTAGCTATGTGACCTCTAAAGTTTCTGGTTGGTGCAAATTCACCAAGCTTGTGACCTACCATGTTTTCAGTAACATAAACAGGTATAAATTTATTACCGTTATGTACAGCAAAGGTATGTCCAACGAAATCTGGAGAAATCATTGATCTGCGCGACCACGTTTTGATAACCGTTTTCTTACCGGTCTCGTTCATCGCTACTACTTTCTTCTCGAGCCTATAGTCAATATAAGGCCCTTTTTTTAATGATCTAGCCATTTATTATTTCTTTCCTCTATTAACTATTAACTTTTCTGAATGCTTGTTTGTGTTTCTGGTCTTCAGACCTTTTGCATATAAGCCTTTACGTGAGCGTGGGTGACCACCTGAAGATTTACCTTCACCACCACCCATTGGGTGATCTACTGGGTTCATCGCAACACCACGTACTCTTGGACGCTTACCTAACCATCTGTTACGACCAGCTTTACCGATCTTAACGTTCATATGGTCAGAGTTTGAAACTGTACCAATTGTTGCGTAGCAATTAACAAGCACCATTCTCAATTCGCCTGAAGGCAATTTGATTGTAGCATATCTTCCTTCACGAGCAACTAGCTGTGCATATGAACCCGCACTTCTTGCCAAGATTGCTCCTTGGCCTGGCTGTAGCTCAATGTTATGGATGATAGTACCTAGAGGAATGTCAGATAATGGAAGGCAATTACCGATTTCTGGAGCATTACCTGGACCAGAAACTATAACTGCACCTACTTGGATACCAGTTGGAGCAATAATATAGCTCTTTTCACCGTCAGCATAATATACCAATGCTATACGAGCTGTACGGTTTGGATCGTACTCTATTGACTTCACAGTAGCAGGAACTCCATGCTTTGTTCTTTTGAAGTCAATCATTCTGAACTTACGCTTATGACCACCGCCCATATAGCGCATAGTCATTTTACCTTGGTTGTTGCGTCCACCAGATTTTTTTAAAGGTGCCAACAAAGATTTCTCAGGAGCTGATGCCGTTACTTCGTCAAAAGCTGGCGCTACTCTGAATCTTTGACCTGGTGTTGTTGGTCTTAACTTTTTTAAAGCCATTTTTGATTAATTATATTCCGCTATAAAAATCGATCATTTCACCTTCTTTCAAGGTTACTATTGCTTTTTTGATCAAAGAAGTACGACCTGTAACAGCACCTGATTTGGTGTATTTGGTCTTTACTTTTCCGATTGATCTCATTGTTGCAACGTTTGTTACCGTTACACCATAAAGCTTTTCTACTGCCTTTTTGATTTCAACTTTATTGGCTTTTTTCTCAACCTCAAAAGCATACTTTCCTACTTCGTTCATGGCAGTATATTTTTCCGTCACAAGCGGTCTTTTAAGTACGTTCATTACTTATTGCTTAAGAGGTTTTCAATAATGTTTACTGACTCTTCAACCAAAACAACTCGCTCTGCATTTAGCAGATCATAAGTATTCAGGTCTGCAGCCGTTGCCACCTTTAATTTAGGTATGTTTCTTCCTGACAATACAATGTTCTGATCAGCAGATGGAATAACAAATAATGTTTTACCTGTTGATTTAATGTTATTAAGTATTGTTAAGAATTCTTTTGTTTTAGGAGCTTCTAATGAGAATGACTCTAATAGGGCTACTTTGTTATCTTTCGCTAAAAGAGAAAGAGCAGATACTCTAGCTACTGCTTTCAGTTTCTTATTTAACTTGAAGCTATAGTTTCTTGGCTTAGGACCGAACACTCTACCTCCTCCAACAAATAGAGGAGACTTTATGCTACCAGCTCTGGCACCACCTGTACCTTTTTGTTTTTTGATCTTTTTGGTAGATCCTGCTACTTCGTTTCTCTCCTTTGATTTGTGAGTTCCTTGTCTTTGATTAGCCAAGTACTGCTTTACGTCAAGATACATTGCATGCTGATTTGGCTCTGCACCAAACACAGCATCAGAAAGAGCGATCTTTCTACCTGTATCTTCACCTTTGATATTCAATACAGAAAGCTCCATTTTATTTCTCAATTAAAACGTAAGAGTTTTTGGCACCTGGTACAGAGCCACTAACTACTAATAGATTTCTATCAGCGATTACACGCATGATTGTCAGGTTTTGGATTGTAACTCTGTTACCACCTGTTCTACCTGCCATTCGCATTCCTTTGAATACTCTTGATGGCCAAGAACAAGCACCAATTGAACCTGGGTGTCTAGCTCTGTTATGCTGACCGTGCGTCTGACCACCAACACCAGCAAATCCGTGACGTTTAACAACGCCTTGGAAACCTTTACCTTTTGATGTTCCTACTACATCAACAAATTCCCCTTCAATGAAAAGGGAAGCATCAACTACATCTCCTGCGTTCAATGATGCACCTTCTGCTTCAAATTCTGCAACTTTTTTCTTAGGAGCCGTATTAGTTTTCTTGTAGTGACCGGCTTCAGCCTTAGTTACTCTTTTTAACTTCTTGTCACCGAAGCCAAGCTGTACTGCAGCATAGCCATCGTTTTCTACCGTCTTCACCTGAGTAACAACACACGGTCCTGCTTGAATAAGCGTTACTGGTATGTTTTTACCATCTGGTGTGAAGAGGCTTGTCATTCCGATTTTTTTACCGATAATTCCAGGCATTCAACTTGTTTTTTTAGATGGATATAATAATATTACCCTTCAGCGCTTGCTAAGGGAGTGCAAAGTTAAGAAAATTTAATCTTCCTTTACAACTCTTCTGTAAAATATTCTTAATCAGTCTATAAAAAAAGAGAACCATATTCCTATGGTTCTCTTTTTTATGGTTGTGTTAGCTTATCAAACTTTGATCTCTACATCAACACCACTTGGTAATTCAAGTTTCATTAATGCATCAACCGTTTTAGAGCTAGTAGAATAGATATCAACTAAGCGCTTGTAAGTACACAGCTGAAACTGCTCACGTGACTTCTTGTTTACGTGTGGTGATCTTAGAACTGTGAACTTATCCTTTTCTGTTGGAAGTGGAATTGGACCGCTTACAATAGCGCCAGTAGCTTTAACTGCTTTTACGATCTTCTCAGATGACTTATCAACTAGATTATGATCGTAAGATTTTAATTTAATTCTTATTTTCTGGTTCATTATTTTAACTACTATTTAGCTGCTGTTCCTTTTATTTTAGCAATGATGCCATCTGCTAAGTTCTGCGGTACTTGCTCATAATGAGCGAAAGTAAGAGAAGCAGTAGCTCTACCTGAAGTGATTGTACGAAGGTCAGTAACATATCCGAATAGTTCTGATAAAGGAACATCTGCTTTCACTACAGTTGATGTACCTTTTGTATCCATACCTTTCATGATACCTCTTCTTCTGTTCAAGTCACCTGTTACTGGTCCAGTGTATTCATCTGGTGTAACAACATCAACTGCCATGATTGGCTCAAGAAGTTTTGGTGCACATTGCTTACCTGCTTCTTTGAAACCTTGACGAGCTGCCAATTCAAATGATAAAGAATCAGAGTCAACATCGTGGAATGAACCATGGAACAGACGAACTTTCATTGAATCGATAGGGAAGCCCGCAAGAATACCGTTCTTCATTGCTTCTTCGAAGCCTTTCTGTACAGCTGGAATAAATTCTCTTGGAATCACACCACCTACGATTGCGTTTTCAAATTCCAGGCCTTGCTTACCATCTTCACGTGGTCCCATTGTGAACACGATATCGGCAAACTTACCACGACCACCCGACTGCTTCTTGAACACTTCTCTATGCTCAACTGTCTTAGTGATTGTTTCTTTGTAAGCTACCTGTGGTGCACCCTGGTTCAGTTCAACCTTGAATTCACGCTTCATACGATCGATGATGATCTCCAGGTGAAGCTCACCCATACCTCTTAGGATAGTCTGACCAGTTTCCTCATCAGTATTTACCTGTAAAGTTGGATCTTCTTCAACAAGTTTAGCGATTGCCATACCCATCTTATCAGAGTCCGCCTGAGTTTTAGGCTCAATTGCATATCCAATAACTGGTTCAGGGAACTCCATAGACTCCAGTACTATCTTACTGTTCTGATCGCATAGTGTATCTCCTGTTTTGATATCTTTGAAACCAACTACAGCCGCAATGTCACCTGCTTCCAGTCTTTCGATCTGGTTCTGCTTGTTTGCGTGCATTTGGAAAATACGTGAGATACGTTCTTTGTTATTTGAACGAGTGTTAAACACATAAGAACCTGACTCGAGCACACCTGAATACGCTCGAACGAAGCACAGACGTCCCACATAAGGGTCAGTTGCGATTTTGAAAGCCAAACCTGCAAATGGTTCACTTGCCGATGGTTTTCTTGCTACTTCTGCGTCTGTATCTGGATTTGTACCAATAATGCTTTCTTTATCTACTGGTGATGGAAGTAATGCCATCACGTAGTCAAGCATTGTCTGTACACCTTTGTTTTTGAAAGATGATCCGCAAAGCATTGGCACAATTGCCATGTCTATAGTTGCAGCACGAAGAGCAGCAATAATTTCGTCTTCAGTAATTGAGTTTGGATCTTCAAAATATTTCTCCATTAAAGACTCATCATACTCAGCTACAGCTTCCAGAAGCTTCTCTCTGTACTCTTCTGCTTCCTCTATCATATCATCCGGAATAGGAACCTCTGTAAAGGTCATACCTTTATCTGATTCATTCCAAACAATACCTCTGAAGTTTACAAGGTCTACTACACCTTTAAAGTTATCTTCAGAACCGATTGGTAACTGTAATGCTACAGCATTGCTACCCAGCATTTCTTTCACCTGCTTACATACAGCAAGGAAATCAGCACCTGAACGGTCCATTTTATTTACAAAACCTAAACGAGCAACTTTATAGTTGTCCGCAAGGCGCCAGTTAGTTTCTGACTGAGGCTCTACACCATCAACAGCAGAGAAAAGGAACACCAGACCATCTAGTACGCGAAGTGAACGATTCACTTCTACTGTAAAGTCAACGTGACCTGGAGTATCAATAATGTTGATATGGTAATCATTGCCTCTGTATGGCCAGTTTACTGTTACTGCAGCAGACGTAATTGTAATACCACGCTCCTGCTCCTGCTCCATCCAGTCAGTAGTTGCACCACCTTCGTGAACCTCACCTATTTTGTGTGATTTACCTGTATAATAAAGTATACGTTCAGTAGTAGTGGTTTTACCAGCATCAATGTGCGCAGCAATACCAATATTTCGTGTGTATTTTAAGTCTCTTGCCATTACTAGAATCTAAAGTGTGAGAATGCTTTGTTTGCTTCTGCCATTCTGTGCGTATCGTCTTTTTTCTTAACGGCAGCACCTTCACCTTTAGCAGCTGCAATAATTTCACCTGCTAATTTATCCTTCATTGTCTTCTCACCTCTCTTACGTGAGTAGGAAATCATCCATTTGATTCCTAGAGATACTCTGCGGTCCGGACGAACCTCAGTCGGCACTTGGAAAGTAGCTCCTCCTACACGACGGCTTTTAACTTCTACGCTAGGCATGATGTTGTTCAATGCCTTCTTCCAAGTTTCAAGACCGTTTTCTTTTGTTCTTTGCTCTACTAGATCTACAGCATCATAGAAGATACCATAAGCAACACTTTTCTTGCCATCTACCATAAGGTAGTTTACAAAACGTGTTACTAATGTTTCTTTATATTTTGGATCTGGAAGGAGAATTCTACTCTTCGGCTTTGCTTTTCTCATTGTATTATACTGTATTTATTATTTCTTTTTACCTTTTCCGGCAGCTGCTGGCGCTTGTCCTGGCTTTGGTCTCTTAGCTCCGTACTTAGAACGTGACTGAAGACGGCCACTAACACCTGCAGTATCAAGTGCACCACGAACGATGTGGTAACGAACACCTGGAAGGTCTTTTACTCTACCACCTCTGATAAGCACAATTGAGTGCTCCTGAAGGTTGTGACCTTCACCAGGGATATAGGCGTTAACCTCTTTACCGTTTGTTAATCTTACCCTTGCAACTTTACGCATTGCAGAGTTTGGTTTCTTAGGAGTTGTAGTATATACTCTTGTACACACTCCACGACGCTGTGGGCATGAATCTAAGGCTGGAGATTTTGACTTTGATGTCAGTTTTTCTCTGCCTTTTCTTACTAATTGCTGTATAGTAGGCATTTACAATCTGTTAATTATAGATTTTTCCACTTTAAATTTTGGACTGCAAAGGTATAAAAATCACTTTGCAATTTCAAAATTTTAATTATTTAATTATTAGCATCTTATGCTTCGCCAACAGTACCTCCGAAGTTCATTGGAAATGATGGCGTTTCATTTGCCTGCTTTATATCCCCAAAGCTTTGTTCGTATTTTTTGATGTTATCTGCCAGAGCAGCTAATAATCTCTTAGCATGCTCTGGTGTGATAACAACTCTTGATTTGACTTTCGCTTTTGGCAAACCTGGCATCAGACGGATAAAATCTATTACAAACTCACTGCTCGAATGCGCAATCATAGCAAGGTTAGCATACTGCCCTTCTGCTATTTCTTCCGATAGCTCGATGTTAATCTGATTTTGATTCTGCTGTTCTTCCGCCATTTTTATTATTTATTCTGAAGTGCCTGCTGTCTTGATTTAGCTGATGCCTTTTTAGACTCTGTTAAAGATTCGTATTCTTCCTGGCTTCCAACAATCAGTTTCTGGTACTCTTTTAATCCAGTACCAGCTGGTATTAGATGTCCGACAATTACGTTCTCTTTCAAGCCTAACAGTTCATCTGCCTTACCTTTGATTGCTGCTTCGCTAAGTACTTTCGTAGTTTCCTGGAACGAAGCTGCCGATATAAAGCTCTGAGTACCCAATGAAGCCTGTGTTATACCTTGTAACGTTGGACGAGAAACAGCAGGTGAAGCATCACGAACTGTCACTAGTCTTAAGTCACGGCGTTTCAAGCTAGAGTTCTCATCACGCAGACGACGAGCAGTTACAATCTGACCTGGTTTCAGGTTAGCAGAATCTCCTGCTTCTTCCACCACTTTCATATCGATAATGCGGTCGTTCTCTTCCATGAAGTTGATTTTATCAACAACCTGGTGCTCCAAGAAGCTTGTATCACCTGGATCGATGATCACTACTTTCTGCATCATTTGGCGAACTACTACTTCAATGTGCTTATCATTGATCTTCACACCCTGCAGACGGTATACTTCCTGAATCTCATTTACCAGGTACTCTTGTACAGCACCAGGTCCTTGTATATTCAGAATATCTGTTGGCGTAATTGCACCATCTGATAATGGCATACCTGCACGAACGAAGTCATTATCCTGAACCAGAATGTGCTTAGAAAGTGGAACCATGTATTTCTTCTTCACGCCATCTTTCGATTCAATGAAGATTTCACGGTTACCACGCTTCACGCTACCATACGTAACTACACCATCAATTTCAGACACTACTGCCGGGTTAGATGGGTTACGTGCTTCGAACAATTCTGTAACTCGTGGAAGACCACCTGTAATATCTCTTGTTTTACCGATTGCGCGAGGAATCTTAACAAGTATCTGCCCTGCTTTGATTTTCTCACCATCTTCTACCACAATGTGTGCACCTACCGGAATGTTATAACCTTTTGGCTCACCATTCTTAGGATTTACAATTATAGCTGGGTTCTGTGTCTTATCTTTTGTATCGATAATCACTTTCTCACGGTAACCAGTCTGTTCATCAGACTCTTCACGGTAAGTGATACCTTCAATAATTGATTCGTAGGTTACTGTACCATCGAATTCTGAAAGTATAACTGCATTGTATGGATCCCAGCTACAGATGTTGTCACCTTTTTCAATGATCTGACCATCTGTTACTGTCAGGAATGAACCGTAAGGCACGTGGTTGGAAATAAACAGTTTTCCTGTGTTTGGATCAACTATCTTCACTTCACCCGAACGTCCCATTACTACTTTCACTGGCTCACCCTCGTTGTTGATCGTGTCGATTGTACGCACATCTTCATATTCGATTTTACCAGCAAACTTTGCTTTTATAGTTGCTTCTACCGCAATGTTAGATGCCGTACCACCAACGTGGAACGTACGAAGTGTCAGCTGTGTACCAGGCTCACCAATTGATTGTGCTGCAATAACACCAACTGCCTCACCTTTCTGCACCATAAATCCTGTTGCCAGGTTACGGCCGTAGCACTTAGCGCAAATACCACGCTTAGACTCACAAGTAAGTACTGAACGGATCTCTACTGCTTCAATCGCTGTGTTCTCAATGTCACGGGCTATATCTTCCGTAATTTCAGAACCAGACTCAACTATAAGCTCATTTGTAATTGGGTCATATACATCGTGTACAGTTACACGACCAAGTATACGCTCTGACAGAGACTCCACGATATCTTCATTATCTTTCAGCGCACTTACTTCCAGACCACGTAGTGTACCGCAATCTTCTTCGTTCACAATTACGTCCTGAGATACGTCTACCAGACGACGAGTCAGGTAACCAGCATCCGCAGTTTTAAGCGCTGTATCGGCAAGACCTTTACGAGCACCGTGTGTAGAGATGAAGTACTCGATTACATCCAGACCTTCCTTAAAGTTAGATAAGATTGGGTTCTCGATAATCTCACCTACTGAACCTTGCAATGATTTCTGAGGCTTAGCCATCAGACCACGCATACCACCTAACTGACGGATCTGCTCTCTTGAACCACGGGCACCAGAGTGCATCATCATGAAGATTGAGTTGAAGCCCTGATCCTCATTTTCCAGACGGCGCATCAGCGTTTCAGTAATCTGATTGTTGATACGTGTCCAAATATCAATTACCTGGTTGTAACGCTCGTTATCAGTGATCAGACCCATTGAGTAGTTCTGCCATACAGCATCTACATCTTTCTTAGCCTGCTCTACCAGTACCTCTTTCTCTGCCGGGATATTGATATCACCAAGACCCATTGACAGACCACCTTTATAAGCAGACTGGAATCCAAGTGTTTTGATATCATCCAGGAAGTGAGCCGTACGAGCCATACCTGTTTCTTTGAACACACGAGATATAACCTGCTGAAGCTTTTTCTTGGTCAACAGTTCATCAATGTATCCAACTTCCTCAGGAACAAACTGGTTGAATAATACACGACCAGCTACGGTTTCTGTTAATCTGTTTTCGATCTCACCTTTTTCGTTCTTCACGTTTACACGCACTTTAATATGTGCATGCTTAGAAAGGCGACCTTCGTTTATAGCAATAATAACTTCTTCAGGAGAATAGAAGCTCATGCCTTCTCCTTTGATAGTTTCTGTTTCTGTGCTACGCTTACCTTTAGTTACATAATATAAACCAAGAACCATGTCCTGAGATGGTACTGCAATTGGAGCACCGTTAGCAGGGTTCAGGATGTTATGTGAAGCAAGCATCAACATTGAGGCTTCCAGGATTGCAGCAGGTCCCAGTGGAACGTGCACCGCCATCTGGTCACCGTCAAAGTCGGCGTTGAACGCAGTACACACAAGTGGGTGTAACTGGATTGCCTTACCTTCGATCAGTTTTGGCTGGAATGCCTGTATACCTAATCTGTGTAGTGTAGGAGCACGGTTAAGGAGTACCGGGTGCCCTTTCAGCACATTCTCCAGGATATCCCAAACTACAGGGTCCTTACGGTCTACTATTTTCTTAGCTGACTTTACAGTCTTAACTATACCTCTTTCGATCAGCTTGCGGATAATGAACGGCTTGAAGAGTTCAGCTGCCATATTCTTAGGCAGACCGCACTCATGCAGCTTCAGTTCAGGACCAACCACAATTACCGAACGGCCAGAGTAGTCAACACGCTTACCAAGTAAGTTCTGACGGAAACGTCCCTGCTTACCTTTCAGCATATCAGAGAGCGACTTCAGCGCACGGTTACCTTCTGCACGAACAGCGTTCACTTTACGTGAGTTGTCGAACAGCGAATCTACCGCTTCTTGCAGCATACGCTTCTCGTTACGAAGTATAACTTCAGGAGCTTTGATCTCGATCAGACGCTTCAGACGGTTGTTACGGATGATAACTCGACGATATAAGTCATTCAAATCCGAAGTCGCAAAACGTCCACCATCCAACGGAACAAGCGGACGAAGCTCTGGCGGAATAACAGGCACCATGCGGATGATCATCCACTCTGGTCTGTTTTCTATTCTTGTTGCAGCATCACGGAATGCTTCTACAACACGAAGACGCTTTAACGCCTCAGCTTTACGCTGCTGTGAAGTCTCGTGAGCGGCAGCGTGACGAAGCTCGTATGATAAATCATCCAGGTTCGTACGCTCCAATAGCATCTGTAATGCTTCAGCACCCATTTTCGCGATGAACTTGTTTGGATCGTTGTTATCCAATATCTGATTCTCGCGTGGAAGCTTATCTACCATATCCAGGTATTCATCTTCTGTTAAGAAGTCCAGTGTATTTACACCGTCTTCTGCCAGAATACCCGGCTGGATTACTACATATCTTTCGTAGTAGATAATCTGGTCAAGCTTCTTTGTTGGTAAGCCTAACAGATAACCTATTTTGTTAGGAAGAGATTTAAAGTACCAGATATGTGCTACAGGAACTACCAGTTCGATGTGGCCCATGCGCTCACGACGCACTTTTTTCTCAGTCACCTCTACACCGCAACGGTCGCAGATGATGCCTTTGTATCTGATTCTTTTATACTTTCCGCAGTGGCATTCCCAGTCTTTAACAGGTCCGAATATTCTTTCGCAGAATAAACCACCCATCTCAGGCTTATAGGTTCTATAATTTATGGTCTCAGGCTTAACTACCTCTCCGTTGGAACGTTCCAGAATCGACTCTGGAGAAGCCAAGCTTATCGTTACTTTAGAGAAGTCCTGAGTTAGCTTTTTGGTTTTTGCAAATGCCATATTATTCTAATAATGTCGATACAACTAATTTGCTTTACAGCTGATCTGTAAAAGTATAAAGTATAAGCTAAGCGCTACGGATTGCTCCGTAGCGCTTAGCTTATACTTTACTATTCCAGTGTGATCTCTAGAGCTAGGCCTCTTAACTCATGAATCAATACATTGAATGATTCAGGGATATTTGGCTTCGGCAATACATCACCTTTTACAATCGCTTCATAAGCTTTTGCACGGCCGATCACGTCGTCAGACTTCACTGTTAATATTTCCTGCAGTACGTTAGAAGCACCAAATGCTTCCAGTGCCCACACCTCCATCTCACCGAAACGCTGACCACCAAACTGGGCTTTACCACCCAAAGGCTGTTGCGTAATCAATGAGTATGGTCCGATTGAACGTGCGTGCATCTTATCATCCACTAAGTGACCTAGTTTCAGCATGTAGATTACACCAACTGTTACTGGCTGATCAAATCTATCTCCAGACAGACCATCATACAGGTACGTTCTACCAAAACGAGGAACACCTGCCTCAGCCAGTTCTGCAGACACCTGCTCTTCAGAAGCACCGTCGAAGATAGGAGTCGCATATTTACGACCTAATCTTAAACCAGCCCATCCAAGTACAGTTTCATAGATCTGGCCAATGTTCATCCTTGAAGGTACACCAAGAGGGTTAAGCACGATGTCCATCGGAGTACCATCTTCCAAGAATGGCATATCTTCATCGCGTACGATACGGGCAACTATACCTTTGTTACCGTGACGACCGGCCATCTTATCACCCACTTTCAGCTTACGCTTCTTCGCGATGTATACTTTAGCTAATTGCACGATACCTGCTGGCAACTCATCTCCTACTTCCAGTGTGAATCTTTCACGCTTAAAATGTGCAGAGATAATATTGCGACGCTTCGTATAGTTCTTCACCAACTCCACAAGCATGTTGTTGGTTTTCTCGTCACTTGTCCAGTTCTCAAGGATCAGGTCCTTGAACATGTTCACTTCTTCCGGAACGGCATAGTTGCTCTCATCCTTGTAAGGGTTCTTCTCAGGGAAGAGGGCTTCTATGATATTCTTTCTGCTGAACTTAGCACCTTTCGTCAGGATCTCATCACCGAACTTATGCTTGATGCCCTGAGTAGTTTTACCTTCCAGTAGTTCTACCAGTTTATCAACCATTATATTCTTAATAGCGATAAGGTCTTTTGAATATTTAACTTTAAGTTCTTCTACTTCTTTCTTAGATTTTGCTCTAAGGTTTTTATCCTTCTTAGGACGAGAGAATAACTTAGTTTCGATAACAACACCATTTAATGATGGCGGTGCCTTAAGCGAAGCATCCTTCACATCGCCAGCTTTATCACCGAAGATGGCACGAAGTAGTTTCTCCTCAGGAGTAGGATCGGTTTCACCTTTAGGAGTGATCTTACCTATCAGGATATCTCCTTCTTTAACTTCAGCACCTATTCTGATGATACCATTCTCATCAAGGTTACGAACCGCTTCTTCGCTAACATTTGGAATCTCAGAAGTTAATTCTTCCTCACCACGTTTTGTTTCACGAACCTCCAGCTCAAACTCTTCAATGTGAATCGAAGTAAATACGTCATCACGTACTACTTTTTCAGAGATAACGATAGCATCCTCGAAGTTATAACCCTGCCATGGCATGAACGCAACCTGTAAGTTACGCCCCAGAGCAAGCTCTCCATCGTTCGTAGCATAACCTTCGCAAAGCGGCTGACCTTTAGTTACACGCTGACCAGTTCTCACTAAAGGAGTCAGGTTTATGCATGTATCCTGGTTCGTTCTGCGGAATTTGATCAATTTATAGGTTACATACTCTGCATCAAATGCAACTAATTTCTCTTCATCAGTAAGATCGTATTTAACAACAATCTTAGTTGAGTCAACGAAATCGATTACACCATTGCCTTCAGCTATAACCAGTGCTCTTGAGTCAATAGCTGCTCTGCCTTCCAGACCTGTACCAACTATAGGTGCCTGTGGTTTAAGAAGCGGAACTGCCTGACGTTGCATGTTCGAACCCATCAGGGCACGGTTAGCATCGTCATGCTCCAAGAAAGGAATCATGGAAGCCGCTACAGATACAATCTGGTTTGGTGCAATATCCATGTAAGTATAAGTTGATGGCTCTTCTACTGGGAAGTCACCTTCAAATCTACCTTTTACTCTATCATTGATGAAGTTACCTTTCTCATCGATCACAGCATTAGCCTGTGCAATGTGGTGTGTATCTTCTTCTTCAGCTGTTAAATATTCTACTTCACCAGCCACATTCACTACACCATCTACTACCTTACGATAAGGTGTTTCGATAAAGCCCATGTGGTTTACGCGTGCATGCACACACAGAGAAGATATCAGACCAATGTTTGGTCCTTCCGGTGTCTCGATAGTACATAGACGACCATAGTGTGTATAGTGAACGTCACGTACCTCGAAACCAGCACGCTCTCTTGAAAGACCACCTGGCCCCAGTGCAGATACACGACGTTTGTGCGTCACTTCTGCCAGTGGGTTAGTCTGGTCCATGAACTGAGAAAGCTGGTTTGTTCCGAAAAACGAGTTGATCACAGAAGATAGCGTTCTTGCGTTGATCAGGTCTACTGGCTTAAAGTCTTCATTGTCGCGTACGTTCATACGCTCTTTGATAGTACGAGCCATACGAGCCAGACCTACGCCAAACTGTGCATAAAGCTGCTCACCTACTGTTCTTACACGTCTGTTGCTCAAGTGGTCAATATCATCCACTACAGCTCTAGAGTTAATTAAGCCAATCAGGTATTTAACGATCAGAACAATATCATCATTCGTTAATACTTTAGCTTCCCAGTTCGTGTCTTTACCTAGTTTCTTGTTAATTCTATAACGACCAACTTCACCTAAGTCATATCGCTTATCAGAGAAGAACAGCTTTTGAATAATATCACGAGCTGTCTCTTCGTCTGGTGCTTCTGTATTTCTTAGCTGACGATAGATTTGCTCAACTGCTTCTTTCTCTGAGTTAGAGTTATCTTTCTGTAGTGTATTATAGATGATCGCATAATCAGCTATGTTTACATTCTCTCTGTGTAAGATGATTGATTTTACACCTGAGTCAAGTATAACATCTATATCATCCTGAGAAATTTCAGAATCACGCTCTAATAATACTTCATTACGATCAATAGATACTACTTCTCCAGTATCTTCGTCTACGAAGTCTTCGGTCCAAGTCTTAAGAACACGTGCAGCTAACTTACGACCAACTGAATTTTTCAGGTTAGCCTTATTTGCTGGTATCTCTTCTGATAAACCGAACAAGTCAAGTATATCCTTATCAGTACCGTAACCAATTGCACGTAGAAGTGTGGTAACAGGGAATTTTTTCTTACGGTCTATATAAGCATACATTACGTTGTTAACGTCTGTAGCAAACTCTACCCAAGAACCTTTGAAAGGGATAATTCTTGCTGAATATAATTTAGTACCATTTGTGTGCTTGCTTTGAGCAAAGAACACACCTGGTGATCTGTGTAACTGAGATACAATAACACGTTCAGCCCCATTGATAACAAAGGAGCCTTTCTCAGTCATATATGGTATGTTACCTAGGAAAACTTCCTGTTCAATTGTCTCAAAGTCTTCGTTGTCTTCATCATTACAGATCAGACGCAGTTTAGCTTTAAGCGGAACAGAATATGTTAATCCTCTGTCGATACTTTCATCTACAGAATATTTTGGTGGATCTACGTGATAGTCAATGAACTCCAGAACGAAGTTCTCACGTGAATCGGAGATTGGAAAGTTCTCTGCGAAAACTTTGAACAATCCTTCCTGTGCTCTATTTTCAGCTGCTGTTTCAAGCTGAAAGAAGTCACGGAACGACTGCAACTGAACATCCAAGAAGTCAGGGTAGTCGATTACCGGAGTGATAGAGGCAAAATTTATACGCTCTGTCGTTTTATTCTTAGCCAAAGCCATGGAAATTTAACGTTTACAATAAGTTCCGAGCCCCCAAGACTACGCTTAGCCTTGGGCAAAAAAAGGATTCAATTTTGAATCCGTATACAAACAGGAAAAGACCTGACTGATTCGCCAGGTCTACCTGTTCTCGATATGTTGATAAAGTGAGATTATTTGATCTCCACTTCAGCACCAGCTTCTTCCAAAGATTTTTTCAGTGATTCTGCTTCATCTTTAGCTACGCCTTCTTTAAGAGGCTTAGGAGCGCTGTCTACAACTTCTTTAGCTTCTTTCAGGCCAAGACCTGTAAGTTCTTTAACAAGTTTAACAACTGCTAGTTTAGATGCACCTGCTGACTTAAGAATTACGTCAAAAGAAGTTTTTTCTTCTGCAGCAGCTCCACCTTCAGCAGCACCACCACCAGCAACCATTACTGGAGCAGCAGCAGCTGGCTCGATACCGTATTCGTCCTTAAGGATTGTAGCTAGTTCGTTAACTTCTTTCACAGTTAAGTTTACTAACTGCTCAGCGAATGCTTTTAAATCTGCCATTTTTATTGAAATTAAAAGTTACTTATTGATTACGTTTTTTAAAAATTACTCTTTTTCAGATAGTGTTTTAAGAATTCCAGCAAGTTTATTACCACCACCCTGTAGGCCAGAGATAACATTCTTAGCAGGAGACTGAAGCAATGCAATCACATCCCCTATCAGCTCGAACTTAGACTTGATTGTTGCTAGAGTATCTAATTGGTTCTCACCAACATAAATACCGCTATCAATAAAGGCACCCTTTAAAAGTGGAAGCGTGTGTCCTTTTTTCCTAAAGTCTTTGATAAGCTTTGCAGGAGCATTACCTGTTTCAGGAGAGAATAAGATACCAGATGAACCTTTCAACACACCTTCCAGTGCAGTTGTGTCAGCTTCTAAAGTATCTAATGCTTTCTTGATTAATGTATTCTTGTAAACTTTGTATTCTAGGCCTCTATCGAATGCCATTCTTCTGAACTGGTTGATGCTAGCAACTGTCATAGTAGAAGCATCAGTGATATAGAAGTAGTTAGTATTAGCTAACTTCTCGCTCAGATCTTGTACGATTATCTCTTTTTCTTCCCTGGTCATTTTCTTAGATAGTTGCGTTCTTATCAACAATTACTCCCGGGCTCATTGTGCTAGACAATGTTATGCTCTTGATATAAGTACCCTTCGCTGAAGATGGCTTCAGGCGGTTAAGAGTAGCGATCACTTCTGCAGCGTTAGCAGCAATTTGCTCTGGTGTGAAAGAAACTTTACCTACACTTGTGTGGATAATACCAGTCTTGTCAACTTTAAAGTCGATTTTACCAGCTTTAACTTCTTTAACAGCTTTTGCTACATCTTGTGTAACTGTACCAGATTTTGGGTTTGGCATCAGGTTACGAGGACCTAATATTCTACCTAAGCGACCTACTTTTGCCATTACAGCAGGCATTGTTATGATCACATCAACATCTGTCCAGCCTTTTTCGATCTTCTGAATATAATCATCAAGACCTACAAAGTCAGCACCTGCATCTTTAGCTTCCTGCTCTTTGTCAGGTGTTACTAATGCAAGAACTCTTACCTCTTTACCAGTACCATGCGGAAGGGTAACAATACCACGTACCATCTGGTCTGCCTTGCGAGGGTCAACTCCTAAGCGTACATCTATATCAACAGAAGCATCGAATTTTGTAAAAGTAATATCTTTTACAACCGAGGCTGCATCTGTCAAAGAATACTCTTTTGTTAGGTCGGCCTTAGCTAAAGCCGCCTTCCTATTTTTTGATATCTTCGCCATTATCCTCTAACTGTTATTATTCGTTCCACGGAGCTGTACCAGAAACTGTTATACCCATGCTTCTTGCTGTACCAGCTACCATTCTCATAGCAGACTCCAGTTTGAAAGCATTTAAATCAGGCATTTTCAGTTCAGCGATCTCTCTTACCTGATCCCAAGTAACTGAACCCACTTTATTACGGTTTGGTTCTTTTGAACCTCCCTTAATTTTAGCAGCATCCATTAACAATACTGGAGCAGGTGGCGTCTTAACAACGAAGTCGAAGGACTTATCTGCGTAGATTGTAATCAATACTGGTAACACCTGGCCAGGCTTATCCTGAGTTCTAGCATTGAACTGCTTACAGAACTCCATGATGTTAAGACCTTTAGAACCAAGTGCAGGTCCAACCGGTGGCGATGGATTCGCGGCACCTCCCTTTATCTGAAGTTTCAGATAACCTTTTATTTCCTTTGCCATTATTTATTTACTACGATTCTTTTTCTACTTGCATGTAATTCAGCTCAACTGGTGTATTTCTTCCGAAGATCTTCACCATTACATTAAGCTTCTTACGCTCTTCAAACACTTCTTCCACTGTTCCGGAGAATCCACTGAATGGACCATCCATTACTTTTACAGTTTCACCAACTATAAATGGAGTATCCAGTACTTCAGCTTGCTCTTCTGCCTCGTCTACCGTACCTAGTATTCTATTCACTTCTGCCGGGCGCAAAGGAACTGGTTTTTTACTTGCTTCTCCTGTACCTGAGCCTAGGAACCCAATAACACCTGGAGTGCTAATGATAAGGTGTTCTGCCTCACCATGGCTTAGATCAGCATTTACAAGTACATAACCTGGAAAGAAGTTACGCTCTCTGATTCTTTTTTTACCTCCACGCATCTCATATACCTTTTCTGCAGGTATAAGCACTTGTGGCACATACTCTCCTAAGTTATGGCGCATGATCTCATTCTCAAGATATGCTTTTGCTTTTTTCTCTTGCCCGCTAACTGCGCGTACTACATACCATTTTAAATCAGCCATTGCTTATTATTAAAACTGGTTGTAGAACCAAGTTAATGATGAATCAAAAACAAAGTCCATTGCACCTACTACCAGGGCAAACACTAAAGAACCTATCAATACAAGTACAGAACTGTTTTGCAATTCTTTAAAAGTAGGCCATGAGACTTTCTCTCTCATTTCTTCTACCGTTCCGTTAAAGTAGTTCTTAATGTTGCTCATCGTCTTAAATGCCTGAGTATTAAAATTGCACGGGTGGAGAGACTCGAACTCCCAGCCAATGGTTTTGGAGACCACTACTCTACCAATTGAGCTACACCCGTAAAAAAATGCACTTCATTATTGAAATGGAGTGCAAATTTATTTAATTGTTTTTGAAAAACAAACCCGTTCCTAACTTTATTATTAAGAACGGGCTGCTTCAAGTATAATTAGTCTAAGATCTCAGTTACCTGACCGGCACCTACAGTTCTACCACCCTCACGGATAGCGAAACGAAGACCTTTTTCCATTGCTACTTTGTTGATCAGCTTCACAGTGATAGTGATGTTATCACCAGGCATAACCATTTCTACACCTTCTGGAAGGATGATCTCACCAGTAACGTCTGTAGTTCTGAAGTAGAACTGTGGACGGTACTTGTTAAAGAATGGAGTGTGACGTCCACCTTCTTCTTTAGAAAGAACGTAAACCTCAGCTTTGAATTCCATGTGAGGCTTAACAGAACCTGGCTTACAGATAACCATACCACGACGGATATCAGTTTTCTCAATACCACGAAGAAGTAGACCTACGTTGTCACCAGCTTCACCTCTGTCAAGGATCTTACGGAACATTTCAACACCAGTAACTACTGACTTCAAGTTCTCAGCACCCATACCCAAGATCTCAACCTGCTCACCAGAGTTGATCACACCACGCTCGATACGACCTGTAGCAACAGTACCACGACCAGTGATTGAGAATACGTCCTCAACTGGCATCAGGAAAGGAAGGTCAACAAGACGAGCAGGGATTGGAATCCAGCTATCAACTGCATCCATTAACTCTTCGATAGTTTTCACCCATTTCTCATCACCGTTCAAGCCACCAAGAGCTGAACCCTGAATTACTGGAATGTTATCGCCATCGAAATCATAGAAAGAAAGAAGCTCACGGATTTCCATCTCAACAAGCTCAAGAAGCTCTGGATCGTCAACCATGTCAACTTTGTTCATGAACACTACAAGCTGAGGAACACCTACCTGACGAGCAAGAAGGATGTGCTCACGAGTTTGTGGCATTGGACCGTCAGTTGCAGCAACCACAAGGATAGCACCGTCCATCTGAGCAGCACCAGTAACCATGTTCTTCACGTAGTCAGCGTGACCTGGGCAGTCAACGTGTGCATAGTGACGGTTTTCAGTAGCGTATTCTACGTGTGAAGTATTGATAGTAATACCTCTTTCTTTTTCTTCAGGAGCGTTATCGATTGAAGAGAAGTCGCGTAGTGCAGCCAGACCTTTTTTAGCCAATACTGTAGTAATGGCAGCAGTCAAAGTTGTCTTGCCGTGGTCAACGTGACCGATTGTACCGATGTTTACGTGCGGTTTGGAGCGGTCAAATGTTTCTTTAGCCATTGTATGATATAAAATTAAGGTTAAAACGTTTAAGTTTAAGTTGTGCTCTTTACACGAACAGACTTAGAGCCAACGATGGGAATTGAACCCACGACCCCTTCCTTACCAAGGAAGTACTCTACCCCTGAGCTACGTCGGCTTTCAAACTTTTCTAAATCTTTGTTTATACTAAAAAGGAAATCCATATACATGAAATTCCTTCCTGCAAAACCAATAAGATTTAAAATCTGTTCTATTGAGCGGGAGACGAGGGTCGAACTCGCGGCCTATAGCTTGGAAGGCTATCGCTCTACCAACTGAGCTACTCCCGCTTTTAAACTTTAAATGATTGAATAAGTGAACGAGCAAATAAAATCACTACCATTCATTTACTCAATCATTCAATTTGGTGGGGAGAGCAGGATTCGAACCTGCGAAGTCATTACAACAACGGAGTTACAGTCCGTCCCATTTGGCCGCTCTGGAATCTCCCCAAACGCTAATTTCAATCAGCTTTCCTTAGTTCGTTTTATCGCTACGTGCGCGCCTTTCGTTCTAAGGAGATGCAAAATTAAGCGCTTTTTTATTACAGTCAAATATTCGTTCAAAAATTATTCAAAAATTTTAATGCTATTGAATTACAGCGACTGTTTATACATCTCTATCAGGCGTTTATCTTTTTCCTGCGCTTTAATTTTTTCTAACCTTTCTTTTACTTCCGGCTTATCCGACATCACCATCAGGGCCTGGAAGGCTGCCATACGCACATAATACAGGTTATTATTTTGTGCTATGTCTGCCAACATTTCTATAGTTTCCGGTGTGTTTGTACTGGAGTTGCTTGCCAGATAAGCACCAAAGCTCTGCAGCATATAATATTTTCCGCTGCTTTTACTATTCCTGATCTTTTCAACAAACCAGTTATACTTCTCCGGTCCTCCCTGAAGTGCATAGAAAGAAGACAAAGCCACGGCAATATCTTCATTTTGCTCTTTTTCAAATTTAGAGAGCTTTTGTTTTGCATCTTCTGCACCTGTACCGGCATAGGCAATTATACCTGCTGCTGCCACTTGGTATGAACTATCCTTTAAAGCTGCTTCGTAAATGTTTTTATACTTGTCTGCACCCCATCCTGATAGTAAAAGTATAGCATCAGCCCTGACAGATCCTTTTTTATCTTGTTTAGCTATCTGTTCTACTTTAGCTACCATAGCCTGACTTGCGTCTGGTTTAATATCTGTTAATGAGTTTAAAGCCATACTTCTGATAAACCAGAAATCATCTTTTAAGGCATCCTGAAACAACTTTAGCTCAGCACCTGCATTTTTAGCCAGTAAAGTCAGTGCTTCAGTTTTAGGCATTACCTGTTTACTGTTGTAAAACTGGTACCGTAATTCTTCAGGAGACTTTTCATGCTCTACAACCCCAAGTAACTGCTGCTCACTATCGAATAAAACAAGCTGTGGCTGAGTTGCTACCGGGAAAGTATAGGTTTGGTTAGCTTTTGTGATCTCAATCGGATAATCAGTTCGCTTGCCATTTGCCCATACAGCAATTTTAAGAGGCAGGCGGTAAACAGGCATATAGGTTGTATCCTGTAGTTGCTGTACCTGCAGGCTTAGTTGTCCGTTCTGGTAAGTATGTGCTACCTTAAGCTCCGGGTGACCAGGTTTCATAAACCATTGGTCGAAGAACCACATCAGGTCCTCCCCTGTTACATCTTCAAAAGCCATTCTAAGTTCCGCGACTTCTACATCAGAGAATTTATTCTGGGTGAGGTAGCGGTTAAGAGCTGCAAAGAAAGCTTCGTCGCCGACATACTTGCGAAGCATGTGCAACACACGCCCGCCTTTCGCATAAGAGTGGCTATCAAACATATCTTCCTTATCACCATAACGGTAACGAATAAGTGGCTCGCGCTTAGTCTGCGCTTCTTCTAAGTACTGCCCAAGTTCATCCATCTGTGCATAAGCTGCCTCATCTGCACCATACTTATGCTCTGCCCACAGGTACTCGCTATAGTTGGCAAAAGCTTCGTTAAGTGGTAGGTTGGCCCACGACTCTGTAGTAACATAATCGCCGAACCACTGATGGAAGAGCTCATGCGCTATAATGTTGTCCCAATTCTTATCAAGCAGTTCGCGCTCGTTTAATTGCAGATCTTCCATAAAGGTAGAGGCCGAAGTGTTTTCCATAGCCCCGGAAACGAAATCTCGCACTACTACCTGTGAATACTTTGACCATGGGTAAGTCACACCTAATTTCTTGGTAAAGAACTCCATCATTTCCGGGGTGTTACCAAAAATCTTTTTGGCAGTTCCTTTATAAGCAGGCTCTACATAATAGCTTACTTCTTTATCGCGCCATTTGTCTTTAACTATAGCAAACTCCCCTATCGCCATCATAGCTAAGTATGGCGCGTGAGGTAATTCCTGTTTCCAATAGTCAGTTTTGGTGCCATCGGAGTTCTGGCGCGAGTACATAAACGTACCGTTTGATAGCGTACTATACTTTTTATCTATCGTGATATAGATATCCTGTGTCATGCGCTCGTTTGGTGCATCTATAGTCGGGAACCAGGCAGAGCTTGCTTCTGTCTCACCTTGTGTCCATATCTGCCGTGGCTTATTTAGGTCTTTGCCGAGCGGATTGATGAAGTATAAACCTTTGTCTTCTGTTATTGCATCGCTACCGCCTGCTGCCAGTTCATTTGGTTTGGCAGTATAATCGATCTCAATAGTATACTTTTCGTCGCGGGTAAAAGTCTTACCTAAATCTATCGTTAATTTTTGTCCGTCATAGGTATACTTCAGTTCTGTACCATCGTACCCTTTCATCAGGTTCACGCTATGTATATCAAACCCTTTGGCATCTAGTACAAGCGTTTTCTGCGGGTAGAAGTATGGTTTCAGGGTTAACTCAGCTACTCCATTCAGATGTTGTTTTTCCCAGTCAAAACTTACACGCAGGGTGGTGTGCAACAGGTCGTGCTTCTTGGTACGGGAAGGATTGAATTCATGCATTTTGGGTGCCCAGACAGGCACGCCATTTTGAGCTTCGGAAGTTTGGGTGGTAGCCTTGTTATTTTTTGAGGCGTTGGTTGCTTCTTTGTTTGTGGCGCAGCCGCCTGCAAAAGCCATTGCTGTTGCCAGGCCAACTATGCTCAGAAAGCGTTGATTCATGATATGATGTTTTAATTTTGACTTCAATTTCTAAAATTACTCTGAGAATTCAACTATCTTTAGGCTCCTAAACCAGAAACAAGAGATGCTGCAGGTAAAAACCGCTAACGATAAAACATGGCAGGTTGACATACAAAAAGATGCTATTCTTCTCAACGAAACTCCCTTTAACTGGGATATCACACCGATAGGCACTAATACCTACCACATTATTCACAACTATAAATCTTATACTGCGGAGCTCGTTCAAGCCGATTATCAGGCTAAGACCTTTACGTTTAAGATTAATGGCGTTACCCATACGGTAAGCGTGAAAGACCAGTTCGATCTTTTACTGGATAAACTGGGTATGAGCAACGCCAATGCCCAGAAGGTGAACGATGTAAAAGCACCAATGCCAGGACTTATACTTGATATTAAAGTACAGCCAGGCCAGGAAGTGAAAAAAGGTGACCCAATCATGATCCTGGAAGCGATGAAGATGGAGAATATCCTGAAGTCGCCGGGAGACGGCGTGGTAAGAGAAATAAAAGTAGCTGTAAAACAGAACGTGGAAAAAAACCAGGTTTTGATCTTATTTTAAAATATTTGTGTTGCCAACCGGGCAGCACGTCTGCCGCCCGAAGCACAGTAGAAAGTATCCATAAACTATACAAACTATAGATCGTGAAGTATAAAAGAATTTTATTAAAGCTAAGCGGTGAGGCGCTAATGGGTGAGCAGCAATACGGTATCGACTCTGAGAGACTGATGCAGTATGCGCAGGAAATAAAGGAAGTAGCAGCGCTGGGTGTAGAAGTGGCAGTAGTTATCGGAGGTGGCAACATCTTTAGAGGCGTACAAGCCGAAGAAGTAGGTCTAGACCGTGTGCAGGGAGACTATATGGGTATGCTGGCTACTGTTATTAATAGCATGGCTTTACAAAGTGCCCTGGAGAAATTAGGTGTTTATACCCGTTTGCTTTCCGGCATTAACATACAACAGGTGTGTGAGCCATACATTCGCCGCCGTGCAGTGCGCCACTTAGAGAAAGGCCGTGTAGTAATTTTTGGTGCCGGCACAGGTAACCCATACTTCACAACAGATTCGGCGGCTAGCTTACGTGCTATAGAAATTGAAGCAGATGTAGTATTGAAAGGAACACGCGTAGATGGCATCTATTCTGCTGATCCTGAGAAAGATCCAAATGCTATATTCTATTCAGACATCTCGTTTAAGGATGTGTTTGAAAAAGGATTAAATGTAATGGATATGACTGCCTTTACACTATGCAAGGAGAACGACCTGCCTATTATTGTATTCGACATGAACAAGCCGGGTAACCTGAAGCGCGTTGTTAGTGGCGATAAAGTAGGTACACTCGTAACCATGACCGAAGAAGCTTAAGCCAAGTCAGGTAAAGTGATAAAATTTAGTATTTTTGCAACCACAACGAATAAGTATAGTTTAACAAGAATCTTAAGCTACAAATTGATATGACGGAAGAAATTCAGTTTTACCTCAGCGAAGCAGAGGAGTCTATGCAGAAAGCAGTACAGCACACAGGCTCAGAACTAACAAAGATCAGAGCTGGCAAGGCATCTCCTGCGATGGTAGAACACCTGAGAGTAGATTACTATGGTACTCCTACCCCAATTTCGCAGGTTGCCAATATCACTGCACCAGATGCACGCACCCTAACTATTAAGCCTTGGGAGAAGAACATGGTGGGTGAGATCAATAAAGCCATCAAGAACAGCGACCTTGGCCTGAACCCGATCCAGGATGCTGACTCTGTTCGCCTTAATATTCCGGCTTTAACTGAAGAGCGTCGCCGTGAACTGGTAAAACAGGTAAAAGGTGAAACCGAATCTGGTAAAGTGGCGATCCGTAACATCCGTAAAGATGTAAACGACTCACTGAGAAAGCTGCAGAAAGAAGGTACTTCAGAAGATGCCGTTCGTGATGCAGAAGCCAAAGTACAGAAGATGACTGACTCTTACATTGTAAAGATCGACGAGCTACTAACTAAAAAAGAAGCCGAGATCATGACGATCTAAGTATAAACCCTAGTATAATAGAAAAGGCCCCGCTATTCTTAATAGCGGGGCCTTTTCTGTTATACTTCCTCTACATTTCTCAAAGTCTGTACCTGCGTTTTTAACAACTGCTTCATAAAGCCGTAGAGCAGACTAAAAGAACTATAACTTTTATAAATATGAAAACAACTTATACTAAAGTAATTACAGGCTTTTTCATCGTCCTTTTCCCTTTAATAGTTGGTTGCTCTGTTATTGGCGGCAACAGTTACTCAAGTGATCCTAACATACGAAAACAGCAAGAGGAAATTGAGCGACTTGAGGAGGAACACAAAGAGCTGAAGCGCCTTGCCAATGAAGCCACCCAACGCGAGAAAGCAGCTAAAAGTAGATTGAAAGCTGCTGAGCACGAATTAAAGGCAATGAAATCACAGGTTCAAGCAAATTAAAACGTAGACATTATCTTAAATAAAAAAGAAGCCCATTACATAATTGCAACGGGCTTCTTTTTTATTTAAGCTTTTCTTACTGATACAGCTTTTGTACCTTGATATAGTTTATCACTTCATCGGGTACCATATACTTTATACTTTTCTCTTCCCGGATACACTGCCTGATAAAGGTTGCTGATATATCAAGTATAGGCGCTTTAACAAGTTTCATGTTCGGGAAAGAAGTAAGCTCGGTAATAACAGAACCAGATCGGGGATAAACATATACCTGGTGATACTCCAGTATCCGCTCGTAGTTCTTCCACTTCGGGAACAGCGCCAGGTTGTCTTCCCCCATTATCAGCACAAACTCATAACTCGGATACTTTTCCTGTAAGTAGGTTAGTGTATCTATCGTATAGCTTGGCTTCGGCATACTGAACTCAATGTTCGATACTCCCAGATTAGGATTATCAGCTATTGCCAGCGATACCATGTGTAACCTGTCGAACTCGTGTAGCAGCGTATTGCTTGGCTTAAACGGGTTCTGCGGCGACACCACCAACCAGACAGTATCCAGGTCGGTGTTGGTAGCCATGAAATTAGCAAGTATAAGATGACCGGTATGGATGGGGTTAAAAGAGCCAAATAAAAGCCCTACCTTCATACAATAGCTGGTTCTGAATTAAGAAACTCGTTTACCAGTTTTTCAGCTTTGGAGCATGCAGTTTCCAGGTTATCGTTCACAATCACCTCATCGAACTGATCTTCAAACTCCATCTCGAATTTTGCTTTAAAAACTCGGCTGCTGATGCTGGATGCCGAATCGGTGTTGCGGGCCTGCAGCCTGTTAGCCAGCTCTTCAATAGAAGGTGGCTTCACGAAAACAGCAAGTGCTCTTTCTTTGTAAAAATGCTTTATACTTAATCCTCCTTTTACATCTACATCCAGAATGGCGTGCTTGCCGCTTGCCCAGATGCGTTCTATTTCTGATTTAAGTGTACCATAGAAGGCGCCTTCATACACTTCTTCCCACTCCACAAATTCATCATTAGCGATCCTGTTCTTAAAATCTTCCGGAGTGATGAAGTAATAATCTTTGCCGTTTACTTCGGTGCGACCACGCTTATCGCGGGTGCAGGCAGATATGGAAAAGCTAAGATTTGGGTTTACGCTAAGCAGGTGCTTTACAATAGTAGTTTTACCGGCACCGGACGGAGCCGAGAAGATAATGATCTTTCCTTGCATCAGGGTGTTAAATTGTTTCCTGTATTTTGGCTTTAATGGTCAGTGCCAGGCTTTCAGGCACGATAACACGCTTGAGGTGACCACTGATAAGGCCTTTTAGGAGTTTTTGCTTCTGATGGCTCTCGAAGCAGCTCACACATTCTTCAATGTGATTATTAAAGAAGCTTTGCTCTTCTGCAGACGCTTCCCCGTCTACAACTGAGTCCAGCAGATCTGCCACCTGCCCACACGCTCCATCCTTCTCATCGGCAGATTCTTTCTGATACATTTCCGTAAATTTCGATTCCATCTTTACTCAACTCTAAAGTATTTTACTAACTGTTATAACCCATAGTTTTGGCGTACTTTTCCAACTTCTCTTTTAAAGAGTTCCTAGCGCGGTGCAACCTTGATCTCACCGTACCGATCGGAATGTCCAGTATTTTGGCCATCTCTTCGTAGGTAAAACCTTCCAGATCACAAAGTATAATCACTGTTCTGAAGTCTACAGGCAGGGTATTTAAAGCACTTGCCACTTCATCTCCGATCAGGTCCTGCACACTTTCGGTACGCATGTCGGTGGTAGTGGCTACGCCATTATCCCCTTCTACGTCTTCGGTGTTATAGTAACCTTCTACTTCGCTATAGTCTACCTTAGCGGGCTGCTTGCTCTTTTTCCGGAACTCGTTAATGAAAGAGTTCTTCAGGATTCGGAACAGCCATGCTTTGGCATTAGTTCCTTGTTCAAAGTAGTCAAAGAAGCGGTATGCCTTCAAGTAGGTTTCCTGCACCAGGTCGTTGGCATCGTCCTCATCCAAGGTGAGCCTGTAGGCAAAGTTGTACAGAGGGTCCAGTACGGGCAGTAATTCGGCCTCGAACCGGGCATCTTTTTCCTCTTTACTCAATTGTTTACCTGTTTGCTCGCTCATTTAAGTATAGTTTATACTTTCAGTAAAATCCCTCAATGGCGTATTATACGCAAATATAGGAATTTAAATTACATACCTATCTTGCCACTTCAGGGTTGCACTATACAGGCAGTACCCTTGGCATGCAGGCATTTATCAGCCATATACGCAGTAATTGGTTAATTCGCTCTATTTATTTGATTATACTTGTACTACCTGCTGTATACTGATAAGCTACTACATACCAGCTTTTTGAGATTGTAGCATTGTTTGTTGTACTTTTGCATAACAGGTGAACGAACAGAGAAGCCCTTGCAGCAAACAGAAATAAAATGCAAATACTACAGTTAGTATCCGAAAAATCGTGGCGTGGTGGTGAGCAGCAGGTGGCTTACCTGATTGAAGAATTGCAAAAAGCAGGAGTCACCTCTCATGTGGCCTGCAGGCGCAATACGCCTTTCGAGCAGTATTGCATCCAGCAAAATATACCTCACATCGCGTTAGGCTTCCGTAATGAGTTTGATCTGCAAACAGCTTTTAAAATAAAACAGTATTGCCGTCAGCAAAATATCAGCCTGGTGCATGTGCACAGCGGCCATTCGCATGCTATAAGTGTTTGGGCTAACTTGCTCGGAAATAAGATACCAATTGTGCTGAGCCGCCGCGTAGATAACCCGGTAAAGAGCAACAGGCTCTCTCACTACAAGTATAATTACCCGGGTATAGCGCGGGTGCTATGTGTTTCCGATAAAATAAAGGAAGTAGTATCTCGGAGCCTGGATAATCCACAGATCTGTACAACTGTGTACAGCGGCATAGATTTAGACAGGTTCTCTGGTTGTGAGAATAGCAGAAAATTACACCAGGAATTTAACCTTCCGGAGGCTCAGATCTTAATAGGAAATATTTCGGCCATCTCCCCTCATAAAGACTACTATACATTTGTAGATACTGCAGAACAGGTAGTACAGAAACTCCCGAATGTTACCTTCTTTATAATAGGGGATGGACCTGAACGCCCGGCGATAGAAGCTTATATAGCCCAGAAAAACCTGCGACAGCACATACTACTCACAGGTTTCCGGAAAGATATACCAGAGCTGATGTGTGAACTGGATGTGTTATTAGTTACCTCTGAAACGGAAGGATTGGGTACTACTATCCTGGATGCCTTTGCTGCACAAACACCAGTTGTTGCTACAGCCGCGGGAGGTATACCAGAACTGGTACAGGATGGTGTAACAGGCATGCTAGCACCAATAAAATCACCTGGTAAAATAGCTGCTAAAATAGTAGAGCTGATTCAAAATCCTGTATTGCGTAACAACATTGTAACAGGTGCAAGCCAAAAAGTGCTTAAATACTCGAAAAAAGCAACTGCCCTCCATACTTTGGCTATTTACAAGGAAATACTAGCTGCTAGCTAATTTTCCGAAACTTTGCTTTAAAGCGTTTACTTTTTGAAGATATACCCGTAGTACAAAAGATACTTGCAAAAGTTTAATTGTATTTACTGAATCAATGTTGTGTTCTTTTCCAGCATTGTGCCTGCTACCGGAATATCTTATATGCGCTTTTTATTAGTCCTTTTGTTATCCTTTATTACGGGAGTTGCTGTTACTGCACAGCAATACAATTTCCGTAACTGGACCTTAGCAGATGGATTACCACAATCTAAAGTAAACGATATAATCCAGGACCACCGGATGCAGATTTGGGTGGCAACACGGGGAGGCATCAGTCGGTTTGATGGTAACACCTTTTATACGTATACCAGGCAGCAAGGCTTGGCCAGTAACAATGCTTCCTGCCTGTTTCAGGATAGCCGCAATAATATCTGGATCGGGAGCACTGATAACGGAATTACCCGGTATAATGGAAAGAAATTTAACAAATACGGTATAAAAGCCGGTTTACCTCCTGGTGGTGTCAATAGTATTATTGAAGATAATATAGGTAAGCTTTGGGTTGCTACAGGCTCAGGAGTTTATACTTTAAATGGTACCCGATTTACGTTAGCTCCTGAATTCCCGAAGCAAACTTATACAAAACTCCTCTACGAATCTTCCGGAAAGATATGGGCCGGAAGTGTAAATAACGGTCTTTACCGATTACAAAAAGGTAAAACAGATCATTTTAAAGCTCCGCAACACAAGTTACCTTCTAACACTATAACTGCCATTTATAGTGAGGCTGATGCAGGTAAAGTATGGATTGGAACAACCAACGGCCCTGCCTACTTTACAGGAAACAAAATAACTATATTGCCTTTACCAGCTTCAGTAGTTCACTCCTCTGTAGCTGATTTTACCCGCAACGCTTACGGCAATATATTGATTGGCCTGCAGAACGATGGTCTCATAACAATTAATGAAAAAGAAATAAACCACACCACCAGGGTTAATGGGCTAAGTTCTAACCAAACCACATCACTTCTGTTTGACAAGGAAGGAATAATATGGGTTGGAACGAACGGACAGGGCCTACAGCAATTAAAAGATCAATGGTTCATGCATTACTTTGATTTAGGAACTATAAAAGATCCCTCTATCACTGCACTAGCCAAAGATACGAAAGGCCGTGTATGGTTTGGAACAACCAAGGGAGATGCAGCTTACATGCAAAATGGTAAGCTAACCACTCTCGAAACTAAAGTATGGCCGGCAGGAACCGTTTTGCATAATATGCTGGTAAGGTCGGAAACTGATGTCTGGGTAAGTACTAACCAGGGAGTCTGGAATCTACAACCAGGAAGCGTCCGCCACTATACCACAACACAGGGCTTACCATCAAATGAAGTATACTACATTGCGGCTGATAAGCAGGGAAAGTTATGGTTTGCAACAGCTAATGGTGTAGCTTATTTAGATAACAATAAATTTATACCTGTACATCCTACTGCCAAAGAAGCAACAGGAAAGGTTTATTATATCTTTTTAGATCGCCGGCAAAAGTTATGGATAGGCACTGATAAAGGAATATACTATGTTAATAATGACCAGTTACATAATATAAAGCCAGTTACGAAACATACTTTCGGAGAAGTAACCTCTATCTCTGAAGATGATGAAGGCTGGTTATACTTTGGAGGCTTTAACTATGGTCTGCTGGCTTTTCATGAAAAAAATAAGGAAGTCCGGCTTTTCAATTCAACAAACGGGTTACCCAACGATGGTATCAAAAGTATTTATACCGACAGGAACAACAATTTATGGGTAGGCACTAGTAATAATGTACTAAAAATAGATCTCAGCTATTTCCACCAGACTAAAAAGCTTAATTTCCGGACGTACAGCGGGCATAATGGATTTACGGGGTTAGAGGTATCTACTAATGGAATAACTGAGACACCAGATGGAGCCATATGGTTTGGAACAGCAAAGGGTTTAACAAAATATATCCCGGAACTGGATAGAATAAACAAAGCTACCCCTGAACTACTTTTAACAGATATTAAACTGTTTATGCGGCCCACTAACTGGAAACAGTTTGGCTTTACTATCGATTCATCCAGCGGCTTACCTGTTAACCTTAAATTACCTCACAATAAAAACCATATCACCTTTGATTTCCAGGGCATCTGCTTATCGGCTCCCTCAGAAGTAAAGTATAAATACATGCTTACCGGTCATGATCAGCAATGGTCAGAAGCCACAAACCAGTCCTTCGCCTCATATGCTAACCTGGCTCCAGGCACCTACACTTTTAAGTTAAAAGCTCAGAACAACGATGGCTACTGGACTTCAAAACCATTGACTTATTCATTTATGGTTGCGCCACCAGTATGGCGACGTGAGTGGTTTATTGGCTTACTTCTGTTGCTGGCAACAGGTGTAGTTATTAGTGTGGTACGCTTTCGGGAGCAAAGTCTTGTTAAAATGAATAGCCTTTTAGACATGCGTGTAAAGCACCGAACCCGCATGCTGGAACGCAAACATCGCGAAAAAGAACTACTGCTACAGGAAGTACATCATCGTGTAAAAAATAACCTTCAGATCGTGATCAGCCTGCTTAATTTACAGGCTCGCCATGTAAAAGACCCGGAAGCAAAGGAAGTTATGCAGGCTATTAAAAGCCGTGTGCGCTCTATGGCATTGCTGCATGAGCGCCTTTATCGCCACGACAACCTGGAACATATAGATCTGGCGTCTTATTTCAGAGAGATCTTTAATAGCCTGTATGCAGCTTATGGCGTTTCTGAAGAAAAGGTATTGCTGCAAATACAAATCCCCCCGGTGAATGTAGACATAGACACGGCCATTACACTTGGATTAATTGTGAACGAACTTGTCTCAAACACGTTAAAATATGCATTCCCCGGCACCAATACCGGTATACTTGGTATTGATCTTTTGCAACAAGACAAAACACATTACCAGCTTACTGTTTGGGACAATGGCATTGGCTCAAGCCAGGAACACGATCAGCAACAATCTTTTGGACTTCAATTAGTGAATTCGCTAAGCAAGAAGCTGAACGGTTACATTAAATTTGAACAAAATAATGGCACTAAATCAATATTGTTTTTTGTTTTGCCATCATAATTTATTTTTTCACGTAAGTACCTAATGCTATGACAAAACCCAAGATTCTTATTTCAGAAGACGAGGTCATTATTGCAGAAGATATTGCTGCATGCCTGGAAGATTTAGGGTACGAAACGTGTGCCATTGATACAGGCGAGGATACTCTTGATATGATCAGAGAAACAAAGCCTGATCTCGTACTGCTAGACATTAACCTCAGAGGAGGATCGGATGGTGTGGATATAGGTTCTCAGATTAAAAAAGAGTTTAATATTCCGTTTATTTACCTGACAGCGTACGCAGACAAATCCACAATCGATCGTGCCAAGAAAACCGAACCAGACGGGTTCCTTGTGAAACCTTTTGACGAAAAAAGCCTGCGCTCAACTATAGAAATTGCGCTGTACAAGCATGGGCATAACCATAAGCCTAACGGCAAAAGTACGGCAGAGCAAACAGAACCCGAACATAAAGAAATGGATCCTTTGCAAGACTATATTTTTGTTAAGGTAAAGCATCGCATTATTAAAGTGATGTACAGCGATATACTTTGGGTAGAAGCTTATGATAATTATTCTTTTATAGTTACCTCAGACCAGAAATACCTGGTAAGCTCTACGCTGAAAGATATGGAACATAAACTGCCATCTCACAACTTTGTACGGGTTCATCGCTCCTACATTGCTAACCTCGATAAAGTAGAAGCACTGGAAGAAAATGCTGTGGTGTTTGGCAAAGGCGAGATTCCGATAGGAAAATCTTACAAGAAAACGCTCATGTCCAGATTTAATATATTATGAGACACAACTACAACATAACTATAGGCTAGAAAAAAATAAAGCCCGGTACAGCAATGTACCAGGCTTTTATAATTTAGCATTTACTTCTTATACTTAGTATCTGTAGTACTCCGGCTTAAACGGTCCTTCTACCTCTACGCCAATATAAGCTGCCTGATCAGGAGAGAGTTCATCCAGCTCCACACCAATTTTACCAAGGTGCAGGCGGGCCACTTTCTCATCCAGGTGCTTAGGCAAAGTATAAACCTTGTTCTCGTAAGCCTCTGCATTTGTCCAAAGCTCCAGCTGCGCCAGTGTCTGGTTTGAGAATGAGTTAGACATTACAAAAGAAGGGTGGCCAGTAGCACAACCAAGGTTTACCAGGCGACCTTCCGCCAGGATAATGATGTCTTTACCTTCGATGTTATACAGGTCTACCTGTGGTTTGATTTCGTCTTTCGTGTGGCCATAGTTGCTGTTTAACCAAGCCATATCTATTTCGTTGTCGAAGTGGCCGATGTTACAAACTATAGCTTTATCCTTCATAGAACGGAAATGCTCCGCTGTAATGATGTCTTTGTTACCGGTAGCTGTAACTACAATGTCAGCTTCTTTAACAGCATCAGCCATTTTCTTAACAGCAAAACCATCCATAGCAGCCTGCAGTGCGCAGATCGGGTCTATTTCAGTAACTATAACACGGGCACCAGCACCTCTTAATGAAGCCGCAGAACCTTTACCAACATCACCGTAACCAGCAACAACAGCTACTTTACCAGCCATCATCACATCAGTAGCACGACGAATCGCATCTACCAATGATTCTTTACAGCCATACTTGTTATCGAACTTAGATTTGGTAACAGAGTCGTTTACGTTGATGGCAGGCATCGGAAGTGTACCGTTCTTAACACGCTCGTACAGGCGGTGCACACCAGTAGTAGTTTCTTCAGAAAGGCCTTTAATAGCAGGGGCAAGTTCAGGATATTTATCAAGAACCATGTTAGTCAGGTCACCACCATCATCCAGGATCATGTTCAATGGCTTACGGTCTTCACCGAAGAACAACGTCTGCTCAATGCACCAGTCAAACTCTTCAGCTGTCATACCTTTCCAAGCATAAACAGAGATACCGGCAGCAGCAATAGCGGCGGCAGCGTGGTCCTGCGTAGAGAAGATGTTGCATGATGACCAGGTAACTTCAGCACCCAATTCAACCAGCGTTTCAATCAAAACAGCCGTCTGGATTGTCATGTGAAGGCAGCCTGCGATACGTGCACCGGCAAGTGGCTTGCTCGGGCCATACTCCTCACGAATTGCCATCAGGCCAGGCATTTCAGCTTCAGCCAGTTTTATCTCTTTGCGGCCCCATGCAGCCAGCGAAATATCTTTTACTTTGTACTTCAGGAATGTATCTACCATCTTTAATATTTTTTCAGTTGAAAACTCAAAATTACGGATTTTGTTACGCAAGTTCAACAATTAGTTCAACAACAGTCAATAGCAAATAAAAACAGCGCCTGCCTATGTGCAAACGCTGTTTTATAAGAAGCTAAGCATATACTTATTCAGTTTCGTGCTCTATTATTTCAACGCTTAGTGCATTGGTATTGCCTTCCGGGGTAGTTACAAAACCAGTGGCAATAATTGTATAGATACTGCCATTTTGTAATTGAATTCCTTCTAATCCATCCAATGGCACTACTGTTCCATCCTCCAGGCGCACTTCCAGGTCATAAGAACCAGCTAGCACAGGCTGGAACGCTGAAGGAACCCCGTAGCGCTGTGCATCAAATAATACAGCTTCGCTAGCTTCGTCTGTAACATTAACTATATCAACTGTCGGGGCATCAGGCGATAAATGTATAAAGCGAACTTTTGCATTACCTGAGGCAGGTGCAGTAAGGTCATCAGTAATTACAAGAGCTGACAGATCGGTATCATCATCTTCTGCTGCAGTACCATAAGCAAAAACAGAATAGCTCTGGTCTCTTACAGCATTAAGATTACCCTGGATAACAGTAGTATTTGAACCAGCAAGATTTACTTTAATATTTCTGGAACCCGCATCAACTGTTAAGTATCCTGTATTATCAGGGTAAGTCAGAGCCGATGTATTTACTTTTTCATCATCTATCAATAAGTCTACTCCGGGAGCATCAGGAGAAGCGTGAACCACCATTATTCTGGCTTCTTCCTGTACAATAACATCATCATCGTCTTCGTCGCAGCTTACCAACATTACAGCCGGCAGCATTGCCAGCATCATTAATCGTGTCCATTTCTTCATAGCTTTCTGATTTTAGGTTTATAAACGTTATTTTTAATACAACTTGCCAGGCTATAAATTGTTTAACATCAAACTGTTACAACCACAACAACCTTAGTATAACATTGCTTAATAAATAATGCATTACTTTTGCCATACAGCCTGAATATAACGACTGGCCCACTACTGCAGTATGCGTATTTATAAAGAAGCTGAGAAAGATTTTATTCTAGAACACCTGCACGAGCAGCTGGCAACGCTTATGTTACAGGCGCGCCGTTACCCGGATTTGCCTGTAGCGGAACTGGTACAGCAGATACAGGCACGCCAGAAAGCAATGTCAAAACTTCCGGTCTGGGCTGCTGACCCTGAACTCATTTTTCCTGCAAACATTTCTGTAGAACAAAGCTCATCCGAAGCAACGGCAGCGTTTAAAGCATCTCTGGTAACAGGTAAATTACTTGTAGACCTGACGGGCGGCTTTGGTGCAGATAGCTTTTACTTCTCTAAGAGTTTTGAGCAGGTGATACACGTGGAACAGAACCAGGAGCTGTCTGAGATTGCAAACTATAACTTCGGGATACTTGGGGCATCTAACATCCAAACTATAGCTACTACAGCTAACCAATTTTTAGAGGGCTTTACCGGCTATGCCGATGTTTTATACTTAGATCCTGCCCGCCGCGGCGACCGCTCTGAGAAACTGCACCTGCTGCAAGACTGCGAACCAGATATACTGAACCTGTTGCCTGTTCTGTTTCAGAAAGCTGATAAAGTATTATTGAAAGCGTCGCCGATGCTGGATATTGACCTGGCCATTTCGCAGCTGAGGAAAGTTGTTAAAGTATGGGTGGTAGCTGTGCAGAACGAGTGTAAGGAAGTTTTATACTTGCTGCAACAGAACCCGGCAGTACAACCAGAACTTGAAGCTGTAAACATCAAAGCAGACGGTAGCATCAGCACATTTGTTTTTACCGGGGATCAGGAGCAAAAAGCAACTCCCCCTTATTCAGACCCGCTGACGTATGTGTATGAACCTAATGCAGCCATACTTAAAGCAGGCGCCTATAAAAGCATTACGCAGCAATTCCCGGTTTATAAACTGCACCCTAATAGCCATCTTTATACTTCCGATACGTTACTACCTGATTTCCCCGGGCGTGTATTTAAATGCACAGGCACAAGCCGCTATAATAAAAAAGAGTTACTGGCCCGATTACCACGAAAGCAGGCTAATATCACCATTCGTAATTTCCCTGAATCGGTAGCCAGCATCCGTAAGAAAACAGGAATCAGAGAAGGAGGAAATCTATACTTGTTCTTTACAACAGATATGCACCAAAAGCCTATCGTGTTGTTTTGCGAGAAAGTATAGCTTCTGTTATAAATTATTTTTTAGCCCTGAAACAGGAGTTATAATAGCTGGACCTCTCCGTTTTGTACTGTTCAAATTTTAGTATCAGCTTACATAAAGCAACCTAATAAACGTCTATGTACCAATTACATACATCTTCTGTTATACCTTTATAGCACTATATCTTCATTCGAAATAATATATTGCTTTAGTACCATTCGCGGCTATTGGTTTATACTTGTAAAACATTAACTGCTTGCAATTTGCGTCGTAAAATAAACATGTAGTCCCGGAGAGGGCGCTATGTTTAACTAAACTTTGAAAGCTATGAAACGCAATAATTCGAGCAATCAGTCTCAAAACAATTCAGGTAATAACCGTAATATGAGTTCTTCTTCTAATATGAGTTCTTCTTCACAAGGCTCATCTTCGAGCAGAACTTCTAATATGAACAGTAGCAGCGGCTCAAAAAGCAGCTCAGGCCAGGGCCGTGGTTGGCACGGTGATCCTCAGGGTCATGCCAAAGCAGGTAGCCAGAGCCACAAAAACAGCAATAACTCATCTTCATCTGGTTCAGGATCATCAAACAGATCTGGTAACCGATAAGTAAATATGAATCATAAATGATATAAATGGCTTCAGATTCTTCTGAAGCCATTTATACTTTAAAGTTAAGTATAAGCTCTAATAAAATTTAAAGCCATGAAAAACAATCAGAATAAAAATAATCCGCAAAATCAACATCACCATTCAGCAAGTAAGCCTGAGAAATCTTTTGAAGCAGGTAAACATGGCGGACAAAAATCGCCACAAATAACTAACCAGGGTACAAATAACCCGAACTCGCTTGGCGATTCAAAATCACGGGTAAGCAACCAGAACAAGCCAACTCAGGGTGCAGGACAGGGGAGCAGAACTGAAACCGACCAGAGTGGCCAGAAAGATATCTCGAACAGTTTAAAACGAGATGCAGCAGGCAACAGGGGCGCAAACGACTATACCCCAATGAACCAAACAGATAATGAACTTGGTACTGAAAAGCGCAGAAACAATAAATAAAAGCAACCTGATATAGAAAAGCAGCTGTGATTTATACCACAGCTGCTTTTTTTGTGGCTATAGTTCTGATTTATAGTTTATATTTAACTTTAACTATACTTACAGAACCTTATGCGCCCAACAAGCAGCAATCCCCTACTTCACATAGCCATACTTATAGGTATTGTACTCCTGAAGTTTGTGCTGCAATACATGCTGGTAGATGCTGCTTACGACCTGCACCGCGACGAATACCTGCACCTGGACCAGGCCAATCATTTAGCAGCAGGTTATGTATCAGTGCCGCCATTTACAGCTTTTGTAGCCTGGGTTATACAAGCTTTAGGGAACAGTTATTTCTGGGTACGCTTCTTCCCTGCTTTGTTCGGGGCGCTAACTATAGTTACCGTCTGGTTTATAGTAGATGAACTGAAAGGCGGACTTTATGCGAAAATTCTGGGTGCTACAGCTATACTTTTATCGGCTATGCTGCGCATTAATATGCTTTTTCAGCCCAACTCCTTCGATGTACTTTGCTGGACGTTGACCTTTTATTTTTTTATCCGTTTCGTAAACTCGCAGCAAAACAAATGGCTTTACTGTTTGGGGGTAGTTATCGGTTTTGGTTTCCTGAACAAGTATACCATCCTGTTTCTGGTAGCAGGTCTGGCAATTGCCTTACTGGTTTCGCCGTACCGGAAGGTTTTTACACAACCCGCATTATATAAAGCAGCACTTATCGCACTACTTATTGCCTCCCCTAACATTATATGGCAGGTGCAGCACAACTTTCCGGTAATAGCGCATATGCAGGAACTGAAAGCTACCCAGCTGGTAAATGTAAAACCCTCTGATTTCCTGAAAGACCAGTTCATTTTCTTTATCGGGTCTGTTTTCCTGCTTATTGGGGCATTGGTGGCTTTCGTAGTTTACAAGCCTTTCCGGCCTTACCGGTTTGTTGGCTGGTGCTATGTGTTGGTGCTGCTCTTATTTCTGTTGTTTAAGGCAAAAAGTTATTATGCGATTGGCTTGTACCCGGTGTTGCTGGCCTTTGGTAGTGTGTACTGGGAGCGGCTTTTTAACAGTGGGTGGAGGCGCTACACCATGCCGTTGTGGGTGGTAGCAAGTATAGCCATATTTATCCCAATCATGTCGGTAGCGTTTCCGGTACTAAGCCCCGGCCAGATACAGGCAAAGGCAGAAAAGTTTAAAGACCTGAACCTGCTGAAGTGGGAAGACGGCAAAGATCATCTCCTGCCCCAGGACTTCGCAGACATGCAGGGCTGGAAAGAACTATCAGGCATTACAAAAGCAGCTTACCAACTTATACCTGAAACTGAGAAAGCTAAAACACTTATACTTTGCGATAACTATGGCCAGGCCGGGGCCATTAATTTTTACGGGAATAAAACCCTGCCTTCGGCTGTATCTTACAATGCTGACTATATTTACTGGTTCCCTGACCTTACGCAGATCAAACACATTATACTTGTGAAAGGAGCTAGCGAAGCACCTTTACAGGAATCAGAAAAACAGTACATCGGAAGTATAAAAAAGATAGGAAGTATCAGAAATGTGTACGCTCGCGAGGTGGGCACTACAGTATACTTGCTGACCGGCATACATCCTACCCTAAAAAAAGCACTATACCACAGGCTGGCTGTTATGCAAAGCAAACCCTTCCCCGTTTCAGATTAAGCTATTTTTTGCTGACCCATTTGCTGTTTTTCACATAAAAGCGCCAGGGCAGCAGGGCATCGTCGCCGGCGTAATCTATACCTATTCGTGGCACGGCTATTATACTTTCTTCAGGTATGGTAATGCCTTTGTCTTCAACCCAGATAGTATTTCCGGTTAAATCTTCGCCGTAATGTTTGCGGTTAATGCCCAACGCTATACTTAACACACCCGGCCCGGCAGTTAGATTAGGTTTTATAAGCGGCATGTTCCGGCGAAGCAGCATTTCTTCTGTACCTATCTCTGGTTCTATGGCTCTTACCAGCACGGCATCGGCTTTACCTTCTGTATTTGTAATGATGTTAAACAGGTTATAGATGCCATATACCAGGTACACATAAGCTACGCCGCCTTCGTGGTACATAATTTCGGTGCGGGCTGTGCGGCGGTTCATATGGGCATGGCAGGCGCGGTCATTTTCCCCGGAGTAAGCTTCCGTTTCCACGATCATTCCGCCAGTAAGCATACCATCCACAGAAGTATAAATATACTTTCCCAACAGCTCCTGCGCTATCTGCACTACATTTGGCCGGGTATAAAAGTCCTTAGTTAGCTTCAATGTCGTTATTCGTTGCTCGTTAATCGTTGTTCGGGATACGCTGACGATGTTTTATAGTTTATCAGTACACTACAGCAAAATAAAATCACCAATTCATAATTCTTAATTCATAATTCGTAATTTTACTCTTGATTGGTGGCTGTAACTATAACCTGTAGTTTCGGCCTTAAAAGGGAAACAGGTGTAATACCTGTGCTGTTCCCGCAACTGTAATCTTCATTAAAGGGGTTAGCCCAATACCAACGCCACTGTACATTGTATGGGAAGGCGGGCTAGCTGAAGAGAGCCAGGAGACCTGCCAGTCCGGACAATTTTTGTCGTATGCTTTCGGGTAAAAAGCTGCACAGTTTCTGCCACTTCTGGCTTTTGCTGCACACGTTTTCTGCCCTACTGCATGCTTCGGGATAAAAGCATTTAAACGTGGTTAACCGTATTCTACATTTTATACTTCTTGCTAGCCTGGCTATAGCTGTACTTCCGGTTGCAGCCCAGCAGGATACTTCGCAGTACCAGCTGCAAAGTGTAGAAGTATTTGGCAAACCCGCCGAGGTGTTCGCGGTGGGCAGCCACGTTACCACCCTCGACAGCACGTACCTGCAAACCTACCATAGCAGCTCGCTTGCAGATGCTCTGCAGGCCCGTACGCCGGTATACTTTAAAAGCTATGGTGTTAGCGGTCTATCAAGTGTGACGTTTCGTGGTACCAATGCATCCCAAACAGCAGTACTCTGGAATGGGCTAAACATTGGCTTACCAACACTTGGGCAATCCGACTTCTCTACACTCCCGCTTAGTGGGCTCGGCGATGTTGCTGTACAGGCTGGTTCGGCAGGTGCAAACTATGGAAGCGGTGCTATAGGGGGAGCCGTGCTGTTGAGTTCACCCAACTATAAACAGAAAGGTTTAGGGATTGATTTACAGCAGGAGGCAGGGAGCTTTGGCCGTTACTTTAGCAATGGCAGCCTTAGCTTTGGCAGTGATAAATTGCAGATTGGCATCGGGCCGTATTACAGAAAAGCAGAAAACGCGTTTAAGTATAAAGACTTATCTCACTTTAAAACTCCTGAGCGCACAGAACAATATGCTGCACAGCAGCAGTATGGCATTACACAAGACTTAACCTGGCAGGTATCACCTAATACCAAAATAGGCCTGCACAGCTGGTATACTTTCGCTGATCGGGAGCTTCAGCCTGCAATGGGCTCGGCAGCTAATAATGCGGAACAACTAGATAAAAACCTGCGCCTGATGACTGAACTCAACCACCAGGGCAACTGGGGAACAACAGATGTAAAGCTGGCTTACTTTAAAGATTTCCTGAAGTACACAGATAATTCTCAAAACTCGCTAGCTAATGTACAGACCTACCAGTTACAGGCCGAGCAAACATATACTAAAGGTGCCAACTGGAGCCTGCGCGGTGGCGTTAATCTGCAGCACTTTATAGCTGAGAACGACGGATATGCAGACACTCAGCAAGAAAACAGAGCATCTGTATTCGCACTCTTCCGCTACGATCCTACAGAAACACTGGACCTTAGTCTGAACCTGCGCCAGGCTTTTGCAGAAGACTATAACCCTGCTCCTACTCCTGCTCTCGGCTTTAACTGGAAATTTTACCACTACAACCAACATCATCTATACCTGAAAGGAAATGTATCAGGCAGCTACCGTGTACCTACTTTAAACGACCGTTTTTGGGTTGGAGCAGGAAATCCTGATTTAAAACCTGAACAAGGCTGGAGCGAAGAAGCTGGGCTGCGCTATCTTTTTATACTTGGCAACACCTTGCTGCTCGAAACCGAAGCAACTGCTTACCACATGCTAATAGACGACTGGATACAGTGGACTGAAGGTGAAACAAACCAGTGGCGCCCGGTAAACCTGCAAAAGGTACGAGTAATGGGCCTAGAATTCAGCCAACACCTGACAGCTACCTTAGGAGATGTTAAACTTACTGGCTCGGCTGGCTATACTTATACTTCATCAGAACAGGTAGAAGTATACGAGGGTGCCGGTGACAAAAATAAACAGCTCATGTATGTGCCCAGGCATAAAGCAGTACTGGCAACCGGCATCAGCTACAAAAATTGGACTCTGCACAGCGACCTGAACTATACCGGGCTGCGCTACACCAGCAACTCCGAAACCAGCAGCCTAGATGGCTTTATACTTGTAAATGCAGCTTTAAGCAAACAACTGCTGCTTGGGCAAAACAGGCTTATACTTACTCTGCGCTCCGATAACATTACCAATAAAGTTTACCAGACTATGGCTTACAGGGCAATGCCGCTCCGTAGCTATACTTTCAGCTTACGAATGCTAATACCTTAACTATATTAAAACTATAAAATGAAACGTAATAACCTGTTTCGTAGCTTTTACATGGCTGCGGTACTCTTTACCAGCTCTTTTGCTTTTACCAGTTGCGAAAGCTCTGAAGAAACAACTCCGGTTGCCACTACCGGCAAAGGAGTTTATATTCTGAACGAAGGAAACTTTGGTACCCCCAATGGCTCAGTATCTTATTATGATAAAGATACAAAGCAGGTAACGCATAACTTATTCAGCAGGAACAACGAAGACCGACCTCTCGGAGATGTGGTACAATCAATGGCAATGTATGGCGATCGTGCCTTTATAGTTGTTAATAATAGTAATAAGATAGAGGTTGTTCATCCTGAAACATTTAAGTCGGTGGGAGTGGTGCAGGACCTTAAATCTCCACGTTATTTTGTTTTCCAGCATAACGGCAGAGGCTATGTAACTGAATGGGTAAACTATGGTGAACGCGGGCAGGTTTCAGTTATCGACTTGAACACATACACGGTTACTGGTACTATCCCGGTAGGGTACATGCCCGAGCAAATGCTGCTGTCTAATGGCAAACTATATGTAGCCAATAGCGGCGATAATACAATTTCCATTATCAACACAGCTACAAATATTGTCGAAAACACGTTCCAGGTATCTGATGGCCCAAGTGAGCTGGTTCAGGACAAAGACCACCACATTTGGATTTTAAGTGCCGGAAAGGTTGTTTACAACGATGACTGGTCGGCGATAGATTATACTAAAACCACACCTGGCGCACTAATTAAATTTAACACGATCAGTAATGGTATAGCAGCAACTTATACCTTGCCAAGCAACCAGAGCATTCCTAAAAACCTGACCATCAACGACACTAAAGACAAGCTGTATTACAACTACCAGGGCAAAACCTACGCACAACCGGTTGCTGCAACAGGGTTAAGCTCAGAAGTTGTAATTAACCGCAGCTTTTATGGCATGGAAGCCGATCACAGAACCGGCAACATTTACGGCTCTGACAACAACAACTTCAGCGGCGATGGCACAGTGTTTATATACAATGATGAAGGTGTGAAGCTACATGAATTTAAAGCCGGCATCGGCCCGAACTCATTCGTTTTTAATTAAGTGTAACATTGGTTGGTTAAAAGCTGCTCCTGTAACGGGAGTGGCTTTTTTTGTTTTTATGATTGTTGGTTATACCATTATCACTTTGTAGATGGGTTTACTTATAAGTGAGGCTTTTGCAACTGCTTTTGTTTGATTTATCGTTCTATAGTTTCCGTGGTCCAACCACCCCTTTATCCCCTCCTTATCTAAAGAGGGGAGCTTTTCAGCCTTTACTAAAGTTAGCATTACAGTTTTATAGTTAAAGATATTGGACGGACAGGTTTCGACCTGTCCCTTTGGAAATACAACCAAAAGAAAAGCTATACAACCATAGTAGCTCTTCTAACTATAGCCTAGCTATCGAAACGATCTCAGTCTTTGGGTTGAGCGCCTTGTAAATATCTGGTGCCGAAAGGCATTGAGAGGCACGAGCAAAAGAGATTTGCACCGCGCAATGCCCGAAGACGAGGCCCCGCGGCCGTGAGCGCACCAAGGCTGGAAATGAAACTATAGGCAAGTAAAGCTCCCAGGATTGGTGGTAGCTATAGAAGTATGGCTTATTTCAAGTTGGAGAAAGCCTCAACTATAGAACCCAGATTTCTCCCGCTGGTCGAAATGACATTATAAAAAAGGAAGTATAGTTTACCCTATACTTCCTGCTTAAACATACTAATTCCTATTACCTCTAATTATCCTTGTTATCAACCTCATCCCGTTCAACACCACCTTTTTTACCAGTGCCTTCGTGTACTGCACCTTCGGCATCTTCGTAGTGGCGCTCCATGTTGGCAGTATCGCTATCGGTAGGATGATCTTCGGAAGTATAACCGTCATTCATTGATCCCTCTTCATCAATATCACCACGTTCTGTGTTTGTTTCGCCTGGGTCGGTGCCGGTGTTGCAGCTTGTTATTGTTAATGCTCCTGTAAACAGAGTTGCCAGCATAAAGGCTTTTATTGGCTTCGTATTCATATTGCTCAAAATCAGATTAAACATAAACCCACCAATTCCGGCAGGTACATACATTTACGACCACACGCAGTTTATAGTTAAAAGTAACACCACAAGCTTCTGAAACCCGTATTACCTATCACGACAACAAACTATAGCTATGAAACTGAACAAACCCGTAGACCCAAGCAAAGAGACCAGTAAAGACGATTCATCTGATATCCAGAAAGTAAAACAGCAGAAAGCTTCTGCTCCGCCACAGCCAAAAGCAAGCACAAACAAAGGCAGCAGCCAGCAGCGCGAAGACGAAGAAGCACAAAAAGGCCACTCATAAGTTGCTGAACTATAGTTGCCGGTTGTACCTTTGCAGCTGTAGTTTAACTTATTAATGAAGAAGGCGCTTATTTCTACAAAACTCCGGAACAAACTGCTGGTTATCCTGATCATCAGCCTGTTGCTGGCATCTGCCATGGAACTGTATACCTTTGGTATCCCTTCTGATTTCCTGCTGCGCTGGTTCCGCTCCTTTTTTGTTTTCTTTTTTATGATCTCGGTAACGGTGCTGGGCATTGTGCCTGCCATTAACTATGCGGTAAACAAAGCTGCCGGACGCTAACCTCTCCTTTTATATTTTCTGAACCCACAGCTACCTGTAGCTGTTGCAGAAGCACTGTGCCATAAAATCTGTACTTTTGCAGTGCAGGTTTATACTTTAACTTTTATACTTTGGAAACTTCGCCAACCATACTGCTTATTACCCCGCCGCTTACCCAGCTCAATACGCCTTACCCGGCCACAGCCTATTTAACTGGCTTCCTAAAAGGGCAAGGCTACAACGTAGCGCAAGCTGATTTAGGGATTGAGCTGGTACTGCGCATGTTTTCCAGAGATGGCCTGAAAAAAATATTTGCAGCCATAGAAGCCGGTGATTATGAACTCTCGGATAACAGTTTCCGGATTCTGAAGCTGAAGCGCGAGTACCTGAATACCATTGAGCCGGTTATCCGCTTTCTGCAGAACAAAGACCTGACTATAGCCCAGCAGATCAGTTTCAGTCGCTACTTACCCGAAGCTTCGCGTTTCGACCAGGTAGAAGATCTGGAGTGGGCTTTCGGAAGTATGGGCATTACTGACAGGGCACGTTACCTGGCAACTTTATACTTAGAAGACCTCGGCGACCTAATAAAAGAAACTGTTTGCCCATACTTTGCTTTCAGCCGTTACGCCGAAAAACTGGCCTTGTCTGCTACGTCATTTGATCCACTGGAAGAAGAACTGCAGCAGGAACCGAACCTGGTAGACCAGTTTTTACTGGAGATACTGGAGGAGCATTTACAGAAAGTACAGCCAACTATAGTTGGTTTCTCTATTCCTTTTCCAGGCAATTTGTACGGTGGCCTGAGACTGGCGCAATACATCAAAGCGAAATACCCAACTATAAAAACGGCTATGGGTGGCGGCTATCCGAACACCGAGCTCCGCAGCCTGCGTGAACCACGTCTATTTAAGTACATTGATTTTGTAACGCTGGATGATGGCGAAGGCCCGTGGCTGAAACTACTGGAATACCTGCAAGGCAAACGCGAAGCAGCCAATCTGCAACGCACCTTTATGCTCCAAGATGGGCAGGTAACCTACATCAACAACTGCACTGACCCAGATGTGCCGCACACAGAAGTAGGTACACCAGACTATAATGGACTTCCGATAAAAGATTATTTGTCGGTGATTGATGTGGTAAACCCGATGCACCGATTGTGGAGTGATGGCCGCTGGAATAAACTGACCGTAGCCCACGGCTGCTACTGGAAACGCTGCTCCTTCTGCGACATCACTTTAGATTATATCCGCCGCTACGATGTGGCTCCTGCTACGTTGCTGGTTGACAGAATTGAACAGATCATCGCCCAGACGGGCCAGACCGGTTTCCATTTTGTAGACGAAGCCGCGCCTCCTGCCCCGCTCCGCGACATGGCTATAGAACTGCTGCGACGTGGTGTGAAAATAAGCTGGTGGGGAAATATCCGTTTCGAGAAAACTTTTACGCCAGACCTGTGCCGTTTGCTGGCTGCATCGGGTTGTATTGCCGTTTCGGGTGGTTTGGAAGTAGCTTCGGACAGATTACTTGCCCTGATGGAGAAAGGCGTAACTATAGCCCAGGTTGCCCGCGTTACCGACAGCTTTACCCAGGCCGGTATTATGGTGCACGCCTATTTAATGTATGGCTTCCCGACGGAAACTACTCAGGAAACGATAGACTCGCTGGAAGTAGTGCGCCAGCTTTTTGAGAACAACGTGATACAGTCCGGTTACTGGCACCGCTTCAGTATGACTGCCCACAGCCCGATCGGGAAGAACCCGGAAAAGTATGGCGTAGTAAAAGTGGGCCCGCCGGAAGGCGATTTTGCTAACAACGACCTATGGCACGACGACCCAAAAGGTACTGACCACGCCCTGTTCAGTGCCGGCTTAGCGAAAGCGCTTTATAACTATATGCATGGTGTAGCCTTGGATGAACCGTTATCTTTCTGGTTCGATTTTAAAACGCCGCGCACAACTATAAAACCAGACCTGATCAGCTCAGCCATCGCACAACCGCACCGCCCGGACAGCACCCGCATGAATGCGCGTGTACTTTGGCTAGGTAATATGCCTGAAATCGATTTTACAATGGTTGCCAAGAAAGGGCAAACTATAGAGCGTTGCGAGTTAACGTTCTACGAAAAAGGTGAAGACTTCCAGGTTAAGACCACGGCAACTATAGGCCAGTGGCTGTTCGATACCATAGAAAAAGTATCACTGGAAAGTGAGGAGGCCTATACATTGAAGCAACTGCAAGAAAGTTATCCGGCTGATGCGCACCTTACTTTTGATGAGTTCCTAGCTTCACCAACCTGGTTTGACCTGCGCGAAAAAGGGCTACTGTTGCTGTAGCCCTTCCCGTTTATACTTTCAGATCTATACTTATTGTTTGGTTTTGTCAGCAGTGGGTGGTGTATATTCCACACCAAAGCGTTTCAGGTAATTTGCGATAGGTTCCATGCCCATTTCTGCGCGGCGCTTATCCAGGTTGGCTTCGTCTTCTCTTTATATAGCTCCCACTTTTTAGTAGTTTCGTTCATCTGTAGTTGGCTACCGTATAGTTGCGGCAACCCTTTGTTCATGCGTACACGGTCTTCCATCAGAGCCAAACTACCTTTTAATGCCTCTCCTTTTTGAGCAGCCTCACGCAGCATCGGCAGGTATTTTTCCATAACTGACTTTTCAGAGTGTTGAATAACCAGGAAAGCAGCCATACTTGCTTGTGGCCCAACCATACTTTTGCCCGGCCAACCATGCTTCTCAAGTATAGCCACTACTTCTATGGTGTTTAAGCTATCCTGCGCAGCCATCTTCTTCCACAGTTCCTTCATCTCCGGCGACTCCATCCCAAACCGGTTCTGCACTGAGTCGATCATACCACGGTAATACTGGTCAGTTTCGTAAATTCTTTCTAATTGCGCCTTTAGTGGTTTGTTATAGTTAGCCTCCTCCTTATCCAGCTTTGCCTGTAGTTTGTGAACAAGTGGATTCCAGCGTTTGTCAGCGTGCAGGCTGTTTAAATCAGAATCCTTTTTAAGATGGCTGATGTTGTACCAACCCTTTTCAATTGATTTACTAAGATGGGCAAAAGCTTTGTCTTTATTACCGGCAAGTGCCCATGAGCAGGCGGCGTTGTAATGATCGGTGCTGGACCCTTTACCACCTTTCAGAATTTTATCATACATTTCTGCAGATGCTTTATACTCTTTGGCTTCATACTTAGCGAAAGCTTCAGCAGGAGTTTGTGCTTTAGCCATCAAACTCAGGCAAAGCAGCATCACGAGACAGCAAAGTAACTTCTTCATAGTTTTATAGTTAGGTTTATATAAATCTATTGAAATCTATAGTGAAGCGGAAGAACTTTAACATACTTTAACACTTCTACAGCTTATAATGAAGAGAGCAATTAACATCAACTATTATTGCCTTCGCCACAAACAATATAACTAAAATTATAACAAAAGTCATTTTCACTATTAACCTAAGTCATATTTTGATACCTTTTAATTTGGCAATATTGTGTAGTCTTTAACTCGTAAAACTAACAGTATGAAAAAGGTATCTCTGGCCATAGTTATAGCCGCTGGCGCTATACTGGCCTCTTGCAACCCATCAGAACAACAAGTCACCACTACCGAAGTACAAACTGAAACAACCGAAGCGCAGGCAACGGCAGGCCAATCTGCAGTGCAGGACGATGAATCGCAGAAGAACGTAGTACAGGTAGCCGCTTCGTCTCCGGACCACACCACATTGGCTACTGCCGTTAAAACTGCCGAACTGGTAGATGTACTGACCAACGCCGGACCATTTACAGTATTTGCCCCAACCAATGCTGCTTTCGAGAAGTTACCAGCCGGCACCGTAGAAGGCTTACTGGAACCAGAAAAACGAAGCGATCTGCGTAACATCCTGCAGTACCACGTGTATGTAGGCATTCTGAATGCAGATAGCTTTGAAGATGGCCAGAGCCTGGGCCAAGTAAACGGCGGCCGCGTAACGATGGGCGTAAAAGATGGAAAGGTAACTGTAAACGGGGCTAATATTCTGGCATCTATTCCTACATCAAACGGCGTTATCCACGTGATAGACCAAGTGCTGTTACCGCAGTAAGTACTCCTGATAGTTAATTGTCTGAATCAGGACTTAGAGAACTCACTCCTACACCTCTCAAGAGGGAATTGCACTAAAAGAGTTTTGCACTTGGAGGAGTGCAATAAATCAGTAAAAAGTGAAAAGCACCTGTAGCTCAACCTACAGGTGCTTTTCACTTTTTAAATTTTTAACTTCTAGACTTTCTAACTACAGCTTAGTCTCTTTTTGATTTGAGCAGGTTGCGTAGCTCTGCCAGTTCATCTCTATATTTGGCAGCCTGTAGGAAGTCGAGGTCTTTGGCAGCGGCTTCCATCTGTTTTTCAGTTTTCTTGATGAGTTTTTCGAGCTGCTCCCGGTTCATCATTTGAATTACAGGTTCTGCTGCAATCGACACTTCCTCAGGGCCGGCATACATCTTGACTTCCTTCTTCTTCATATCAGCTACGGATGTCTGCTCAAATATCTCGTCTTTAGACTTAAGCACCGTACGCGGTGTAATACCGTGCTTTTCGTTGTAAGCCATCTGCGTAGCGCGGCGTCGGTTGGTCTCATCTATAGCGCGCTGCATAGAACCGGTCATTCGGTCGGCATACATAATCACCTTACCTTTCTCGTTTCGGGCAGCACGGCCCATCGTCTGTATCAGCGAGCGCTGATCACGCAGAAAGCCTTCTTTATCCGCATCAAGTATAGCTACAAGGCTTACCTCTGGTAAGTCGAGTCCTTCGCGGAGCAGGTTTACGCCCACCAGCACATCAATTTCACCTAAACGTAATTCACGAAGAATCTCCACACGGTCCAGGGCTTTAACTTCGGAGTGCAGGTACTTTGTTTTGATGTTCAGGCGCTCCAGGTACTTAGTCAGCTCCTCAGACATGCGCTTGGTTAGCGTAGTTACCAGCACACGGGCACCTTCTTTTACACGCTCGTCGATCTCATCCAGCAGATCGTCTACCTGGTTCGTACTTGGTCGTACTTCAATTACAGGATCCAGTAAGCCGGTTGGTCTGATGATCTGCTCAACTATAACACCTTCTGATTTCTGTATTTCATAATCGCCGGGCGTTGCGCTCACAAACACCACCTGCTTCATCATACTTTCGAACTCGTTAAAGGTAAGCGGGCGGTTATCCATAGCAGCCGGAAGTCGGAAGCCATACTCTACCAGTGCCACTTTACGCGAACGGTCGCCGCCCCACATAGCGCGTACCTGCGGCACGGTTACGTGGCTCTCATCTATCACCATCAGAAAATCATCCGGAAAATAATCGAGCAAGCAGAACGGTCGTGCACCCGGGGCACGGCGGTCGAAGTAGCGCGAATAGTTTTCGATGCCGGAGCAGTAACCCAATTCACGGATCATCTCCAGGTCAAACTCTGTTCGTTCTTTAATGCGCTTGGCTTCTACAGGACGGTCTTCTTTCAGGAAATAATCGTGCTGCGCCACCATGTCGTACTGTATCTCCGAAATGGCCTGCTGTAGTGTATCCTTACCAGTTACGAAAAGGTTAGCAGGATAAAGTGTGATTGCTTTTTCATCGGCCAGCTTTTTACCTGTTGCCGGATCAATACGGTGTATTTGCTCCAACTCATCGCCGAAGAAATAAAACCGATAAGCAAAATCTGCATATGCTGGGTAAATATCTACCGTATCACCTTTCACCCTAAATGTTCCACGTGTGAACTCTGCCTCGGTACGGCTGTAAAGTATCTGCACAAACGTATAAAGCAGGTTGTTACGGCTGTAGCGTTGGCCCGGCGCCAGGTGCAATACATTTTTGCCAAATTCTTCGGGGTTACCGATACCATAGATACACGATACGGATGCCACCACAATCACATCCCGTCGGCCCGAAAGCAGTGCCGATGTAGTATGCAGGCGAAGCTTCTCGATCTCCTCGTTTATGGCAAGGTCTTTTTCTATGAACACATCCGATGAAGCAATGTATGCCTCCGGCTGGTAGTAGTCGTAATAAGAGATAAAATATTCTACCGCATTATCAGGGAAGAACTGCTTGAACTCGCCGTACAACTGTGCGGCCAGTGTTTTGTTATGGCAAAGTACCAGCGTAGGCTTGCCCGTATTTTTGATAACGTTAGCCATGGTAAAAGTTTTACCGGTACCAGTAGCACCCAGCAAAACCTGTACAGGCTCTCCGTTCTTTACTCCTTCTGTGAGTTGTGCAATGGCCTTGGGCTGGTCGCCGGTTGGCTGAAACTCTGATGTTAGCTTAAAATCCATTCGTCGGTTTTACGAAATTAACGATAAAGTATAACATCTGAAACTGTACGTAAGTTTACCTTTTGCAAACATTATCCGGGAAGTATAAGTATAAAATTTAACGCACAAAAAAAGCCTGCCGCAAAGCAACAGGCATTTCCAAGTCAGTCAGTTTTAATAATTTCAAATAAAGAAGCAAACTGCTTGTAAAGTAGTTTATACTTTAGTTTGCATCAGGTTCAGCGTTGCAGATGCGAGTTATAGTTGCTTCCGGATACATCATATAAATCGCAAGGCAAACCTGACTATTATCATCCCGCTCTTCCAAAGCTACATTTATTTTCAGGCCAGCTTGCTTGTAATCTTCAGGTAGGTTATTAACTTTAACATACTTTTCGTTAACATAGCAGCCACCTGGCAAAATACTATTTGCATCCTCTTCTGTATCAGGTACACGCAGTACATACCAGCCGCCACTGCAATCGTCGGGTCCTACTACTTCTGCTTCTATACAAACCGGCTCAGGAGAATCCTGCTCGCAGCTAATTGTAAACAGGGCCAAGCCCACATACAGCATTAAAATTTGTAAAGTATTCTTCATAGTTCTATTAAGTACTAACGGTCTGAAGCTAAGATAAAAGATACTATAACCTTACCGGTACAGGTGATAAGTATCTGTAAAAATGGCATAAGGGTCGCTGCCAACATAAGAGCACTCTAACACCATTTTATTTGGTTTACACTCTTTCACATTATACCGGGCCGACCAGAAGTTATGTGTAAGTATAAATGCATTAGGTAACGTATATTCGGCTTTAAAGGCCTCTTTTTTCTTTAAGCCGTTGGCCGTATTATGTACCAGAAAAGCACTATCTCTTCTGAACTCGAAATAGTCATCAGGTGCACCGGTATAGTTTGTTGTTTTGCAGCTACCACTCCGGCAAAGCTGATAGTCTACCTTTTGTATTTTCCACTTACCCAACACCGCATTTTGTGTCTGTCCAGCCGAAAGGCTGAGTGCAATCGGCTCCTCATCCTGGCAGCTTAAGCAAAGCACAGCCAACAGAAGGACTAGAACAGTCCCGCAACTGCAATTTTTCATAGCTATAGGTTAAGAGTGCGTGTTAATTATCAGTGCCTGTTACAGGCTGCAGACAAGTAAGCTTAACAATTCTGGCTTTGGGCAAAGCGGCTTTACAGTAAGCTTCATCCTTGTACCGGTCATCCTGTTCAACTTCTGTAAAGCCATATTTATACTTTTGGCCGGGAGTAAGAGCTTGTACCGATGTAGCATTTACCCAGGGTTGCAGGTAAGTGGTGTCGTTTACTTGAAGCCATGTATCACCGAAAGCTCCGTAGCCGCAGGTAACAGTAACGGCAGTTGCCTGAAAAATACAGTCCGTTTTAGGAAAGCAACCACCCATAGTTTCCAGTTCTTCCTCTTCATTGTCGCAGCCCGTCATAAAAAGAGAAAATAGGAGAAGAGCCAACAGCATGTACCAACCGGATAAATTTGCTTTCACTAGTACTGCAGCATCAGAGAAAACTGCAGGGATCAGGCGCATTTTCTTCATAGTTTTATGTAGTGTAGGTTTGGTTAGAACAGACGGTTACAGTTGCTGTTGGCCTCCTTCCATTAACAAGATTCTATATAGGTAGTAATGGTTGCACTGCACTGAAAAAAAATCCAGATTATTTACTACCCTGACCCAGCATATAGTTTATGCCCATGTTTACGCCTATAGTATAGGGTTTATCCTGGTTGGCTATGGCGTGTTCTTTGGCAAGCATAGAGGTAATAAAATGGCGGTATTCAGGCCCGAACGAAACGCTTACTGCATTAGATAAACGCTTGCCTAACCCTACACCAAGATTACCTGAGAACTGTACCTTCCTGAAAGGAGAGTCATCGGTTGGACCATAGGTTACGCTGGCAATTTCGGGGTTGGCTGCTTTTATAGTTGTCTGCATCAGCAAGTTTACTGCACCACCACCGTGCGCAAACCAAAACCATTTCTCACTCATATTACCTTCTACCTGCAAGCCAACCGGCACAGACAGCATCTGGTAACTGTAATCCACATCAAACGGCGCCTTTGTTTTTACTACACTAATAGAGTCGGTAGTAAAGGTGTTAAGTGACGGCAGAAAAACTGTTGTAGGCTGAAGCTTGATACGTTCGTTTGTTCGAGGTTTAAAGATGTATTGCTCTACAATATAGCTAGTCTTTGTTTTAGAGGTATTTTGACTGTAGCCTAAACCTGCCAGTAACTTTAATCTCTTACCTAACCTGAAACCTGCTTTTGCATCAACGTTGTAAGACATAGCTGCCTGCGTATTCTTCTGAAATTCGATGCGGGCATCCCGCATGTTTTCTTTGGACTCATCAGACATAGAAGGCTCAGGAGGCGGCGGTGGCATATTCGGATCAGGATTAAACATTACACGAAAAGGCGTAATGGTATAACCAGGTATATTTATATTCTGAGCAAAATAAGAAGAGCCATAGTTCATACCGACATTCCAGCGGCTGTCAGCGATGCTCTTTTTTTCGGCATCTGAGCCAGCCGGTGAGCTAAGCGTCAATGCCTGCTCTGCCTGTTTTTGTAAAGCTATACTTTCCTGTGCCTCCGGTGTAGTGCTTCCGATAGTTGCATTTCTGCGCAGCAGCGGGTGCATTGTATTAGAACTGGTATAGTTGTCCGGCACATTGGCAATAGCCTGCGTTGCCGGCACAAACCCATTTACCTTTTGTTCTGTTAAAGCACCTATTCTGTTTTCTTCTGCTGTAGTTGTTTCACCAGTTCTCTCTGTAGCTATTGCTATCATTCCTTCAGAACCGGGAGCTGTAGTAGTAACTGGTGACGTTGCTGCTTCAGAAGCTGTATGGTTATACTTACTGCTTTGATCTATCCTTGCCGAACTGCCTGGTATTGTAGCGCTATTTTCTGCTGTAGTTACCTGTGCTATAGTTGCCTGATCAGGAATGCTTGCTGAAGTATAGCTTTGCGAATTCTGAGGCTGAGCTAAAGTAGCATTGTTACCAGTTGCTTCAGAATTTGCACTGGTACCAGCAGCTATGGTTGCATCACCTTTTTGCTGTGCTGCGGAGGCAAGTAATGTCTGGTCCTGTTTATAATGTATAAAAAGCGCAGCGCCAGCCAGCACAAACAATACAAAACATGCAGCAGCCAGTTGCCTGTAGAACAGCACACGTTTTTTATACTTTACATTCTCCTGCAACGTAAGCACATGGTCTATCTGCGACCAGACATTCGGGTCCGGTGTTGCTTCCGCATCCTGAAAGCGGCGCCACATGCTTTGCTCCAGTTCTCCGTACTCTTTATTATCTGTTGATGACATGCTCTTGATATGGTTTATCCTGGCGCATCAGCATACTTTGCAGTATTGCCCGCGCCCTCGAATACTGAGATTTTGATGTGCCTTCCGAGATATCGAGCATCTCCCCGATCTCTTTGTGGTTGTACCCTTCTATAGCGTACAGGTTAAACACCATACGGTAACGGGGTGCCAGGCTTTGAATCATACTCAGCAATTCATCCATGCTATAATCGTTCAGGTTATAGTCGCTGGAGCTCAAATTTTCAACTTCCTCTGTCTCATGCGACACTGTAAGCACTGTTTTCTGCCGCAAATGCTTCAGGGCTGTGTTCACTATTATTTTTCTGATCCAGAACTCCAACGGACAATCTTTTTTAAAGTTCTGAATGTTAGCAAACACCTTTACAAACCCTTCCTGCAAAATATCTTCGGCCTCAAACGTAGTTGGAGCATAACGCAGACACACCACCATCATCTTTTTATTGTACAGGTCATACAGAAGCCGTTGCATTTCCCGTTTGCCGGCAATGCAGCCATCAATTAGCTTTTCTTCCTCTGACTTGTTACTGGTAAAAAGTTTCAACCGCTGATCTGTTTACAGCTCTTACTCACATGAGCCTAAAACAAGACTTATGGTTGCAGGCTAGGTAAAATATTTCTTACAGAGTATAAGTATAATAGAATCAGTATACTTATGATGAGTAAATGTAAGAAATTAAAGTGATTATAGTTCTATACTAAGATAGCAGAAAGCTATATTTTCGACAAACAGGTTGAGAAGACAGATAAGCCCTTAAAATAAAAAGGCGCACCCGGTTTTACAGGTGCGCCTTGTAAAGTATAAGTATAGTTAACTATTAGGCCAGAAAAAGCATTTTGTAAGTTAATATTGCCACAACGGTAGCTACTAACATCCATACATACCCAATAATTTTATAAGCTGTAGAACTGCCTGACGCTACACCACTCAGCGTTTCGTATGCCTGTATGCGTGCCTGGTCTAACACAAGTTTAGATAGTAGTTGATAAGAGAAACCAATACCTAACGTTACAGCTACCACATCATCCAGGAAACCAAAAACAGGCACCAGGTCGGGTACAAGATCTATCGGACTGATAGCATACCCAACAGCAACTGCCAACAATAAACGCACATACCATTTTACGCGTGCATCGCGGTACGACAAGTATAAAGCGTAAATTTCAGCGTTAAAAGCGTGTGTTTTCTGTTTCAGGGTGGTAAGGTGCGTAGTCATGAGGTGGCGTTTTGGGTGGCTCTCGTTTTCAGGCTTTTACGCGTACCTGCACACCTTATGTTACAGCATCAGCCAATTATTTTACAGAAAATAAATTGCATTACCTTTTACCTGCTTTGCCATATCTGCCACGCAGCTTCTGCCTGCCCGTGCAGCATTGCTAAACCATTTAGGATATGCGCACCCGCCTCTTCTCCCTTTTGCAGGAAGAGTGTTTTCTCAGGGTTGTATATCAGGTCGTAAAGGTAATGTTGGGCTGTAAGCACCTCGTAAGGCAGATCAGGGTACTTTTCTACATCAGGGTACATTCCTACAGGTGTGGTGTTAATAATAAGCTGGTACCGCTGTAACACATCAGCTGTAAGCTCCTGATACGTAAGCCGACCTTTGCCAGAAGAGCGTGATAAAATTGTATAGTTTATACTTAGGTTTTGAAGTGCTGCGCAAACCGCTTTAGATGCGCCGCCGGTTCCTAATACCAGCGCCGGCCCCTGCTGTGCTACCGGATAAAACTGCTCAAGTGAGGTTTTAAATCCTATATAATCAGAATTATAGCCTTTAATTTTCCCTTCTGATATCCTGATCACATTTACCGCTCCGATGCGTGCTGCTGCTTCATCCAGTTCGTCGAGGTAAGGTATAACTTCCTGCTTGTAAGGTACGGTAACATTTAAGCCAACTAACTCAGGCTCCTTTTTAAGCAGTTGGGGCAGCTCAGCTATATTTCCCAGTTCATACAGTTCATAAACAGCATCTGCTATACCTTCCCGCTCAAACTTCTCCGTAAAATAACGCTTCGAGAACGAGTGTCCGAGCTTTTTACCTATCAGGCCGTAGCGTTTCATAAATCTATACTTGAGCTTAAATAAAATTGCCCGTTCGGGTTGTCCGACGGGCAATTTACAGGTTATATCTTAATTAATTGACTTAGCCTTTAAGACCAGCATCGTCCATGTTAAGGAAATGATGGAACGTATCGCCACGCAGACCTAAACGAATAGTTTCTAAAGGTATAACTTCGCTTGGCGCAATGTTACCCAGGTTTACGTTTGCACCCAATAGTTTAATAAACCATACCTGCTGTGCTTTCTGCGGAGCTTCCCACAATATTTTCTCAAACGGGATCTTTGTCAGGATCTCTTCTACCAGACCACTTCTAACTTCGCCTGTAGAACGGAACAAACCAACGTTACCACCTTCCCGGGCTTCGCCAATCACTTTCCAGGCGCCTGCATCCAGTTCCGACTGCATCAGCTGTATCCACTTGTAAGGCGGAATGATCTTCTCTGCATCTTTAGAGCCAACTTCCGATAACACCGTTACCTGTTCAGCTAATGTCTGAATATACTGCAGCTTTTCATCATGGTTCATTTCCAGGGAGCCGTCCGACACTTCAGCAAAGGTCATCTGGTATTTGTCCAGGATGCGGCGGTAGTCTTCGAACTGGTTACGTGCAATAAAAGCCTCAAACAAAGTACCTCCAAAGTATACCGGTATGCCGGCAGCTCTGTAAGCATCCAGTTTTCGGTCCAGGTTAGGCACTACATAGGAAGTAGCCCATCCAAGCTTCACGATATCTACATACTCTCCGGCTACATCCAGAAAGTCTTCCACTTCCCGCACACTCAGACCTTTGTCCATGGCCATGGTAAAGCCCCTTTCGCGTGGTTTGGCCTCACGCTCCGGCAGGTTATTCAGTGTATAGTTCATCTGATATTATTTGCGATACTGATCAATTAATCTGGCTAATGCCCGCTGCGACTCCAGTTCAGGGAAGAACTCAAACAGCAGCTTATGTTTTTCGAAGTCCAAAATTAAGGCATTTTCAAGATAATTGTAAGCTTCGCGGTATTTTCCTGCAGAAAGTAGGTAAGCGCAGGCCCTATAATATAGCTCTGCTTCGTCTGGTTGCAGTTCTATAGCGTTTAAAATAATATCTGTAGCCTCGTCATAATTACCCTGTTCATACAGAATAATAGACCAGTTCAGGTAAATATCCTTGTCGTTTGGCTGAATCTCGGCAGCTCTGGCATAGCTCTCCAACGCAGAAACAACATGCCCCACATGGTACTCGGCAGCAGCAAGTGCCACCCAGTAATCAGAACTATCATCGTAAAGCTCTACTGCCTTCTTAAAAAAGTGTACGGCCTCATACCATTTACCCTGCGCATCAAGTATAACTCCAATACCAAACCAGGCCTCATCCATCTCCGGATCAAGGTCTACTGATTTCTGGTAATACCTTCTGGAAAGATCCCATTGCTGAAGCTTTTCGTAGCATTCGCCAATATTACAGTATACTTCCGCAGATGGTGAACCATGCTCCAGCATGGCATTAAATGCGTCAATAGCTTTAATATATTCCCCTATAAACACATAGGCATTGGCCATGTTGTTATAGGCAGTAATAAAGTCTGGCTTAATGATGGTAGAGTAATCGTAAGCGGCTATGGCTTTATCGTAAGAACCCATTTTGTTGAGCACGTTGCCTAGGTTAAACCAAGCTACATACGAGTAAGGGTCATCGTCTACAAACTTCTGGAAAAATGGCAGATGCTCACGCAACGTACCGGTTACTTCCATGCAGTATACTATTTCCTGCATAGCCGCTTCGTTCTCCACGTTCAGTTCGATGCACTTTTTATAGTACTTGATGGCTGAGCCAAATTTCCCCCAGCTCTGGTAGGCCAACCCGATATTAAAGAAAATATCATCGCGGTCTTCGGCAAAGGCCAGTGCTTTCTTAAAGTAATCGATCGCATCGCGGTACTCACCACGCTGCGAAAATATAATACCTCTGGTTAAGTGTATATCCGGGTTACCGGCTTCTACTTCGGCTACTTCATCTATCAGCGCCAAGGCATCGTCCAGGCTACCGGCCATGGCCAGCAGCTGGGCTTTATCTATCTGTAGTTCCGAAGAAAAAGGGTATTGTGCGATAGCCGCATCACAGGCCACTAATGCTTTCTTGTATTCGAAGTTAGCAGTGTAATGGTCTATTATTATTTCAAAGTCGTTAATATCAAAAAAAGCAGTGCCATTGTTTTCGAGTGTCTGCTCGAAACGTTGTATCAAATCCAGCTCTTCGCTGTTATCTTCAAAATTATCTTTCATCTCAAATCCCAACCGGCTGCATAAAGCAGCCTTTGTTACATTACATTTTATACAGGCAAATAGTTTATTGATCGGACTGCCAAAAAGCTACTTTATGGCCTGCTGTTGCAGTAGTTCGGAACAGGTCCAGGCTATACTTTCATTTAAACTCCTGAACTCCAACCCAATGGCTTTTTGCACCTTTGCATTACTGAAAAAATGATTTTTTGCCGATACCCGTGCTGTATCTTTTGTAATAAGCGGCCGCGCACCTGTAAGCCATGAGCGAAGCCGCTCAGCCCGCCATACAACCTCGGCCAGTACCGGATTAACTTTCCGCGACGGCGCTTTTCTGCCCATGCAGCCAGCTACCTGTTCAAAAAAATCTTTGTAAGCCAGCTGCCCTGCATTCAAGATAAATCTTTCGCCTGATATTTCCGAGAATGTAAGTTTTAGCATAGCATCCACCACATCCCGTACATCTACAAAATTGGCTTTGCCGCCTGTATAAAAAGAATTGTTGTTATATACATATTTAAAAAGCCGGGTGCTGCTACGGTTCCAATCTGCAGGGCCTAACACCACCGACGGATTAACTATAACAGCCTTTAACCCTTCTGAAATGCCGCGCCATACTTCAAGCTCACCTAAATGTTTGGAACTGGCATAAGCTGAATGTTCTTCTGCCTGATTCCATTTGCTGTTTTCAGTTAACACATCTGCTCCTACCGGGCGACCAATTGCAGCAATTGAGCTTACATGGCAAAGCTTTATACTTCCGGCTTCCAGGCATGCGTCTACTACATTGGCTGTGCCTTCAATATTTACCTGTTTCAGCAGATCCTTATCCTGTGGATCGTAAGATACTAACCCGGCACTATGGAAAACATAGTCCACACCTTGCAATGCTTGCCGCAGGAGTACAATATCAAGTATGTCTCCCTCCAGCCACTCTACCTTATCAGCAAAAGCTATAGTTGGTGTCTGCCCACGGTAAAGCGCACGCACCTGATGCCCCTGCCTTACGAGCTCCGGTATCAGGAAACTACCAATAAGGCCACTACCACCTGTTACAAATATCATTCTGAAGTATAGCTTTGGGAAATGGCACTTATAGTTGCGGGTTAAGCAATGGCAACGAAAGCAGCTTATTTATGTGTTTGGCACTAAGCACACGCTGCAACGACGCAACATGCTTCATGCTGTGCACATCAGACCCCACCAGGTCTACCAAACCGTTATCTATTAATTTTTCTGCTACATTTTTTGCCGCTGGCGAGTAATATCCTGTCAGTGAGTTCAGGTTTGGTTGCAACAGCACACCCTGCTCTCTTATCTCTATCAGATCATTGAACTTGCCGTAGAAGTAAGTATAACGCTCGGGATGAGCCATTACCGGTTTGTACCCCTTTGACCGCATCATAAAAATGGCTTCGCGCAGGTTAAGCGGTTCGTTCAGAAAAGATGTTTCGAAAAGCAGGTATTTATCGCCAAAGGTTAGCAGTTCTTCGTTATTTTCCAGTTTCTGCAGAAATACCTCATCCAGGTAGTACTCAGCGGCACAACCCAACTCCATTTCTATACCTGCTTCTGCTACAGCATCATTCAGGTACTGCAGGCGTTCACGTATACCTTCGGGTGTGTTGCGGTAAAAATCACTCATTATATGGGGCGTCATAATCAGCTTGCGGTAACCTAACTGCTGCATGGCCTGCACCAGCTCCAGCGATCGCTCCAGCGTATCTGCACCATCATCCAACCCAGGCAGAATATGCGAGTGCATGTCCACACCTATAGCGCCCAACGACTCCAGCGTAGCTGTATCTCCCCCAAATAAGTTTTTAAAAAACTGCTTCATTTACTGTCGTTTAGCTATTTGCCCTTTCTGTCATCCTATTAGTTCGCACAACCGGGTTCTTAGCACCTTCAAAATAACGCAATTTAAACGCGCTTTCAAAATAGACGCTGCGCCAGCACGTTATTACTTTACCTACTTATTATACTCTGTTTTAGGTTCTCAGATTGTCCGTTTGCCATTAAATATATAGCTTTGTGAACATACGGTTCTTAAAACCGTTATATACGCTACTCCAAACCCTTACAAATAAACTATAAATGGAATTAAAGTATACAGAGAACCAGCGCATGATTGCGGACATGGTCAGAGACTTTGGTGCGAAACACATTAAGCCTAAAATGCGCGAGTGGGACGAAAGCCAGGAGTTTCCGGTAGAAGTGTTTAAGCAACTTGGGGAACTTGGCCTGATGGGCGTGCTGGTACCAACTGAGTATGGCGGATCTGGCTTCGGTTACCTGGAGTATGTAACAGCCATTGCAGAGCTTTCTAAAATAGATGGCTCAATTGGCTTATCTATGGCAGCGCACAACTCACTTTGCACAGGTCATATACTTGCTTTCGGCAACGAAGAGCAGAAACAGAAATACCTGCCTAAATTAGCAACTGCTGAATGGATTGGGGCGTGGGGCTTAACTGAGCCAAACACAGGTTCTGATGCAGGCAATATGCGTACGGTAGCTGTAGAGGATGGCGATTACTATGTTATTAATGGAGCCAAAAACTTTATAACACACGGTAAAACCGGTAATGTAGCTGTAGTTATAGTTCGTACCGGCGAAGTTGGTGACTCGCATGGCATGACAGCTTTTGTGATTGAGAAAGGTACACCGGGCTTTAGCGCTGGTCGCAAAGAAGATAAACTAGGCATGCGTGCCTCTGAAACCACAGAGCTTATCTTCCAGGACTGCCGCGTGCATAAGAGCCAGATACTAGGTAATGTAGGCGAAGGCTTTATCCAGGCGATGAAAGTATTGGATGGTGGCCGTATTTCTATCGCAGCCTTATCACTGGGTATAGCACAAGGTGCCTTTGAGGCCGCTTTAGCTTACTCTAAAGAGCGTAGCCAGTTCAATAAGCCAATCTCGTCGTTCCAGGGTATTGCCTTTAAGTTAGCTGACATGGCTACTGAAGTTGAGGCCGCTGCATTGCTTACTTACCAGGCAGCCGATATGAAGAACCGCGGCCTGAACGTGAACAAAGAATCGGCTATGGCTAAACTTTATGCTTCTGAAGTATCGGTAAGAGTAGCAAACGAAGGTGTGCAGATATTTGGCGGTTACGGTTTCACAAAAGACTACCCTGCCGAAAAATACTACCGCGATGCTAAGTTATGCACTATAGGCGAGGGAACAAGCGAGATACAAAAGCTTGTTATTTCCAGGGCTATACTTAAATAGTCAATGCTAAAACAGCTGATTTAGCTGCTTAAAACCATTGATTCAGAATATTTTAGATATAAACAGATAAAAATCGATTAAATAGTTGATTTTTAAGTCTAAGCTTTATTAAATTTGCAACCCTAATTCCAAGAGAAGCGAAACAAAAACATGATTATTGTAAACGTAAAAGATAACGAGTCTGTAGACCGTGCATTAAAGAGATTTAAGAAGAAGTTCGAAAGAACTGGTGTGTTGAAAGAGCTGAGAGCTAGAACATTCTTCGAAAAACCATCTGTTTCTAAAAGAAAGCAGAAAGAAAGAGCTAAGTACAAGCAGACTCTTTTCGCTAAGGATAACTACTAATTTCGTTTCCGAAATAATATATTTTCCATAACTTAGTATAGCTGCTTCACTGAGTGGCTATACTACGTTATGGATTTATTTTTTAAGTACCTACAGTACGAAAAGCGGTACAGCCCGCACACCCTTACCTCCTACCACACCGACCTGTGGCAATTTTCTGATTACCTGCTTCAGACTTACGAGATTTCCGATCCGGCACAAGCCGACCATACCATCATCCGTTCCTGGATTTTGTCGTTGGTACAAAACAACATTCAGCCGCGTTCTATCAACCGGAAAATAGCTTGCCTGCGCTCTTACTATAAATTCCTGCTTTCTCAGCAACGCATACAGGCTAACCCGATGCTGCGCATTAAAGCGCCTAAGGTTTCTAAAAAGCTTCCGGCATTTGTACCTGAAGAGCCCTTTAATCAATTACTTGATGGTTTTGAGTTCGAAGATTCCTTTGAAGGCCAGCGGGACAGAGTTATACTTGAGTTCCTGTATGGCACTGGCATGCGTTTAGCCGAACTTATTGGTATTAAAGAATCAGATATTGACAAGCACCAGAAAACAGTACGGGTACTGGGCAAAGGCAACAAAGAGCGTATTATACCTATAAACGACTCATTATGGGAAAGTATAAATGTTTACCTGGCACATAAGAGAAGAGCGTTCGGAGATAACAATTCTGAAAAGCTGCTCGTTACAACTAAAGCACGCCCATTGTACCCAAAATTTATATACCGCGTGGTAAAGAAGTACATCAGCTTGATAACTACCTCAGCACATAACAGCCCTCACGTTCTACGGCATTCCTTTGCTACGCATTTGCTAAACAAGGGAGCCGACCTCAATGCAATTAAGGATCTGTTGGGCCACGCCAGTCTGGCTGCTACGCAAGTTTACACCCATAACTCTATTGAAAAGCTTAAATCGATTTTCGAGAAAGCTCATCCAAAAGCATAAGTTAAACCAATAAATTTTACCACTATGAAGCTACAGATGCATTCCATCCACTTCGAGGCTGACACACAGCTTACCGATTTCATTCAGCAGAGAGTAGATAAATTAGAGACCTTTTATGACCGCATTGTAGAAGGTGAAGTGTTTCTTAAGCATAACAACAGCGATGGCATTAATACCAAAACTGTAGAGATAAAGCTATTTGTACCAGGCACTACTCTTTACTCAGAAGAAAATGCCCCGTCTTTTGAGGCTGCTGCCGATGCCGCTGTAGAAGCCATGCGACGCCAGCTTAAAAAGTATAAAGAAAAGCAAATGGCACACTAGGAATGCGGAGCATTCCAATTATGAATTAGGAATTAAGAATTATGAATGTCTCCTAGTTTGAGATATCTATAAAACAGAAGGGCCTGCTAAGTATAGCAGGCCCTTCTGTTTTATAGATAAAAGTCTATTATCTTTTGTCTAGCATCTAATGTCTGACAAACTATAGACCGAACTCTTGCTTGATTTTGTCCACGTAATCAAGTTTCTCCCAGGTAAAGGTTTCAAACTCTTTCACTTCTTTGTGTCCATTAACAGAGAACTCTACTTTCTTGATGCCTGGTGTTCTACCCATGTGACCATAAGCAGCAGTCTCAGCAAAAATAGGGTTTTGCAGACCAAAACGCTGCACGATAGCATAAGGGCGCATATCAAACAGTTTGTTTACTTTCTCTGCGATCTCGCCATCGCTCATGATGTTACCGTTAGCATCTTTTACTTTAGTTGAACCATAGGTAGTTACATACAGCCCTACCGGCTTGGCAACACCAATGGCATAAGCCACCTGCACCAGCGCCTGATCTGCAACACCTGCAGCTACCAGGTTTTTAGCAATATGGCGGGCTGCATATGCTGCCGAACGGTCAACTTTAGAAGAATCCTTACCAGAAAATGCGCCACCACCGTGAGCACCTTTACCGCCATAGGTATCAACTATAATTTTACGGCCAGTTAAGCCGGTGTCACCGTGAGGGCCACCGATCACAAACTTACCAGTTGGGTTAATGTGGTAGGTGATGTCTTTGTTAAACAGCTTTTGGATACGTTCCGGCAGCTGCTTCAGAACACGCGGGATAAGTATAGCATCTACATCTTCTTTGATCTTAGCTACCATCTCCTGCTCAGCTTTGTCTTTCGCTTCCGGTGTGTTGCTTTCCGGAAGTATAAACTCGTCGTGCTGTGTAGAAATAACGATAGTGTCTATCTTCTCTGGCACGTGGTTGTCGCTGTAACGGATCGTAACCTGAGATTTTGCATCCGGACGCAGGTAAGTCATCTCTTTACCTTCTTTACGGATAGCAGCAAGCTCTTCCAGTAACAGGTGTGAAATGCTCAGTGCCAATGGCATGAAATTATCGGTTTCGTTTGTAGCATAACCAAACATCATTCCCTGGTCACCGGCACCCTGATCTTCCGGGTTAGCACGCTCTACACCCTGGTTGATATCTGCAGATTGCTCATGTATAGCCGAGATAACACCGCAGGCATCAGCATCAAACATATACTCAGACTTAGTATAGCCAATACGCTTAATTACATCGCGGGCAACTTTCTGCACATCAACATAAGCCTCGGATTTTACCTCCCCACTTAATACCACAAGACCTGTAGTAACAAGTGTTTCACAGGCAACCTTCGACTGAGGATCCTGCTTTAAGAATTCATCTAGAAGTGCATCGGATATCTGATCCGCCACTTTATCAGGGTGTCCTTCTGACACTGACTCAGAAGTGAATAAATATGGCATTGCTTAAAATTTTATGACGATTTAAAATGATGGCTAAAAAGCCAATACATACAAAGCTAAGACAATTCCGGCATACTTAAAAAAAACAGGGGTTATACCTTACTTATGTTTCTGGTGCCGATTGGTAGTATTAAGTTCTGTTACGGAAAGCAAGAGTATATAGATATAGTAATTTATTAAAGCTATCTCAAAGCATATACCTATATCCTTGACCCAGTATAGTACAAAACCTTTTAAACATGCCTTCGTTTCAAAAGCATCATTTACTGACTTATTTCAAAGTTTATACATATGAAACCGATTATATCTATATTAATTATATTCACAATCATTACCGGCCCGGCTACGGCCCAGGAAAACAATTCGCCCTATAGAACCAAGCTTTCTGTGGATGGCCCTGTAATAATTGCAGGCATGGGCTTGAGCGCCTATGGATTATCGTTAATGATGGACAAAGATGGCTTTACCGAAGATGAAGTTTTAGCGTTGGATAAAAACGATGTGAACAAGTTCGACAGATTTTCAGCAGGATATCACTCAGAAAGCGCTAAAAAAGCAAGCGACTTCCCGTTTTATGGTTCGTTTGCTATGCCTTTTGCCATGATGCTAAATGATAATGTGCGCAGTAAAGCAGGTCAGGTTCTGGTACTATATGTTGAAACAATGGCTGTAACCGGCACGTTGTTTACTTTAGCAAATGGTAATACAGAACGTGCAAGGCCATTAGTTTATAGTGATGAAGTAGAACTAGGTGAGAAAACAGAATCTAATGCCCAGAATTCTTTTTATGCAGGGCATACAGCTGCTACTGCTGCGGCTACCTTTTTTGCTGCTAAGATATTCCATGATTTTAACCCAGAGTCCAATGCACGACCGTACGTTTGGGCTGCTGCGGCTGCTATACCTGCTTCTGTGGGTTACCTCAGGCTTAAGGCAGGCAAACACTTTTTAAGTGATAATATACTTGGCTATACTTTGGGTGCAGCCGCGGGTATAGTTATCCCGCAGTTACATAAAAAGACTAATCTAACAGGTATATCGCTTACCCCTTCCGTTATACCTACCTTTAATGGTGCAGCTGCGCAAGGTGCTAATCTGAGTTATACTTTTTAAGTTTGAACAGTAATCACTTAAATCATAAAAAGAAAAGCACAGTAACTCACGCTACTGTGCTTTTCTTTTTATATCAAACCTTAATTTATTTCTTCTTCAGGTTCTCTTCAAACAATTTATAGATACGTTTGTATTCATCTGTCCAACTGGCTGGTTCAACAAAACCATGATCCTCAACCGGATAAACAGCTAGTTCCCAGTTATCCTTACCTAGTTCTATAAGGCGCTGAGACAGGCGAACAACATCCTGGAAATGAACATTGGTATCTACCATGCCATGGCATATCAATAAAGCACCTTTTAATCCTTCAGCATAGTAAATTGGTGAGCTTTTAGCATATGCCAGACTATCAGTCTGTGGAGTATTCAGAATATTCGAAGTATAGCCGTGGTTGTAATGTGCCCAGTCTGTTACTGAACGTAAAGCAGCACCTGCAGCAAAAACGTCAGGCTCTGTGAACATGGCCATTAAAGTTATAAAGCCACCGTACGACCCGCCGTAGATACCGATACGCTTAGGATCAACATTATACTTTTCTACAAGCAACTTTGCACCGTCAACGTGGTCGCTCAGGTCTTTGCCACCCATAAACTGGTAAATGCCAGTACGCACATCACGACCATACCCTGCACTACCTCTGTAATCTATATCCAATACGGTATAACCCTGGTCTGCCAGGAAGTTATGGAACATGTATTCTCTGAAGTAACTGCTCCACCATTTATGTGCATTTTGTAAATAACCGGCACCGTGTACAAATATTACAGCTGGTCCGTTTGCTTTAGCATTTTTTGGCTGATATAAACGAGCGTATACATCTGTTCCATCTTCTGCCTTAAAAGAAATTACTTCCGGTTCTCGCCAGTTATAAGCTTTAAACTCTTCCGTTAAAGAATTAGTGATCTGCCGTGGCTTCGCTCCTTTTTTGTTTTCCATTACATACAGCTCCCATGGCTTGTTGCTGTAAGAATAACGGAAAGCCAACGTCTTCTCATCCGGCGAAAGCTCTACTTCATGAGCACCAGGCATAGTTGTAAGCTGAACCATTGCGCCACCGTTTACAGGCATCTTATAAAAATGCTGCTCGCCCGGGTGTACTTTATTAGCTGTAAAATACCAGTACTTTTTATCATCTGATAACTGCACACCTGATACCTCGAATTTTCCTGTGGTTAAAGCTTTCTTCTTACCGGTTTTAGCATTTACACTATACAGATGAGAGTAACCACTTTCTTCAGACTGAAACCAGACAGATTCATTATCCGGCATCCAGCCAATATCGCCTGCACCATAGCCAATGCCTGGCCCGTTGATCCAGGCGTTGTCGTGTTGCCGATCCAGCAGGTTTAGTTTACCTGTATTTGCGTCTAATGTTAGTATCCAGCGGTCTTTATTGTCGGCTGAGCGAGCTACTACTACTGCATTCTTGCCATTATCAGACCAAAACGGACCATAAATAACTGAAGCACGCATTTCGGGCTTTTTGTTTTTAGTATCCGCAGCATCCTTACTTATACTTGCTTTCTGATTTTTTTCCAGCAAATAGGCAGGCACATCATATATACCTTCCACATCCTTCATAGTAACCGCATAAGTAGAATCGCGGTGGGTATCATACACGAAGAACTCATAGGTACTTTGGGCATCACCTACCTTGGTTCTTGTATTTATATCTTCCGTATACCCTGAGGATGTAACGTAGTCTGGTACTATTGCTACTTTAGCATTTTTAGGGCGGCTTATTAAACTATAGGTAACAAAGCGCTCATCAGGGCTCAGCGTTACACTGCTCACCTGCTTATCATCAATGTAGATATCTAACGGGCGGGCAGGAGCATCAGCTTTTTGCTGTTTCTTAAATGCTTCTTTATCTGCCTCACGGTCTTTTACAATCTGCAGAAGGCCGAGTTGCTGGTTGCGCAGCCACACTCTTTGCGGGTCTTTTTCTTCAGTGTCTGCTGGTTTCTTCCCTTTTCTGAAATCGGTGAGCTGCGCCAATTGCCCATTAACCAAGCTCCAGGAGTATAAGTTATTATCTTTCAGAAAAGTGATCTGCTTCTCATCAAAAGTAAAAGCTGGATTGCTTTCACGCTCTACTGTATTAGTAACACGTGTTACTCTTCCACTCTTTATGTCCAGCAGAAAAATATCACCATTCTTTTCATATACCTTTTTGGACTCGGCCTTATTATAAGCACCATACTGCGCTGCCATATTACGACGCTCTGCTGCTGAGATCTTCTTTATGTCTTTACCATTAGTAGTTACAGCATATAAAGAGTCTTTGCGATTTCCTTCCGGGTTCCAGTTAAAGTATACTTTCTTTCCATCTTCAGACCAGAAAATATTACTTGGAGCAATGCCAATCCATTTCGGATCGCGCATTATTTTTTCTACACTTAGTTCAGTACTTTTTACCTGCGCCTGCAGGCTACTGCCCGCAAGCATTCCGAAAAGTATAAGTGCAACAGCTTTACTCTTAAAAAACATAGAGCTATAGGTTTATGGGTGATTTTCTTTTTAAAAATAAGCGAAAAGCCCCAATATATCAAAGAGACATATCAAGGCTTTCAGGCTATTCATTTATTCTGAATTTACTTTTTTGACAGGTATGCAGTAGGATGCTTCTCTTCGTGTGGCGTAAGGTCTTGGTATAGTTTAGCCAACGCCAGTGTTTCCGCTTCGCCAAATAGCTTGCCAATAAAAGTTATAGTTGTTGGCATACCATTCTTCTGCAAGCCGTTCGGCACTACTACACACGGATGGCCTGTAAGGTTAGTAACTACCAGGTTACTGCTCCCAAATGATGGACTGATATAAACATCAACATCCTTTAGCTTTTCCTGCATCTGTTGCACCAGTAAGGTTCGTACACGCTGTGCCTGCAAGTATTCGACAGCAGGAATAAACCTACCTGCTCTAAAAATGTTTGGCCATGCACCTTTATGCTGCTGCTTAAGCAACTCATCTTTTCCGCTACGGGTTAACTCGTCAAACGCTGCTGCACCTTCCACTGAAATGGTAAGTATAAGATCGTTTACCGGTAGATCTGGTAACTCAATAGGCACAAGCTCTATTCCTGCTTTTCTCAGCACTTCCAGTGTAGCCTGGTCATTCTCCTGGAAACCATACTTGCGTTCAAAGTCCTTCTTCAGGTAACCAACGCGCAGCTTCTTTGCATCTAGTTTTGTGTTATAGTTAAATGGAGCATCATAAACTGACTGATCTTTTCCATCTGGTCCGTATATGGCGTTAAACACAATAGCAGCATCTTCTGCAGATCGTGTAATAGGTCCGATTTTATCCATAGACCAGCTTAGTGCCATAGCACCGTGGCGACTAACACGACCAAATGTAGGTCTGAGGCCCGTCGTACCACATGCAGTTGATGGAGAAACTATTGAACCCAATGTTTCAGTACCAATTGCATAAGGAAGCAAACCTGCCGCAACTGCTGATGCAGAACCTGCAGAAGAGCCGCTTGATCCTTTGCTTAAGTCCCATGGAGATTTTGTTTTTCCACCATACCACACATCACCCATGGCAAGTTCACCTAATGTTAGTTTCGCTACCAACACACCACCTGCATTTTGCAAACGTTCTACAACAGTAGCGTCTAAATCAATTTGCTGATCTTTATATGGTGCTGCTCCCCAGGTAGTTTTATAGTTCTTTGTAGCCAGCAGATCCTTTACCCCAAAAGGAATACCATGAAGCAAACCCTTATACTTACCGGCTTTAATTTCTTTATCTGCCTGTCGTGCCTGCTGCAGAGCCAGTTCTTCTGTTAGCGTCGTTACACACTCTAAAGTTGGCCCGTACTGCTTCAGCCTGCTTAAGTAAAAGGTTGTTAACTCTTCAGATGAAATTTGTTTTGTTTTGATAAGCGCAGCCAGCTGTGGTATAGTATAGTATGCCAGGTCTTCTCTGTTAACAGGAAGCTTTAACTTCTTTGGCATTTCAACCTTAAACTTCTCCTTTTCCTTTGGCCACTTAAAGCCAACCGGAATAGGATTGAACACGATAGCAGGAGCAACATCATTTTTTAATGTAACCTTCCTGATACGCTCATAGCCATTTTTGAAATCTTCTAGCTCGGCGGTAGCTGAATCTAACTCAGCATTAGTAAAGTTTAAGCCTATTATATTTTGGGCCTGCTGCAGCATAGCTACAGATATTTTAGCTTCTGCTATTTTAAAAGTAAAGGCACCAAGGGTAAAGCAGCTAGCAGCTAATAGTATAGTATTAGTTTTATTGTTCATTTCTAATAGTTATCTAGAACAAGATATTGAAAACTATTAAAACAAAAAAGGCAGGAAATTTTCCTGCCTTTTTTGTTTTAATAGTTAGTCTTATTGAGACTTCTTGAATGTGTATTTATCTTGTCTGAAGACAGTACCATCTTCATACTTCATTGTTACGTTCAGCCAGAATTCACCTGTTGTCTCATCATAAGCACCATCACCGTTACCTTCTACAGTAAGTACACCTACAGGAGCTGTAAATCTCAGACCTACGTTTTGCTTAGGCATTCTCACAATACCTTTTTTAGCACCTTCTGATTCAGGTATGAAGTTAATTGTCGCAACTTTTGCGCCAGCATTCAAACCAAATGCATTACCTGTTATTGATAGGATATTGCAATCACCGTTAGTATTCTTTGCTAGTGGCGCAACGTGGGTTGATCCAGTACTTGCTCTTGTCACAGTGTTGGAACCTTCCCAAGAAGAAGTATTTACTTGGCAGTCATCATTCACAAGACTTACTGTTACAGCAGACTGTAGCTTGTCTTTGCTATTGATACCTATTATGAGGTTTGGATCACTTACAGAAGTAATTGTTAGCTCTATTGTTCTAGATAAATCAAATTGATTATTGTTGATAGGTTCAATTTCAATAGTAGCATTATTTTCTCCGGCAGGAATAGTTACTGTACGAGGCGAATTCAAGTTGTAATCTACACCTTCAACTGCATTACCAGCTACCGTATATTCTATGGTAACATCTTCCTTAACTCCATTACCTACAGAAGCTCCTATTGTTATTAAAAGTGGTTCTTCACCATTTTCAAAAACTGTATAAGACTCCTGATTGAAAGCTACAAAGTTCTGGCCTTTAAAGTAATATTCATCTTCTTCTACTTCGCATGAAAACATGCTGAACATAGCTCCAGTTAATAACAAAGAAGCTATATATCTTTTAATATTCTTCATTCTAATTTCTATTTATAAGCTTCGTTCTGTTCTATGTTTGGATTAGCATATATCTCACTCTGTGGAATAGGAAATGCAAATCTCAGGTCATCAGCAGGAAGAGTACAGCTAGTAGAATTGCAATCTGCACCTCTCACTATTGCTTCATTTCTTCTCTTAAGATCGAAGAATCTGTCACCTTCAAAAGCAAGCTCTTTTCTTCTTTCAGTAAAAATCGCATTGAGAAGATCCTGTCCAGTTTCCTGACCAACTCCTGATTCAGGATCTGGAGTGAAACCAGTGATACGAGCAGCTCTTAATGTGTTTAGGTCGGCTAGAGCTTTATCACCTTGATTCGTTCTTGCATAAGCTTCAGCTCTTATAAGTAGCATATCAGCAGATCTAAGGATGATAACATCACTTTGCCCTTTAATAGCTGCATTTTTATCAATGTACTTAAACACTATATTAGGCTCAGCTCTAGTAGGAACTATTTCATAATAAGATGTATATCTTACATCTTTAGCTTTTTCCTCTGCAGTTGCACCATATTCATCTAAAAGATCCTGTGTCGGGTTAAATGAAACTAGGTCATTAGTTACGCTGTAGAAGTTACCACCAATGTTTGCAGCGCCTTGAGGAAGTGCAATCTTAAATATTGCTTCAGCGTTACCATTTCCTTGTCTCCACATTGCTGCGAATTCATTTTTAGCAGCAATTGGCTTACCTGCAAGTGCTTCAGTAGCATATGTAATAGCTTCATCAAGGTTATTACTATATAGTGCAACTTTCGCTTGTAATGCAGACACTGCAAGTGGAGTTATTCTTGTTGGGCTTTGTGTAACTCCAGCGAGTAATACTTTTGCATCAGTCAGATCTTTCGTTACTTGGTCGTATACTTCTTTAACTGTGTTACGAGCAGGAGATGAAATTTTAGACTCCAACATGATTGGAACACCTAGATGACTTGCATCAGCTGTATAGTCGTACCGTTGCGAGAACAAACGAACAAGATCAAAGTGTGCCATTGCTCTTAAAGCAAGCGCTTCTCCTTTAATTTGATTTTTCTCTGCCTCAGTTCCTTCAATAGCATCAATTCTGTTGATGATTATGTTAGCTCTGTTAATTACGCTATACATAGCGTTCCAAGCGCTTGCAGCTTCACCCAGACCAGCTGTGTAAGTAAAGCTGTGTACCTGCACACCTTCTCCAAGATTTTGAACTGATTTCCTTGCATTATCACTAAGCTGATAATTAAGAACGATCATGTTGCCACCCCAGTAGCTAGCAGATGCAGTTGCTGCATAAGTACCTGTTAAAGCCTTTTTGAAGTCATTGATATCTGTTAAAGCGATATCAGTTACCAATGAGTCTGTAGGCTTAATATCTATCACATCCTCGCAGGATGAAACCATCAGGCCCATTGCTAGGGCAAGAATAGTTATATTTTTATTAAATCTCATGTTAATTATTTTTAAGAATCCTTAAAACTTACAATTAAAACCCAATGTCAAAACCAACTGTGTAAGTTCTAGGAACTGGATAATCGAATTGCTGAATATTGTTATCTAGCTCTGGGTCGAAACCTGTAAATTTAGTTAGTGTGAATAAGTTTTGTGCTTGCACAAAAGCTCTAACGCTTCCTAATTTAAGTTTGCTTGATATATCTTGTGGTACATTATAAGCAAGAGTCGCATTTCTAAATCTCAAATAAGAACCATCTTCAAGATCTTTTGTAGTAAACTGTCTCTCAGTACCTAATCTTTGAATGTCAGTAACTTGTCCTGGAGTCTTCCAAATTTCAAGCATTTCACGAGATTGGTTAAAAGAAGCAAAGTTAGGATTCGTGATAAAGAAGGTATTATTATTAAATAACTGATTGCCTTGCACAAACGAGAAAAACGTTGATAATTCTAAACCTTTGTAAGATACTGTACTATTAAAACCACCAGTAATCGGAGGGTTGAATGTACCTTGTGGCTGAGCATAATCATCACTGAACACATTTGTAACATTACCTTCTAAATCATAGTAGAGTGGATCACCGTTAGCAGGGTTCACGCCCGCCCAAGTTGGAACATAATGTGTACCTAGTGGCAAGCCTTCTCTTACGATTGAAGTACCTAACTCGAATTCGCGTTCCTGGAACAGATCAAGAATTTCGTTGTCGTTATAAGCAAAGTTTAATGTTGTTGTCCAGTTAAAATCAGCACCTCTGATTATATCTGTACTTATTGCTATTTCGATACCTCTGTTTCTCATTTCACCTACGTTACGCTGTAGTGTTGTGAAACCAGAAGTTCTTGACAATTGAGTATTGATAAATAAGTCAGTTGTGATGTTATTATAAACATCAACTGAGCCATATAATCTTCTGTCTAGGATGCTATAGTCTAAACCAATGTTAAATTTATTTGATTTCTCCCACTTTAAATCTGGGTTTTCTGGAGCAATTGGTGCTATACCTGAAATACCCTCATAAGTAGAAGTTCCAAATAGACCTAATGAAGGGAAATCAGCATTAGTACCTAAATCCTGATTACCTGATGTACCATAACTCACACGTAGCTTAAGATCATTGATAAACTCAATTCCTTTCATGAAGTTTTCATCAGAGATATTCCAACCGGCACCTAACGAGTAGAATGTAGCCCATTTATTATTAGCACCAAATTTAGAAGAACCATCACGTCTTAAACCTGCTGAGAAGTTATAACGGCCATCTAATGTATAAGTACCGTTACCAAAATAAGAAACTAAGGCGTTCTCTGTTTGAGTACCTCCTACTACAGGTATAAAACCGTTTGTAGTTGTACCTTGCGTGATACCTGCAGCAACGGGACGCTTAGGATCAATTCCATAACCTGTATAAGTTGTACTTCTGAACTTTTCAGTTAGTGTCTCGTTTCCTAATACAAAGTTCACATAGTGTCTGTCCCCGAAGCTTCTTACCAGATTAGCAGTGTTAGTATTGATTAATTTAACACGTCTGTTAGAAGCCTGATTTAAGCTACCTTGACCGCCTGTAGCACCAGCGCCTGCTGTAGACAATGGGCTGATCAAACGATCGAAAGTTCTTGAACGATAGTCGATACCTACTAGTGATTTTAAAGTAAGCCCTTTAAACACTTCATATTCTGCATAGGCATTACCTATACCTTTGATCTCATCATTCGTGTTTGACTGATTTTCAGTTCTTTCAAAAACATTGATACCTGTAGCAGGAGTCTCGTATTTACCAGTTTCAGGGTTCTTGATTCTCTCATATGAGTTGTAAAGGTATGCAGCTGCAAACGGGTTGTTTAGGTTAACTGCACCTTCAGACTCGATGAAATTAGATTTAGAATAACCCATAGATGAACTTAAACCAAATTTAAGTTTATCTTGTGTATCATGGTCTATGTTTACTCTACCAGTATAGCGTTCTAGGTCAGATCTTAATGCAATACCTTCCTGCTCATAATAGGCACCAGAAACATAAAATTTGGTTTTAGCATCACCTCCTGAAGCATTAACCTCATGAGATTGTGTTTTTGCATTTCTAAAAATTTCTTCAGACCAATTCGTATTTATTGTTCCTAGCTCAGCAATAGCAGCTTCAGCTTCTTCCATTGTTAGATATTGAGCATTAGTAGTAGGTAGCTTTGTTCTGCCATAGAAAGCACCAACAGCACCAGCTGTAACTCCTTGACTATACAAATACTTCTCGAACTCAATTTTCTCAGCAGTACTCATCATATCGAATTTCTGACGAGTTGGTGTAGAAACACCATATTGTGTACGGTAGGTCAAACGTGTTTTACCTGCAGTACCACGCTTAGTAGTTACAAGGATAACTCCATTAGAAGCTCTTGAACCATAAAGTGAAGTTGCAGAAGCGTCTTTCAAAATGTTGATAGATGCAAAGTCGTTAGGGTTTATAGTAGCAAATACGTTTGCATCAATAGGAACACCATCCACAATATAAAGTGGATCATTGCTACCATTGATAGATGAGTTACCTCTTATACGTACTCTTGATGAAGATCCCGGCTGACCTGAACCAGCTGATACCTGAAGACCTGGAGCACGTCCCTGAAGAATCTGATCGAATGTCGCAATTGGAACTTGTTCAATCTTAGCGGCACTAACAGTAGCAACAGAACCTGTTATCTTTTTAACGTCCTGCTCTACATATCCAACTACTACAACCTCAGATATCTCTGTAGAAGATGCATTAAGCTGAACATTCACTGTTGATTGGTTACTGATAGCTACTTCTTTAGCGTCAAAACCAATGTAAGTAAATAGAAGTGTACCTCCTGCGGCTGGTACTGAAAGTGAGAAATTTCCATCTACACCTGTTGCCGTACCAGTAGATGTACCTTTTAGTAAAACTGTAACGCCTGGTAAACCCTGACCTGTTTCTTGGTCTGTTACCTTACCCGTCACTGTTCGATTTTGTGCGAGCACTTGCACCACAAGCGCGAACACAAAAATGAAACTGAGTAGTAAACTCTTCTTCATGTTAGAAAGTGTTAAATAAATAGTTATAGATTAGTTTGTGTACCAAATATAGGTTCCCACATCTAATTTCAAAACACTTTCACATAATTTACATCAAATAATTTGTGCAATTATGCCACCATAGTCATATTTATAACTTATCTAACATTAATTTGGCACCTAAAATATAGCCATTAACATCAAAGTTTAAACATTTAACTTAAAATCAGGAAGATAGGCAACTTTTATTTTAGAACTTAAGTGTTCAATTAAGAGTAATTTATATTATTGTATAGGTATTTTTAGATATTTAAATAAACCTATTAATGTAGAAGTACAAAGTATCAATTGCTATTATTTTCTACAATAACACAAGCCGTGAGCTTAACCGGTAATAAGAAGATTCTTTTTAGTAGTGGCAAATGAGCTAAAGAGAGCCAGCAATCATGAGCCATTTGCTTTATGAAAGGCATAAGGCTTATTATTTGACTTAATTCTTCAGCTAAAAGGGACTTTTTACTATTACTCCATTGAAGTAATAACCTTTGTAGAAAAGAAGACAGCACCCACACCCAAATAACTAAGATCAAAATAGCACGGGCAAGTATGGCATAAACTGTACTATCATCTATTATACCGAAGTATAAACTGGAGGCTAACAACGCTATTGATCCAATCATTACCCCGGACATTAAAAATTTGCTGCGGCTTTTTCGTTTGTCCTTTGTTATCATAGGTGTCTGTTCAACCAAAGTAGATGATATTTTAATTGAATGGTGCTCATTTTTTAACCTTCTGGGAAGCCTCCCAGCAAGCCATCCAACTAAAACTCCCATTAGCACATGCAAGCCGATATACAGAAGTACTACATACAATACATAGTCTCCTGCTGCTATTCCGGCCTTCTTTAGTATATAGTCTACAAAACCATCCGCAACCTGGTATAAGTCCGCACCAAACACTATAAGCATAACCACCAGGCGCTGTAACGCAGACTGTAGTTGCGTGATTACGCCGAGCAATAGGCAGCTAACTTTAAAGTACCGCTTACTCCAGAAAAAAAGATATCCTAGCCCCCCTTGTATGAACACAGCCAGATACGCTCCAGGAGGCGAGTGCGGGCTAAGCATGCCTTTTATAAGTATAACTAATATGGTGGCTTTAAGAATAGCATGCCTTGCAGGACAGTAAAAAGCGAGCAGACTGATACAAAGCACTGCTGCACCACCCACAAACAATCCGGTACCGGGCAAATGTAGGGCGTGTAAGACACCTCCCAGGAAAGCTTCACTTAGGGCCCAAAGAGCAGTTATCCTATAGAAAACAGCAGGCTGATGTACAATAGAGTTCTCAGGCAGTTTAATTTGATCCTTTATTTGCATTGCAGCACATTTAGTTTGTCTCCAATTTCTATTACACCTTCACCATCATGAACCAGGTTTTGCCCAAACATGACCTTATTGTTTTGTGTGCGGTACGTTGCCAGTGTTTTAAGTGGCTCAGCGGTTTTTATACCCGTGTTTTGATCTATGGTGGTTAACACACAACGTGCACACGGTTTAGCTGCTCTGAACTTTATCTCCCCGATGGTAAAAGTATTCCAGGTATCTTCAGCATGAGGCTGACCGCCGGTAAACACAAAGTTAGGGCGGAAGCGATTCATCGGAACAGGCTTCTCTAGCTTACTGTTCAGAAGGTTCAGCGACTCCTGCCCGATCACCAGAAAAGGATAAGCATCAGCAAAGCTTACCACTTCGGAATCAAAAGCGTAAGTAGGATCCACTTGCCTGCGGGTACTTTCGGGCATATGAACCAGGCGAGCAAACATCCCTAAAGCCTTTGTAAACCATTTTGTAATTTTACTATCAACTTCCCTCGCTATACAGGTATCATCCCAGATGGTAACTTTTACCTCTATACCCGGACTACTATTAAAAGGAATAAATAATGGTTCTAATAGCTCTTGTTTATGATAAACCATCAAACCTTCCTCCTGCAGTTGTACCTGTAGCAGTGCCATTTGCGCAAACTTGCGTTGCGATAAGAAGTTACCCTCCTCATCTACCAACATCCAGCGTCTATCATTTTTTAATCCGCGCTCCTGCACCTGCGCCTGCTGCAGGCTTATACCTCCCAATGATTTTATAGGGTAAATGTAGATACTGCTTAGTATATATTCTTCCATGTTGTGCGGCTCCGGAGTATAAATCTTATCAGTTTTTATAAAAACATGACAAAGGTATTGTCAATTAGATATATATCCATTGCTATTTACTATTAACTTTACAGAAGAACTGATGACATCCTTATGAAGAGATCAAACATCCACCCGATTTTATTATTGTTACTGGTTATAGTTAATGCGGTAGTACCTGCTCTAGCACAGGAACAGGCACCAGCAGATCAGCCCAAAGCCCTGTTGTGGGAAATTACTGGACAGGGTCTAAAGCAGCCGTCTTATTTATTTGGTACTATTCACGCCATTTGCCCTGAAAATTATTTTTTATCTCCTGCAGTAAAAGAAAAGCTGAGTAAAGCAGAGCGTTTGTCGCTAGAGGTTGATATGGATGCCCCTAACTTTATGGCGGAGTTGCAACAGGCCGCTGTTTTACCGAGTGGCACTACCCTTCGCAGCTTCTTTTCAGAGGCAGACTATAAATTACTTTCCAGCCACTTTAAACAGACCCTGGAAATAAACCTGGACCAGTTGGAGCGCATGAAGCCATTTATGCTGCACTCCATGCTGCTGTCGCAGCTTACCGAATGCCAGGCTGTATCTTATGAGCAAAGCCTGATGGAAATTGCCCAGACGCAAGGCAAAGAGGTAATAGGACTGGAAACTGTAGGAGAGCAGCTTAGTGCTATTGATGAAATGCCTGCTAATGTACAGGCTGCTATGCTTACCAAAATGATAAATAACATGGAAGAAGCCCGCCAGACCTACCGCACTATGGTAAAGCTATACTTGCAGCAGGATCTTTCAGGCTTAGATGCCTTATCGCGTAAGGAATATAACAATGAAGAATACCACCTGTATGAGCAGGCATTCCTTGTAAACAGAAACAAACGCTGGATTCCGGTAATGGAGCGTGAAGCCAGAATAGAGCCAACATTTTTTGCGGTGGGTGCCGGGCATCTTACCGGCGAAAATGGCTTGCTCGAGCTTCTTCGTAAGCGGGGCTACACTGTCACACCTGTGCAATAGTGATTTTATACTTACTTATTTACTTAAGCTACTTCTTCTCCTACCTATGAAAAAATTAAACCTGCTTCTACTCTTATACTTCGGCATACAATACTTCGGTAAGGCTCAGGACCTTTTAAAAACGCAGGCCCAGTATTCGTGCGCTGAAACCAGATTGCAAGCTGCTACCCGACAGGCAGTAGCAAGCCCGGAGCACATGCGGCTAATGAATATGTATGATGTTACGTTTTATGGGCTGGACCTGGCACTGGAGCGAAACTCGGTTTATATAGATGGCAGTGTAACAACACACGCTAAAGTAAAAACCAAACCTTTAACTGTGTATGCCTTCGAGCTTCATCAAAGCTTTACGATCGAATCGATAACTATAAATGGTGCTGCGCAAACTAATATTTCCCGAAATGGCAGCGATGTAGCTGTAACCTTAAATGCTCCTGTTGCAGCAAACGGTACTATAAAAGCAGTTGTAAAGTATAAAGGTAATGCTCCAAACAGCGGAAATGCAGCTATCGGCAACGGATTTAACACAGCCCGGGAAGTGCAATGGGGAAATTATGTTACCTGGAGCCTGAGCGAACCTTATGCTGCTTACGAATGGTGGCCGACTAAACAGGTACTTACCGATAAAGCCGACTCTGTACACGTTTATGTAACCACAAGCCCAGAAAATAAAGTGGGCTCCAACGGCGTGCTTACTAAAACAGAAACACTGCCAAACGGGAAAGTTCGTTACGAATGGAAAAGCAAATACCCGATAGATTATTACCTTATATCAGTAGCAGTTTCAGATTATGAGGAGTATGTACAGTTTGCCAACCCAGTTGGGGCCACTAAGCCAATTCCTATTGTGAACTATGTGTATAAAGTAGGAGCATTGGCTGCTTATAAAGCTGAAATTGATAAAACAGCAACATTGCTCGAGATTTTTTCCAACCTATTTACGCTTTATCCTTTTGCTGAAGAAAAGTATGGCCATAGTATGGCGCCTATAGGTGGCGGCATGGAGCACCAGACCATGACAACCCAAAGTATATTTGTAACTACTCTCACAGCCCATGAGCTGGCACACCAGTGGTTTGGCAATAATGTAACCTGTGCATCGTGGCAGGATATATGGTTGAATGAAGGGTTTGCATCTTATGCAGAGTATTTAGCCTGGGAGAACATGGATTTGCCGGATAATGCCCGTAACTGGATAATAGAAGCGCACAGCTGGGCAAAAGATGCCCTGCAAGGTAGCCTGCGTGTTCCAGATACCACAAATGTTGGCCGCATCTTTAACTATAGACTTACTTACAAAAAAGGGGCTGCTGTTGTGCATATGCTGCGCTATGAAATAAACAACGATGAGCTTTTCTTCCAGGCTCTGCGCAATTACCAGACACAGTTTAGAGGTAAAACAGCTACTACAGCTGACTTGCAGCGGGTAATGGAAGAAACAACCGGTAAAGAACTGGATTACTTTTTTAAGCAATGGTACGAAGGTGAAGGCTACCCGAGCTTTAGCATACAATGGAACCAGGAAGAAAATCGCCTGGCATTAGAATCAACCCAGTCAGGTACAGGCAAAACTACGCTCTTTAGAACGGATGTAACCTACCGCATCCAGACCACAACAGGAATACAGACAGTTCGTGTAACGCAAAGCCAGGCAAAACAAAAGCATTTACTCTCTGTAAGTGGCGAAGTATTAAGTATAACCTTAGACCCTGATAACTGGCTATTAAAGGATGTAAGCCAGATAGTTCATAACACGGAGATGATGGTACCGGAAAGAACTCCCGTTCTATACCCAAACCCCACTACTAATGCGACTGTGTTTATAAAAGACCTACCATTTAATGCCACATCAGCCACCATATATGACCGTGTTGGCAGAAAGATAGGGATGCAAAAGTTTGGATCTGAGCAGCCTGTTGAACTACACATAAGCAATTTACCTGCAGGTTTGTACATTGTGCATATTACTGATGGCCAACAGAATTTTAAAACAAACCTTGTAAAACTGTAGCCCAGACTATTCATTAAACAAAAGCGCAGCAAGTATACACCTGCTGCGCTTTTGCTTTTAAGTATAAACTATAAATTAAAATCTCAGCATTGCTTTTACAGTTTGCGCCTCCTTTACATTATATTCATAGGTCAGGCGCTTATGGTTAATCAAGTCAAGTATAGTACCTACAAAGCAAAGACCACCTGTAAAAAAATATAGCAGGCCCATTCCAATTTGGCCTAAATAAAAACGCTGTAAACCTGCCAGCAAAAAGAACCCTATTATAGTTAGTATAAGCACCTCCTGCGGCTTTCTGCGGCGCGACCGATAGATGTTGGCAAACTGTTGTGTCTCGGCAAAAGACATATCATTTACCAGCGACTGTACATAATGGAGTTCTTCCGGCTCCAGTTCGGGCATTAATTCCAGAATATTTGACATAGTATAGGTTGTTTAGATTAATTTAGTTAATAAGCATAATTGCCAGTTCTATACTGATGGCCGATTATACCTGTAGTATAAAAACAACAGCTGACCACTGCGCCAGCACAATAAAAGCACGGCTGGCACCCCCAACGGATGTGCTTCCCACGACGCTTTTAACTCTCCACGGGCCAGCCACGCTATAGCATGACCTAACCCACACCCCGGGCACCACTCCAGCACATAACTAAAAGGACAAAAACTGAAAAGGTGAGCTTCCCCTGGCTGCATTACAGCCATTACAAAAAGCCCTACCAACCATAGTATGGCCTCCGGCAAATAAGCTTTGCTGCGCACTGCTACACTTGTTCCTGTTCCTGAATTCTGCAAGGCTAACTAAAGTATGAGGCACCCGTACCAACTATAATTACTTAAATATTAACAAAATAAGTTTATATTCAAAATGATGCAACCTGTACGCTCTGCTATACTTTTATTGATGATACTTCTGACCACAGGTTGTTACCGGATGCGGTCCTCCAATGGCGGCGGAGAAAATAGCACACTCTCCAATACCAGAACCATAAATGCAGCTGATATTGAGCTGCCTGCCGGTTATAAAGCAGAGGCAGTAGCTACTGGCTTTACTTTTCCTACGGATGTAGCTTTTGATGAGAACGGACAGGTTTATGTAACAGAAGCCGGTTACTCCTATGGCGAGGAATTTCTGGAACCGAAGCTGATCCGCATAGACCAGGATGGCAGCAAAACCAATGTAGCAACTGGCGCACTTAACGGGCCCTGGACGGGTGTAGCCTATTATAACGGGAACTTCTATGTAGCTGAAGGAGGTCAGAAAGAAGGTGGCAAAATTCTGCAGATCTCAAAAGAAGGCACTGTTACAACACTTGTACAAAATCTGCCCAGTTATGGCGATCATCATACCAACGGACCAACTATAGGCCCAGATGGGAATTTATACTTTGGTATCGGAACTGCTACCAACTCGGGTGTTGTAGGCCCAGACAACTATGACATGGGGTGGCTTAAACGAAATCCTGCTTTTCATGATATCCCCTGCCAGGACATTACGCTTACAGGCCAGAACTTTACAAGCAAAGCTCCTGACACGCAGGAAGGTAAAACGACCGGTGCTTACCAGTCTTATGGCACTCCTGCCAAAGCAGGTCAGGTTATACCAGGCGCAATACCCTGCTCAGGCGCTGTACTTCGAGTAGCTGCAGATGGCCGAAACATGGAATTAATGGCATGGGGTTTCCGGAACCCTTTTGGATTAGCTTTCTCGCCAAACGGCAGCTTGTTTGTAACAGACAACGGCTACGACGACCGCGGCAGCCGCCCGGTGTGGGGTGTTGGAGATTACCTGTGGCAGGTGCAGCAAGGGCAATGGTATGGCTGGCCCGACTTTGCAGGTGGCTTAGCATTTGATGGCGACAGGTTCGAAGCACCCAGCAAAGAGGCACCTAAACCTGTGTTAGCCAATCATCCTAATAAACCGCCACGCCCTACAGCCACGCTAGGGGTACACTCTTCGTCTAACGGCCTCGATTTCTCTACCTCAGCATCTTTTGGATACACTGGCGAGGCATTTATTGCCCAGTTTGGGGATATGGCTCCTAATGTAGGCAAAGTGATGGCCCCAGTAGGCTTTAAAGTTATCCGGGTAAATGTAGAAAATGGCATAGTTTCAGATTTTGCTGTAAATAAGGGCAAGAAAAATGCGCCTGCATCGGCTCTTAAAAATGGTGGCCTGGAGAGACCTGTCTCTGCTAAATTCTCTCCGGATGGCACAGCCTTATACATTGTTGATTTTGGCATTATGCGCATAGAAGGCAAAAAAGTGATACCACAGAAAAGTACCGGAGTACTCTGGAAAGTGACCCGCACAACACGCTAACCCCTGTAATTATGAAAACGACGATCTATATACTTGCTGGTTTTATGTTGCTGGCAGCTGCCTGTGGTACGGCAAAGCGCGGTGAACCAACTTTTGCCCCTGTACCCGATTCTGAACCTGCCATTGCACAAGGCGAAGTTGTTTTTAATACTTATTGCACCAAATGCCATCCGGGTGGGGAAGCAGGCCTCGGCCCGTCATTTAATGATAAGCCATTACCTGGTTTCCTGATGCGTATTCAGATCCGAAAGGGACTTGGGGTAATGCCTGGCTTTAAAGAGGAAGTAATTTCAGATGATGAGATGGATAACCTGATTGACTACATCAAGACTTTACGTAAAGCGAAACAAGACAAAGCCGTAACTGCACCGTAAGTATAAATTATAACCTTAAAGCAGAAAACTATGGAATGTAATGTTGGATTAAAAGAGCAGAAGCTTCGGGTGCTGGCAGGATTAGCACTAATAGGTATAGGTGCCTACTACAATACAAAGCCACTTGCAGCATTAGGCATTATCCCGATCCTGACAGGTATGACCCGTTACTGTCCGGTTAACCAGCTGATCGGGTACAACGGCTGCACCGATAAAAGTGTAAAAGACTTTACCTGACCTGTTGGGAACTAAGCCTTTTTATGACCTATACTTAGTCTGCACCTAGCCTGCTGGCATGGCAGCCTGATCAACTATGGAAATCATCATCATCTTTATACTTACACTGCTCAATGGTTTTTTTGCCCTGTCTGAGATTGCACTGGTATCTGTAAAGCGTAACAGAATAGAGCAAAAGGCAGCCAAGGGCAGCGGTAATGCAAAAGATGTTTTAAAACTGCTTGATGAGCCGGAGAATTTCCTGTCGTCGGTGCAGGTGGGTATAACGCTGATAAGTATAGTGGCGGGTGCTTATGGTGGCGCTGCCCTCTCAGAGAGGTTTACGCCAGTAGTTGCAAGTATAACTCCATTGGCTCCTTATGCCGAGGAAATCTCCATTGTGATTATAGTTGGACTGATCACTTATTTCACCATTGTTATCGGCGAGCTTATACCTAAAACCATTGCCCTTAATAACCCCGAACGCATTGCACTGGTCGTTGCACCTATTATCAGGATCTTCACAAAATTCAGTTATCCGTTGGTAAAGCTGTTGTCCGGCTCTACCAACTTATCTATTAAACTATTAGGTATCAAAGAGAACAAAAGCAGGGCAACGCTTACAGAAGAAGAATTAAGGCATTTAATTAAAGTGGCAGGTCGTGAGGGTGTGCTTGAAAAAGAAGAAGAACGCCTGCACGATAACCTGTTTTACCTGTACGAGCAAAGAAACCGCAGCCTGATGACCTATCGCACGGAAGTGGAGTGGCTTGACATAAATTATCCGGCTCCCGAACTTCATGAGAGGATCATGCTGAGTGCCCATACTAAATTTCCGGTGTGCCAGGGCTCTCTCGATAATACAATAGGTTTGCTGTCGGTAAAAGATTATTTTGAGCAGGTAGAAAAGCAGGGCAAACCCTTAGCGGACGTGCTAAGACAACCAATCTTTGTTTCGGAGTCGATGTATGCGATGCAAACGTTAAAACTTTTCCAACGAAAGAAGCAGTACCTGGCACTGGTAGTAAATGAGTTTGGCGCTGTAGAAGGCATTATAACCCTGCATGATATTATGGAAGCTATTATGGGCGATTTGCCCGATGTAGATGAAACCAGCGAACCTGACATCTACCTCCGGGAGGATGGCTCGTACCTGGTAAGTGGTGCTATATTGGTGCGGGAACTGAACAGAGAACTGGGATACGAACTTATAAAGGACCACCCGGAGCATTACGCTACTTTGGGTGGGTTTATACTTTATACTTTGTCAAAAATCCCGAAAATCGGGGATACTATTACCTTGCGAACCCATGAACTGGAAGTAATAGACATGGACGCCAGCAGGATAGACAAAGTACTGGTAAAAACTATACCGCCAACACCCGAAGCAGCTGCGTAAACTATACTTATTTAAAAACAACCTTAACTATGAGAAAAATAGTACTCTACATTGCAGCCAGCCTGGATGGCTACATTGCCCGCCCCGACGGAGGTATAGACTGGCTCGAAAATGAAGTATACAAAATTGATGGGGAAGACTTCGGGTACAGTAGTTTCATGAAGACCATAGATACAACCTTGATGGGCCATAGTACCTATAAAGTTGTGGCTGGCTTTGATATGCCTTTCCCTTACCCGGACAAAACAAATTATGTGTTTACCCACTCGCAGCAGCCCGATAACGAGTTTGTACACTTTATAAGCAGCAATGCAGCGGAGTTTGTAAGACAGTTAAAACAACAGCCTGGCAAAGATATCTGGCTTATTGGTGGCAGCCAATTAAATACCCTGCTTCTTAATGCCGGCCTTATAGACGAGATCATACTTACCTACATACCAATTATACTTGGTAACGGCATTCCACTGTTTGCCCCGTTTGCCAGCGAGAAAATGCTGAACGTGAAAGAAAGTAAGCACTTTGAAAATGGCTTTGTGCAACTGCTGATCGAAATGAATAATAACGGGAAGGTATAAAAAGCCAAAACCACTCGGCTTACGACAGGGTGGTTTTTGGTTTGCAGAACAAGCATCAGGACGAAGCTTTTCTGTATTCAGATTAGTTAGTGAGGCAGGTTAAAGTAAGCTTATAAGCAGGTCTGGCCAGTGGTGTGGCTTGTACCAGGTCCTATGTTTGATTTCAGAGCTGGGTCATGAACTGGATTTTGAACCGGGATATTTTTTTCTCTCTCCCTCTTATGTTCTAGCCGTTCATCTTCCATCATACCTTCGTTAATAGTATCGGCAAATTGCCTGCTGAAACCAAAGCTGTCATCTACGGTTACCTCGCGCCTTTCTCCGGTGTTAAAAAATAGTCCTGAAAGGGAATTCAATCTTCTGCGTCTCATCTTACACTCCTTTCGATTTAGGTGCAATAAATATTGCACGTTACACATGCGTTTATACTTTGTTATACGAAATTCATTTCAGCCAGTGCAATCAAAATCAGGAAATAGTACAGAAGTTTTACAAGTATAAATTGCACTTATTTCAATAACCTGATCAAATAAAAATGCCTGTACAAATACTGCATTTGTACAGGCATTTTTAAGTATAACCGGAGTTACTTCTTTTTCTTAGCTTTTGCTTTGGCCTTTTTACTTTTAGCGGCTTTTATCTGCTTGTCTTCCTGCTCTGCTTCCTGCATCAGGGCTTTCCAGTCATATTTGGCATCGGCACTAAAATCTATAGTGGCTTCGTAGTCTTCGCGTTCTACTTCAATTACCTTTATGTCTTTGGTCAGGTAGTGCTGTATTTCATCAAGTATAGGTTTTTCTTCGGGTGCACAAAAACTTACGGCTATACCTTTGGCAGTGCCGCGGCCCGTACGGCCTACACGGTGCACATAGTTTTCGGGCTGGTCAGGCAGGTCATAATTCACTACATAATCTACGTTCGGGATATCAATACCACGTGCACTTACATCCGTCGCAATCAACATCTTTACATCACCCTTCTTAAACAGCTTCATTGCCGATAAACGATCTTGTTGCTCTTTGCCACCGTGTATTACTTCGGCAGTAATATTTACCCGCTCCATTGCTTTCTGCACACGCTCGGCACGTACTTTGGTGCGCACAAATACCAGTATCTTTTTATCCGGGTTCTGATTTACGATACGCTCTAAAAAGAAACGTTTATCATCCATTTCCACATACATCACCGAGTGGTCCACGTTTTTAGAAACTGGATCTTTAGGTGATATCTGGATGCGAACCGGTTTATTCACCAAAGAATAAGCCAGCTCCTTTATCTGCTCGTTTATTGTTGCTGAGAAGAATAATGTCTGGCGGTTGCGTGGCAGTTTGGTTATCAGGTGGCGGATATCGTGAATAAAGCCCAGGTCCAGCATGTGGTCAGCTTCGTCCAGTACCAGTACTTCTATGCGGTGGAGCTTAATATACCCCTGGCTTACAAGGTCAAATAACCGGCCTGGCGTAGCTACCAGAATATCTATACCTGCTTCCAGCCTGGCTATTTGCGGCCCCTGCTCTACCCCTCCAAATACACAGAATGTTTTCACTCGGGTGCCTCGACCTATTTCTTCAAACACTTCGGTAATCTGGATAGCAAGTTCACGGGTTGGTACCATTACCACGCATTTTATACCATCTTCGCGGCGCCGGTTCTTACTAAATTGCAGCTTATCCAGGATTGGGATGGCGAAAGCAGCAGTTTTTCCGGTTCCGGTCTGGGCAATGGCCAGCACGTCCTCGCCTTTCATAATAGGAGGAATGGCTTTAAACTGGATATCGGTAGGGCGCTTAAATCCCAATTTGCTCAGGCTATTCTTTATCTCGTCGGATATGCGGTAATCTTCAAACTTCATGTTGCTGCGAAAGTATAGTTTGCACTGCCTATATTTTACGTACGGCTGGCGCTACATGCAAAGGTACGTCTAATTGTTTATTGTTGTGAGTGCGGGTTAATTTAAACGCCGCTTACCTGCTTAACCAGTAGCTACACTAACTTAAATGATAGCATTACTACCATCTGCAGGAGTAACGCTAAACATTTACAAATTCAGCTTGTTCTAGCAATAACAACGAAGGATGAAGTAAAATGGCAACATGCGTGCAGCTGCATCTCAACCACCAGTCGTACCTGCGCGAGCCGGAGAGCACCGAACTGGGTCGTAAGATCATTTCAGAAAGTATAAAGCTTATAAATGAGCTGGGGTTCGAGAATTTCACTTTTAAAAAGCTGGCCAGAGAGATCGGCTCAACAGAGGCGTCGGTTTACCGCTACTTCGAGAACAAGCACAAGCTGCTGGTATACCTGGTGTCGTGGTACTGGGCCTGGGTAGATTACCGTGTTACCTTCGAGACAAACAACATCGCAGACCCGCGTGAGTGCCTGAACCGGGCATTATCGGTTATCAGCAGATCAAACAAAAACGATCCGGCCACCCCGCACATAGACGAAGCTGCACTGCACCGCATTGTAGTTGCCGAGGCCTCTAAAGTATACCTGACAAAAGCCGTAGACGCCGACAACAAAGAAGGTTATTTTATGGAGTACAAGCGCCTCTGCAGGCATATTGCCGATATGGTGCTGGCGCTGGCACCCGATTACCCTTACCCGCACGCACTCGTAAGCACTATACTGGAGGCAGCTCACCAGCAGGTATTTTTTGCCCAGCACCTGCCCTCCCTTACCGACATACAGCGGCACGGACAACCCGAGGCAGAAACATCCGCTTTTCTGCAGCACCTGATCTTTTCGGCCATAAACACACCCTTACAGCAGCAAGTATGAGCACCAAAACCAAAAAGTATACTCCTATGCAACGTTTCCTGCAGCTGCTCTCCATAGAGCGCCGGGAAATTATGTACCTATATGTGTATGCCATTGCCGCAGGTCTGATCACGCTGGTAATTCCGCTGGGTATACAAAGTATAATCGGCTTCGTGTCGAGCGGACAGGTATCGGTTTCGGTGGTGGTACTGATAAGCCTGATCGTGCTGGCCCTGCTTATTGTTGGCGGTTTGCAGGTGATGCAGTTGTGGCTGGTAGAGTTTATTCAGCAGCGCCTGTTTGTTCGTACGGCCTCTGAGTTTGCTTACCGCGTGCCACGTTTTCAGCCGGAGGCACTGCAGAATTACTACCCGCCGGAGCTCATGAACCGCTTTTTTGATGTGGTAACGCTGCAGAAAGGACTCGCCAAAATACTGGTAGATTTTTCCACGGCAGTTATACAGATCGTTTTCGGAATTATCCTGCTCTCTTTTTACCACCCTTATTTTATCTTTTTGGGGCTGATATTGGTGCTGGTGCTGGTGGTTATTATCTGGCTTACCGGCGATAAAGGCATTGATACAAGTATAAAAGAATCGAAGTACAAGTATAAGCTGGTGGCATGGCTCGAGGAGATGGCCCGCTCGCTGAGCACTTTTAAACTGGTTGGCCACACCAACCTGCCTATGGAGCGCACCAACAACTATGTAAAAAGCTACCTGGAGGTGCGCCGCGAGCATTTTAAAGTACTAATGACGCAATACTTCAGCTTTGTTGGCTTCAAAACATTTATCACAGGTGGCTTGCTGGTGCTGGGGTGTATTCTGGTAGTGCAGCAGGAAATTAACATCGGCCAGTTCGTGGCTTCTGAAATCATCATCATTCTGATCATGAGCGCAGTAGAAAAGATCATGATCAAGCTGGACACGGTGTACGATGTGATGACGAGCCTCGACAAGATTGGCCAGGTTACAGATCTGCCTACCGAAGAAATGGAAGGTATAAAGTTGAGCGAGCTTCCGATAAACGGCGGGCTGAGCCTGCAGGCAAAGAACCTTAGCTATAAATTCCGTGACTCCAGAAATGTAGCGCTGCAGAACATCAATTTTACTATTCAACCATCCGAGCACGTGTGCCTTGCAGGATTTAACAATTCGGGCAAAACCACGCTTATCAACATTCTGCTTGGTTTGCTGCCATCTTACAAAGGCGGCCTGACCTTCAATGGCATTTCGCTGCACGACCTGCACAAGGGTAACCTCCGCAGCCTTATCGGCGACAATATCTCAAAAGAACAGGTATTTGACGGTACCCTACTGGATAACATCACCTTAGGGTGCGAACTACCCATGAGCGATATACTTTGGGCTATTGAGGAAGCCGGGCTTACAGGGTTCGTGCACTCGCTACCCGATGGGCTGCACGCTTACCTGACCGGAGGCAGTCTTCACCTGCCGGCCAGTGTATCGCGCAAAATAGTGATGGCCCGCAGCCTGGTGCAGCGCCCTAAACTTCTCATCATCGACAACTACTGGGCCGGCATGGCTAAAAATGAGAAAGAAGAATTCCTGCACCTGCTTACCAGTCCGCAGTTTACCTGGACCATCATCATAGTATCGAACGACAGGGAGGTAATGCAGCTCTGCGACCGCGTACTGGTGCTACAGGATGGCTATCTGGCAGCTAACGGCAGCTATGAAGAGATAAAGCACCTTAATGTTTTACAGGAACTAACCCAAGTAACAGCGTAACCTATGGCACCTGAACCAAAAGTATTTGACGATACAGATAAGCAGCAGCTCGAGGTGATGTCGGAGGTGCAGACGCCACACCTGGGCCGCACGCTCAGCTATTGGATTGGTGGTATCTTTCTTATGCTGATCCTGTCGCTCTTCCTGCCCTGGACGCAGAACATCCGCTCGCAAGGCACCCTTACCGCACTAAGGCCACAGGACAGACCCCAGACCGTAGAGGCAACTATAGCCGGCCGAATTGAAGAGTGGCACGTACTGGAAGGCGCTTTTGTAAAGAAAGGCGACACCATTGCCAGCCTATCCGAGGTAAAAGAAAAGTACATGGACCCGAACCTGCTTACGCGCCTGGGAGAGCAGGTAAATGCCAAAGAGGATGCCGTAGAAGCTAATAAAGCCAAAGAACAGGCCATGCAGGAGCAGATAAAAGCTTTGCGCGAGGGCCTTGTGTTCAGTTTGCAAAAAGGACGTAACAAAGTAACCCAGAACCGCCTGAAACTCCAGAGCGACAGCATGGATGTGGTGGCACAGCGTACTGAGCTAACCATTGCGCAATCGCAGTTCGGGCGCCAGGAAAACCTGTACAAGCAAGGGCTTAAATCGTTGACAGAGCTGGAGCAACGCCGCCTTAAACTACAGGAGGCCCAGGCAAAACTGCTTTCGCTGGAAAACAAGTATAACGCCACCCGCGCCGAGCTGCAGAACGCCCGCACCGAACTGAACTCGTTGCAGGCGGAGTACGGAGATAAAATTGCCAAGGCAGAGGCCGAGCTCAGCGCTACCCGTTCCTACATTTACACTGCCCAGGCCGATGTTGCCAAATTGCAGAATGAGTACAGCAGCACACAGATCAGAAGCCAGTATTACCAGATAGTGGCCCCGCAGGATGGCTATGTGGTCCAGACGTTGAAAGCAGGTATAGGCGAAACTATAAAAGAAGGCGAACCCCTGGCTACCATTATGCCGCGCAACCCGCAGCTGGCTGCCGAACTTTATATTGACGCCCTTGACCTGCCCCTTATAAAACCCGGAGACGAGGTGCGCCTGCAGTTTGAAGGCTGGCCTACCATTGTTTTTTCTGGTTGGCCCGGCGCAAGCTTCGGTACTTTTGGCGGCAAGGTAGCTGTAATAGATAATACCGGGGTCAACAGTAAGTACCGTATGCTGGTAGTGCCAGATCCGGAAGAAGAGCCCTGGCCTGATCCGCTACGGGTGGGCTCCGGCGTATATGGCTGGGCTATGTTGAGCACAGTGCCTGTCTGGTACGAACTATGGCGCCAGCTCAACAACTTCCCGCCAGATTATACTTCCACAACGGGCTCAAAGGACGCTACAAAACCCTCTGAAAAGAAGTAACCAGGAGCATGTATAAGATCAACCATATCAAAAGCCTCACTCTGCTGCTTCTGCTTTTTATACCTGCTTTAGTATTTGGGCAGGAACAGAAAGTGCTTACACTGCAGGAGTTTCACCAGATCATACTACAGCACCACCCGGTGGCGTCTCAGGCGGCTTTGCTTTCGGAGCAGGCCCGGCAGGAGCTGCGTATTGCCCGCGGCACTTTAGATCCGGTTATCGCCAGTAAAGTATACCGAAAGGAGTTTGGCGGCAAAGAATACTATAACCTCTGGAACAACACCCTGTACGTGCCCCTCTGGTTTGGTCCTGAGCTAAAAGCTGGTTTCGAGAAGAACCAGGGCCAATACCTAAACCCGGAAAACACCACTCCTCCCGATGGGCTAAGCTCGGTAGGTATATCGGTGCCGCTTGGGCAGGGTTTATTTATAGATGAACGCCGTGCTACTATACGGCAGGCCCGCCTGATGCAGGATATTGCCGAAGCAGAACGTGTAAAGCTTATCAACAAACTGCTGTTGCAGGCTACCAAAGATTACTGGGACTGGCTTTTCTATTACCAGCAGGTGCAGCTATACCAGGAATCGGTGGGGCTGGCCGACTTCAGGCTGAAGGCAGTAAAAGCGCGCGCGCAGGAGGGCGACCTGGCTGCTATTGATACTGTAGAGGCCCTTACGGAAGTACAAACCCGGCAGGTGCTGCTGCAGGAGGCTCTTTTAGGTTACAACAACTCCCGCCTGATGGTGGCCACGCACCTGTGGGCTGAGAATGAAACCCCGCTCGAGTTACAGGAAAAAACGACACCCGCCGCAGCAGGCAGCGAGGTGGCAACTCTATCCGCAACAGACCTGAAACAGTTACTGGAAACAGCCAGAACTAACCACCCAGACCTGCGCAAACTGACCCTGAAGGGCGAGCAGCTGCAAATAGAGCAACGCTTTGCCGCTGATAAGCTGAAGCCCAAACTGAATGTAGAGTATAACCTGCTGCAAAGTGATTTTTACATGAGGCCGGAAATGTGGGATAACCAGTTCGTGAGCGATAACTATAAGCTGGGCCTTAGCTTCAGCCTCCCACTTTTTCTGCGGCAGGAACGAGGCAAGCTACAGCTGACAAAAGCCAAACAACAAACCAATGCCCTGGAGCAGATACAAGCCTCAAGAGAAATAGAGAACAACGTGCTGGCTGCCTACAACGAATGGCTTGCCCTGGAAGAGCAGATACGCCTGCAGCAGCAAATGGTAGAAAATGCCAACATCCTCCGCAACGGCGAAGTTACCCGCTTCGAAAACGGCGAAAGCTCTTTATTCCTGGTGAACTCACGCGAACTGAAACTGCTGGAGGCGCAGGTTAAACTATACAACCTACAGGCAAAGTATGCCAAAGCCCGCACCTTTCTTTACTGGTCGGCAGGAAGTATAGAGGCGGAATAATTGCCAGAAACAACAAACTGTTAGCTCTTGAGACCAACCCACTCCTGCACCGCAGCACTTAGCTTTTTAAAATCGGAGCCGCCGGAGCCATAGGTATCGTAAGCAAATTTGATGATGATGCCAGTTACCACGATCAGGAAAAGAACACGAACAAAGCCTACTCCACGCTTCAGGGCAGTACGGGTACCTAACTGCGACCCAATAATGCTACAAATCGCCATAGGTATAGCCGCTTCGTAATAGATATAGCCTTTGTAAGCAAAGTATAGCAACGCCGACAGGTTGGTAGCCACATTAACAACTTTTGCCGCCGCTGATGCCGCCAGGAAGTTAAACCCGAAGAGCCCAATAAAGATAAAGATGAGGAAGCTGCCGGTGCCAGGGCCGAAAAAGCCGTCGTAAAAACCTATTGCAGCACCAATAAGAAGGCCATATAGCTTCTCTTTGGCATCGGTGAGCTTTGGGGCGTGTAATGACCCAAAATCTTTTTTGATGAAGGTATAAACCGCTACCAGAACCAACAGCACAAGTATAAGCGGCTTTAGCAAACTTGCATCGAGGTGACTGAGGGCGCGGGCTCCTAAAAATGAAAATATAAAAGCTGCCCCCGCCGCCGGAAGTATAGCCCAATAATTAATTTTGACACTGCGCACATACTTAACCATGGCTGCTGTGGTACCTGCAATGCCGGCAAACTTACCTGTACCAAAAGCTACTGGCAACGGCATATTTGGCAGAAACACCAGCAAAGCCGGCAACTGAATAAGTCCGCCACCACCTACAACCGAATCAATAAAGCCTGCCATAAACGCAAACAGGCACAGGTAAAAAATATTATCCACCGAAGTAAAACCTAAAGAAAGTATAACCTTAATCTCTGAAAAGAGCTGCGCAAGTTAAGTGATTACAGGCTGATATGCTGCTATATAAAACAGGTAAATTTTTTACAGTCTGCCGCCCACTACTACTTTCTCTTTGTGGATGCTTTTCTCGCCGTTTAGCCCGAATAGCTCGATGTAGAAAATGTAATACCCGATAGCGGCTTTTGAGCCATCTTCTTTCAGGCCATCCCAGCGGAAGAAGCCGTTGCTGGCCAGTAGCTCATTCCGGATCAGTTTGCGTACTTCTCTGCCCTGCGCATCAAACACGGTTATGTTAGCTGTTAACCCGTTCTGGCTGGTGTTATAGTTAATAGTGGTAAAATCGTCGTAGCCATCTCCGTCTGGTGAGAAAACCTGAGGTGCTATATTAAAATCCTGCTCCGTTGCTATCCCTCGCTGCGACTGTGAATTTTTGTACCCTGGTGTAGCAGATACAGTAGTGGCAGCGGAACTAAAATTGCTGGCTATACTTTGCCTATCCAGCCTGATACGCTCCAGCGACACGCCATTTACATCATCCAGCAGCGCAAAATGCATCTCCGAAGTATAGCTAAACCGGTCGGCTACTTTACCATCTGGCTGCAGCACTACTACTGTTCCGGCATCATCGGGGTAGCTGGGCAGGCTCGTCATTTTCAGAAAAGCATTATTATTGGCTTGCGGATAATTGGTCTTTATATTTTCCGGATTTGAAGTTAGAACTACATATTGGCTTGGCGCTAGTACATAGTTGGCTGTAGTAATGGCTCTGATGTTACTGATAGTATCGCCGGAAGTATTTGCCAGTTGCCAGTTTCTCAGGTCGATGTACTTGTCGCTGCGGTTTACCAGTTCTACAAAGTCTACCCCATTAGGCCGTGGGTTAAACAAAATCTCATTGATCACCACATCGCCGGGAGCAGGCGCTGAGGGTAATGCAAGAGTTATAGTTATCGGTTTAGAGTTTAAATTTCCGGAGCAGTCTGTTATACCGGAGGCTGATAAAGTATAAAGTTGCCGCTCCTGCAGTGGCGCAGCAAGTGTAAGTATAACGTCAGTAAACAATGGTCCCTGCACCTGCACGCTGGCTATAGTTATATCTGGACTGATGTTATAGTTGGCTCTAGTTGCAGCTTGTGTGCTGTCAAGGCGCTCGTTAAAGCGGAGTTGTACCTGTGTAGCTGAAATAGCTGTCGCGGAAAGTATAGTTGGCGGCGTTTGGTCAGGTATAGTTGCGGCCACGGAGTTAGGCTGTGCAGGTGTACCACCTTTGGGGTCATTGGCTACTGTCCAGTTCTCAGCACCGGCACAAGGGTTCGTTATGTCTATTATCTCCAGGCTCCAGCCGCCTTCGCGTTTGGCTGCATCTTTATACCACGTATCGCTATAGTTTACCGCATAAATAAGCTTACCGTTGGGCTGGCGCAGTTGCAATAGTTCGCCACTATTGTTTAGCCCCGGGAAGTTGCTGATGCCGATAACTTTACCATATTGTGTAAAATTTGCAACCAGCGTATTAGGCACTACCACGGCATACTCTCCTGGCTGCAGCTGCACATTAGACAATGTAGTGGTAGAGGTAGCATCGGAATAGCGTATACCCTGCAGCGTAAGCACCTTATCTGTAGTAGCATTGTAAAGTTCGATGTACTCCTGTGCCGGCAAGCCAACTTCAGGCGCTTCATCTGCCATAATTTCGGTTATCAGCAGTTCGTTATAGCCGGGCAGCACTGCCGGTGGCACAAAGGTAAAACTACGCTCAATTGGCCTTCCCAAGCTGTTTCCGTACAGGTCCTGAAGATTGTTTATACTTAATGTATTGCTCCCAAACCTGAAGTTCTGGCTGAACACCAGCCTAACTGTACCTGCCTCTGTCAGTTCTGCTATGGTTGGCTTTATACTTCCGTTTAAAGTATAATTAGTTGTGTTCAGTGCCTGTTGTGGTTGCAGTGGTTCGTTAAACCGAAGTATAAGCTCCTGTGTGGTTATAGTTTGCAGCTCTTCCAGTGCAGGCGGCTGGGTTTCGGTTATTTTAAAATCATCAAAGTAGAAGTTTTTACTGTTCGCAGAGGTGTACTTTAGCAACACCCCAAAGTATAAAGAGCGCTTATGGGTAGCATCTGTTACTGTTCCCTGGCTGGTGTAATTCTGCCCGGTGCCCGTAACATCTATACTTAGCTCCCATTCATAATTTATACTTCTAGTTACCCGCACGCGCACTACGTTGTTGGTAGTGGCAACAGTCTGGTCTTGCCCGTTAATGATTATCACGGCTGACTTACCTGCATCTTTGCGGTACAGGCTCACTTCATCGGCGGTGTTGCCAATGCGAATAAAGTACCCGTTCACGTCTGCTGCTTTCAGGTCTTCTTTGTCGGCTACCAGGTAAATATCGGTATAGTTGGTGGAGGAAGTTGCCAGTTTCAGGTTTGCCCAAAACTCCCAGGTAGTACCTGTTACCGCCTGCGATGGTGTGGTGAGTTGAAGTGTTGTTCCGGTTACAGCTGGCCCGTTACTTTGCAGTTGGTTGGCGGCGTTAACTATAAAACTACCGGCATCGCCTGACCAAGAAGGGTTTTGCGTGAAGTTACCATCAGAAAAATTGTCCTGTAGCTGGCTGTAGGCCCAGAGCGGAAGTAGCAGAAGTATAGCCAGTAAAGTTTGTTTCATGTATACATTTGTGCTGAAAACTTACGAACTTCGCATCCCCGTGTACAACCAAAGGACGCTCACAGGTTTTGAAACGCAGTGAGGCTTGTTATTACAAAACCGCCTCTGTAAATTTTAGAACTATTACGAGAGGCTAAGTCGTTAGTTAGGGAAGTTAAAGAGTTTGGGAGTTAGAGAGTTAAAAAGTAACGGTCAGCAATCGACAATTTAACAATTAAGCCATTAAACAATTAAATACATACCTTAAATGAAAGTAGCAGTAGTAGGCGCCACCGGATTGGTAGGCGGCGAAATTTTGAAAGTACTGGCGGAGCGCGACTTCCCGGTAACGGAATTATTGTTGGTTGCTTCGGAGAAGTCTGTTGGTAAACAGATGGAGTTTAAGGGTAAACAGATAAAGATTATCGGGATGCAGGACGCGATTGCGGCTGCCCCGCAAATTGCCATTTTCTCGGCCGGCGGCAGCACCTCTACGGAGTGGGCTCCTAAGTTTGCCGAAGTTGGTACTGTTGTAGTTGACAACTCATCAGCCTGGCGTATGGACCCTACCAAAAAGCTGGTGGTACCGGAGATAAACGCGAAAGAACTGACCAAAGAAGATAAGATCATCGCTAACCCGAACTGCTCTACCATACAAATGGTGGTAGCCCTGAACAAACTGCACGAAGAGCTAAAGGCAAAGCGTATTGTGGTGAGCACTTACCAGTCGGTAACAGGTACGGGCGTGAAGGCGGTGGAGCAGCTGATGAACGAGCGCGCCGGCAAAGAAGGCGAAAAAGCTTACCCTTATACCATTGACCTGAACGTATTGCCGCACATCGATGTGTTCCAGGACAATGGCTATACCAAAGAGGAGATGAAGATGATCCTCGAAACGAAGAAGATCATGGGCGACGACTCAATCCGTGTAACTGCTACTGCGGTGCGTATACCTGTAATGGGCGGCCACTCAGAGTCGGTGAACGTGGAGTTTGAGAAGGATTTTACCTTGGATGAAGTATACCGTTTGCTAGGCGAGACTGAAGGCGTGAAGGTTATAGACGATGTAAAAAACCTGCAGTACCCGATGCCGAAGGACGCACATGGCAAGGACGAAGTTCTGGTAGGCCGCGTACGCTTAGATGAAACTCAGCCACGCACACTGAACATGTGGATCGTGGCGGATAACCTGCGCAAAGGCGCCGCTACCAATGCTGTGCAGATTGCCGAGTATCTGGTGAAGCACGAGCTGGTGTAGGTTCTTTTGCGACACACGTAGCACGTATCAAGTAGCACGACAAAGTATAAACGATTGCTCTTCCGGACTTCCTTGTTCGGAAGCTAACTGATGGGGACTTCTTAGTCCCCATTTTTTATTTGCAGAGCACAGAGCATAGAGAACTTGCTACAGCTAGGGTCATAATTATTAATCGCCTGACATACTGCATATAAATGCATTTTTGCTATATTGTTAAACACAAGCCCAAAGCATAATAGGAGGAAAATTTTACTCCACACATTGTGCTGATAGTAGGAGTAGGTACTCCTGTTAGCTACTAGTCAGGTACTATAAAATTCATAAATGAAAACAAAACTACTCTTAATTTTGGGCCTTTTAATGTTCCAAAAGGCTTATTCGCAAGAAATATCAAAGGAAGATATTCTCAAGCATGGCATTGAAACTATAACAGCTGTTGATACAGATGGTAAGCAGCAAATAGAATTCTTCAATGCGAAGGGTGAGATTGTTAAAGCAGGCAAACTAGAAGAAGATGGCACTTTTAGCCTTAATGAAGAATACCGATACAATGACTCAGGCCACCTAGATGAAGTCATCAGGTATAATACTGCAGGCAGAGTCCACTCAACAAAAAAACACCACTACAACTCACAGGGTCAATTGATAAAAGCTGAACTCTTAGATGGTGATGAAGTTGATGTCACTTGGACATACACATATGATGCAGTTGGAAATAAGATAAAAGAATTAAGAGAATCAGGTACCTCTGGCAATTCTGTCACAGTTTACAAATATGACAGCAACTTACTTTTGATTCAAGAAGATAAATCCAATGATACGATAGGAAAAGAAGAGAATGTTAACTACAAGTATAATGACAAAAAACAGCTGATTGAGAAGAAAACCAAGGACTACTTTAGCGGCGCTACCATAACACAGACTTACGAGTACAATGAGGAAGGTAAGTTAAAACAGCTAAAAGATAAGTCATCAAATGGTGTTTCAATGGTTATAAACTATACCTACGATGATAAAGGTCTTTTAATTAGTGACACATGGAAAGGTTCGCTTAGTAAGGAAGCTTACACTACTCGATATATATTTAACAAAAAGTAAAATTACAGTACCTAACCCTGCACATAAGCTAGGCTTCGGCTACGCCTCTCAAGCTTTATGTACCAACCGTTACTTTAAACACTCCTCTCTAGCATATGCGATACATCTCTACACCTGTTATCTATAGCCTGCTCTGCAGCATACTGTTATTAAGCAGCTGCACCCGCCAAAACCAGAAAAGCGGCGCACCAACCAGCAACTTTGAGCTAGAAGAGACCACCATTTCGGCTGTACACGAGGCATTTAAACAAGGCTCCTGTAACTGCGAGCAACTTATAACAGCATACCTGCAGCGCATAGAGGCCTATGACAAACCTACTAAACTGAATGCCATTGTACTTACCAATCCGGAGGCGCTGACTATTGCACGCCAGCTGGACGAGGAGTACAAAAAGACAAAGAAACTCCGAAAGCTGCATTGCATACCGCTAATTGTAAAAGACAACTACAATACAAAGGGGCTTCAGACAACGGCTGGCTCGTTGGCGATGCAGGGGTTTGAGCCGTCGGAAGATGCATACCAGGTGCGGGTTTTAAAGGAGGCAGGCGCTGTGGTGTTGGCTAAGTCTAACATGGCGGAGTGGGCCTTTAGCCCGATGGTAAGTATTAGCTCCATTGCTGGCGAAACGCTTAACCCTTACAACCTGGAGCACGTGCCAGCCGGCTCAAGTGGCGGCACAGCCGCTGCCGTGGCTGCCAACATGGGTACCGTTGGCTTAGGCACTGATACAGGTAACTCCATCAGAGGTCCGTCTTCGCATACAGCACTTGTAGGTTTTCGCTCTACGCTTGGCCTTACCAGCCGCCACGGCATTGCCCCGCTTTACCTCCGCAACGATGTAGGCGGACCAATGGCCAGAACGGTAGAAGATGCCACCCGCATACTGGAGGTGATAGCAGGCTACGACCCGGCTGACCCGTTAACGAAGTATAGCCAGGGCAAAATATCTCAAAGTTACCTCCAATACCTGGATAAGAATGGTTTGAAGGGTGCGCGCATCGGTGTGTTCAGGACACTGAGCGAAAATGACCCTGACCCACAGGTAAAAGCATTGTTTGAACAGGCTATCGCCGACCTGAAGCGTTTGGGCGCAGAGATCGTGGATCCTTTTGAGGTTGCTGACTTTGAGAAGCTGAGCAAAGACCAATGGTGCTCTGTCTTCCAGCACGACATTAACCAGTACCTTGGCTCATTGGGCGAGCATGTGCCTGTTAAAAATTTAAAGGAGATTGTAGCCTCTGGCAAGTATTCGCCTTACATAGAAGAGAATCTAAAATACCACTTAAAGCATGAGGAGAGTTCTAAGGAAGGCGCAACTACCTGCTCCGATGCCTACCATGATGCTAAAAGAATAGCCTTCCGCGAGGCGATGGTAGCTGCAATGAAAAAGTATAAGGTAGATGCCATAGTATACCCTACATGGAATCACCCACCAGCCAAGGTCGGAGACTTTAAGGGATACAAGGGTGACAACAGCCAGGTAATAGCGCCACACACAGGTATGCCTGCCTTTACTGTACCAATGGGCTATACATACAACAACCTTCCTGCAGGGCTTCAGTTTCTGGGCGGCATGTACGAAGAGCCTATGCTTATTAAACTGACTTACGCTTATGAGCAGGGCACCAAGCACAGAAAGCCACCTGTTATGTTTAGCGGACCCAAAAAGAAATAAGACTTTTAACAGTAAAACAGAGATTCAGCCATGGCGATTGACAAGATAGCCATGGCTTTATTGCTTAAGGCTGAAAATACCCCACCAGGTACATTACCAAACCAGCCAGTGCGCTCACTCCAATCCAGGTAATCATGCCAACTTTAAACCGGTACATAGCAATTATAGACAGGATGATCCAGGCAAGGCTGAAGTAATCTATAGTTAAGCCTTCTTTGATAACAACGGCTTTTCCAAAGTATACTGTCAGGTTCAGGATTACGCCTACTACGGCAGCGGTAACTATACTTAACACTGCTTTTATACTTGTGTTGCTGTGGGTTCTCTCCACAATGGGTGCACCCACTAATATAAACAGGAAGCAAGGCAGAAAAGTGAAGTAAGTAGTAGCCAGCAAACCCACTGTACCCATCAGCAGTGAGCCGGCAAAGTGGTTATAACCCGCCATAAAACCCACAAAAGCCAGCACCATGATCAGCGGGCCGGGTGTGGTTTCGCCTAAGGCCAGGCCATCTATCATCTGGTAGCTGCTGAGCCAGTTAAATTTCTCGACGGTAACCTGCGCCACATACGGCAGCACAGCATAAGCTCCTCCAAAAGTTATAAAGGCAGCCTTGGTAAAGAACAATGATAACTTATTCCAGAAACTACCATCCTGCAGCAAACCAAGCAGCAGAAACGGTATCACCCACAACACCACCGCAACTGCCAGTTTCATGGCAACTTTGCTCCAGCTAAACTTTGTATGCGGCAGCACCGATGCCGTGTTGATGTAGTATCCTGATTCGTCGGTTACCTGTACCTCTTCAGAATTTCGGCTACGTAAGGTACTCGGGTAAAACCACAACATGAGCACAGCCATTACAATAGCTCCAAGTATAATTACCGGGAAAGGAATATCCAGAAAGTATATCAGCACAAAACTGAGCAGAGCCAGTGCATAGTGTAGCCAGCTTACCAGTGCTTTCTTCCCTATTTTAATCAAGGCAAGCATCACAATAGCTACCACAGCCGGTTTAAGGCCATAAAACAAAGCTGCCACCCATGGTATACTTCCGTAAGTTACATACACTATGCTTAACCCCAGCAGTATAACTACCGAAGGCAGTACAAACAAAATGCCTGCTATCAGTCCGCCGCGTACGCCATGCAACAGCCACCCGATGTATGTAGCCAGTTGCTGCGCCTCGGGACCGGGCAAAAGCATACAGTAGTTAAGGGCATGTAAAAACCTGGATTCCGATATCCATTTCTTCTGCTCTACTATAAACTCGTGCATAATACCAATCTGTCCGGCAGGGCCGCCAAAGCTTATAAAGCCTAGCTTCAGCCAGAACAGGAAGGCTTCTTTAAAGCCAGGTTTTTGTACAGGGGCAGCAGCAGGTGTGTTAAGGTCTGGTTGCATAGTTTAGTTCTGCTTTGTACGGGTTTCAGCAGTTGATGTGCCTATACGTTGGTTTGCCTGTCTATTTCTCAGCTTCTGCATCAGGGCATTTAGCGGCCATCAGCTCCTGTATGTTTCCGAGGCAGGGCTCAGGTATAAACGTATAAACAGGCTCCTCATTCTGGCAATATTTAAAGGATGTAAACCTGCTGCGGCTGCGCGGGTATGCCCACTGGTCGGTGTTGCAGCCAAACACACGCAACGGAAACTCCTGGTAGTTATAGTCCATGTAACTTACTACTTTGCCCCCTTTCACGAATAGCAGCCTGTTGTGCCAATCCGGTACATCTTTGCCCTCCCACTTGTAGCCAATGCGGTCGCTTATGTCTCTGGCTGTTTCCGGCGACTGGAAGAAGTAGGCGGTGTCCCAGTCAAAATCTGTCAGTTCAGCCAGCGCTATAGTTTTATAACCTTTTGTACCTGCGTCGTCTGCCTCCACAGCAGTTTGTAGTTTCTCCCTCAGGTCTTTGTTACCACCAGAGCAGCCTGCCAGCAAAGGCATGACAATCAGCAGAAGCAGGATGTTTTTGATCATAGTTGTTGTACGAAGTATCATTAAACAAATAAACAAAAAAGGCAGCTGGCTTAGAAATTAAAAATCTACCCGGTACAGGTCCTCCATCTGGCGCTGCGTTACAAAAGCCGGCGTAGCCCTGAAAATTGCATTGCGTGCTTTAACCAATAACGGGTTCTCCCATTGCGATACCCAGCCCAGCATCCGCGACAACCTGATAACTTTAGCTGTACGGGCCAACCTGCGCTGCTCATAGTTAGTTAGAGCTTTGGCTATAGTTGGCTCCTGCTCCAGGCATTGCCCCAGCACCGCGGCATCTTCTATGGCCTGGCAAGCTCCCTGACCCATATTAGGTGTGGTGGCATGAGCAGCATCGCCAAGTAGCACAATGCGGTTGTATACAAAATGCTTTAAGGGTTTCAGGTCAGTTATATCTCCCCAGATGAGCTGGTCTGGTTTTGTAGCAGCCAGTACAGCCTGCACGGGCTCATGCACTCCGGTAAAATGCTCAGCGAGTTGTGCGGGTGTCATCTGGCGCATCCGTTCGTCCTGCTCCGGCGCACTAATGCAGGCGTACCAGTAAATTCTGTTACCCGGCAATGGTGCCATTCCTACTCTGCCTTGCGGTGCCCAGGTCTCTGCCGAGATCATGGTATTCAGCTTCACTCCCGGGTTCTCGATAACACCCCGCCAGCAAGTATAGCCGGCATAGCGCGGTTTGCTGTCTGGTAATAATTGCTGCCGAACTATAGAGTTTATTCCATCGGCAGCAATCAGCAGATCAGCAGTGGCCTGGCTGCCATCGGTAAAGTATAGCTGCACCTGTTCAGCCTCCTGCGTTATATGCTGGCAGCGTTTGTTTAAGTATAAAGTACCCGGCTGCAGGTGCTGCGCCAGCGCGTCGTGCAGATCGGCGCGGTGAATAACAAAGTTACTGATGCCATACTTGCGGCTGAGCAGACGCGTATCCTGGTTGGTGATGATCTTGTCGTTCTCATCGAAGATAGTAAGGGCTTCCAATTCTTTGCCCCGGGCAATAACAGCATCGGCAACACCGAGCCTCTCCAGCCCCTGTATAGCATTAGCCGCCAAACCTACGCCGGCGCCTACCGGTTTTAGTTCAGGTGCCGCTTCGTAAACTATAGTTTCTATACCCAGCTTTTGTAATGCAATGGCTGCACATAAACCTCCTATACCACCACCTACTACTATAACTTTCATGGCTATACTTTATACTTTAGCTGCAAAGGTACAGGATGAATGTTGAATTATTAATTGAGCTTTCGTTAGACTTTGGAGTTTGCTATAGTTTCACCAATCGTCTTGATTTATAGTTGCATAGCTTCCGTGGTCCAACCACCCCCAGCCCCTCCTTGTCTAAGGCGTGGAGCCTTTTTGCTACTACTATAGTTGGAGTTATGGTTTTATAGTTGCTGATTCGACACCCCTGTGAGCTCCGCTCGCAAGTTTCGAACTCCCGTTCTCACTTGTCCTCAAGGGAACAATTCTGCTACTGTCAGAGCAAAAGCTATAATTCCATAGTTACAGGCCAAGAACGGACAGGTCGTGACCTGTCCCTACGGAATTACATTACTGGAAAAGCTATACAACTATACCCTCTCATCTAACTATAGCAGCTACTATCGAACTGATCACAGTCTTTGGGTTGAGCGCCTTGTAAATATCTGGTGCCGGAGGCATTGCGAGGTACGAGCAAAAGAGATTTGCGCAGCGCGATGCCCGAAGACGAGGCCCCGCGGCCGGGAGCGCACCAAAGCCAACTATGGCAACTGTAGGTTTATAGAGCTCCCAGGATTGGAAGTAGTTTGAAAGAATATCTTAGAACAAGTATATCCTCAACTGTAGGATACATAAGATCCCTCGAAATAACAGAGACAATCTCCTGAAAATAAAAGAGCAACACTTGTGCTGCTCTTTTATACTTTATCGTTTCATTTCAGAAGCAAACTCTTCGTGCTCCTTCGGCTGCCGGCCAAAAACCTTGGCTATCCATTTAGGCAGAAAGATTGAGCCCAACACCAGGTATGGATAGTAGGTAATTAAGCGGTACAACATCACTACCACATTGCTGAAACTGCCCAGGAACAACCCAAAAAAGCTAGGAAAAGCCATTTCCACGATACCTGCACCTCCAGGGGTAATCGCGATCAGCATTACGATCCAGAAAATAAGGTTTCGGGAAATAATGAGCAGGTGCTCGCCTAAAGAAATATCAGTAAAGGCAGCAATAAGGCAATTAAGCAGGAAGTAACGGGCACTCCACACAAATATGGTAGAAAGTATAGCGCGGGTCCAGTAAGCAGTATTTTTACCTTTCAGCTGTTCCGATGCCCAAACAATCTCGTTTCCATGGTGGAAAGCACTTACACGCCACTTTCGCAGAAACTTAACAGAAGTGATTTTTAACAGCAGCCATTTAAAAGCCCTCGGCCTTACAAACAGCCCATAAATCATCAACAACGTATAAAGCGCGATCAGACTATAGCTCACATAAAATGCCCATTTCAGCTTACTGATATCTGATGGATCCAAGCCAAAAGTAGGAAACACCTCTCCTTGTGTGGCCAGCAATGCAATAGGAGCTGCCAGTATAAAGAACATATTATCCAGCACAGCCGTCAGCATTACATAAGCCAGCGATTTGCCCAGCGGAATTCCTTCTTTATTCAGGATGATGGTAGCAACGGTAGTACCTCCCACTACAGACGGCGTTACGGCAGAAGCAAACTCCCACAGCATAATCACGTCGAGGCTGTTGCGCCAAGTCAGGAATTTATCGGTTAGGGCCCTAATGCGGTAGATGTAGCCAAAGTCGCGGATAACTAGCACCAGGAACGACGCCAGCAGCCACCACATATTTGCTTCGGCTATACTTGCAAGGTCTCCCAGTTTATCGTCTTTAATAAACAGCCAGGCAGTAGCTCCCAGCCCAAGTATAACAGGTATAAGCACCTTTACCGGGCTAAAGCTTTTAAGTATTGTTTTTTGATTCTGATCCATGCAGTTACCTGGCTATCTTCTGTCTACTTGAGTTTATAGTTACTACTCAACCAGCAGTTGTGTTACCTGGGCTGCCTGCCCTTCGGCTATAGTTATTGTAAAATCATTAAATCCTTCGCCCACTTCTATCCCGATCAGGTTAAGCTGCAGCATATCAAGTATGGCCAGGAAATTAAAGATCATCCCGATCTTATCCGGGAAAGCGGCAATAACTTCCGAAAAGGTGGTTCGCTTACGCGCTGTTACCATCTGCATAATAACATGGCGCTGTTCTTCAATGGTGTAAGGGTATTGTATAACGGTATGCTTTGGCCGGTTCTGCTCTTCGGCATAGCGGTTCATGGCCTTCTCAAACACCCGCATAATACGGTACAGGTTCAGGTCCTGCAGCTCGTACTCAAAATTGTTGGCATTGGCTATTACCTGCAGCTCGTCGTGTATGTTGCCGCGGTTTTCTTGGGCCAGGCGTAAATCCTCCATCTCTGAAAGGCTTGGCACTGCGCTTTTATACTTTTTATACTCCAGCAGGTGCTGTACCAGTTCCTGGCGCGGGTCAATTTCGTTACCTTCTTCATCCTTCTCAGTGCGGGGCAGCAGCATTTTGGCCTTAATGCGCATCAGGGTGGCAGCCGTAAGTATAAAATCACTGGCTACCTCAATGTTAAGCTGCTCCAGTTGGCGTATGTAGCCCACAAACTCATTTGTTATCTGGAAGATCGGAATGTCATGTATGTCCAGCTCATCGCGCTCTATAAAGAAAAGCAACAGGTCGAACGGCCCCTCAAACAACGGTAATTTTATCTCGAAACTCACTTTACTTCAGATTTTTGCTGCAGCGCCGGGCGCCTAATAATGAACAAATTTAAACATTTTTAACTGATTTAGTGTACCTCAGATTTTATAGCACCACATACTTCATCTTGTAAAAAAATACTAACCTAACCATTACCTGCATCCTATAGTTCTATTGCACCTTTATACTTGCCAGGCAACAGCTTCCGGTACAAATTTTGTTAGCACCGGGTATGAAAATAACAAGCCACGTTAATCGTTACTAGTTTTTTATTAATTTTACGTTTTGCCCGGACGTTAACAAATTTGCAGCCAGCAAACTTTTAGCAAAATAAATTGTTGAGGGTCTATAAAGAGAATCGTATGATCATTAAACCCGGAGAGTTGCTTGCCTCCATTAATAAACCTGAAGACTTGCGAAAGCTTAAGCCAGAGCAGTTGCTACAGGTAACGCAGGAGCTGAGACAATATATCATCGATGTAGTGTCGATACATGGCGGGCACTTTGGCGCCAGCCTTGGTGTGGTAGAGCTTACTACAGCACTCCATTATGTATTTAACACACCTTACGACCAACTGGTGTGGGATGTGGGCCACCAAGCATACGGACATAAGATTCTGACTGGTCGTCGTGATGTATTTCATACCAACCGCAAGTATGGCGGCATTTCCGGTTTCCCTAAACGCAAAGAAAGCGAGTACGATACATTTGGCGTAGGCCACTCGAGCACGTCTATTTCGGCGGCATTGGGTATGGCTGTTGCGTCGCAATACAAAGGCGAAAAAGAGCGTCAGCACATTGCCGTGATCGGTGATGGTGCCATGACGGGCGGTATGGCTTTTGAAGCACTTAACCATGCCGGAGCTACCAATGCCAACCTGCTGGTAGTTTTAAATGATAACTGCATGAGCATCGACCCGAACGTAGGTGCTCTGAAAGAATATTTAACCGACATTACCACCTCCCGCACCTATAACAAGGTACGCGACGAGATATGGAACATACTTGGCAAGATCAGCAAATTCGGTCCTAATGCACAGCAGATCGCTTCTAAGATCGAAAGTGGCATTAAAGCATCGCTGCTGAAACAAAGCAATCTGTTCGAAGGGCTTAAGTTCCGTTATTTCGGCCCGATCGATGGTCATGATATCAATCATCTGGTATCGGTAATGGAAGACCTGAAGCATATTCCGGGTCCGAAAATCCTGCACTGTGTAACTACAAAAGGTAAAGGTTTTGCCCTCGCCGAGAAAGATCAGACCAAATGGCACGCGCCAGGTTTGTTCGATAAAATAACAGGTGAGATCTATAAAACTGTTCCGGACAAGCCACAGCCACCGAAGTACCAGGATGTGTTTGGCCATACAATAGTTGAGTTGGCTGAGCAGAACCCTAAGATTATGGGTGTAACACCTGCTATGCCATCGGGTTGCTCGCTGAACATTATGATGAAGGCCATGCCGGACCGCGCGTTTGATGTAGGCATTGCCGAGCAACATGCGGTTACGTTCTCAGCTGGTCTGGCAACACAAGGCATGATTCCGTTCTGTAACATCTACAGTACATTTATGCAGCGCGGCTACGACCAGGTGGTGCACGATGTGTGTTTACAGAATCTGCCGGTAGTTTTCTGCTTAGACAGAGCTGGCTTTGCCGGTGCCGACGGCCCGACACACCACGGCGCTTACGACATTGCCTACATGCGCTGCATCCCTAACATGGTGGTATCTGCCCCGATGAACGAGCAGGAGCTGCGTAATTTAATGTTTACGGCTACCCAGGAAGGTGCTGGTCCGTTCACGATCCGTTACCCACGCGGCGAAGGTGTTATGCCAAACTGGAAAACTCCGCTGGAAGTAATCGAGATTGGCAAAGGCCGTACCGTGCAGGAAGGCGAAGAAGTAGCTATACTTACGTTTGGCCATATCGGTAACTATGCAGTAGATGTTTGCAAAAAACTTAGCTTCGACGGCATTACCCCGGGCCATTACGACATGCGCTTTGCCAAACCACTCGACGAAGAACTGCTGCACCATATTTTCACAAAGTATAGCAAAGTAATTACCGTAGAAGATGGCTGCCTGCAAGGTGGTTTCGGTAGTGCGGTGCTGGAGTTCATGGTTGATAACGGCTATACTTCACAAGTAAAACGTTTAGGAATACCAGACGCTATTTTTGAACATGGCTCTCAACTGGAACTACACCGCGAAGCCGGCTTTGCTCCTGAAGACATTGAGCGCACAGTCCGTGAGATGATTGGAGTGGCTGTTAAAGTATAGTTTAAGAAGTTAGTACTTAGATTTTAGAAAAGCCCCGCAAGTATTATGCTTGTGGGGCTTTTTTGTCTGAAACAAAATCAGATTATTCGCCAATAGCTTTAAACTCCACTTTAATGTATAAAACAGTAAATTCGTGTTTAACATCTAATATCTAAACACTAACATCTAAACTATGGCAAACACCTACACCGATGCCGGCTCCGGCGATACACTTGTTTTCCTGCATGGCTTCTGTGAGAGCAAAGAGATCTGGGCTGATTTTGCAAGACCTCTGCAGCAGAAATTCAGAACCATAGCACTTGATCTTCCGGGCTTTGGTGAGAATACGAGCAACATCAGCAATTATAGTATGGAAAGCATGGCGGAGTATGTTAAGCATCAGTTGGATTTGCTGGATGTAAAAAAGTGTATTCTGGTAGGGCATTCCATGGGAGGCTATGTAAGCATGGCCTTTGCAGAAAAGTATAGCAGTATGCTGAACGGCCTTTGCCTGTTCCACTCCTCTGCCCTGCCCGACACTGATGAGAAGAAAGAAAACCGTAATAAGACTATTGAGTTTGTAGAAAAGCATGGCGTGGAGAAGTTCATGCAATCGTTTGTGGAACCGCTGTTCTTTGCAGATAACCGTAACAAGCTGCGCAAAGAGATAAACTTTATGGTTGAAACTGGCATTAACACACCTAAAGAAAGTATAACCGGTAGCCTGGCAGCCATGCGCGACCGTCCCGACAGAACTAATATCCTGAGAGAAGCTAGATTCCCGGTACTGTTTATTTTTGGTAAAGAAGATGGAGCCGTACCTTTAGATAAAGCCCTGGAGCAATGCCACCTGCCAAACAACAGCATGGTTAACTTCTTAGGCAAAACCGGCCACCTGGGTATGTTCGAGCGCACCTACGAAACCCGAAAAGCCATCGAAAAATTCGCAGAAACAATCTTTGGATAGTTTAGAAGTTAGAGAGAGTTAAAGAATTTGGGAGTAAAAAATGGAGAGTAATACCTTCCTTCTACCCAATCATTTTTAACTTTCTAACCTTCTAACTTCCCAAACTCTCTAACTCAAACCTTTCCCATGCCTCCTGCCCGTATCCTTCCGACCATTGTGTTTACACAGTTTGCGGGTACATCGCTGTGGTTTGCTGGTAATGCAGTACTACCGGAACTGCAGCAGGCACTCAACCTGAAACAGGATGCGCTTAGCCTTATCACATCAGCTGTGCAACTAGGGTTTATACTTGGTACTTTATGCTCTGCTGTTCTTTCCCTTGCTGACAGGGTTTCGCCGCGGTGGCTATTTATGCTATGCGCTGTAGCCGGCGCCGCAGCCAACGCTTTACTTGTGTTATTGCCGGCCAATCTTGCAACTATACTTATACTTCGTGTAGTAACCGGTTTTTTATTAGCTGGTGTGTACCCTGTAGGTATGAAGATAGCAGCAAGCTGGTACAGCGGTAACCTGGGCAAAGCAATAGGTTATTTGGTAGGAGCACTGGTTTTAGGCACAGCATTTCCTCATTTGTTACGGGCATTGGGTACAGATTTGCCCTGGCAAATTATGTTGCTAAGTATAAGTGCACTGGCTGCAGCAGGTGGCTTACTTATGTTTATACTTGTACCTACCGGGCCATATCTGCGCAAAGGTGCTGCTTTTGATGTAGGTAACATGTTGCAGGTGTTTAAGACAAAGGAGTTCAGATCGGCTGCATTCGGGTATTTCGGGCATATGTGGGAGCTGTATACTTTCTGGGCATTTGTGCCGGTTATACTTGCTTATAGTTTACCAGAGCTATCGCCATTACAGCTGTCATTTTATAGTTTTTGTGTTATTGCTGCGGGTGCAGTAGGTTGCATTGGTGGCGGTTATCTGTCGCAGCGCTATGGCAGCGCCTTTGTAGCCTTCGCGCAACTACTGCTTTCAGGAGTATGCTGCCTGGCGGCGTTGTTTATGCTTCAGGTTAACAGTGCTGCAGTTGTGCTTCCTTTCCTTGTTTTATGGGGCATAGTGGTTGCCGGCGATTCACCACAATTCTCTGCTTTATCAGCACGAACTGCACCGCCTCATTTGGTAGGTACTGCCCTTACTGTAGTTGTTTGTATTGGTTTTGCCTTAACTATTCTCAGTATTCAATTTACAGCTCGTATGTTAGAACTTATACCTGTGCCAGCTGCTTTTGCTTTACTGGCAGTTGGGCCTGCAGTAGGGTTGCTCTCCCTTAAACATTTAATTGGCAGGTAAAAGAAAAGCCGGCTGTTACACCGGCTTTTGCTATACTTTTATCTATACTTTCTATTTCTCAGCTTCCATTACCATCTCCGAGCCATCTCCTGCTCTAAGGCGTAATTCGTCATCGCTTAGCTTCAGTACATCAAAGTTTTCAGATACGTTCTGATCTTCGAACTGCAATGTCAGTTTTTTAGCAGCCTGGTCATAGTTCCAGGTACCTGTTTGCAAGGTGCTTGCCCCACCCATTGCAAAACGACCATCAGCATAAAACTGCAGGTTCTGCTCTTTCTCTGCGTCAGTCAGTTTTTCTTTGTCGCCCTCAGCGTTTGTTTCTTTTTTAGCTTTCCAGGTTTTGCTGCTTGTACCGGATAACATACTTTCAGTACCTGCCTTATCGCCACCGCAACTTACCAGCACCACCGCCAGTAACAGGGTTAAAGCTGTTTTCATAAAGCTCAGCAATACATTCGTGTTCAATCTTGTGCTTTTCATAGTTTTAAATTGTATGTGTTGCATTTCAACAGGCTGTTTTAAACCAAGCCTGTGCATAACGTACGTTCGCTTTCTCTTTAAAGTTGATGTTCTGGCTATACCTATAATTCAGCCACTTATTACAACTAACTGTACAAGAAGGCGTATTTTAGTAAGGCAGCTTACCTACAGTATGCCTCAAAACAAAGAAGTAACACACTAAATATTTTATTATGGGATTGTTTGATTTTTTAAAGAAGGGAAAGGAAGAACCTGCTAAAAGACCAGCAGCTACTCCGAGATCTACCCAGATGCCAGGCCAGCAGCCAAATGCTACATCGGGCAGCCAGCAGAATGTGTCAGGCACCAGCACTAGCGCTCATCAGGATGTTTATACTGTACAATCCGGTGATTCTTTATCTAAAATAGCTAAGAAGCACTATGGCAATGCCAACGCATGGACCAAGATCTATAATGCGAATAAATCTACAATAGGCGAAAATCCTGACTTAATCAGACCAGGCCAGCGCCTAAACATTCCGAGAGATTAACTATGAATAAAAGAAACAAAAAGGCCAGCTTCTGTGGGAGCTGGCCTTTTGCTTTTTAAGATTATTTCAAAGTATAGTTTACGCCAAGACTTAAGCCAAGATCATGTTCTTGGTAATCAGAATTCGTAGCTTCAATACGGTTGTTAAACTGATACTGTACTTGGCCTACCAGTGCTAAGCGCTCACTTAGCTTGTACTGGCTCTCAAGAGGAAAATGCAATGTCAGATCTTGCCGATACGAGTTTGAATTATTTGGACGAATGAGATAGCCTTTGTACTTTTTTTCCACTCTGTTCTCTGAGAAGTATTCATATTTAGAGCCTAATCCAACTCCTACACACCACTTTTCACGCAGGGTATACAGATACATCACCTGAAGTCCCACTGCTAAGTTTTGGTCTCTAACTTTAGCATCAGCTATGGGTTGCCTGTTTTCGTTTACAACCTGTACCTCTCCGGTGTTTTGTATCTCACCTAATTGCAAAATGGTGAGCTGGATATTACCCTTCGCACTAATTGGAATTTTTGCCCATCCTCCTAATGCTGTTTGCAGGCCAATACCTAAATCCGTTTCTTCAGTTCTGCCGCTACTTACTAATGTCTTAAAGGCACCAACTCGGCCAGTTAATCCGTATGATACCTTCTGTGCATTTGCTGTTACGCCCGTTATCAGGACCAAGATGAATAGTAAAAGTTTGTGTTTCATAAACTATGTTTTGCTCCAAGTATAATCAAAAAGTCCCGCCAGAAACCAGAGCTACAACGGGACTTTTATAATCAATAAGTATACTTTAATACTGCTTAGAAGCGCTCGTCAGCAGAGAAGAAGAAATCACCTTCGATCTGAGCGTTCTCATCAGAGTCAGAACCGTGTACGGCGTTAGACTCGATAGACTTCGCATATTTCTTACGGATAGTACCTTCTGCAGCCTGCTCCGGGTTAGTAGCACCAATCAGCGCACGGAAATCTTCAACAGCGTTGTCTTTCTCCAGGATCATCGCCACGATAGGGCCTTTAGACATATATTTTACAAGGTCGCCGTAGAAAGGACGCTCTTTGTGTACTTCGTAAAATTTACCGGCACGCTCTTCAGACAATTTTGTCTTTTTCATCGCTACAATGCGGAAGCCGCCTTCTTCGATCATTTTAGTAATGCCACCGATGTGGTTATCAGCCACTGCATCAGGCTTGATCATGGTAAATGTGATGTTTCCTGCCATGTTGTATCGTAATTATAGTTTTGTTTCTAATTTTACTGGCCGCAAAATTAGTGGATTTATACTTAATATTGCTAAACTTTAGCGGTATACTTTGCCAAACCTGTTAAGGTATAAACATTACCTTTGTGCTGCAAAGGGGCTGTATTTTTGTTTTAGAAGTTATTTCTTCAGAAATTCGCACCTTATTTCCCTACTAATCAGAGGAATTACCATAACCTATGTATGATGTTAGCGCTCTTAACGAGCTTCTGAAGGAACCTAAAGAGGTGATGATCACCACGCATCACAAACCAGACGCCGATGCGCTGGGTTCTTCTTTAGGTCTGGCAGGTTACCTCAAAAAGAAAGGGCACCGTGTTACGGTGGTCACACCTTCCGACTATCCCGGTTTCCTGAACTGGATGAGCGGCAACGATGACGTGATCATTTATTCAGAGAAGAACGACGAACTGGTGCAGCGCATCATCGCAGAATCGCAGGTTATCTTTTGCCTCGATTTTTCTAACTTATCTCGCATAAACGAGATGGGTGAATATATCCGCGAAGCAAAAGGCACTAAAGTACTGGTAGACCACCACCTGCAACCGGAAGATTTTGCTGACCTAGAGTTCTCCAATACCAATGCCGCTGCTACTGCCGAGATTGTGTATGACCTGATCAAAGCATTAGGTGACGGCGACTTGATTGATACTAACATCGGGGAATGCCTCTATGCAGGTATCATGACCGACACAGGATCGTTTCGTCACCCAAGCACTTCGCCAAACGTGCACCTGATCATTGCTGATCTGCTGAACGTGGGTGTAAATACATCCAACATACACCGCCTGATCTACGACAGTTCATCTGAGCTGCGCCTGCGCTTTTTAGGATATGCCTTAAAAGAGAAGCTTGTAGTGTTGCGGGAGTTTAATACTGCTTACTTTGCCATTACTGCTGAGGAGCTTAAAGCATACGACTCTAAAACAGGTGATACGGAAGGTCTGGTAAATTATGCTTTATCTATTGAAGGCATCGTTTTTGCAGCCCTGATTATTGACCGTACCCAGGCTGTTAAAATGTCTTTCCGTTCGGTAGGCAGCTTCTCTGCAAACGAATTTGCACGTGCCCACTTTAATGGTGGCGGACACAAAAATGCAGCCGGCGGCATGTCTATGGATACACTGGAGGCAACTGTAGCAAAGTTTGAGAGCTTACTACCACAGTATAAAGAAGAGCTGCAGGCAGCAGCTCAGCATCATCAAGAATAATAACTAACCTTAAATAATCAATGTTATCTAAAATCAAATTCCTGTTGCCAGTAGTGGCTGGTGCCCTGATGGTACAAGCCTGCAACAAAAACAACGATGAGTTTTATACTTCAGCCGATGGCCTGACTTATAAGATATTCGAGAAAACCGATAAAGGCGAATACGAAAATAAAGGCGAAGTAAACGCTGCTGACAGCACAGGTGCTAAAGTTGGCCAGGTAGTTACTTTCCACTGGTCTATTAAAAACGCTGCAGACTCTACTTTTGCTGATACACGTACGCAAGGCCCTAAAATGCCGATCGTGCTTCCGTTAATGCAGCCAACTATGAAAGGTGGCCTTGAAAATGCACTTTCTATGATGTCTCCGGGTGATAGCGGTGTTTTCAAGATCAACGCCGATACACTTTTTGCGAAAACCTTCGGTCAGCCGTTGCCTCCGTTCATTAAGCCAGGTTCTCAGTTAACCTTCTTCATCAGCATGCAGAAAGTACAGTCTAAAGCGGAAGCTGAAGCGGACTATGCTAAAATGATGGAAGAGCAGATGGAGAAAGCTAAAGTTGAAGCTGAAAAGCAAATTAAAACAGACGACGCTAAACTTCAGGCTTATATTAAAGAAAACAACCTGCAGAACGTTAAGAAAACAGAATCAGGGGTTTATTACATTGTAACAAAAGAAGGTAAAGGCCCTCAGGCTAAAGCTGGTGACAAAGTTGCTGTACACTACAAAGGCACTTTCCTGGATGGTAAAGAATTTAATGGCTCACGCTCTAACCCAATGGCAGGTGGTAAGCCATTTGAATTTACACTTGGCCAGCAGATGGTAATTAAGGGCTGGGATGATGCCATTACACAGCTGAAAGAGGGTAGCGAAGCAATTTTACTTATCCCGTCTCCGTTAGCTTATGGCGCTCAGGACCGTGGTCCGGATATGCCGGCAAACTCTATCCTGCGCTTCGATGTGGAGCTGGTAGATGTAAAGTAATCAGATAAAACAGTATTTTTGTTAAGCTATGATGACCGTACAAGCCCTTAAGCAAAGATTCTTTAAAGGCAGCAGCCTGCTTCAGTGCCTGCTTTTAGTAATAACTATTGTATCCCTCGCTTCCTGCACCGCAGATGAAGATCCCTTTTACTTTGATGTGGAAGCGCAAAAGGTGAAAGATGAGGCGATCATCCGCCAGTATTTCCGCGATAACAACGTGGATACGACTGCTGTAGTGCGCACAGAATCTGGTTTATATTACCTGAAAGTATCTGAAGGTGAAGGCGAAGAGATCGATCTTGGCGACTCTATACAGGTTCATTATATTGGCAAATACACCAGCAATCTTAAATTTGACTCATCCTGGGATAAAGCAGATGCTTTTGAATTTAGAGTGGAGGATGGTAACGTAATTGATGGCTGGGTTGAAGGCATGCAGGAGATGAAAGTAGGTGGCCATTATTTTCTTTATGTTCCATCATACTTGGCATATGGCCCCTATGGTAGTGGAAATGTGCCGCCAAATAGTGTGCTAATATTTGACATCGATGTATTGGCTAAGTTTGAATAGCTTTTATAACAATCATAAAAAGAAGGGGCGATACTGATTGTATCGCCCCTTCTTTTTATAGTTCTACTCTGCCAGCACTTCGGAAAGTATACTTAATGATTTTATTTCGCCGAGTCGGTCTACGTGCAGCTGGTAATACCGAACCAAAACCGAAAGCAGTTCCCGTCTTACCCTTCCGTTAGGTATAGTTGCCCGGGCGGGATCGTGCAGCAGCATATCAAAATACTCTTCATAAGCCTGTAAGGCCAGCACTGTAGGAGCCGATGTAGCCGATTGCGCATTTGCCGAAAAAGCTACCTGCTCTACAATCTCTTTACCCGACGATGGGCCGAAACCTATGTGGTGGCTAAGCTGCAACAGAAATACCAGGTGAAAATTCTCAAATCCTTCTTCCAGTTCATCAAAAGCAAGTATAGCCTGGTAAAGAAACTGGAAAAGCGGCTGGTTCTCTTCTTCCTCCTTTACTGTTCGCGATACCACCTCCGACAAAAACAGCACCATACTGCTCTTCCGGATATCGAACGGGATGGAATGGAAGGGATGAGCCGTTTTATACTCTGAAATACGGGTAAGACCACCTTGTTTAGAAGTATAAACTACCATATCGAGCAAGGTAAATGGCTGAAATAAGGCTATACGCGAACCTTTGCGCTGCGTGCGCACACTGTTTATGATGTACGATTGCAGCCCCAGTTGCTCGGTATACACGCGCGCAATAATGGATGTTTCCCGGTACTTGATGTAGTTGAGCACAACGCCCCTTGTCTTGATCAGCATTTACTGCAGTACGGCTATTTTAGAGATACAGGTTTGCTTACAGTCGGCATTGGAACTCAGCACCAGGTATACACCTGCTTTGGCACGGTCGCCGTTGTAGTCGCGTACATCCCAGGTGGCTGTGCCGCCAGTAGCTTTCGTTTTATATACGAGTGCGCCGCTGATGTCTGTGATGTGGACTTCGGCATTATTAGGTAAATTAGATATAGCTACCAGCCCTGTAAAACTTTTCTTAACCGGGTTCGGGAAAACGACAGCACAATCAGGCGTACCCTCCGTTATAGTCGCACCAGCTCTGTAAGACGCTATACCTGCAGCCGTAGCTACAAACACATTCCCGCTCCTGTGCTCCACAGCCACGCTATGTACTCTATCAGATGGCAACGGGCTATTCTTGGTTGTAAAGTGGCTTACCAGTTCATCTCCGTCCGGACCGAAAAGCCACAGCCCATTATCTGTACCTACCCATTTACGGTTAGCTCCATCTATAGCTATACTTAGCACACGTTGCCCATCCAGCAACGGTCTTCTGTCAATTATCGGCAAATGGGCCTCGTATGGCTGAGATTCAAACACACTGCCAGGATTATAGAAGACTGCAACACCCTGGCTTGTTCCTGCCCAGATATCGCCGTTCGTATCTTTGACCATGGCATAAACAGCGCCACCTGGCAAGTTGCCTGAACCCTTTCCTGTGCTTAACCTTCTAGTGCGATGTTGCTTTTCATCAAATACTACAATGCCAGCACTATTCTCCTTTTTACCGGTCAGCCACTTATACCCATTATCATCTATTAACAACTGTTCCAGGCTTGTGCCATCGGCTATATTGGGTAAACTATAACCAGTTATTTCCTGATCAGGGGTTAGCTTAAAGAGCCCCGGCACACCAGCACGCAAACTTGGGTTTACTGCCCAGATATTTCCTTCTGCATCGCGGGCTATACTTGTAACAGGTGTATGGACAGGATTAATGATAGAACTTTGTAACGGGCTGTTGGAGCTGTTGAAGGAAGTATAAGTTTTGCCATCCCAAACGATAAGACCACTTTTAAGCGATGCCAGGTATAGGTTACCCGTTACAGCATCATACACGCCATCCACAATGTCCTGCACGTCATCCGGGAAAGCAGCATCTATAAAACGGTTGTAGCTCTGCCAGGTACCGTTCTGATACACGCTATAGCCATTAGTGTTACCAACCTGATTATAGTTCTCGTTATAGTTGCCACCGAAAGCAAAGAGTTTACCTGCTTCAGTTTTCAGACTAAAAGCATCTCCGGCATAAGGGCCGCCAGGTGTAAATACCTCAGCAGCACCACCAACTATACTTTTCTGTATTAATCCGGCACGCCCATCGGCCACCCAAACTATATTATCATCAACTACAGCATCTTTAGGGGCCTGTACCAATTCGTCTGTTAGTTCTGCTATAGTTCCGGATCTGTCTAGTAGCAGTACATGTTCGGGTGTGGTTATGGTTAGATGATCAGAAGATGAGTGCAGCGCTAAAATTGATTTCTGAGTTATACTTGTCGACTGCCATACTTCATTAGTATACTTATAAAGACCAGCCGCTGTACCTGCATAAACAGCATCATTAAAAGTAACTAAAGCAGTTATACTTCCCGGTTGTGGCAAGCCATTTGAGACCAGTGTCCAATTGCGAAAGTCCTGCAGATTTGGGCCGTTTAGTTGCCCTTTAAGTACACCTATACTTGTAGCTAAGTATAAACTCTCGTTATGTATAGTGGAAGCCAGAATGCTGATCTGCTCTCCGTTGGAGCCAAGGTTGCTGTACGTGTCCCGGATTTCTTTTTTAGCGATATCCAGCACCACTACCCCAAAAGTTGTAGCTAAATAAGCCTTCTGGTTAAAAGTATAAATGTGGTTAATCTTCTTCTCACCGGGCAGGTTTTTCCGGAAGATGTCGCTGATGGTGTGGAAGGTATTGTTCTGCAATAAATCAATGTAGGTGTTTCCGTAAGCAAGTATAAGTGTCTGACTGGGGATGTCGTAGGCGATAGCGCTTATTTCCTGCTCGCGCAGTCCGTCAGACTTAGTAATGGCTTTGGTGGAGTTGAATTCTTTGTCGTAATAAAACAGGCCTTGCTCTACTACGGCATATACTTTGCCATCGGCTACGGTTACGGCTTTGCCCTGCCTGTATGGCACATGCAGTTGCCATGCCCCAATTGGTACCTGCGCCATACTTGCATACGTCTGCAGCAACCCAAAAAGCAGCACCAGCACGCGTATGAAAGTATAAAATCGCATCAGGTAATTTTATTTCTTGTTTTTAAGCCCTTCCTGGAAGCAATGGCGGCAGCGGGCTTCGTACGAATCGGTTTCGCCCAATAATACCTGCTGCTCCGAAGCCGCACTGCGGTAAGAGTATGTGGCAATATCACCACACTGCACACAAATAGCGTGTACTTTGGTTACATATTCAGCTACAGCCATAAGCGCAGGCATCGGCCCGAAAGGGTTACCCAAGTAATCCATATCCAGGCCGGCGGCAATTACGCGCACACCACTATTAGCCAGTTTAACACATACTTCGGCCAGGCCTTCATCAAAAAACTGGGCTTCGTCTATACCCACCACATCGCAGCTACCACCTAACAAGAGCATATCCTGGGCAAAATCTATGGGCGTAGAACGAATGGCATTGGCGTTATGCGACACCACGTCTTCGTCGTGATAGCGTTTGTCCAGCGATGGCTTAAATATCTCAACATTCTGCTTCGCGATCTTGGCACGGTTCAGCCTGCGGATAAGCTCTTCTGTCTTTCCCGAAAACATCGACCCGCAGATCACTTCTATCCATCCTCTCTTAACTGTATGGCTTGCGCCGCCAACGCGTGGTTCTATAAACATGGTAATTATTGATTGCTGGTTGCTGATTGTTGTCTATTGTAATTGCAGTACCCTTCTAAAGAACAATCAACAATTAACAATCAACAATAAAAATTCCTTAACTTCTAAACTTTTAACTCTCTAACTGCTGAGACTTTCTAACTATAGGTCTGGTGTGGCAATTTTGTCTGGTTCGGTACTTTTCCTGTTACAACGCCGCCCTGCAACATACACTGGCAGGTAAGTCTTTCGTTATCCTTCAGGCGGCCGTTGTTGCGGTAACGTTGCTCGGCAGGGCTAAGCTCGCCCAAGTGCTCCATGCCTTGTAACACAATGATGCGGCAGGTAGTACAACGGCCTTTAGCCCCACAGGCGTGCATCCAATCGATGCCGGCAGCCTGTATGGCTTTAAATAAGGTCTGACCTTCATCAACAGCTACGTGGCGCTGATTCAGGTTTTGCACAATCAATTCCGGCATGTTACCTTTATACTTCAGAGAAGAAAGCTATTCCCAATGGAAGACAAATATAATCAATTACACCTTGAGCGTTACAGCAAAGAGCTGGCAAATATGTTGTGCGATCGTCATTTTGCATCGCATGATACTATAAATGGCCCGCAATTGCTTCATTTTGTACCTATTAAACAGGTAAATCTTTTTGTAATTAAAGAACTGCTCCTGAAATGGCACCAGGAGATGGCAAACCTGCGCAGCCCCTACTTCGATTTTGAGAACGAGGATGTAAAGGAGGCGTTGCTGAACTTTATGAACGTGCTGTCGCGCAAAATAAGAATGAAGCGCAATGCTTTTGAGCCCTTATTGCAGAAAGCTATATACGACACGTTTCTGGTAGTGCTGGCCCCTTCGGTTACGTTGGAAGAAAAATTCCTGCGCATACAGGAAGAGATCACTTTGCCAAAACTGCAGGAAAATCTGAAGTACATCGATATAGATAAGGCGTTGTTTGCCGGGTTTATTGAAACGTTATCCAGCAGCAGCCGCGACCGCGAGTATATACTTAGCCGTTTTAAACTATACCTGAACGCACACCAGGGCGAACGTACAACTATAGAACAACTGGCAGGTCAGTTTAATGCATTGTTGCCGCTAAATGCAGAGGAACTGGTTAAGCCTGATGCTGCCCCTCTTTATACTCCGGAAGCAGCAAAGCCTACACCAGCAGCTCCTGTGGAGGAAGTAGATATAGTGGCACCCATACATATGGCACAGCGCGAGGCAAGTATAGTTACGCCACCTGCTCCGGCTCCAAAGCCTGCTGACCATAACCTGAACGAACGCTTTAAAGCAGAAAGACCAACGCTAAACGAAAACTTTAGAAAAGCTGCATCGTCGCTGGCAGACACACATAGCAATCAGAAGATCGACTCCCTGAAGAACGCGATCTCTATTAACCAGCGCTTCAGCTTTATAAATGAATTGTTTGAAGGTGATAATCTTACGTATTACCAGGCAATACAATCGCTGGATGCGATGACCAGTGCAGACCAGGCTACCCGTTTTATTACCCACGACCTCGCCGGCAAGTATGACTGGAGCAAAAAGCAGGATCACGTAAATAAATTACTGCGCCTTGTAGAGCGTAAGTTTGCGTAACCGAAACTAAAATTCTTAAATTTAAAAAGCTCATATCTGGTTATATGAGCTTTTTCATGAACAGCCTTTTCACAAATTGCAGTGCATCAGGAAAGTGCAGCTACTACAAAAAAACTTACCTGATCTGCTATAGAGGGCTATTGCAAATATTCATCTGAAGTGCTAATTATGCATTTGCTTTACCCTTTGTTACCTAAATAATAATTAAACTTTAGTCTAAAAACTGAGTAATTACTGACACAAAGAGAAAGTTAGCCCGTACTATCAACTTTAAAACTTTTATAATTAGCCATGAGAGACGATTTAGATTTCGACGAGGATTTCAGCTATAATGATTTCGACGATGAAGAGGAGGATGATGACTTCGGAATGACGTTTGAGGAGGATCTGTACCTCATGATACGGGAGAAACTCCGCGATACTGTTCAGGAATTCAAGCCGCAGTACCCGATGCTTAAAAAGCTGGAGAATGCGATCGGTAACTTTAAGGTGAACGCTAAAAACACCGATGACTCTAAGTTTTACCCGCTGGCAGCCAAGTTGCTGAGTGAGCACATTAAGCCTTTAACTGAGGAGTCGGAGGAGATTGAAGAGATATATAACAACATGCAGACTGATATTGCCCGTTTCAAAAACCAGCGTGCACACGGCCATGAGGGTGAATTCTACCTGACATAAACAAGTATAAAGTATAACCTACTATAAAAGTATAAAAGCCACTCTCTTACCGGGAGTGGCTTTTATACTTTTATACTCTCAGATCCTGCTGTCGTGAGTTTTACAGCCTTTGCTCGAGGGTAGCGTGAGTTTGCAACTCGTGCCTTACTTTGATGTTGAGTTTGTAACTCAACTGGGAGGGACGCCCAACTATAGTTCAACACGAGTCGCAGATCCCGAAGAATTTCGGGGCGAGGACGCTCGCGCCATGGTTATCCTCAGATTATCCTTGCTACATCTTCAGCAGTATCTTTTTAGCCTGCCCGATCTGACCGCCCTTACTTAGCAAATGCTCTTTCTTAAACTCAAAGCTGGCTGCATCTATTGGTCGGCTGGCATCTTCTATAAGCGTGGTTTTAAAGCCTAGTTCCAGCCCGTCCAAAGCTGTAAAGTATACACAATAATCACTGGCCAGACCACACAACCAAATTTCGGTTACGCCGCGGCCTTTCAGGTAAGCACCCATGCCCGTAGCTTTGCGGTGGCCGTTGTCGTAAAAACCGCTGTAGCTGTCTATGCCATGCTCCATACCCTTCCGGAAAATAGCTTCTACGTGGTTCATATGCAGTTCAGGAGAGAACTCAGCTCCTTTTGTGCCCTGCACACAATGGTCAGGCCATAGTACCTGTTCCAGCCCTTCCAACTCTATCTGCTCAAATACCTTTTTACCTTCGTGCGCCGAGGCAAAGCTTTTATGCCCGGCCGGGTGCCAGTCCTGGGTAGCCACTACCAAATCTGCATAGCTTTGCAGTTCGTTTATCAGTGGAATGATCTCGTCGCCGTTAGGTACGGCCAGTGCACCGCCGGGCAGAAAATCATACTGCACATCAACTATAACCAGTGCTTTCATAACTATAAACTGTCTTTTTTATACTTGCTTCTCAATGTTGCTCTCAGGTCGTAAAGCGGTTTGCTTACGCCTACTTTATAAATATGCGGATTCTCGAAGCGTTTATATTCTTCTGTAAGCTTGCCAAGACGCTCTGTTGCATAGTCGGCAACCTCTAATACCGATGGAGACGCTGCTGTTGGTTTACCATCTTTCATGACCGGTTGCAGCAACGGAGTAGCTTTATACCCTTCTAATGACATACTTTTCTCCGGCTCGTAAGGGTGGAACATAAAATCAGGTATAGCATCACCTTCAAGGGCAATGGCATCTGCTACAAAATTCCCGGCATCGTCGTGGTAGCGGTATACTTGCTTTAAGCCAGGCAAAGTAGTTTTCTTGATGTTCTCTGATAATTTTAAACGCGGCTCCCCATCGGCCATACTTAGTTTATACACACCGTCCAGGGCTGCATCAGGTTTTCCGGTTGCCAGGTTAGTGCCTACGCCAAAAATATCAATTGGGGCGCCCTGCTCAAAAAGGCTTTTAATAATAAGTTCATCTAATTGGTTAGAGGCCACGATCTTTACATAGTTCAGCCCTGCAGCATCCAGCATCTGCCGTGCTTGCTTCGACAGGTAAGCCAGGTCACCACTATCCAGGCGTATCCCCATCAGCTTGTGTCCTTCTTTTTCCATCTCCTTCCCTACAGTAATGGCATTCGGCACACCGCTTTTCAGGGTATCATAAGTATCAACCAGCAGCACGCAACCTTCAGGATTTACTTTGGCAAAACTTCGGAATGCTTCCAGTTCATCGTCGTAGCTCTGTATGTAAGCGTGTGCCATGGTGCCAACTGCCGGCACACCATAAATACTGGCAGCCAAAACGTTTGATGTACTTGTAAAGCCACCTGTAAGTGCAGCCCTGCTGGCAAACATACTGCCTATACCCTGTGCCCTGCGCAAACCGAACTCACTGAGTGCGGCACCACGCGCTACCAGCTTTATACGTGCCGCCTTAGTAGCCACCAACGACTGAAAGTTAAGGTAGTTAAGCAGCACTGTTTCAACTAACTGGGCCTCTACAATATTACCTTCCACTCTTACAATGGGTTCCTGCGGAAAAACAATCTCGCCTTCGCGCATACTATGCACTGTTCCGTTAAAACTGAAATCGCGCAGGTACTCCAGGAATCCATCATTAAAATTATGCTTATACAGCCAGTCTATATCCTGAATCTCGAACTTAAACTCCTGCAGCAGTGCCATCAACTCTCCTAAACCAGAGAATATAGTAAACCCGCCACTATAAGGCTGTTTCCTGAAAAAGTAATCGAAGGATACCTGTTCGTTCTGCCGGTTATAGTTAAAGTGTGAATGCGCCATCGAGATCTGGTACATATCGGTGTACAGCGCAGAAGCAAGGTTAGTGGAGAATATGTGCTGCATATGCAAACATTATATAGTTTATGTAATGTGCTGCAAGTATAAACTGCAGTTGCTTACTATACCAGAAGTATAGTTTTAATGTTCTGTAGCAGCTAAACAGAACACCCGTTTGCCTGTTTCCACTACAACATCAGTACAATAGCTTAGCAGAAATGGCGTAATATAGCTATATTGGAAACGTTTTTTCAGAACAGATACATTTTATGCCAGTAGAAGAAATTGTATACCAGGACAGAGTAAAGGCGAACCAGCAAAAGATAAAGCAGGTTTTCAGTGAGGTGGGCAAGGTGGTTGTCGGGCAGTCTTATATGGTGAACCGCCTGCTGATAGGCTTATTTACCGGTGGCCATATTCTGCTGGAGGGTGTACCCGGGCTGGCAAAAACACTTACCATTAACTCGCTTTCCAAGGCCCTGCGCCTGGACTTCCAGCGTATACAGTTCACTCCTGACCTGCTGCCATCTGACCTGATCGGTACGATGATCTATAACCAGAATGCCTCTGCTTTTGAAGTTAAGAAAGGGCCTATTTTCGCTAACCTTATACTTGCCGATGAAGTGAACCGCTCTCCGGCCAAAGTGCAGTCGGCACTACTGGAGGCAATGCAGGAAAAACAGGTGACTATCGGCGAAACTACCTATAAACTGGACCTGCCTTTCCTGGTACTGGCCACACAAAACCCGGTAGAGCACGAAGGTACTTACCCGCTACCCGAAGCACAGGTAGACCGCTTTATGATGAAAGTATACATCGACTATCCTAAAAAGTCTGACGAACTGGAGATCATGCGTCGTATGGCCAACATGTCTTTCAACGATACGATCAACACCATCCTTTCCAAAGAAGATATCTTCCATATCCGGAACGAAATAAACCAGGTACAGCTTTCCGAAACCCTGGAGCGCTATATTATTGAGCTTGTTTTTGCTACCCGCCGCCCTGCCGAATACGACCTGAACGAGTTTGCACCTTATATCCAGTTCGGGGTTTCGCCAAGAGCAAGTATAGCCTTAAACCGTGCCGCCCGTGCCGTTGCTTATTTCGATGAGCGCGATTATGTATTGCCGGAAGATATTAAAGAAGTTGCGCACGATGTAATGAACCACCGTATTATACTTAACTATGAAGCGGAAGCTGATGGTGTAAAGACAAAGGATTTTATAGAGGCTATACTTCGTAAAGTTCCGATCAGTTAATAATTGAGGTATCGCCTTTCTTTTTCATTTCTACCCCCACTGTCCCACTGGCGCGAGCGTCCTCGCTCGTGACTAATGATGCTGTTGAGTCTCCTGACTAAACTGGCCCGGCAGGGACAGGAATTCCTGCAGCTTTTGCTATAGCTCTATAATTGATGTTGTTGGTAACCTGCCACAAGCTACCCTTCCATAGCAACTTTTCATCCTGGGAGCTTTACTTGCCTATTGTCTTATAGTTGGCTTTGGTACCCTCACGGCTGGGAGGCCTTGTCTTTGGGCATCGCGCCTTTGATTTGAAGCTACCCTCGTACCTCGGGTTGGCTGCGCCACCGCAACAAATCAAAGGCGCTCCACCCAAAGACTGATATCAATTTGATAGCTATAGTTATTGTTGAATTGAGGTGATGCTACTTTTAGCTTTGCTGGTGGTCATAGTTTCGTAGGGACAGGTTGCGACCTATCCGCTCACAGGCTGTACCTACAGAACTATAACTGGTGAATTAGCAATAGCAGAAGTGTCCCCTTGAGGGGACCATAGGGGTGTTAAAACAACAACTATGAAACTATGATTGCAACTATAGCAAAGGCTGCAAAACTCCCAGCCTTAGACAAGGAAGGGCTAGAAGTGGTTGAAACTCGGCAACTATAAAAACACCTCCCTGCCCTCCTCAAGGAGGGAATTTTCTTCATTAGCAGAAGCTCCTTCCCCTGTTTTTAAGGGAAGGTTGGGAAGGGGTAAATCTAAGAATACTTGGACTACAACTACTATAAAATGATAAACACCCCATCCCTCTCTCCCATCATTCGTATTTAATAGTTCATCAACTGTACTTAACGAACCATGCTCGGTAAATTCTTTAAGTTTTATATGCTAACCAAACTACTGGGAGGCAGTGGTAGTGGAAGAACTGGCGGCAAAGGTGGCTGCGGTTTTGGGCTCCTGGTACTGGTACTTTTAGTTATCGTAATAATTTTTGCCATCCGGTCTTGCAGCGGCGGTGCTCCTGCGGCAGATTTTTAACTATAGCCTATAAAAAAGAAACCCACCTGGCCCGGCGGGTTTCGTGCGGGCGGGAGACTAAGCCGCTTCGCTAACGATTGTGATGCAGTATCTCACCAACACATACACAATTAGACGTAAAGAAGAGAAATTAGTAATCTGTGTTTTGTGGATCGAAGTTAGCCCAGCCTGCTGTCCAATCAGTTGCCCCGAAAGCCCCAACAAACTGCACCTGCTCAAAACCGCTCAGGTTGTTAAACGATGCACCGCTTAAAAGTACAGAGCCTATACCTGGCAGTAACGTCGGAGCACCAGATTGTCTGTAAGAGTTCTCAATTTTTACATCTGTATTAGAAGTCTTCTGCTGGTTAGCATTAGCATCAAACCAGTTCTGGATGTTGAATGTGCTGCCTGATGCCACTTTAAGCGGGGTGGTTGCTGCCACAACATAATTGTTCTTAAAGTTAAGCTCGTTGTTGTTTGCACCACTTTCTACCGCTGCACCATCCAGGTACATGCCTGTTGGCCAGCCAGCTATTACAGAGTTGTAAACCGATATTTTCGTATTCTTCTTGAAATGGATGCCGCTGCCATAGTTAGATTGCGCCGTAGTGCTGGCAGTTGCCAATGGACCGAACAAACTTACATTTGAGAATTTAGCAGTTGTGTTCGGAGTAGCGGTATCGCCGGCTTTATTGTTATCCGACTCAAAACCGTTTGACTTAGAAACGTCTGCCACATTCGGGTCGCTGATACCAACGGCATACTGCACCGTACCGGCGTAACCATTATCTGTATCAAACATATCATCCACCGTTTTGTAAGCGATCAGGTGTTTCGCGTTTACTGTGCCACCAAACCACTCAAAAGAGTCGTCGCCGCTGTAAGATACCTGCACATAATCTATCTCGGTGCCGCTACCCACACCACCAAATGTAATGCCGTTTATCTCGTTATCCGGCTGGAAAGCTATACCTGCAAACTCTACGCGCACATACTTCAGTACACCTGAGTTATCAGTAGCCTCATTACCACCATACAGTCTGTCTACACCACCTTCAATAGCGGCAGAGCTGCCCAGGTTTACAGGTGCTTTACCAAGTATAATCAGGCCACCCCAGTCGCCGGCTTTACGAGAGCCTTTTGCTTCGTTAGATGTAAATACGATCGGGTTATCAACCGTGCCGCGGGCAATGATCTGGGCTCCACGCTCAATAATCAAAGAGCCTTTCGTCGACTTGTCACCTTTAATAATAGTACCTGGTTCTATAGTTAGTTTAGCAGGTGCCTGTACGTATACAAATCCTTTCAACAGGTATTTTTTATCGGCTTTCAGCGTCACGTCGGTTGTAATTACACCGCTCAGCTCTACCACACCAGTTGGCTGGTCTATTGGGGTTACCGTGTCGTCGCCGTCTTCTTTACAAGCTACTGTGGCTACACCTAATAATGCGAGCAGTAATAATGTGCTTACTTTTTTCATGGTTAATAAAAATTGGTTAAAGGTTATTTGGGTTGGTTATGTTGATGTTTATCAGAATTTATAGTTGATGCCCAGCGTAGTATAGCTGCCACGCTTATAGTTGGTAAAGTCATCGTCTTTGGCGGTTATTTTGGCATCGCGGTCAGAGTCCTGCATCAGTCTTACTTTCTGGTTCACCAGGTCCTGTATGCCGGCTTTCAGTTCGAAGTGCCTGCCTATACCTTTTGTTACCGACAGGTCCAGCACGTTGCGCGGCATTTCATAAACCGTTGGTGCCTGGTTATCGCCTACCGTAAAAATGCGCTTGCCAATTACGTTGTATAGTAAGTTTACCTGCAGGGTCCGGTCCTCATCGTTAAAGTATAAGCCAGCGTTTACTATAAAAGGCGACTGTCCGTACATGGCTCTGTTGCGTTCCTGTCCTTCCGACTCCGTTCCAAGGTCTACTCTGCTTTCGATCAGCGATGCATTCAGCACCAGGCTCATGTTCTGTATCAGGCTGCGGTTCGACAGGTTCAGGAATGATTTTCTGACTTCGGTTTCGATACCGTAACTCTGCGCATTGCTGGCGTTTTTGGGCTGGTAAATTGGGTTACCGGATGTTCCCAGACTGTAGATCTCGATCGGGTTGCGGAAATATTTGTAGAACACACCCACCGAAAGCAGCTCCGTAGGGTTCGGGTAAAACTCGTAGCGCAGGTCAGTGTTGTGGATGGTGGCGGTAGTCAGGTTCTCATTACCTTTTATCTCGGCATTCAGCTGGAAATCGTAGTACGTAAACGGTGCCAGTTCCCGAAACTCGGGGCGGTTCACGCTGATACTATAGCCACCGCGCAGCAACGACCTTTCAGTGAAAGTATAAGTGGCGTTAAGCGATGGAAGTATACTTGTGATTGGGTTGTCAACTTCTAACCTGCCTGCGCCATACTTTGATGTGCTTAGGTGTTGCCTGTTAAACTCCACCCGCAGGCCACCAGAAAGGTTTAGCTTATCACTTACCGGCAAATTGCCGCCTGCATAGCCAGCTACTAAAAAGCTTGAGGCATCATATTTATCGGTTGGGTTAGTACCTTCCGCCATGCTGAAACCGCTTGTGTTTATATTGTCCGGTATGAACAGCTCGCCTAATGGCAAGGTGAACAGTGTAGTGTCAAATTGTGCTGCGTTAGCTACAGTGTAAGACATCCAGCGGGCATTAAATGCTCTCCTTTTGTTCTCAGCATAGAAACCTACTCGTAGTTTTGACTGATTTTCCGCAAGTGTGTCTTTACCTGCAAACCTCCATTCTAGCTGCCCGCTTGCCAATACTGTATTTTCGTGCATTTCAGAATCAAAGCGTCCGGCATCAAATGGTGTGGCTGAGTATGGTATAACCCACTTAAAATCGTTGCCGCTATTTATATCGCGTTGCGATCTGATTCGCTTATAGCTTGGTTCATTTCTATTGGAGTAGTTGTAGCCAGCTGTCCAGGTATAAGTGGTTTTCGCATCTTCGCTGTCGTGTGTGCCTTGTAACTGGCCGGAGTAAACCGTTCTGCTTTCGTAGCGCTGCGAAAAGTTACGCACATCCACATCTTTGCCTTGCAGCTCCTGCCCGCTACGCTCAATTACCTGCGATTGCCCAATCTGGTTAAACAGGTTTCGGAATTCTATCTTATTGTTATTGTCTAATCGGGAAGCCCAGTTGCTGATCAACCCCACACGTGCGTTCTGGCTCGATTCGGTATCGCTGTACTTGTACTCCAGCGGGCTGCTTTTAAGCTGTGCATCGTAAGCGGTGTAGCGGTAGCGGTTTACGTGTTGCAACTGGCTTGTATTGCTGTAGCTTAAAGCTGTAAGGCTATTTGTTTCAGTGTTGCCGATAAAAAAGCGGCGGGTCAGGCCAAAAGATAAGCGCAGATCAGGAGCAGCTGTTTCAGAATTTAACGCCCAGTCGTTTCTGAGTTGCTTCGCTGCAGTTATCAGGCCTTCGCTGCTTACATTATTTAAATGTGCTGGAAAAGAACCTGGTAATGCCCTGGCACCATTATCAAATCCTAAAAAGTCTGTTTTACCACCTTGCTGTGTGCTGATGCTGTTAAAGGTTGTACCGGCGCGGTAGCCACCCGAAATACCAAAGCTGGTTGTGTTCTCGGAGGCGTTATTCTTGGTGTATACTTTAATTACGCCACCTCCAAACTCACCCGGCAGCTCCGGCGATCCAGATTTGAAAACTAGAATTCTGTCTAGAACGCTGGTCGGAAGTATATCAAAAGAGAATGCACGGGAATCTGGTTCTGTACTTGGCGTCAGGGCATCGTTCAGCAGTACGGTATTGTAGCGTTCGCTCAGGCCGCGTATCATAATGTAACGGTCGTTCATTACAGTTACCCCCGGTATGCGGCGCACCACGGCGGCAGCATCCCTGTCCAGCGACTTTGCTATCTGCTCGCCTGATACCCCACTCACTACAATCTCGCTTTGCTTCAGGTCCTGCAGCAGGGCCAGGTCGGTGTTGGTCTGGCGGGTGGCTACTACTTCTACCACGTTCAGCTCGGTGCTGTTATCCTCTAATTGTATATTAAGTATAGTTGGCTGGCCAGCGTTTACTTTTATACCTGCGTTTTCTGATGGTTTATAAGAAAGAAAGGTAGCAGACACAGTATGTGTGCCTGGCTCTAACGATAAACTATAGTTACCATCGTAATCGGTGCTGGTGCCTTTGGCTGTTCCTTTTATAAAAACCACAGCTCCAATTATAGGTTCGCCGGTGGCTTTGTCGGTTACTCTGCCTTTAATAGTGCCTTGCTGGCCAAAACTATAAATGCTAGTAGCAAGAATGGTGAGAATGGTAAGTATAAACTTCATAGCGATTAACTGTTATTTAGTCTCGCTGCAAAAGTAGAGTGGCTATTTTACCTGAAGTTTAAGAGGCGGTTATGTTAGCATTAAGCTTTTAACTTTAATGTTAAGTGAGTTTTAAGCAGGTGTTACTTAAATATTAAGTTGAAGCTATACTTCTAAATAGTGGTTGAAGGGATATAAAGAAAAAATATATTTTAAGCTATTCAACGAGGTATTATCCTTAACATTATCTTAATATTGGGATAACATTAGAGTAAACTGAAAGATGTTATTTTGCACCATGTTTTAGCAACACAGTAAAATGGCCTGACTAACCACGCTGCCTGCTAAACATAGCAATATATAACCAGATGGGTTATGCGCTTTTATAGCTTCACGTATCAACTATAATTCTCACCTAAACCAAGTACCGTGAATTTAAAAACCAGTTTACGTGGTATCTTTTTAGCAGGTACCATTGCGTTACTCTCAATAAGCAGTGCAAGCGCACAGAGCATCAACGAGTCGAAAGTTGGCAAAGGCCTGCAGTTTATGGCTGCCGACTCTACTTTCAGCATTAAAATAGCTCCCCGTTTCCAGGTGCTGTACCAGGGTGGCAATAACCCATCTACTCATACCTGGGACGACCGCTTCCTTATCCGCAGAGCTCGCCTGAAGTTTGAGGGTTTTGCCTACAGCCCTAAACTGGAATACAAAATAGAGCTTGGCCTGAGCAACAGCGACATTGGCAATGATACACCAGACCAAACCAACAATGCCGATAACATTATACTGGATGCGGTAGCAAAGTGGCAGATGACCCCTCACCTATCATTGTGGGTAGGACAGACTAAACTGCCGGGTAACCGCGAGCGCATTATTTCTTCACAGAAAATGCAGTTTGTAGACCGCAGCTTGCTCAACTCCCGCTTTAACATAGACCGCGATGCAGGTCTGCAACTTCACCACGAGCATGAGGTAGGCAAGATGGTACTTCGTGAGATTGTATCGGTTAGTATGGGCGAAGGCCGCGATATTACAATAAACAACGAGGGTGGATATGACTATACTGGCCGTTTCGAGATACTTCCGTTTGGTGCTTTTGAAGGTGAGGGCGACTATGTGGGTGGCGATTTAGTTCGTGAGCAAACTCCAAAACTGGCACTGGCTGCAGCATACGATTTTAACCACGATGCATCAAGAGAGCAGGGCCAGCTTGGCGATTTCCTGAGCAAGCAGCGCAACCTGCATACCTTGTTTATTGATGCCATGTTCAAGTATAAAGGCTTCTCAACAATGGCTGAGTATGCCGATAAAAGAGCACCACGTGGCCCGGTAGTTTTAGTTAATGATACTGGCGGCATAGAAGAGACTTTTGTAACAGGCGAGGCACTGAACGTGCAGGCTGGGTACCTGTTCCCGACAAACTGGGAGGTTGCAGGCCGCTACACCAGCTACGATCCTACAGAAGTAACAGGCCTTACGCCTGAAAAACAGTATACACTGGGTATATCAAAGTATATAGCGGGCCATACTTTAAAAGTACAGGGCGATGCCACACTACAAGACCGTGAAGGCCGCCGTGAGAGCTACCTGTTCAGAGTACAGTTAGAAGTTGGCTTGTAAGTAAATGTTAACAATAACTTAACATTGCACTCTTCTTTCTAACTTATTTACTCTGTCTATTTGTACCCTGAAAAAGGTACAGAATAAGCAAAGTTAAACCACAAAATATAACTCTCTGATTTACATATTTTTGATTAAAAGTAACCCAGGAGAGCTAATCGAAGTTTATCTCAAGAAATTATAAACCAAATTAAAACCAAAGCTTATGTTAAATGTTAGGCTTACTTACACTAAACTAAACCTTGCTATACTTTTAGGAGGTAGCTTACTTTTAGGTTCTTGCGGTGGTGATAAAAAAGCTGATGAAGGCGGAGCAACTTCAGAAGTATCCGGTGATCTTTCAGGCGATATCCAGATAGACGGTTCATCTACTGTTTACCCGATCACAGAAGCTGTAGCAGAAGAATTCCGTGCTGAGGCTCAGGATGTAAAAGTTACGGTTGGTGTATCTGGCAGCGGTGGCGGATTCAAGAAATTCTCACGCGGAGAAATTGATATTACAAATGCTTCGCGCTCTATTAAAGAAGCAGAAGCTAATACTGCAAAAGAAAACAACATTACCTATATTGAACTGCCAGTTGCTTATGATGGCCTTACTGTAGTAGTACACCCTGAAAACAATTGGGCAAAAGACATTACTGTAGCTGAGTTAAAGAAAATCTGGGAGCCTGGTGCACAAGGTAAAATCACAAAGTGGAACCAGATCCGTCCGGAGTGGCCTGACAAAGAAATCCATCTTTACGGTGCCGGTGTTGAATCTGGTACTTACGATTACTTTACAGAAGCTATAGTTGGTGAGAGTCACTCGAGCCGTGGCGACTATACTGCCAGCGAAGATGATAACGTGCTGGTACAAGGTGTATCAACTGACCCGCTGGCTCTTGGGTTCTTTGGTTATGCTTATTACGAAGAGAATAAAACCAAACTGAAAGCAGTACCGGTTAACGATGAAAATGATGCAAATGGCAAAGGCGCTATCATGCCAACAGTTGAAACTGTAAAAGATGGCTCTTATGCCCCGCTTTCACGCCCACTGTTTATCTATGTTAACTCTAAAGCGGCTGCCCGCCCTGAAGTTGTTGAGTTTGTTAACTTCTATTTAGATAATGCCGCAACATTAAGTGAAGAAGTTGGCTACATACCTATGCCTGCCGAGCAATATGAGGAGCAGAAAGCGAAATTCAAGCAATTTGCTTCAGGCACTGCTAAGAAGTAATAGAGTCAAATAATATTATCTAATTTGCATCAAATGCGACCTCCTACTGGAGGTCGCATTTGATGTGTAAAATGTTTCCCTTGAGAGTACAAGAGCGAATAATTGAAGGGTTGCTATGGTTATCGGCTGTGATAACTATACTTATTACAGCAGCCATTATCTGGGTTTTGCTGTCACAGTCAATCAGTTTCTTTAGCGAAGTTTCTATTATGGACTTCCTGACGGATGATGAATGGACTCCATTGTTTGCCCAGAAGCATTTTGGTATACTCCCGTTGGTTACCGGCACTTTGCTTACTACAGCCATCGCCATTGCTGTGGCCCTGCCAGTTGGCCTAACTATAGCAGTATACCTGAACGAGTATGCCCCTGGTCGTTTCAAGAAAACTGTTAAGCCACTTCTGGAGATTTTAGCTACGATTCCAACGGTAGTGTATGGTTTCTTTGCGCTTACGGTTGTTACGCCTTTCCTGCAAACTATAATTCCTAATCTGGCTGGTTTTAACTCTCTTTCGGCTGGTATTGTAATGGGTATCATGATCATCCCGATGATCTCTTCGCTTAGCGAGGATGCTATAAGTGCGGTGCCCCGGTCGCTACGTGAGGCTGCTTATGGTATGGGGTCTACGCGCCTGCAAACTGCATTTGGGGTAATGGTTCCGGCAGCTTCGTCGGGTATAGTAGTATCGGTTATACTTGCTATTTCCAGGGCAGTTGGCGAGACCATGATCGTAGCTATTGCTGCAGGTCAGCAGCCACGCCTTACGCTTAACCCACTGGTGCCTATCGAAACAATAACCACTTATATTGTACAAGTAAGTTTAGGCGACGTACCACATGGCTCGCTTGAGTACAAAACAATATTTGCTGCAGGTATCACACTTTTTATTTTCACATTTGCTCTTAATAACCTAAGCTTCTGGGTTAAAAAGAAATACCAAGAAAAATATGACTAACGCAGACAAAAACAGACTGAAGGATAAAGCATTCCAAGTGTTTGGTGTGTTCTGCACCTTTATTGGCTTGGTAGTACTTGCTATCTTTCTTGTTGATATTATAATAGAAGGAGTATCCAGAATTGATTGGGACTTCCTCACCAACCTACCTTCCAGGAGAGCAAGCCGTGCAGGTATACTTACCGCATGGGCCGGAACACTCTGGATTCTGCTACTTACTTCCATTATTGCTTTCCCGCTGGGAATTGCAGCAGGCGTATACCTGGAAGAATATAGTAAGAAGACCAAACTAGCTAATTTCCTGGAAGTTAACATTGCAAATCTTGCCGGTGTACCTTCAATCATATATGGTTTATTAGGTATGGAAATCTTCGGACGAGTACTAGGTTTGGGAGGTAGTCTTCTTTCCGGCGCGTTAACGTTATCGCTGCTTATACTTCCGATTATCATTGTAACTACCCGCGAGGCGTTAAAAGCAGTGCCCCGAAGTATACGAGATGCATCTTATGCACTTGGTGCTTCTAAATGGCAAACCACCTGGTTCCAGGTGCTGCCGGCATCGTTTGGTGGTATTCTTACAGGAATTATACTTGCCTTATCCAGAGCGGTTGGTGAGGCAGCACCACTCATTGTAATCGGAGCGTTGGCTTATGTACCATTTGTACCAACCTCTCCTACCGATGAATTTACCGTACTTCCTATCCAGATCTTTAACTGGACTTCAAGACCGCAGGCAGACTTTTTAGTAAATGCAGCAGCTGCAATTATTATACTACTTTTAATAACATTTATACTTAACGGTATTGCCGTATACTTGCGCAATAAGTGGCAGAGTAAAGTTAAGTGGTAACATAACCATGGGTAAGAAAACTTATAAATTAGAGGCGAGGAATTTAAATGCCTACTACGGCAGCTTCCATGCACTCAAGAACATCAACATAGAGATGGAAGAGAAAGCGGTTACAGCTTTTATTGGTCCGTCTGGTTGTGGCAAGTCTACGTTTCTGCGCACCCTTAACCGCATGAACGACTATATCGAAGGCTTCAGGGTAGAAGGTGATATTCTACTGGATGGCCGTGATATTTATAGTAAAGATGTGCGTGTGGATGAACTTCGCAAAGAGGTAGGCATGGTGTTCCAGAAGCCAAACCCTTTCCCGAAAACCATTTTCGAGAATGTGGTTTATGGCCTCAAAATCCAGGGCATAAAAGATAAGAAGATACTTGCTGAAGCTGCTGAAAGGTCGTTACAACAGACGGCTCTTTGGGATGAGGTAAAAGATAAAATGGATAAGTCGGCTCTGGCGCTTTCAGGTGGGCAGCAGCAACGCCTTTGCATTGCACGCGCTCTTGCCATTTCGCCTTCGGTTATATTGATGGACGAACCGACCTCTGCCCTTGACCCGATCTCTACAGCAAAGATTGAGGAGCTGATCTACGAGTTAAAAAATGATTACACTATTGTGATCGTGACGCACAACATGCAGCAGGCAGGCCGCGTAAGCGACCAAACCGCTTTCTTTTACATGGGTGAACTGGTGGAATATGCCAAAACAAAAACAATGTTTACCAGCCCTAAGCATGAGCGTACGCAAAACTATATCACAGGCCGTTTCGGGTGATATTCTATACTTCTCGGCAAGTATAGAATAAGTTATCAATTTAAAAAGAAGCTACATAATGACGCATGCACATATAGATTCAGAACTGGAACAACTCCGGGTTAAACTCATGGAGATGTGGGATCTGGTTGAGTACCAGCTTTACAGTGGCCGCGAAGCCATGGTAAATGCTGACCAAAACCTGGCCCGCAAAGTGATAAAGCTTGGCAAAAAGGTAAATAACTTCGATGTAAAGATCGACCGCATGTGCGAAAACATGCTGGCTTTGTATACTCCGGTTGCCGTAGACTTGCGGGTAGTTTTAGCCTCACTTAAGATCAACGCAAATTTGGAGCGCATCGGCGATACGGCAGAAGGCATTTCTATGTACATCCAGAACCTGGAGAGGCCTTACAATCCGGAGATGTTAGAAATAACCAAGGCTGTAACGATGTTTGATGAGGCATTGGCCATGTTCCATGATTGCCGCGTTGCTTACAAAACTGATAACACCGAAATGGCAAGAGCGCTTTTGAAGCGTGACAAAATGCTGAATAAGATTTACCGTAAATCTGAAAACGTTATAGCACAGTATCTTCGCTCAAATACAGATAGTATAGACGAAGGGCTGGCACTGCTGGCTATTATTAAGAAGCTTGAACGTGTAGGAGACCAGATCACAAATATCGCAGAGGAGATCATTTTCTACCAGGATGCCAAAGTGGTAAAGCATAAGACTAAAAAGAAAGACAAAGAAAACGGCAAGAATGGTGGTGAAAACCAGGAGCAGTAAGTCTTTATAATTTCGATAAAATATAAAATCCCGAGCAGCTATAGTTCGGGATTTTTGTTTGTAGCTACTGTTAATCCAACCACCCCTACTCCTCCCGAGAGGGAAGTTTGCTGCCATTGCTCTAACAACAGATATAGTTCTATTGTTGCTGCATTAACACCCCTGTGGTCCCCTTAAGGGGACAGTTCTGCTATTGTCAGAGCAAAAATTATAGTTTCATTGGTACAGTCCAAGAGCGGACAGGTCGCGACTTGTCCCAAAGGAATTACAACCACAGAAGGGCTATGAAACTATAGCTTCTCAATCAAACTATAGATTAGCTATCAAATCGATCTCAGTCTTTGGGTTGAGCGCCTCGAGAGGTTCCGGTGCCGCATGCATTGCAAGGTACGAGCAAAGGAAATGTACATAGCGCGATGCCCGAAGACGGGGCCCCGCGGCCCTGAGCGTGCCAAAGCCGACTATAGAACGATAGACAAGTAAAGCTCTCAGGATGAAGAGTGACTATGGAAGTATAGCTTTGTTTTGAGCAAGTATAAGCTTCAACTATAGGACATATAAGATCCCTCGGCTGGCGCTCGGGATGACAAAGCAGTATAAAGACACTCGCAGGAGCTGTGCACGCTGTAAGGTCCAGCAACTATAGGACACATAAGTTCCCTCAGCTAACACTCGCAAAGACGGCTAAGCAAAGCCCTCAAAACTGATACAAATCACCAATCCTCAACAAACACTACTTTCCCAATTAATTGTGTCGTAACTTTGCGGAAAATTAAGGCTGTGCTGCTAAAAGAGATACTATACCTGATACGGAAAGATCTGGTGCTGGAATGGCGACAGAAGTATGCCTTTAACGGTATGTTGCTGTATGTGGGCAGTACGGTGTTTGTTTGTTACCTGAGCTTTGGCTTAAGACAGTTCTCCGAAGACAGCGGCCCGATCTGGAATGCATTGCTGTGGATCATCCTGTTGTTTACATCGGTAAATGCTATTGCCAAAAGCTTTATGCAGGAGAACCGCGGCAGGCTGTTATACTTCTATTCTATTGTGAGTCCGCAGGGCATTATACTTGCTAAAATAGCTTATAATACCTGCCTGATGCTGCTGCTGGCTATTATCTGCTTCGTGTTTTATGCTTTTGTGCTGGGTAATCCCGTGCAGGATATTCCGATGTTTTTACTGTCGCTGTTGCTGGGCGCAATTGGTTTCTCTACATCACTAACTATGATCTCGGGCATTGCATCTAAGGCGGCGAACAGCAGTACCTTAATGGCTATACTTAGCTTCCCGGTTATAGTGCCAATGCTGCTGATGCTGATAAAAATGTCGAAAAACGCGATGGATGGGTTGGACAGAGGAGCAAGCCTCGACGAACTGCTGACTTTGCTTGCCATAAACATGATCGTTGTCACTGTTTCTTATATTTTGTTCCCGTACCTTTGGCGTTCGTAAATGCTGGATAATCAAGGTATTTATGAAACATTTTATGCAGCTTCGGGCACAAAAAACAATAGGATGTGTTAATGATATTAAAGTGCTGCAAACGAATAATTTAGACTAAAAAATGAAAAATAACTGGTGGAAAATACTGACCGTACTGCTGCTGATCTTTACAGTAGTGGCAGGTATGTTGTCAGAAGTTCCGAGGTTGGCTATACTAAACGAGACAATCCGAAATTTATACTTCCACGTGCCGATGTGGTTTGGCATGATCCTGATCCTGCTGGTTTCGGTTATCTACTCTATTAAATACCTGCGCAACCCAACTATAAAGAACGATATAGTTGCCTACGAAGCAGCTAAAGTGGGGATCTTATTCGGAGTGCTGGGTATAGTTACCGGTATGGAATGGGCCCGCTTTACATGGGGCGAGTACTGGAGCAACGACCCGAAACAAAACGCATCGGCCATTGGGTTGTTAATTTACTTTGCTTATGTGGTGCTTCGCAGCTCTTTTGCTGAGCAGCAGCAGCGTGCCCGCATCAGTGCCGTGTACAACATTTTTGCCTTTGCAGCTTTAATCCCATTGCTGTTTATACTTCCAAGACTTACCGATTCGCTGCACCCTGGCAACGGCGGAAACCCCGGCTTTAACTCTTACGACTTAGATAACCGCCTACGATTAGTGTTTTACCCTGCTGTACTGGGCTGGACGCTATTAGGCATCTGGATCGTGAACGTGAGATCAAGATTTGAATTACTGAGACAACGCTTATATGAAACTGTTTAGAATACTGGCAGTCTGGTGCTTTATACTTTGCACCTCGGCTGGCGTACAGCAAGTGCAGGCACAGCCTGAGCAAACGCAGGTAGAATACTCATCTGCACCTGCCGAACCCGAAGTAGAAATGGCCGACACCCTGCGCCAGGACGGAAAAATTTACGTGGTAGTAGTCGTATTACTGACTGTACTGATCGGCCTGATCATTTACCTGATCATGCTTGACCGTAAGGTGGGTAAGCTTGAAAAGCAATTTAAAGAATAGCTCCGGTAAGGTATAAAAACAGCGCACATCCGGGATTTAATATGCTCCCTTGTGTGTTAGGCTATCAAACCAGAAATCATACATCATTTATACAGAGATGAAGAAGTCACACATCATCGGTATTATCATTATCGCAGCAGCCATCATGATCATCATGTCTACGGCTGGCGATGCTAGTACTTACGTTGATTTTGGAGAAGCGAAAGAGTTGGCAGAAGATGGCAGCAAAACCAAGGTACATGTGGTTGGCCGCCTGAAGAAAGATGCAAAGGGCCATATTGTTGGCATGCAGTACGACCCGCTGGTAGACCCGAATTTCTTCTCGTTTATGCTGGTAGACACCAACCGTGTAGAGCAAAAGGTGGTGTATTTTAACCCTAAGCCACAGGACTTTGAACGCTCGGAGCAAGTGGTAATTACCGGTAATATGCAGAACGACGTGTTTGTAGCCGACAAGATCCTGCTGAAGTGCCCTTCTAAGTACGTAGAAAAAGAAGTAAAGCAGAACACTACTGCTGGTTTATAAAATTATAGTTGAGAACCGAGAGCCTTGTTACTCTTTACCTTTCTAACTCTTTACCTTTCTAACTTTTAAAGATGATAAATACGCTGATCGGCGATATAGGCCACCTGAGTGTGATAATTGCTTTTGTGGCAGCCATCGTGTCTTCTTACGCTTACTTTATGGCTTCGCGTACCTCTACCGAAGCTACTGGCGATACCACCTGGCGACGATTTGCCCGTGGCGCTTTTTACGTGCATGGTGCTGCCGTTCTGGTGGTAATCTTTGCACTTTTCAACATCATTTACGAGCACCGCTACGAGTACTATTACGCCTGGAGCCACTCCTCTAACCACTTGCCGGTTCATTACATGATCTCATGCTTCTGGGAAGGTCAGGAAGGCTCGTTCCTGCTCTGGATCTTCTGGCATGTAGTGCTGGGTGTGGTGTTGATGAACGCAGGTAAAAAGAACAAACAATGGGAAGCGCCTGTAATGGCTATGTTCTCGTTTGTGCAGTTGTTCCTTACTTCCATGATTTTGGGTGTGGTGATTGGAGATGTAAAGATCGGTTCTTCGCCATTTATACTGATGCGCGACTTCATGACAGACGCCCCGGTTTTTGCCATGGACCCGAACTTTAAACCCGAAGATGGTACCGGTCTTAACCCACTGTTGCAAAACTATTGGATGGTAATTCACCCTCCTACCCTTTTCTTAGGTTTTGCTGCTACCTTGGTTCCGTTTGCTTTTGCAATGGCTGGTCTTTGGAAAAATAAGTTTGGTGAGTGGGTACGTCCTGCGCTGCCTTGGGCACACTTTGCAGCTGTAACACTAGGTATCGGTACTGTAATGGGTGCTTACTGGGCTTACGAAACGCTTAACTTTGGTGGTTACTGGAACTGGGACCCTGTTGAAAACGCTGTTTACATTCCGTGGCTGGTGCTGGTAGGTGCTATACACACCCTGATTATTTATCGCAGAAGCAAGCAAGCCCTGAGAACCAGTTTCATATTAGTAATTACTTCTTTTATACTTATCCTTTATGCTACCTTCCTGACGCGAAGCGGTATTCTGGGTAATGCATCTGTACACTCTTTCACGGATTTAGGACTTTCCGGACAGTTGTTTACGTACCTGACAGCCTTTGCTGTACTGGCAATTGGCCTACTGATTTATAAGTGGAAGCACATCCCAACAACTGAAAAAGAGATATCAACTTATAGTGGCGAGTTTTGGGTATTTGTAGGTGCTGTGGTACTTTGCCTTGCAGCATTCCAGGTGCTTACTACTACTTCTATCCCGGTTTATAATTCTTTCTTAGGATTTATAGGTATAGAATCTAACGCGGCCCTGCCTGCAGACCAGATCGAACATTATACTAAGTTCCAGCTTTGGGCCGGTGTACTGATTGCAGTGCTGACAGGTATAGGCCAGTTGATGTGGTGGCGCAAAGCAGATAAGAGCAGCTTTAAAGATGCCATTACGATGCCGCTGATGCTTACATTACTGTTTGCCAGCTTAGTAATTATACTTTCCAATAAGTTTGATGTATTTGCTTTTAAACTGGATAACCCGGTATACATCACGCTGTTTGTAACATCGCTGTTTGCAGTATTTGCAAACCTTAGCATTATCCTGAACTTGCTTCATAAAAAGATCTCGCTTTCAGGTGGTGCGGTAGCACACATCGGTATCGCCCTGATGCTGTTGGGTATCCTGTTCTCTTCAGGCTATTCAAATATCATTTCAGGTAATAACTCAGGTATGCTTTATTCCCGTGAGTTCCCGGATGAGATAAACCGCGACAACGTGCTGTTATGGCGTAATACCACCACTGACATGGACAAGTATAGCGTGAGCTATCGTGGCCAATTTTTAGAAGTAGCAGGCGTGCCTGATTATGTAAACAAAGAAGTTCTTTTCAGAACAGAAGATGAATACACAGCTATTGCACGTGCTGACATTAAAATAAAAGACAAGGTATACTATAAAACCGGCGATACAGTCGAGCTTCCTTCTCCGGAAAATACTTATTATCAGGTAGAGTATAAAAACCGCGAAACAAAAGAATCATTTACACTTTATCCACGCGCTCAGGTAAACCCTAACATGGGTCTGCTTGCATCTCCTGATATCAAGTCGTTTGCGGATAAAGATCTTTACACACACGTTTCTTCTGTACCGGATCCGAATGAAGAGAAAGAATGGAGTGAGCTACAGGAATATACCGTAACGATGGGTGATACTATCATCCTAAACGATTATGTAGCCATTTTTAACGGTGTGGAAGTAATAAAAGAAGTACCTGGTGTAGAGCTTAAGAAGGGCGATGTAGCTGTGCAGGCTGACATGAAAATTATGGGTGAGAAAAAGACATACCATGCCCATCCCCTGCTGATATTTAAAGACGGTATGGCCGGTTATTACCCTGAAATTCTGGAAGACCTTGGCCTGCGTCTGACTTTCCTGAACATTGACCCGGCAAAGCAGGAGTTTAAGATCGGGGTGAACACTACTCAGAAGGACTACATTATATTAAAAGCAATGGAGAAGCCTTTTGTTAATATCCTTTGGATAGGTACTATAGTAATGTCTATTGGTTTTATAATGGCAATTACCCGCCGCAACCAGGAAGGCAGTACAGCAAAAGCTCCTAAAGCCAAAGCTGTTAAAAAAGCCGATAAAGCACAGGTAGCATAAACAACAGAAGTTACAGCAACTCAATAAATGGAAGGCAGGCTTGTTTTAAGCCTGCCTTCTGTGTAATATGCCCAACTATAAAGTATAGAGCAACATCAGACTCCGGCTGTTCCTATGAATGTCTTTATCATTCCATCCTGGTATCCTTCTAAAAATGAGCCGCACACAGGTATCTTTTTTAAGGAACAAGCTGAAGCCTTGGCGCATGTCTATTCAAATTCTAATTTCGCCCTCAGTACATGGGGCTCTCATGACAAGGACTTACTGCTTTACGCAAGCGAGCACCTGAACATCATCCCAAAGCTCCTTAGAGCAGCATCAAAACAGCCTTATCAAAAGCAACTCAAACCTAATTTAACTGAGTATTTTACGCCCGCCTTTACCTGGACCCGGAAACTCTTCAAAGGGAATATCAACAACATCGTAAAGGCAAACGAGAAACATCTGAAAGCTTTTGAAGCCACGGTTGGTAAGGTAGACATAATACATGCCCACAGTGCTCACCCTGCAGCTTGGGTTGCGATGGAACTGGCTGCCAGGTATAAAATACCTTATGTAATAACAGAACACATGGGGCCTTTCCCTTTTGATGCTTTCCGTACAAGATCAGGTAAACTTAGTCATTGGTTAGCCAAGCCACTCCAAAATGCATTTGCCAACATAGCCGTAAGTCCGCAACAGCAGCAAACGTTACAACAATGGGGCATTCCTAATGTTACCCAAATCCCAAACCTGACGGATGAAAGCAAATTTATACCTGGAACGGGAGGCACAAAACAGCCATTTACTTTTTTCACTTTAGCAAGGATAGAAGAAGGGAAAGGTATAGCTTATCTATTACATGCATTTAAGCTTCTTTTAGGAAAGGCAAGTAACGTACAGCTAATTATAGGTGGAGAAGGAACTCAGTTGGAGAACTATAAAGCATTGGCAACAACGCTAGGTATAGCTGATAAAGTAACATGGTTAGGAGTGCTCGACCGGCAGCAAACTATAAAACAATACCAGGCTTGTGATGCTTTTGTATTACCAAGCCTGCACGAAAACTTACCCCTTGTACTGTTGGAAGCAATGGCCTGTGGTAAACCTCTTATCAGTACATACTGCGGTGGTCCGGAAAGTATAATTACCCCTGCCACAGGGCTTTTAGTTGAACCCGGTAATACAGAAGCCTTGTACCTTGCCTTACATAAGCTGTACAGTAACTATAACAAGTATAACCCGGGAGTTATAAGGGAATCGTTTTGTAGCAGGTATTCCCGGCAGGTAGTATGCCAGCAGATAATGGATATCTATAAAGCCGCGACCAGAAGTAACCTATAAAAGAACAACATGAATATAGCTATAGTTGGAGCAGGAAATGTAGCTTGGCACTTATCTTTTGCCTTGCAGCAGGCAGGACATAGTATAAAAGTAGTTTATAGCAGAACTATGGCTCACGGTGAAGAGCTGGCCTCTCAACTAAAGGGCACAACAGCTGTAACCTCATTAGACTTTAGCTCAACACCTATGCAAGTTATACTAATTGCCGTACCAGATGCCGCACTCACTGAAGTAGCAGCCTCTCTTAAAGTACAGCCTGGTACAATTGTAGCGCACACTTCCGGCTCGCAGCCAATTACAACTTTAGTAAGTATCCCAGGAGCAAAACCAGCTGTATTTTACCCGCTACAAACCTTCACTAAAAATGCACCTGTAAACATGCAGGAAGTACCTATACTTATAGAAGCCGATACCAAAGAAACGACGGCATTGTTGGAGCAACTAGCCAAAAGCATTAGCCAGCAGGTAGAACTGGTTAATTCTGATAAAAGGAAGCAGTTACACCTCGCTGCCGTATTTGCCTGCAACTTTACAAACCACCTGTTGGGAATCAGCCAAGAGCTTTTACAGAATGCCGATCTACCAGCTAACCTGCTACAGCCACTCATCCACGAAACTATAAAAAAGGCCAGTGCACATCACCCGTTTACAGTACAAACCGGACCAGCCGTACGCCACGATCAGAATGTAGTTGAAGAGCACCTTCGTCTTTTACAACCTTTTCCGCAACTGCAAAGCATATATCAGCAGCTTACCCAAAGTATACAGGCAGCTAAAGCTAACCCTGATTCATTAGGCAAGTACCAGTAAGTATAAACCCACCTTAAAACACAAACCCGTTATAACTTTGATTCGGGAGGCTTGTTTTATAACTTTGCACCCTGAATAGAAATTAGAAAAATGAAAGTTGTAAATATAACATTTAAGTTTGCTGATGGCTCCCCGGACCAGACACACCCCGCCGTAGAAGGTGAATCGGTGCTGGACGTAGCTCTCAACAACGATATTAAATTACAGCATAACTGTGGTGGTGTTTGTGGTTGCAGTACCTGCCATGTATATGTAGAAGCCGGAATGGACGACCTGCCGGAGATTTCTGATAAGGAAGAAGATTACATTGACCGCGCTGTAGATCCGAGAATTAATTCCAGGCTGGGCTGCCAGTGCGTGGTACAAGGCAACGAAGATATTGTTGTAACTATACCGGAGCAGGACTTCCTGGGCCACTAACCACAGTTATCAGTAATTTGTAAAAAGGTATTTGTTTATTAATTACGGTAATGGTTAGCTGAAAAATTCACTTACTATAAAAGTTTACTGATCACAGATAATTCTTAACTGAAAAGATATGAGCTACGAACCACCAATGACGTGGAGCGACCACGAAGATATAGCCATGGCACTTTACGAAAAGTTCGGCGATGATTTCACTGAATCAAAGATTTACCGCATCCGCTTTACAGAACTGCTGGACTGGGTACTTTCTTTACCAAATTTTGTTGGTAAACGTGAAGAGGCTAACGAAGGGCACCTGGAGCAGATACAGGCTGCCTGGGTTTATGAGTGGCGCGACAACCAGGATTAAGGCCTAAAAACCTTCGTTTGAGCGTAAATATTAAATATTTTCTATACATTTAAAGGTTCTTTTACGAGAACCTTTTTTGTTTTATAAAGCTATGTCAATCATTCAACCAGACCTAACCCGCATTAATACTTTTATTTTTGATGTAGACGGAGTACTAACTGACGGGTTTCTTTATGTTTTTGCTGACGGTGAGCAGGTGCGTGCTTTTAATATTAAAGATGGCTTTGCAATTAAACATGCTATCCGCCAGGGCTACAAAGTTGCTATTATCTCAGGCAAAAACGAGCCAGGCGTACGTAACCGCCTCGAAGATCTAAGTATAGAGGACATATTTTTAGGTGTGGAGGACAAAGTAGATGTTTTTGAAGATTACCTGTACATGCAAGGCATTCATCCGGCCACAGTAGCTTATATGGGCGACGACATGCCCGATCTTGAAGTAATGCAGCGCTGTGGCTTTCGTGCCTGCCCTGCCGATGCCGCCGACGACATAAAAGAAATCAGCACATTTATCGCTACAAAAGACGGGGGTCGTGGAGCTGTACGGGAGCTGATCGAGAAGATTATGAAAGCACAAGATACCTGGTAAAGACAATCTTATACTTTTTTTAGATTTTTAAGCAAAATTTTTATTATCCAAACTTGCATATATATTATTTACTTATATCTTTACAACAGTTTAATTTTATTACAATAATTAATTCTTTATGAAAACAGGAAAAGTAAAGTTTTTTATTGAGTCTAAAGGTTTTGGTTTCATTACCGAGGACGAAACAAATGAAGATTTCTTTGTGCACATCACAGGTCTTAACGGTCTGCAGATTCAGCAGAACGACCGCGTAGCTTTCGATACGCAGGAAGGCAAAAAAGGAATCAATGCTGTAAACGTGAAAAGAATCTAATAAAGATATACTTTACAGTTACAGAAAAAGCCCCTCCTTACAGGGGCTTTTTTTATGACTACACTTTAGTTTTGCGTAGTAGTTACTGGTATTATAACTTTACTACTTATACTTGCGCTAACCTTCCTGTGAAAGCTTTCCTAAACCTTATCCGCTTCCCAAATCTGGTGCTTATCGTGTTGAGTCAGGCGCTGGCACAAGCATGCTTATTAGCACCAGGCATAAACTGGTCTAAAGTACTGGAGCCCGGGTTTGGTCTGCTTTCATTTTCTACAGTACTCATTGCAGCAGCAGGCTATATCATAAATGACTATTATGATGTAAAAATTGATGCGATTAACAAGCCTGGTAAATTGGTTGTTGGCACTGCTGTTCGCCGCAGACATGCCATGTTTGCGCACCTGCTCTTTTCATTGGCAGGTATAGCCATAGGTTTCTGGTTAAGTCTTTCTATCGGGTTAATTAATACAGGAGCTGTAATGCTGTTGTGGGGCTATTCTGCTCGATTAAAAAAACTCCCCCTGACAGGAAATATAGTTACTGCGCTGCTTTCGGCAAGTATGCTCTTGGTAGTTGCAGTTTATGATAACAGCCTGAACCGTATTACCTTGAGCTATGCCTTGTTTGCCTTTCTTATTTCACTCATTCGGGAGATAATCAAAGATATGGAAGATGTAAAAGGCGATGCATCTTTTGAGTGCCGTACCTTACCCATACTACTGGGCATTCGTAAAACAAAGCTGGTGCTCTACCCTATCATTGCAATTTTCCAGGCCTTCCTGATCGTGGTGGTTTTACACAGTCGCACTTCTTTTATACTTGATGGTTATATGCTACTGTTGGTGTTGCTGCCAGCGATTTGGCTAACTATAAAACTTACCCGCGCTGACCGTAAACGTGATTTTTCTTACCTGAGCAACCTGAACAAATTCATTATGCTGACAGGTATATTATCGATGGTACTGGTAGGATAACCAAGCTAAACTTTACAGCGGAGTTAATAACCCCGTTGCTAAAGAAAATCAGGCAAAAGCGCTTAAAACCAGTTGTCTTGTGCAGGTTCCTTTTATCCTTATAGTTTATTATCAAGTATAAACAAAACTAACCTATAGCTACATGAATAACAGAGTTTCTACAGCAGATGAATTTAAAGCCCTTGTGGCTTCTCCGGCAAAGTTTCGCCTGTTTATGCTTGCCAAATTACCGATGGCTTACATGGCCGACCTGCGCATAACCTCCTTAACTAACGAGCGTGCTACTGTTACCATCCCTTACAAATACCTGAACAAGAACCCGTTTAACTCTATCTACTTTGCATGTCTGAGCATGGCCGCAGAACTCTCAACTGGCGCACTCTGCATGATGCATACATACAAAGCCGACCCTGCTGTTTCGATGCTGGTGACCCATGTGGACGCAGACTTCACTAAAAAAGCTGTAGGTAAGATTACGTTTATGTGCGAGGATGGCAGGCGGATAATGGAAGCCGCAGAACACACTAAACTAACCGGCGAAGGCGTAACAATAACAGCCACAAGTATAGGTCTCGATGAAAAAGGAGATCAGGTTGCAGAATTTAGGTTTACATGGTCGCTAAAAGCAAAAAGCAAGCTGTTGGTATAGTTAGTACACAATAGTACTCTTCTAGAGTAGTAAGTTTTACCGAGTTAGAGGCAGTATCCAAAAGGTAATTTGCAGGCTACACGAACATAATCAGCAAATTATATTTAAATATCTGCAACATTTTGTATTTTGTTGAAGAATACACGTAGTATATCTCAATAAAACCATAAACTGATTCTCTATAAAACAATTCTACTCTCCTATGCAACTTTACAGAAAACATCTAAGAAACCTATACCTGGTGGTGGGCATAGTCCTGTTGTCAGCTACAATCTCTACTGCTCAGGTTAAATCAAACTTATCAGAAAAAGAGGTGAGCTCATCAGCTCAGTCTAAAGCTTATTACTACCCGCAGTTTAAAAAAGGCAAGGTTACCTTTATTACAGGGTTAACCAGCCCGGGTATTTTAAATTATAATCTGCTTAATGAAGAAGTAGAATTTATCCGTGCTAAGAAAGACACACTAGCACTTGACGACATGTATATAGTAGACATGATAACTATAGACAAGGACACCTTTTTTTATGACACAAAAAGCGCTTTCATTTTAAAGTTACTAGATAGAATAAACGATAGAAAGCTGCTTATAAAAGAACAACATACACTTGCAGGAACAGAAGCATCTAACACGATAAAATCTTTTTACATAGGCAGTAACACAGACTACTTGCCAGCTACTACTGCAAACTTTCTAAAGCTATTCCCTACCCATACTAACAAACTAAAAGACTACATTAAAGAAAATAACCTGGAGCTAAAAAGTGAAGAGGAAATCAGAAAACTTCTCCAGTATGCTTCCAGCTTATAAGTAACATTAAAACTATAAAGCATTTCTTATTGGCTACTGCCACTATTAACCCTTTATAAGGCGTTGGTAGTGGCAGTAGCTTTTTCGGATAAAAGAAAGGAACTGATGGGTTTGCTGATAGTTATTATTTAGGAACCTTTACTTGTAACTTACACTTCTTTAGAAGAAACTCTAACCCCTATGAAATTTCGAGCAATCTGCAGTGATATAGACGGCACCTTACTAAACAAAGATCGTCAGCTATCGCAACGCACTATTTACACTTTCAAACAATTAAATAAAAACGTACCGGTTATACTTGCTTCATCGCGTATGCCTTCTGCCATGCGCCACCTGCAACAGGAACTTGATATTCTGCATCACCCGCTGATTTGCTTTAATGGCGGCTATGTTATTCAATTCGAGGAAGGTAAAACAGAAGCTATTCAACTGGATTCGGTACAGATACCTGCGGCTGTTTGCCAGTCCATTTATGATTTTGCGAACGGCACCAATATACACATCAGCCTCTACGAGCAGGATAACTGGTATGCGCCCGCCGCTGATTACTGGGCCGACCGTGAAGAGCGCATCACAAAAGTATCTCCTAAAATAGCAGTACTGTTGCCTATACTTGAGAGATGGCATCAAACAAAAACCGGAGCGCATAAAGTAATGTGTATGGGGCCCGCCGATGAGATTAATGCGCTGCACCAGGAATTGGCTAAAAACTTTGCTGACCAAGTGCACGCTTACCGCTCTAAAGACACTTACCTGGAGTTAGCACCGCGTTCCATTTCTAAAGCTACTACCCTGGAGCTGTTACTAAAAGAACGTTTCGATATAGGTATGCACGAAGTAATGGCCTTCGGCGACAACTATAACGACATTGATATGCTGCAGGCTGTAGGAATGGGCATAGCCGTAGGTAACGCCCGCGACGAAGTAAAAGCCGTGGCAAAAGAAATTACGCTACCAAGTATAGAAGACGGGGTGGCAGTAGCCATTGAAAGATACTGGAAGTAAATTATAGTTTATAGTTTGGCTGAGGGAGGCATGTTCCTGCAACATGGAATTCCAGATTTATACTTGTACTTACTGGCAACTATAAGCAAACTGGCTATATTTGCAGCTATAAAGCAATTTTATACTTTTGGAACAACCAGATAAGAAGAATATAGTCATTTTCGCTTCCGGATCGGGGAGCAATGCGCAGCGCCTGCTCGAGCACTTTGAGCACCACCCGGAAATACGTGTGGCCGCCCTGTTCTCTAACAACCCGAAAGCCTATGCCCTAAAAAGAGCCGAGACCTACCACGTCCCGGCTCTTTTGTTTTCCAGGGATGAGTTTTATGGCACCGACAAAGTACTGGAGAAGGTAAAATCCTTCAACCCTGACCTTATAGTGCTGGCTGGCTTTTTATGGCTGGTACCTCAGAAGTTTTTACAGACTTTCCCGGATAGCATTATCAACATACACCCTGCGCTGTTGCCAAAGTATGGCGGCAAAGGCATGCATGGCATACATGTGCACACAGCCGTGGTGCAGGCCGGTGACGAACAATCGGGCATAACCATACACCGCGTTAACGAAGAGTACGACAAAGGCGAATTTATACTTCAGGAATATTGCCCGGTACACCTTGATGATACACCGGAAGAACTTGCCGCGCGCGTACTACAGTTGGAACATAAATACCTGCCAGAAGTAGTAGAAAAGCTGCTACAGAAGAAAGACGAACTATAGAAATCAATCCTCAACCCATACCCATGCAACCAGTTAAAATCAAATCGGCACTTATTTCAGTTTACTACAAAGACCGCCTGGAGCCACTCGTGGAGCTCCTGAAACAGCACAATGTTACGATTTACTCTACAGGCGGCACGCAGGCTTTCCTGGAAGAGCAGGGCGCTGAGGTAGTAGCCGTAGAAGACCTGACCGCTTACCCATCTATTTTCGGTGGCCGTGTTAAAACGCTTCACCCTAAAGTGTTCGGAGGCATCTTGCATCGTCGCGATAACGACAGCGATATTGCAGAGCGTGAAAAATTTGAGATCCCGCCAATAGACTTGGTTATAGTTGACCTTTATCCTTTTGAAGAAACCGTAGCATCCGGCGCTTCGGAAGCAGATATAATTGAAAAGATTGATATTGGAGGTATTTCCCTGATTCGTGCTGCTGCCAAGAACTTTAAAGACGTGCTGATTGTGTCGTCAAGAGAGCAGTATGATGAGGTGGTGACTTTGCTGCAGGAGAAAAATGGCGCTACTGAACTGGAAGACCGTAAACGCTTTGCTGCCAAGGCCTTCGATGTTTCGTCGCACTATGATACCCACATCTTTAACTATATAAATGGTAATGCAGAAGAGCAGCCATTCAAGCAAAGTATACGCGAAGCTACTCCGCTCCGCTACGGCGAGAACCCGCACCAAAAGGGTACTTTCTACGGCAAACTCGACGAACTTTTTGAGCAACTAAACGGTAAGCAGCTTTCTTACAACAACCTGGTAGACGTGGATGCAGCCGTTGCCCTTGCCGCTGAGTTTGACGAACCGGTTGTAGCTATACTTAAACATACCAACGCCTGCGGTTGCGCTACCGGTGAAACTATAAAAGAAGCTTACCTTAATGCCCTGTCTTCTGATCCGGTGTCTGCCTTCGGTGGTGTAATTATCGCAAACAGAAGTATAGACATAGCTGCGGCTGAAGAGTTAAATAAGCTTTTCTTTGAAGTACTGATCGCGCCTGCCTTTAATAACGATGCCCTGGAGCTATTGAAGACCAAGAAAAACCGCATCCTGTTAAAGCAAAACAACGTGGAGCTGCCGAAAAAACAGTTCAAAACACTACTGAACGGCGTAATTGAGCAAGACAAAGATCTGAAAACCGAAACCGAAGCCGACTTTAAGACCGCTACCAAACGCGAACCAACTGCTGAAGAAAAAAGAGCACTGGTTTTTGCAGCTAAAGTTTGCAAGCACACAAAGTCTAATACTATAGTTTTAGCAACAGACAAAATGATGTTCTCCAGCGGTGTAGGCCAGACTTCACGTGTTGACGCTTTACGCCAGGCGATCGAAAAAGCGAACAGCTTCGGGTTTGACCTAAGCAAAACGGTAATGGCATCTGATGCCTTCTTCCCCTTCCCGGATTGCGTGGAGATTGCTGATAAAGCAGGTATAAAAGCAGTGGTACAACCAGGCGGTTCTATCAAAGACCAGGATTCTATTGACTACTGCGATGCACATGGTATGGCTATGGTCATGACTGGTGTTCGTCACTTTAAACATTAAGCTGTTAATACTTTCGATAATCAGAACTCCCCGGCTATACTTTAGTCGGGGAGTTTTGCTTTATAGTCATCCAAACTTCCTGAAATCAAAAACTTAGTGCTATTCAATTTATACCTGAAACTACCGTTATACCCCTGAAATACAGCCGCAGACACATTTTTATAAGGTTAATTTTAAAAAAGCAAGCACTACTGTAACAGTTCATTATAAATTGTGTGTAAAATCACTAATTTTGCGCCGGGTTTATACTCAATAATTATAGTATATTTGAAATATAAAAAGGGCTACCGCACGCCCGCACATATACAAAATGGGACTTTTTAATTTTTTCTCCAGCGATATAGCCATTGACCTTGGTACCGCAAATACCCTGATCATACACAACGATAAGATCGTAGTTGACGAACCGTCGATCATTGCCGTGGACAGAACAACGGGCAAAGTACTTGCCATTGGTCGCCAGGCAATGCAGATGCACGAAAAAACACACGAGAATATCAAAACCATTCGTCCGCTGAAAGACGGTGTAATCGCCGACTTCCACGCTGCCGAAGAGATGATCCGTGGTATGATCAAGATGATCGACACTGGCCGTCGCTTGTTCCAGCCTTCGCACCGCATGGTAATTTGTATTCCGTCGGGTATTACGGAGGTGGAGAAACGTGCCGTACGTGACTCTGCGCAGCACGCCGGCGCTAAAGAAGTTTGGATGATCCAGGAGCCAATGGCAGCAGCTATCGGTATCGGTATTGACGTGGAGCAACCTATCGGTTCTATGATCGTGGATATCGGGGGTGGTACAACGGAGATCGCTGTAGTAGCTCTTTCTGGTATCGTTTGCGACCAGTCTATCCGTGTGGCCGGTGATGTGTTCACGAAAGATATTCTTGATTACATGCGCCGCCAGCACAACCTGCTGATCGGTGAGCGCTCTGCCGAGAAAATTAAAATTGAAGTTGGTGCCGCTCTTACAGAGATCGAGAACCCGCCAGCAGACTATGAAATCCGTGGCCGCGACCTGATGACTGGTATTCCTAAAGTTATCAAGGTTACTTACCAGGAGATCGCCATAGCTCTTGACAAATCAGTTTCTAAGATAGAAGAAGCGGTATTGAAGGCCCTGGAGATTGCTCCGCCTGAACTTTCTGCTGACATCTACGACAATGGTATACACCTGACAGGTGGTGGTGCATTGCTACGTGGTTTCGATAAGCGTCTGGCTGCCAAGACCAAGCTTCCTATTCACATCGCCGAAGATCCGTTAAGAGCGGTAGTGCGTGGCACAGGAGCTGCCATTAAAAATATCGAAGGCTTTAAAAACGTTCTGCTTACGTAACAGGCCCAAATGCGGAATCTTTTTGCGTTTATTTATCGGTTCCGTGCGTTCCTGGTGTTCGTGCTGCTGGAAGCGTTGTGCATTTACCTGATCGTGCAGTACAACACGTATCAGGGCGCAGCTTTCTTTAACTCAGCCAACAGGTATGTGGGGCGCGTGCTGGAGTTCCAGAGTGGTGTTACAGACTACTTCAGCCTGGCAACAGTGAACAACACGCTGGCCCGCGAGAATGCCTTGCTCCGCCAGGAAGTAATGAAGTATAAGCAGGTAAGTATAACTGCCAGCACCAGCAAACTGGATACAACTTTGGTTGTGCCTGCAGATACAACTATAGTTGATTCGCTTAGAACGGGCCCACAGACATTTATACTTCATGCGGGTAAGGTTATCAACAATTCAGTACGTCGCACCAATAATTACCTGACACTCTCTATCGGTACAAAAGATGGAGTACAGCCAGGCATGGGGGTTATTGCATCTAATGGCGTAGTTGGGCGTGTTAAAACCGTATCTGACAATTATTCTACGGTTACTTCACTGCTGCACTCGCAAATGCTGATATCGGCTAAAGTAAAGCGCAACGAAACTTTCGGAACTATAAAATGGCAGGGCGGAGACTATCGCATGGCTATACTTGACTATATTCCGCTGCACGTTAAGTTAGCCAAAGGCGATACAGTTGTAACCAGTGGCTACAACACTGTTTTCCCGGAAGGTATAATGGTGGGCACTGTTAGCTCGGTTACCAGAGAAGCAGATAAAAGCTTTTTTACAGTAAAGGTTAAATTAGCGGTAGATTTTGTGCAGCTCTCTTATGTGTATGTAGTTGAAAATACACAGAAAGCAGAACGCGATACTTTAGAACATAACGCAGGCATACTCCCAAATGAATAGCACCTTCGGCATCCGACATATCGTGCAGTTCATACTTTTTGTAGCACTGCAAATCCTGCTTTTTGATAACTTAGTGCTCTTCAGTACAGGCTTTTGCTTCATTTATATTGCCTTTCTGCTATTCCTACCGATCAACATAAACAGACTTGTGTTGCTCCTGCTCGGGTTTATAGTTGGCTTTACTGTAGATATTTTCTATGATACCATGGGCATTCATGCGGCGGCAAGCGTGCTACTCGCATTTTTACGCCCTCATATATTGAACCTTCTAACACCCCGCGATGGTTACGAATCGAGTGACTCAGCCAACCTGCACATTATGGGCTGGAACTGGTTCCTGACATATGCATCTATACTTATTGTAATACACCATGCCGCTGTATTCTTTTTAGAAATCATCAGCTTTGAGTGGTATACTTTAGTAAAGATCCTGCTGAGCACCTTATTTACAGGGGTTGTAGTCGTGATACTCCAATTACTGTTCTTCTCTGCAAAGAGAGTGAAGAGATAGTACATGAATTACTTAGAAAACAGAAAGTACATTATTCAGGCCATTTTTGTAGTGGTCGGCATTGTGTTTGCCCTTCGCCTGTTTTACATACAGGTAGTAGACAGCAGCTATAAGCAAGCCGCTGAAACCAATGCTATTAAAACAGTTATCCAATACCCGTTCCGTGGCCTTATTTATGACCGTAACGGGAAACTGTTGGTGGAGAATACTCCTGTTTACGACCTGATGGTAGTACCTAAGGAAGCAAAACAGCTGGATACCCTACGCTTATCAAAACTGTTAAATCTTCCTTTAGAGGATGTGCGCGAACGCCTGAAAAAAGCAAGAGCTTATTCACCAGTTAAGCCATCCATCTTTTATCAAAAGCTTACCACTCAGGATATTGCTCACATACAGGATAACCTGATCGACTACCCTGGCTTTTATATAAACGCCCGTACAGCACGCGGTTACTCGCACAGCAGTTTGTCGCATGCACTAGGGTATATTGCCGAAATCAGCCCGAACCAATTAGAAGACACCAGCAACTATAAAGGCTACCGCCCCGGCGACTATATTGGCAAAAGCGGTATAGAGCTGGAGTATGAAAAGTACCTGATGGGTCAGCGCGGTGTCAAACACATCATGGTAAACGTGCGAGGCATCGAGAAAGGACCTTTTAAAGACGGGGCCTATGATACACTTTCGGTAGCTGGCAAGAACCTGTATAGCACTATAGACCTGGAGCTGCAGAAGTATGGCGAGTACCTGATGAATGGCGCTAAAGGTAGTGTGGTAGCAATAGAACCATCTACTGGTGAAGTTTTGGCTTATATCTCTGCCCCATTCTATGATCCGAATCTGTTTACCGGTAAGGACTACGGAAAGAATTACATGCAGCTGCTTACCGACCCGAACAAAACAATGTTCAACCGCCCGATCATGGCAAGCAGTAACCCACCCGGCTCTATTTTTAAGCTGGCGCAGGCACTTATTGCTTTACAGGAAGGCGTCATCACACCAAATACAGGCTACCCGTGTAACCAGGCATTGGTAACATGCTCACACGCACACCAGGCCCCTACTGATCTTTCGATTGCCATTAAAACATCTTGTAACCCATACTTTTACCAGGTGTTTCGGGCAACAATAAACCAGGGTAAATCCCCAAATACATTTAAAGATACAGCACTTGGCCTAGCTGACTGGCGTGAACAAATTACAAGCTTTGGTTTCGGAACGAAACTGGGAATAGACCTGCCAAACGAGAAACAAGGTATTATCGCTTCTACAAAGATGTACGATAAGATCTATGGGGAGAACCGCTGGAAATTCTCTACCATTTACTCGCTAAGTATAGGCCAGGGGGAATTAGGTGTAACGCCCCTGCAGATGGCTAACTTTATGGCTATTATAGCTAACCGGGGCTATTACATTACGCCACACCTGGTACGTGCAGTTGGCGAAAATGGTAAGCCGCTAAACGATTACCAGAAAAAGCATTATGCGTCAGTAGATGCCATTCATTACCCGCCAGTAGTGCAGGGTATGGCCGATGTTGTGAAATCTGGTACAGGGCGTAATGCTTCGCTGGAGCACTTAGGCATTGAAGTATGTGGCAAGACAGGAACAGCAGAGAACCCACAGGGTAAAGATCACGCTGTATTTGTAGCTTTTGCACCAAAAGAGAACCCAAAGATCGCAATCGCGGTTTATGTGGAGAACGCGGGTTTCGGAGCACAGTCGGCGGCGCCAATTGCCGGCCTGATGATGGAAAAATACCTGACCGATTCTGTTTCTACTAAAAATAAGTGGAAAGAGAAATGGGTACTTAGCCGCGAATACCTGAATATTGATTAACAGATGCCAGTAGAACAGACCATACCAAAGTATAAAATTGCTACCCGAAGCAGCCAGCGTACGTCACGCCGTATTCTGCAGAATCTGGATTGGGTAACGGTAGGTATATATTTCTTGCTGGTAGCACTGGGCTGGATGAACATCTACGCAGTAGTATACAGCCCAGATAACGTGGTCAATATCTTCAGCTTCGATATTAACTCTGGTAAGCAGTTGCTCTGGATAGGTACATCTGTTATCCTGATCACCATGCTGCTGGCCGTAGATTATAAGATATTTGAGCATCTTGCTTATCCTATCTACGGTTTTATAATACTGTTATTACTCTTTACACTGGCTGTAGCTAATCCAATTGCCGGTTCGCGCTCCTGGCTCGATTTAGGTGGTGGCGTGCGTTTACAACCCGCTGAGTTAGCTAAGTTTGCCACCGCACTGGCAGCATCCCGTTTTCTCAGCAGCGTTAACCTGCGCCAGCAGAACATGAAGGATCAGATGATTCTGGCCGTAATTACGCTGTTGCCGCCTGCCATTATCATACTGCAAAATGAAACAGGTTCGGCACTGGTATTTGCCGCTTTTGTACTGGCATACTTCCGCGAGGGTATGTCGCCGCTTATCCTGATTATTGGCGGTTCTGCAGCAGCTATATTTATACTTACACTACTCGTTCCGAAACTATACCTTATACTTGGTATTGCTGTGTTGATGGGAGCTGCCATTTGGCTGGATTACCGCTTAATGCGCCGTATTAAGTCTATGATCGCCTTGTTTATACTTGTAGTAGGCATGATCTTTAGCGTAGACTACTTTATAAACGATGTACTACAGCCGCACCAGCAAAACCGTATCAAAGCACTTATAAGCCCGGAAGCTGACCCGCTTGGCTATGGCTGGAACGTAACGCAATCCAAGATCGCTATTGGATCAGGCGGCTTCTGGGGCAAAGGATTTCTGGAAGGAACACAAACCAAATTCGATTTTGTACCGGAGCAAAGTACTGACTTTATTTTCTGTACAATTGGTGAAGAACATGGCTGGATAGGCAGTACTATTCTGATCGTTCTGTTCCTGTTACTGATGATCCGGATTGTAAGTATAGCCGAACGCCAGAAATCAGTTTTTGCCCGAACCTACGGCTATTGTGTGGTCTCTATTATCTTCTTCCACTTCCTGATAAACATTGGCATGACAATAGGCTTAGCGCCTGTGGTAGGTATACCGTTGCCTTTCTTTAGCTATGGTGGCTCTTCGTTGTGGTCGTTTACTATCCTGCTTTACATTTTGCTGGCTATTGATGCCAACCGCGCGCAGGACCTTTCAAGATAAAATCTTTAAGTTATTCTTTAAAAACGGAAACCTGTTTTAATGGTATGGTTAAAAGCTGAAAGCCATTGTTTGCGGTAAGAAACAGATTGATTTAATTGCATTTCAAATTCAGGCTCTGAGGCCAGCAAATTAGATTCCAATCCAATATCTACTTTCCCGAAAGTATAATTTACACCTAGTGCGGCTGCGTAAGCTGGTACAAACTTTTTCCCGCTCTTTACAGTGCCGCTGCCAACATCATTGGTAATTTTCATTTCCCATATATCCGGCAGCATACTTCCCAAGCTGCCTTTTGCATAAAAATTCCACTGCTTCACCGGAAACATACCATACAAGTCAGCCATCAAAAAAGTAAGCGTGTAAGCCTCGGTCTGCACGGTTGTAGCCGACGAAAAGGAATTAGCCACAGCTATAGCGTTCAGGTTATTGCGGCTATGCCCTATAGTTAAACCTGCTCCATAATAGCGATGCAGACCAGCAACATAATTAATGGCTACAATAGGCCCATTTTCTACATATCCCTTGTTATCTGCACTCTCAATACCTGCCAAGCTCTCAGGTGCCATCGAAAGACCACCACCAACAAAGATCTTGTGCTGCACTGGAAAACCCTTTTGTGCGATCGCACAAAAACTGACAGCACTGAATGCCAGAAATAGAAAAAACCTGTTCATAAAATTTTACCAACTAATGAGGAAGGGATATCAAAGCACTTGACTATGGATAATACGTGATTAATAAAAATAGTTTAGGTACTTTAGAAGTATAGTGGTACCAGGATAAAGAAATATCAGGATGGCTATTTGATTACAAACCGGGTTGAGGCCTAGATCTTTGATAACATGTAAAACAAAAAGCCCTTGCAACTTACGTTACAGGGGCTTTAAAATGTACCAGGAGCGGGTACATAACCTTTAAATATAGGCAAACAACAATAAATAAAAACCGGCTTTAAACATCAATAAAGGCACTTTTTCAATTTTCAGCACTGCCTTATTTGCCTTTGTTTTGACAATGATTTACTAAGTTTTGTTGCTGGTTTATTGCTCGACAAATCCCGTTTTATTACATTGTAAGAGATTGGAAAACAGCAGCTAAGCAAGTGAAAAAACAACCACAAAAGAACCTGTAAGGCTAAGGCAAAGAAAGCTAAGTAATGGTAATATAAGCCTTTACTTAGATTACTACAATGATGGGGTAAGGCAATATGAATATTTAAAGCTTTACCTGGTAGATAAGCCTAAGACCGCCTTAGAGAAACAGTCTAACAAAGCTGCATTAGAACTTGCACAACGCATCAAAGCCAAGCGAACAGAAGAAGCCTTGCTAGGAACTTATGACCTGCAAAGCAAAGCCCTTACCAGTACTGATTTCCTGAAGTTCTACCAAGCCTACATCACTACTTATACCAAAGCAGATAAGCGGGTGCTTACTGCCAGTTTAAAGAAGTTTAAAGCCTACCTGCTAGACAGGCATGGCAAAGACAAATTGCAATGTAAGGAGCTTACCCAAAACCTTATTATAGGCTATAAAGATTACTTAGAAACTAACCACACTGGAGAAGGCCCGCTAACATACTTTAACCGCTTTAGAAAAGTAGTTAAGTATGGTCTTAGAGAAAACCTGTTCCATAAGAACCCACTGCCTGAAAACCTGAAATTTAAAAGCGGGGGCATGAATAAGGGAGTACTTAGTTTAGATGAAGTAAAGAAGCTTGCTAATACTCCTTGTGGTAATGAGACTATAAAGCGGGCTTTCCTGTTTGCCTGCAATACAGGCCTTAGATTTGGGGACATCAAAGAGCTTAAATGGCAGCATATAAGCAATAACGAGCTACTGATTAAGCAGAACAAAACCCAGGAAGTAAACCGCCTTAGGCTAAACAATAACGCCCTTAAACTGATAGGAGAAAAGGCCGGCCCTAAAGATCTTATCTTTCCCTTACCAAGTTTTGAGGGCTCAACTAAAACGATCAGGAATTGGGTAACAAGAGCAGGCATAGAAAAGCGCATTACATGGCACAGCGCCCGCCATTCCTTTGCTACTAACATACTCCTGTTAGGGTATGACATTAAAACACTTTCTCAGCTCTTAGGGCACACTTCAATTAAGCATACACAGAAATACCTTAGCATTGCAGATGAACGCAAAGTGCAGGCTGTAAACGCCTTGCCTGATTTAGGTATTTAATGGTTTTATCACAGTCATAACGTGCGGGTGTAAAGAGCCTGCTTTTAACTTTTAGCTATGGAGAAGTATGAATACACTTACCAAGACTGGTTAGATGGCAATGTGCAGGGGGAGTATTTGAATGATTTGAGAAATGACTTTTCTCCAAATGATTTCATGAAGATTGAACGACGAATAAGAGAAGCTTTTATAAAAAGAGTAAATGACATTATAAAAGCCTTTAGAAGAATGTTCTTTATTCACTTTAATATGTCTCTTGTGAAAGATGAAATTTTATCAGATTGGATTGATAAGATAGAATCTAAGATTAATAAATTTAGAGATAAACAACCAGAAACCGTTTTTATGGCAAGATTGGGAGGAGATGGGAAAAATAAATTCTTGACAGCAATACAGGTTGAAGAATATTTTTCATTCGATGCAGAAAAAGGCAACTTTGATGATGTATATGATTTATATAAAACAATGGAAGAAGGCACTAAGCCACTAAATTATGTTATTTATGTAAACTTCCTTAAGTGGCTTAATTGGTTTAAAGCTGAACAATTAAAAAACACATCTGAACCATTTTTACTCTTAAATACAAACATTGATGAAGAAAACCAACTTAGGGAATTATTAAAAGATAAGAATACTAGCTATAAATGGCAAAACAATCCTAATGAAGAATTGCCTAAGTTACACCAAAACTTACTTGCTAATGGTCTAATAAATACTAATACTACATTAGACCAATTTAAGGCTGTTTTTGAAGCAAAGCCTTTAAATAAAATAAAGCCTGTTGACTGGGTAGGAGATAAAAACCTGTTAGCTTATTTTGTAGACTATATTTATAGCAATAGGCTAATACATTTCAATATTAATCAATGGAGTGTTGCTGAGTTTTGCTTTACCAATGCTAGGAATTTGGCTCAATCCAAAGACCGGTATTTAAGCAACAAAAACATAAAACACCCAGGAAAGCCTAAGAATTACCAAATATTAGATGAGGTGTTAAAAGGTTTAAACTAGTTTATACCCTATTACTGCTAAACCCCTATCTATTCTTTCCTTTTACCTGCCTACATACCTTTACTCTTGTTATAACGACACAGGAAAGGCCTTTCCATTTTTTCAACTTTTAACAAGAACTGAAAAATGGAATTACAACAATTAGAGCAAAGGCTAAGGAATATAGAAACCCTACTCCTTACCCAAAAAACAGTATTAAACTTTGATGAAGCGGCAAGCTATACAGGCTTATCTAAGAGCTACCTGTATAAGCTTACATCTACTGCACAAATACCGCATTTTAAGCCCCAGGGCAAGCACATCTACTTTAGTAAGCTAGAGTTAGACCAATGGCTGCAAAGGAACGCTGTAACGCCTTTAAATGATACTGACATAGAAGAGCAGGCAGCAACCTACATCACTCTTAAAAAGATGGGAGGTGCTTCATGCTAACGGCTTACTATAAGTTTGAGATCCTGCCTGATGAAGTAAAGGCTCAACATGGTATAAAGGCAAAAGGCAGGTTAGATTGCACAGCCTACACCAACACAACAGGCTATACAGGTTTGATGAATTTCATCAATAGCAAAGGACAAAAGTACCTGTATAAAATGCCTGCCAGGGAGTTTGTAAAAGCCAATAACAAAAGGTTAGCAGAATGGGCTTTATCTAATGGCAGGCTAAACCTATCCAGCATCTACTTTGAAGACACAGATTATCCTGAATATGGGTATGGCTACCCTAATGCAAACAGGCTGTTAGGTAAAGGCGAACCTAACCCGCTTTTCCCTTTCAGGAACGACTGCTATCTGTTTATCACTAATGCAGATATAACCCAGATTGAAGTACTGGTAATATTGAATGGCAGAAACCTAGTACCGGCCTATTACCAACGCCTGATTGATGGAGATCTAGACAATGAGCTGCAAAGCCTGAGAGAGCAGGCCCGGCCGTTCTTTAATTATGATAGTTCCTTATAGTAAGTAGTACACCTTGATAGATTTTATCAAAGCAATGTACTGTACTATATGGCAGTTCCTGGAAAAGGAACAGGCAGGCGGTTCTGTAATGGACTGCCTGCCAAACTACCTTACCAACCTATCAGAGAGTTACAGGCAGGACACAGACAAAACTTATATTACAGGCAATGCAGGTAATTTAAGAATAGGCATTTCAGACAGCGGGGTAAGCATCAAAGGCAGTTTAGCAAAGTTCTACTTGGGTACTAACCTGCACACCCTTACCCGCTCAGATAGCAGGCGGGCCTTTGAAATGTTGGCAGATACTTTACACCTGCCAATACATAAAGCAAAGGTTACAAGAGTAGATGTAGGACATAACATCATTACAGCCTATAAACCTGAGCTATATTACCCTTACTTAGGACAAAGCCCTAGGTACACCCGCCTAACCCAACCCAAAAGCATAAGCTATCAGAACAGCCAAAGAAGTGTAAAGGCATACAACAAGATAGCTGAGAGCAAAAAGAACAGGGTAACAATTCCTGATGTATTCAAAGGTAAGAACCTGATGCGGTTTGAAGTTAGCTACATGGCCCGCCTGCCTAAGCAATTAAACCAAGCGGTAATAACACCTGACACCTTAACAGATGAACGGTTCTATATGGATATGATAGACCGTTGGCACAATGAATATGAAGCAATAAACAAAGTAGGATTAGCAAAGATGGATACTAGCAAGATTAAAACAGAAAAAGATTACCTGGACCAGCTATTGATATTAGCCATTCAGGAAAAAGGATTAGATACTATTCTACATCATGTAGAAGTAATGAGGGAGCAAAAGGTATATAAAAGGCCTGAATACTACTCCAACCTGAAAAGGAAAATAAAGAATTTAGTAGGGTGCAAAACAGTAGCAGAACAACCTGAACTAATACAGGAGCTTAACAAAAAGATAGCCCGGGCAAAGGCAAACTACAGGTAAATGATAGAGCTATGTTTCTTACTGGAGCTTATAAACTTGTCAAAACTTTACATTATCGCGCGTATAGGGGTAGGGGGTAAAGATCCTAACTGGAGCTAAACAAGCCCGACCGCATGACAGTAATTATTACTCACTGCCAAATTAAAGGCAAAGGGGGTAAATGTTAGCAAATGTTAGTATGTTCGCTCGTATAGAAAAGGCAGGGCTTCAAAGGTCCTGACTTAGTATTTCTTAGTATGAGCAGTACAATTAAATTTATTCATCATACAGGCAAATTTCTACATTCTACCTGGTATAGAAATGTAGAGGATATAGTCTTTTATGATGAAGAATTTAATGCCTTAGCCTATCAGATTGCAACAGGCGAACATACCTATGAAAAGGAACTCAGTAATATTGGCTGGCATTACTTCTTTACCACGCCTGAGTATATACTTAAGGTAACATGGGAATATGATACAAGCGCATCCATTCAGATAAAATCTGACACTACCTTATACTATAAAAAGTAAGGTTAATGCCTACTTACCCGCGCGTTAGATAGGGAGAGATTAAGCAGGACTAGGCCAGTACGCGCACGAACAGAAGCAAAGACCTAAAAGAGTTGAGTTCTCTTACATAGAAAAAAGGCGGTAAAGTAGAAAGTAATAACTAAGTATTGATGCTAGCGCCTGCGATTTATATTCCTGCCTATAAACATCTAAACAGAAATATTAAATATTTTCATCTTGGAAATATCCATTCACTGCTAAAAATCCAATTATCTTGTAATTCATAGATTTTAAATACATTACAATCTCATCTTTATTGAATTCTTCTAATTTAAAATCATGAAGTTCAATAACTATTAACTTTGGCCTATATTTTCTTAAATCTAAGGATTTCAACACTTTAAAATCATAGCCTTCCACATCAATTAAAAGAAGATCTATAACTGGGATATTCTCTTCAACAAGAATTTGAGTTAAAGTTCTAGTCTCTATTACGCTATATTCAGATTTAGGCTTAAATACATCCTTCATAACTGAATAAAAGCTTTCATCTATAGTATTAATCTTATTATTCTCAAAGTGAAATACTTTTACTTCTTTTACTTCATCAGAAATAGCAGTATGTACTTGAATATCTGCTTTACGCTCAACTTTGTGAAGCGAAATTGAATCCCTATTTAAGTCAATTGTGATTCCTTTCCAACCTTCTAAATACAATTTAAAAGAATTGGAATGTTCTAATGGATGATTGCAGCCAACATCTACATATACCCCATCTCTTAAGCCCACGTTAGACAGCAGATGTCTGATAGCTAAGTCTTCTCCAAATTGAGAATAACTTTCCTCAAACCCAGTGATTTTAAATAATCTCTTAAATAAATAGTTTAAGTTAATCTTGAAAGCTCTTTCAATAGATAGCCTTTTGAGATTAAATCCTTTAGATAATGATTGCATATTGCTTTCTTATTAAATACATGTTAAAAGGACAAAAAATGGCTTAGTTGTCTACTACTCACTGGATTGAGCTTGATATTCCAGTAGTGATCTCAGTTTATAAATGTAGTAAATTATATATTGTGATCGCAACTTGAATATTAACACCTTAGGCGAGAGGTAATCTTCTTAAATCATAAAAGCGTTAGTGTATATAATAAACCTAATAATTCACTAGTAGTCCTTTCTGATGATATCCCTAAATTTTGTTGCTAGTTTGTTGCTCAAAAAACAAAAAAGGGCTGTAAATCATTGATCTACAGCCCTTTATCTTTTATAAAATGTACCAGGAGCGGGAATCGAACCCGCACGTCCTTGCGGACACAAGATTTTAAGTCTTGCGTGTCTACCAGTTCCACCATCCCGGCAAGCCATCCGGACGACATCCGAAGGGTGAGTTTAAAAAACAAAGACGTTGTTTTACACAACGTCTTTATCTGCCTTTTTTGAGCGGGAGACGAGGTTCGAACTCGCGACCTCGACCTTGGCAAGGTCGCGCTCTACCAACTGAGCTACTCCCGCTTTTAGTCTTCACTATTTCGCTTTCCGTTTCCGTCCCAGCGATTTAGTGATACAAAGATATAGACAAAAATCCACTTGTCAATAGCCTGTGCAAAAAAAATCTTGCATTTATGCGTTTCAGACTGATTTTCAGAGAGAAAAATTTAATAAAACTTTCTGCGTGCTCTGATTTTATACTTGTCCAGAGTTTATTGCTCTTACTTTCTACCTCAGTTTTACCGGAATCCAGATCTCTTCTTCCGAATCCGGGTTGTTCGGACCCAGGTATTTTTCGCCCATCACATCAAAATGTGGCCTGGCATCAAGCTCGTATACAGACTCTGGTAGCCAGAAACCATAAATGTATTGTGCGGCTTCATAAAAAGCACTGCTCGCCCCTTTATATATAAAAACAGCATAAAGCCCGGCAGGAAGTATAAACGTAGCCATCCCGTCAGGTATAGCATTAAAGTCTGAGACCTCTACGGCTGCCCATTTCTCAAACTCCGTTTTAGGTGTAAATTCCTCTACATCCAATCCACCGTCAAATACCTGTACTGAATAAAACAATTGCCCAATACTATTCCGGATTTCCTTACGGCGTGGCATAAACCGCTGCCACATAGCTACAGTATCATCCTCCGCCAGTGAAGTATAAATCTGCATGCCAACCAGCTTTTTCTCACCGCACATCAGGATCTCAGGCTCTTGCATCGGCTTACTATTTATAGTTTCTAAAGTATAAGGTTAGCGTACAGTTTCAGCTTTTTCCTTCAGGAGTAGCTTGAGCTCGTTTAATTTTAATAAAGCCTCTACCGGCGTAATAGTGTTTATATCCAGCTGCTCCAGCAGTTCTTTAGCGCGAGCCAGTTGCGGATCATTTAATTCGAACATACTTAGCTGGAAGTTATTTTTAGGTGCGGATTTCATTTTCTGTGCCGGTGCCTGCTCACTCACTTTTTCTTTCTCAAGGTGGTGCATGATCTCATCGGCGCGTAGCACCACGCTATTCGGCATACCGGCCATTTGTGCCACATGTATACCAAAACTATGCTCGCTGCCGCCTTCTACAAGCTTACGCATAAACAAAATCTTACCACCCGCTTCGCGTACCGACACGTTATAGTTCTTCACTCGTGGCAGTTCTTCGGCCAGTTGGTTTAGCTCGTGGTAATGCGTGGCAAAAAGCGTTTTGGCTTTATACTTCGGATGATTATGCAAATGCTCTACAATGGCCCATGCAATCGAAATGCCGTCGTAGGTACTTGTACCACGCCCGATCTCATCCATCAGCACTAAACTTCTATCCGACAGGTTGTTAAGTATACTTGCCGTTTCGGTCATCTCCACCATAAACGTAGACTCGCCTTTCGAAAGGTTATCTGAAGCGCCCACACGGGTAAAGATCTTATCGATGATGCCTATACTTGCTGCCTCTGCGGGTACAAAACAACCGATCTGCGCCATCAGAACTATAAGTGCTGTCTGGCGCAGCAAGGCACTTTTACCGGCCATGTTCGGCCCTGTAATAATGATCACCTGCTGGGCTTCATTATCCAGGAAAATATCATTCGGCACGTAGCTTTCGCCCAGTGGCAATTGCTTTTCGATAACCGGGTGACGGCCTTTTTTAATATCCAGCACGTGGCTATCGCTTACCTCCGGCTTCACATAGTTATTGGCCAGGGCTATACCTGCAAATGAGCTCAGGCAATCAATTACCCCAATCACTTTAGCGTTTTGCTGTACCTGCGCCACGTAATCCAAGGCGTGCAGCACCAGCTCATTAAACAAGCCAAACTCTATACTATAGATGCGGTCTTCGGCATTCAGGATCTTCTCTTCGTAAGTTTTCAGCTCTTCGGTAATGTAGCGCTCGGCGTTTACCAGCGTCTGTTTCCTGATCCAGGTAGCAGGCACTTTGTCTTTGTGGGCGTTGCTAACTTCCAGGTAATAACCAAACACCTTGTTATAGGCAATTTTTAGTGAACTGATGCCCGTATTCTGTACTTCGCGACGCTGTAATTGTGCCAGGTAATCTTTACCAGAGAAGGCTATACTTCTGAGTTCATCCAGTTCTGCATGAATGCCATCGTTGATCATGTTGCCCTGGTTGGTAAGCATTGGTGGCTCAGGCTTCAGGATGTTCTTTATCTCTTCGCGCAGGCCATCGCACGGCGTTAATTGGGCAGCCAGTTTTTGTAAGGCCGGGATATTGCTCAGCGCCAATGCCGTTTGTATCGGAACGATTGCATCCAGGGCTTTGGCCAGTTGCACCAATTCTCGCGGATTTACACGACGCACCGCCACTTTCGATATCAGGCGCTCCAGGTCGTTTATCTGCTTCAGGTGGGTAGTGAGCTCAGTCAGCAATTCGCGGTGCTGGGTCAAGGCTTCTACGGTATCCAAACGCCTTTTTATCTGGGTAACATCTTTCAGTGGCAGCACCACCCACTTTTTCAGCAGGCGGGCACCCATTGGTGTAACCGTGTGGTCGAGCACCTGTATCAGCGGCACGCCTTCCTGATGCTGCGGATAAACAAGCTCCAGGTTACGCACGGTAAATCTATCCAGCCACACATACTTATCTTCTTCCAGGCGGGAGATGGTGGCAATATGGCTGATCTCTTTATGCTGGGTTTCGGATAAATAATGAAGTATAGCTCCAGCCGAAATAATGCCTTCTGTCATGCCTTCGATACCGAAACCTTTCAGCGATTTGGTACTGAACTGGCGGGTCAGCGACTCGTAAGCGAAATCATAGTTAAACACCCATTCTTCCAAGGCAAAATATCTGAAATCTGGACCATAACGTTCAGTAAATGTTTCTTTTTCGCGTTTGCAGAACAGCACTTCTGCTGGCGACAGGCTTTGCAGCAGCTTGCCTATATAGTTGCGGTCGCCTTGCGCGGTAATAAACTCGCCGGTAGAGATATCCAGAAAAGAAACGCCTGTTTCGGTTTTGCCAAAATGTACTGCTGCCAGGTAGTTGTTGCTGCGGCGTTCCAGTACCTGATCGTTAAACGACACACCTGGTGTTACCAGCTCGGTTACGCCACGCTTTACGATGCCTTTTACTAATTTCGGGTCTTCCAATTGATCGCAGATGGCTACTCGTTCGCCGGCACGTACCAGTTTGGGCAAGTAGGTATCCAGGGAATGATGCGGGAAACCGGCCAGCGCTATTTCGGAAGGAGAACCTGCGCCACGCTTGGTGAGCACAATATCCAGTATCCTACTTGCCTTTACCGCATCTTCGCCGAAAGTTTCATAAAAGTCCCCTACCCTGAACAGCAGCAATGCCCCCGGATGCTTCGCCTTTATGGCGTTGTACTGTTTCATCAGTGGGGTTACAGTGCCTGTGCTTTCTGCTTTCATACTATGTATGCTAATTATGAATTCTGAATTATGAATTTAGGGATGAATAACCCACCCCTGCCCCTCCGAGGAAGGGATTTATACTTTCTTCAACAACCAACTATAAACTATAAGTTTGATTTTAGAGCAAACTGCCTGACCTTTGTAATGGTGCTGGCGAAGCTAAAGTCTAATATCTAAAAAGAATGCGTAAACTTTCGATGGATGAACTTAACCGCGAGTCGGTTGAAGAATTCAAAAATAAGAAAAAAATACCGTTAGTCTTGGTACTGGATAATGTTCGGAGCCTGAATAATGTGGGTTCTGTTTTCCGTACGGCCGATGCCTTTATGGTTGAGAAAATATACCTGTGCGGCATTACCGGCACACCCCCTCACCGTGACATCGAAAAAACTGCCTTAGGTGCAACAGAATCAGTAGAATGGGAGCACGTGCCGGATACGCTGGAACTGGTACTGAAACTAAAAGAGCAGAACTATAAAATTGGTTCGGTGGAGCAGGCAGAGAACAGCCTGAAACTGAACGAATTTATACCTGAACCTGGCCAGCATTTTGCGCTTATATTGGGAAACGAAGTTTTTGGCGTGGAGCAGGAAGTGATCAACAACTCTGATTTTGTGCTGGAGATTCCGCAATTCGGAACCAAGCATTCGCTTAATATATCGGTGGCCACCGGCGTGGTGGTCTGGGATTTTCTGAGCAAAACCCTAGGGCAGTAAACTATAGCTATACTTGCTCTCTGAAAGCAGCTGTTCCAGCAAATCAAAGCGGTACAGCTGCTTTCTTATTTTATACTTTCCAGCCTGAGCTTTTAAACCTTTATACTTGTTGTTTGTACTACTAACAGGTTTTTGCCGCTACCTGTATTTTGCACCTCGTAGCTAGCTATACTTTAATACCCGCCCTGCGCTACTTCAACACTATCTCACCCTTAGACGCGTAAATATTTTATTGCATAATCTATGCCTATGATGACGAGTTTACACAGATCTATACGTATACTTTCTCTACTGATTTTCCCGGTTGCCCTATCAGCACAAACACCTTCTGCCAGTGGTAAAATATCAGGAACACTTCAGGATGCAGCCTCCAAAGCTGCTGTGGGTTTTGCCAATGTAGTGTTGCATACTGCCGCAGATTCCAGCCTGGTAACCGGAGCCACTTCTGATATAAAAGGTAAATTTATATTGGAGCGTGTACCCAATGGGCGGTTTATACTTCGTGTTTCGATGGTGGGCTATCCGGCTAAGTTTGTACCTAATATAAATGTCAGTGCTGCTTCGCCAACTATAAACTTAGGCATTATCTCACTTAAACCAGCCTCTACCCAACTCCGGGAAGTACAGGTAACCACCGAGCGTGAGCTGGTGCAGTATGACCTCGATAAAAAAGTAGTGAACGTGAGCAAAGACATGGCAGCACAGAGCGGCTCTGTGGCCGAAGTAATGCAGAACCTGCCATCTGTAACGGTAGATATTGAAGGCAACGTGAGCATGCGCGGCAGCACCAACGTAACTATACTTATCAACGGAAAACGCTCCGCACTCAGCAACCTTACCCTGGACCAGATTCCGGCCAACCTGATCGAAAGTATAGAACTTATCACTAACCCGTCATCCAAGTATAACCCGGAAGGCACCTCAGGCATCATTAACCTGGTAATGAAAAAGGAAAAGAAACCGGGTTTTCATGGCACTGCATCGGTTACGGCAGGCACTTACGACAACTATAATACTTCACTTAACCTGAATTACCGCTACTTTAAATGGTCTGTTAACGGGGGCTACGATTTCAGGCAACGTACCCGACCGGGCGAAAGCAACAGTTTTACCACCAACTATTACCTGGATACTGTAGACCAAAGTATAGACAGCACCAGTTACCGCATCCAGAACGGCGACCGCAATAGCACCGACAGATCACACAATTTCCGGTTAGGTACCGACTATTCTGTCACCCCTAAAATTACACTTTCGGCTTCTGCACTGTATCACTTTGGCCAGGATAAAGGCAACAGCGACATTAGGTATCAGTTTTTAGATGAGAACCGGGAACAGCAAGCATACAGCCTGCGACACACAAATGATTTAGAAGATGAACAGGCAATGGATTTAACCTTAGGATACCGGCAGACTTTTGACAAAAAAGGACAGGAACTGACGGCCGACCTGGTTTTTAATGCCAATGTAGATGATGAAATAAGCCATTTCCGGGAAACTGACATGAGTTCGAGCGATCTTCCGGATGTACAGCAAACACTGGTAGACGATGAAAACTATGAATTCGCAGCTAATGCTGATTATATGCACCCCATCTCGGAGAACAGCAACCTGGAAGCTGGCTTTAGAAGCACCTTTGAGCGTCTGGACGAAGACTCCCGATTTTTTAACCTGGACAATGCCACCAACGAACTGGTTTACGACAGCGAACTAAGCAACCACTTTATTTACGATGAGCAGGTACACGCCCTGTATGCCAACTATAACAACAAGTATAAAACCCTAAGTTACCAACTGGGCCTGCGTGCCGAACAGACCTATACTACTTCTGACCAGCGCACACAAAGTATAGTTACTGATAATAATTACTTCAGCCTCTTTCCGACGCTGTTCATCACCAACGATTTTGACGATAAGAACAAAGTACAGTTCAGTTACAGCCGGCGTATTAACAGGCCAAGCAGCCGATTCTTAAACCCTTTTGTAGATCGTTCAGACATTTATAACGTGCAGTTCGGTAACCCGAATCTTAAGCCTGAGTTTGTGAACTCGCTGGAGATGGGCTACCTGCGTTATTTTGGCAATGCTTCCTTCAACAGCACCGTATTCTACCGCCATACTTCCGATGAGATAGAACGTTTCAGAACGGCTACAGCCGTTATTGTTAACGGCGATTCCATTCCAGGCCAGCAAGTTACCTTCCTTAACCTTTCCAGCAATGCCTCTTATGGAGTGGAGTTGGGCCTTAATTACGATGTTGCAAAATGGTGGAAATTAAACGGTAGCATCTCCGGTTTCAGAACAGAGCTAAACTCTACACAAGGCGATACCGAGTTAAGCAGTAGCCGCATAAGCTGGAACTCAAAATTAAATTCCACCATGACAATCTGGAAAGACATGGATATCCAGTTGTCTGCCTTCTACCGCGCCCCAACCGCCGACATTCAGGGCCGGATGGAGCAGATGTTTAGTGCCGACCTAGGCGTTAAAAAAGATGTATTGAAAAAGAATGGCACCATCTCGTTACGCGTTACTGACATCTTCAACACACGTCAGTTTAACTTCCTGAGCTTTGGCCCTGAGTTCAGAACCGAAAGCGAGAACCGCCGCCAGACCCGCATCATTTACCTGGGCTTTACCTATCGCCTAAACAGCGAAGACAACCAACGCAATCGTCGCCAGCAGGACGAACAAAGCGGAGGAGATGAAGATGATTTTTAGGGCTTACCCCTTCCCAACCCTCTCCTAAGAACAGGAGAGGGAGCTTTTTTGTCATGTCGAACAGCGTGAGAGATCTGGAGTAGTTTTATAGTTGCCGTTTATCCAACCACCCCCAGCCCCTCCTTATCTAAGGCGGGGTGCTTTTCTGCTACTGCTATAGTTGAAGTTATAGTTTCATAGTTACTGTTTCAACACCCCTGTAGTCCCCTCAAGGGGACAGTTCTGCTATTACCAATTCATGAGCTAAAGTTCTATAGGTACAGACCCTAATCGGACAGGTCGCGACCTGTCCCCAAGGAAATACAACCACGAGAAAGGTCGAAGCTTACCGATTCAAACTATAGAATAGCAGTAGCTATGAGAAAGATCTCAGTCTTTGGGTTGAGCGCCTTGTGAATATCTGGTGGCGTAGCCATTGCGACGCAGGAGCAAAAGAGATTTGCACCGCGCGATGCCCGAAGACGAGGCCCCGCGGCCGTGAGCGCTCCAAAGCTAACTATAAAACTATAGGAGAATAGAGCTCCCAGGATTAAAGGCAGCTATAGAAGTATAGCTCGGTGCAAGTAAGTATAAACCTTAACTACAGGACGTATAAGATTTCTCGGCTTCGCTCGAAATAACAATTACATTATCCCCAACTCTACTTACATTCATACTATCAAACAAAAAAACTAACTTTCTCCGTATTACAAGCAAATATAAAATATACTATGACTGCTGCTACACTTCCGATAATTGACCTGCACTGCGACTTACTGGTATACCTGACGGATGTACCCGGTGCTATACAGGATAATGTGGATGAAATAGGATGTGCATTGCCTTCGCTTACACAAGGCAATGTAAAACTGCAGGTGATGGCTATATATTGCCCTACTAAATCAGGAAGTACGGCTTATGCTAAAAAACAAAGCGAAGCATACAAGCTACTTGCTGAATCAGAGAACTGTCTCACCGCCGTCACCAACCTAGATGAACTACACCAGGCCTTAAAGGCAGACCAGACAGGAATGGTAGTCGCAATTGAGAATGCTTCGGGGTTTTGCGAAGAAGACGAGCCCTTGGAGGATGGCTTTAAAAAGCTGGAAAAGATAATTGAAGATGCAGGCACTCCCCTGTACATCAGCATGACACACAGCCTGGCCAACAGGTTTGGTGGCGGCAATGCTACCACATTAGGAATAACCCGCGATGGCAAAATGTTGCTCGATTACATGCACGGCCGTAAAATAGCCATTGATATGTCGCATACCAGCGATGCGTTGGCTTATGATATTCTGGAGCATATCGACCGCGAAAAATTAGATATACCTGTTATTGCCAGCCACTCTAACTTCAGGCCACTCTGGGAGCACGAGCGCAACCTGCCTTATGAACTGATGCAGGAGATCATCCGCCGCAAAGGACTGATTGGAATAAACTTTCTGCGCTCTTTTCTGCATAACGATGAACCCGATGCGATACTTGACCATATAAAGTATGGCTTTGCACACGGAGCCGAAGATGTGATCTGCTTTGGAGCCGATTATTTTTATACCGCCGATGAAAAGGATGTGAGCCGCCTGCCTTTCTACTTCCCTGACCTGCTACATGCTGGTATAAGCTATAGCTACATCCTGAAAAAACTACAGGAACAACTGCGCCCCGAGCAGCTACAGAAGCTGGCTTATCAGAACGCGCTTCGCTTTATCGAACGCCTGTGGTCTGTTTCCTAACAACACTTACCCTAAACTTTCACCATAAAAACAGCAAAATCTTAAAAAGCACAACAAATTATATATCAGTTATTTATATCTGCACGTTTAAAATTAACAAGATGCTTCACTAAACTTTCTATATAGAAAGGTTGCCATATCTTCTGGATTGTCGTATACGCTGAAAAAGATCCCTCTTACTTTAGCCATGCAGTTAAATTGAGTTTCGTATTTTAAGCCGAACCCACATGGATACTCCGGAATATTCGCCTTACTACGTTCAGATAAATGAACTCTACATCGATACAGTAGTAATCGACGACACGGAGTTTATTACGCTTTGGTGCTTTACCATGCTCGATGATGAGTATAAGTTTATCTACCTGGGCTGCGATTTTACGCAGTTCAACCAGATACTTATTGCTGCCGGCGAGAAGGGTAAGGAGATGGCGCTGCACATGGCAAATATCCTGAACAAGCCTTACGAAACCCCTACCCTTATACCTATAAAAGAACAGTTTGACGAGTACCTTGAGCTGCTTGGCTTCGATATTATAGTGTATGAGCCCATGGCCGTGGAAGATGACGAGGATATGGATGATTTTGATGAAGATGATACTCCGATAGAAGATCTTTTCAGTGCCCGCCAGAACAAAACGTCACAGAAATACCTGATCTACCAGCTAGACAAACTATACCCGTCTAAAGTTTTTGAGCCTGAAAAACTGGCCAAAGACAAACTGACCGAATGTTTTGAAGACGACTCGCTGGAGCTTGCCCAACTATACTACGACTACCTGAATGCAGTAGAAAATGGCTACTCAGAGTGTGAAGCCCGCCAGGTAGCTGGCCTGGAACGCGATCTGTTTTTCAGAATGGCCCGCAAAGCATCGGAGCTCTGGAGTTAAATAACTTTACACTTTGCTAAAATTCAAGTGTATCCGCTGCTGCGTAAAGCTGCAGTTGGCTACGCAGGTGCGCTTTCATGTTGTTGAGCCAGCTGCGTAATGCCGGGTCTTCTGTTTCGTTTAATGTTTCCTGGTAGCGGTTAAGCTGTGCGCTAATGCTGTTCTCCAGATACTCCAGGTAGCGAGTCTCAAACTCCTCTCCTTCCAGCGCTTTAAAATCTTTAACTATCGTTTTATCGGCACCAGTCAGACTGTCGGGAAGTTGCACGTACTCATACTTACCGGAAATGCGTTGCAGTTTTCTTAATGCTTTGGTGTGTTGCAGCAACGCGCTATCAGCAAGTGCCAAGACCTGTGTATCTTCGGATTTCTGCTTGGCTAGTTTACTAAGTTCGGTCTGCAACATGCTGGTGCTGGCCGCATAATCCCAAAACATAGCACTGGGCTCCTGCTTTTCTAAAGTGTAAGTTACTTCGGTGGTTTCGCTTTCGGTAGTACGGCTGTCGCAGGCCGGTAACAAAAGCGAAATGGCTGCAAGTGCAAGTATAAAAAGCTTATCAGTAAACATGGCGTAGAGGAGTTATTAATTTCTGTTTTACGCAGGTTCTCTACTAAGTTTTATACTCCGATTAATCCCCGGAAAAGTACAGCTATAGTTTCTGTGGCAATTCTCAGAAAGTATAGGTTTTGCGAACAACGGTAATGTTGCTGTCGCGGCCCTGTTCCGGTACTACATGCGCTGGCTTAGGCTGCTTTACCAGTTCCTGTGGCAATGACAAAGTATGGTCGTAGAGCAGCAGGTTTAGCGGCACTCCCTTCTTCAGGCGTACTTCCAGAACAGCATCTTTGGTTAGCGGCAGGCCATAGTAACGGAAATGGTAAACAGGTGTAGTTTCGGTAGGTATAGGGTGCAGGTACAGCTCTCGTCCATTAAAGGCAACAGCCTGTAAAGTATCAGGTGTGGCTGGCTGAAGTATAAATTCCAGATGAGCTGCTCCGCGTGGCGAAGATAACCGCAGGCGCAGCAACCGCTCCGCTCCTCCCACAGAATCTGAAAGTACCTCGGCAACAGGTACAGGTAGGGCTACAGGTACGGCCTGGTTTTTAATGTTTATACGCTGTGCATCTGGGTAAATTTCAGTTAACGGCCCAATCTGCGGAGCAGTAAAGAATTGCCTGTTCCATTCATCTGTTTTAGCAAAGTTAGATACCCAGTAGGCAGACTGATCATCAGAATTAAGATAATAGGCCACGTGGCTATGCAACGGTTGTTTCTCGGATGGTTTTTCAGCATCGATAGCCTGTGCAACCTGTATTATACCTGCTGCCAGTAATGCCAACGGCAGCAATGGCACAGAGCGCCAGCTAAAACTACGCTCCAGTATCACCAGCAACGGCAGCACCAAACCAAGTATAAGCACAAACAACGCGATAGCACCAACCGGCAATTGCAGCGCAAAAGCTACAAAAACCACATGTACAATTGGAGTTATAATAAAGATAGCAGGTATAGCCGCCACCAAAAGTATAAGCGCATAACGCCAGCAGACTTCAGGTTTATGATACAACTCCTGCATAAGCGCCAGCAGTGTACCACCCATGCTAAACAGCAACGGAAACAGTAACAGGTAGGCAGCAGCCGGTACCAGTAAGTATAAGCCGATCATCAGGATAAACTGAAGTATAAATACACCCAGCATCAGTGATAAAAGGCTTAGCCAGCGCAGCACAAACCAGCTTAAAAGTATAAACAAACCCAGCGCCAACAGCAGGTAAGCAATTAAAAACGCATTGGAACTATACACACCGTTGTGGCCGTGGGTGAGTGGCATTAGTTGCAGCACCAGTTTATTTACAGGTATAAACACCCCTACTACTACAACCAGCAGCAACAGGTATAACCCAACCCCTGCTATAACCTGCCAACCTGTAACCTCCTGCTTCCGGATAGCCACTGTAACAGTTACCAACAACAGCAAAGCAGCCAGTGCAATCCAAAGTATGTTCAGCCCCACAGGGTAATTGATTACCCATCCGTTAATCAAGTTAAAGAATACCGTATCTGGAGCTTTGGTTTCAGTTAAGTCTATACTTCCGAAGTGGCGGACAAGGGCCAGCATATTACTTCCGTGGTGCTGCACACTTCCCTGGTTCAGGTTCTCGGGGTTATCGGTGATTTTATGGTAGTGCACAAAACCATCAATAAAGGCAGAATTTAAACCTGAGTAGCCTGCATCTTTAAAAATGGTGAAGTCCGTGTCGTTGGGCATGCGGCTGTAAATCTCGTAAGCCAGTGAACTTACAAACGGGTACGGGGCTGCTTTAATAAACTGCTTTGCCACCCAGCCATTCTGCGGACTCATCTCAAAGGTCATGCTCGGGCCTTCGTTGCCCCGGGCTTCTGCGTTTAAAACTATAGCTACCTCTTTAGCCCAAGGGTGCTCCATAAAAGCTTTTGCACCAAACAAGCCATACTCTTCGCCATCAGTCAGCAGCACTATTACATCGTGCTCGAGTGGTTTCTCCTGTTTTAAAGCACGAACGGTTTCCAGTATGGCTGCTACGCCTGCCCCATCGTCGCCGGCGCCGCGGGCATTGGGTTGGGAGTCGTAGTGTGCCATTAAAAGTATGGCCTGCCTGCCGGAACCTGTACCTTTAAAGCGGCCAAGTATATTATACACATTACCAATGGTAGTTACTGCTCCATTCTCGTCGGAAGCTATACTTTGCTGCACCTGCGGGTTAAGGCCCAGTTGCTGTAATTGCTTTAGCAGGTACTCCCTTACCTGGGCATGCGCAGCTGTGCCCATGGCATGCGGCTCTTTTGCGATCTGGTGAACGTGCTGCATGGCCCGCTCCGCCGAAAACGTGGTGGCAGGCGCAGTTGCCGGAACCGGAGACGGTGGCATCAGCAGGTAGATACTCAGCAAAGCAAGGCCGGTTAAAGCTAACAGCAGAAACCCGGCAATAGCAGTATTACGTTGGCGCATAGTGCAGTATATCAGCAAAGTATATAACTCTCCGAATATAAGTATAATATCTGATTTGTAGCTGTTACCAACAAAAAAGGCTTCCGTTAGCTAGTACCGGAAGCCTTTTCAGGAAGTATAAAAAGTTAATCTATAAGTGTATAAGCGTCGTCGTCTTTCAAATCGCTCTGGCGCAGGTGTACCGGCTCCACTTTCTTGCGAAGACGCATGTTCAGCATTTCTACCATTAAAGAGAAGAACATGGCAAAGTAGATGTAGCCTTTCGGAATCTCTACGTGGAAGGACTCCGCCACCAGCATAACCCCGATCAGTAACAGGAACGACAAGGCCAGCATTTTAACGGTTGGGTGTTTGTTCACAAAATCGCTTACATATTTAGCAAACAGCAGCATAATCACCATAGAGATGATAACGGCTATGATCATGATCATCACATTATTCACAAGGCCAACGGCTGTAAGTATAGAATCGAAAGAGAATACGATGTCGATGAGGATAATCTGGATAAGAATTTTACCCAGCGTTGCAGTTGCTTTAGCAGTGCCATGGCTTTCTTCTTCGCCTTCCAGTTTATTGTGTATCTCGGTAGTACTTTTAGCCAGCAAAAACAGACCACCGGCAAATAATATAAGGTCGCGTATCGATACAGCCTGGTCATTATCGGAGAACGGAATATCCAGTGTAAACAGCGGCTCCTTTGCCTGCACAATGTAACTGATAAACAGCAGAAGTATAACCCGGAATACCAGCGCCAGCATCAGGCCTATAGTACGGCCTTTTGCCTGCTGCTCTTTTGGTAAGCGGGCAACTATAATCGATATAAAAACAATGTTATCTATACCCAGCACCACCTCCATAAAGGTTAGCGTCAGCAGGCTTATCCAAGTATCCGGGTTAGCAAAAATTGAGAAATCCATAAGGTTGTATCGTTATTTGTTTAATTGTTGAAAGGTTGGATGGTTAAATTGCTGAAGCTGTTTTAAATGCTGATTAACAATTTAACAATATAGCAATTCAACAATATAATTAGCTTTTCATGTTCACGAACTGCAGCGGCATGCCAATTTCATCAGAATTGCTGCGAAGTATACCTATTACTTGCTGCAGGTCGTCAATTTTTTTGCCCGTAACGCGTATGGTCTCATCCATAATTGCTGCCGATACTTTCGCTTTGCTATCTTTTATCAGCTTCATTATTTTCTTGGATGTTTCCTTATCGATACCGGCTTTTACTTTAATATCCTTTTTAACCATGGCGCCGCTCTGGTAAGCTTCCTTTGAGAAATCGAGTGCGGTAGCGTCCAGCCCCTGCTTCACCATTTTGCTCATCAGCACATCTTCGGTATGCTGCACGCGCATATCGTTCTCCATTACAATCTTTACTTCGCTTGCCTTTTTATCATATTCCAGGCTGCCTTTGGTGTCACGGAAATCGTAGCGGTTCATGATCTCTTTGCGGGCCACATTCACAGCGTTATCCATAACCTGCGGATCTACTTTGCTTACAATATCAAAAGATGCCATAGTTATTTTGCGGTTTATACTTTAAAAACTGATTTACCTGAATTGAACTGACAAAGTTATTCTTAATTGCTGAATTGTTAAATTGTTATATTGCCGAAAGCAGATATTTACACCTGTGTTGCAGTTTATCCCCTCCATACGTTAACTACCGAACCATGAACATACTAGAGCCCGCGACCCCGGAACAGTTTGAGAAGTATTACCGCCTGCGTTACCTTACCCTGCGCCAGCCGTGGGGCCAGCCCGAAGGCAGCGAACGCGCCGACGATGATGCAACAGCCACACATGCCATGCTGGTTGATAATGCCGGTGAAGCCATAGGCGTATGCCGCATGCACCTGCAAACCCCACAGGAGGCTCAGATCCGGTTTATGGGCATTCACGAAAATTACCAGGGCAAAGGCCTGGGCAAGCTGCTGTTAGATTACCTGGAAGATAAAGCCCGAAGTATGGGGGCTACCAACATTGTGCTGCAGGCCCGCGAAAAAGCGGTCAGTTTTTATGAGCGGAATGGGTATAAAGTAGTAGAGAAAACACACCTGTTGTTTGGCTCCATACAGCACTATAAAATGGAAAAGCAACTATAGTTACTGCGGGTTTTTGTAGTCGCGCAATATCTTTTCGGGGGTTGTGGCAGGGTTATAGTTATTAATACCATCGTGGTGCCAACGATTTACATTGTGCAGCGTGCGCACCAGCGGATAAGTAAACCAAAGTATACACAGCAGCCATACTACTTTGCGGTTCATAATTGCCGCCTTATTACTGAACACATAAAATAGCAGCATCGTTAATGGTGCATAAATGACTGACAAATACCTTTCGTTATCATCGGCCAGCAGATCGCCTTTTAACAACATAACCCCTGCATAAGCCGCACTGCAAAGTATAAACAACAGCACCAGGTGCCTTACCTCAGAAGTATAACTTTGCCTTATAGCCAGCACCGCCACTGCCGCATAAAATATAAAAGCCATAACTGATAACACGGCAGCAAAAGGTAAACCGGGCGGCAACAGCCATACTTTCAGCACATCAGCATACAGCAGGAAATTACGCGCCAGGTCCAGGTTGTGGATGAGGTTATACTCGCCGGCGTTACCACCGTGTGCTAGTACATTCGTGTGCCACCATAGCAAGGCCAGCGGCGGAAGCACCACATTTAAAGCTACAGGTATAAGTTGGGTCCTGGAAAAGCGTTTATAGTGCAGCAGCAAGTATAAACTACCAACTAAAGCAAATACGATTCCGATATGGCGCAGACCAATCAGCATTAAAGCCAGTATAGTCAGCAAGTATAACCACAATACTTTTCGGGGCTGCACCAGGGTTTTATAGCTAAGCAGGAAGTATAGGCTAAGTATAAAAATGAAGAATGGCTCTGACCACAGAAAACTATGTACCAGCATAAAAGGCGTAGCCGTTGCAAGCACTGCTTTGGTAAACTTCCTGAAAAAGGCATCGCTGATAAGTATAGTTGCCAGCCTGAAATTTACCAGTAACATACCGGCCAGGATAAGCAGATTCGACAGTTTGATGAGTGAAATATTGTTCTGCAGCAACGCATAGAGCACCGACAGCACAGGAGGCTTTGCCCGGAAAGCCGGAACTTCAAAGATGTCGGTAAAGCCATGCTGCAACACCCACGAACTACCCAGTAAGTATAAATGAGAATCGAAGGTGATGCCGATGCCGTCCCACAGGCACACGGCAAGTATAGCCACACCAATAGTTGTAAACAGCAGGTCTTCCTTCAGGGTATTTTTCTTCATTTACAACAGGTCAGCAGGCAGTAATAAGCTATATTCCACACTAATAGTACTTCATTTCCGTCAGGTCCCGGAACTCCACGTTCAGGTCCTGCGCAATCTGTTCCATTACCTGCATGGCTTTCTGCTGGTCTTTTGTTTTTAGCAGGTGCAGCTTAACGTTATTTGTCAGCTTAATGTAGCCATCGTACTTAACCATCTTAATAGTAGCCATCGATGCTCTGGACTCCATGGTTTGCTTATAGTTATTCTTCTTCAGGAACAAGAAATCGAACCCTGGCAAGGGTAATTTCTTACCGAAAGTAAGTCCTGCAAAACTAACTCCTTCTCGGTAGGTTATGTGCTGCAGGTCGAACTCTACCTTATAATGCGTGAGCTGTGTAATGATAGCTGCCGGCAAAATCAGGAACGCTGATACTGAACCACCAACAACAGCTAAAATGGCCCAAACCGTGGTGATCCAGCCCAGAACCCTGGCAGCAGTGCTAAAATAGCAACCCGTATTGTAAGCGTATAAATTTGATTTCATGTAATGTTAGTCTCCAGTTTTCTTCGGTTTCAGCAGTTTGCGGTTTTTATCATACAAGCCTACCAGTACGCTATTTCCTTGTTTGTCAACCCGCAACCCGCCATACTCTGCCTGCTCAAATGTTTTGGCCTGACCTTCTTCAAAAAAGTATGATTCTGCCCCCAGATTAAGTGCCCAGTCGCCTTTAGTATACTTCAGCAGCAGTTCGTCTTTGTGTAGTGGTTCTTTTTCAGGTTGATATCGTACCAGTTGCGCCACTTGTTGTGCATCCAGTTTTATCACAGCATAGCCACGGCTTTCCAGGCTGTCCATAGTCAGTTGCTGTTGCTGCACCTGGTTAATAAGACTATCTACGTTTTGTTGTTCCTGCCATAGTTGGTTGTTGGGTTGGCTGATGGCATAGCTCAGGCGCATGTAATCGCCTTGCATCAGCGAGCGCGGATCTACGGGAGCCAGTTTGAGCAGCACCAACTCACCTTCTTCCAGAATATCCTCCTTCTGCACCACCGACCAGTTCAGGTATGCCAGCACCAGTACCAGGTTTACCAGCACAACTATAGCTTTCAGATTATTTTTCATGCGCTCTGATGTAACGGTTTAGCAAGTATAAGCCTCCTAAAAACAGGCAGCCGGTAAGCACCAGTATTCCTGATTTTGTCAGTAGCGTGAGCTCCAGGTTATAGTAGTACAGGATGATAAAATACCCCAGCGCCAGCAAGCCAACTATAAAACTTAAGCGGTGCCCCATGTAAAAACTAACCAGCACAACCAGCAGCGCCCCGGCCAGCGAAGGCGTAAGTATAGTTGGCACCAGAATCGCGATGCAGCACGTATAAACTATAAGTTGTGTTTTAATATCGGTAACCCCGGTATCCTGCATGATGCGGCGCAGCACAAGCAAGAGCACACCTATTAGTAGCAGGCTTGCTAACCAGAGATGCTCAATTCCTTTGACAAGGAAACTATGATGGGCCAGCATGATAAGCAGCCCAATGAAAGCAAACACCAGCCCGATACGTACCGGCGCATATAGTTTAGCCAGCCTCGGATGCTGCGCAATCAGTTTTGCCTCGTTTAAGCTTAGGTAGGTAAGTATAGCCACCATCACCCCGACATGCACATACAGCAGTTCAGGCAATTCATGAATAAGCGGCAGACTGATAAGGCTTCCCCAGAAAACCAGCGTAGCAAAAAACAGCAGCACCGTACTTCCCGACACAAGTATAAACACCAATGCAATACCTGCCAGTGCCAAAGCCAATGCTGTATCGTTGGTCATTTCAGAAAAACCAACGCCAAATAACTGATAGCCTACAATGTTCAGTGATACGCTCATCGATTCCAGCAGCAGGTCGTTTCGCAACCGGTTCAGCACTTCGGAGGCCACCAGGAAAATCACGCCAGTAATAAACATCGCTGTTATGGAATCCAGCAGGCCGGTTGTCATCAGGAAACCCAGGAAAAAACCTGTCGCCAGAAAACCTCCAAAAATGGTGAGTAGTTTAATGGGCAGGTTGGTGTAGAGCGACGAGCTGAAGTGTGCCTCTTCTTCAATCTTGGCGGCATCAAAGCTAAAGTTATCGCCTTCTTCGTGCTGTATGGTTTGCAGCACCTCCTGCAGGTTATAGTTCTGTTGCTGTGGCATGCCAGTTACGGTTAGTCTGTATAATGAAACGAACAAGCAGGGTTATACTTGCCACCACAAATAAGCTGGCAAACAGAAATACCATCTCCGGATTATCTTTCTGGGTGCGCACAATGCCGGCAGCTCCCACTACAATTAAAGAAAAAGGAATAACAGAAAGGTAAAACAGGTCGCGGCTACGGTAGCCATACCAGATACCGGCAGTGTAAGCAACAGCTGCCAACGCATAGCAAAGACCTTTGTCGACGGAGCTATAGTTATCAAACATAAAGATGATCATACTCATGGTAACAGGCACCAGCGCAGCTAATGTGGCTAATCTCGGAAACCACTTCCCAAACCGACTGATCTTGCCTTTGCTGTACAACACCTCCCAGACCACTACAGCTGTAGCGTTTATTCCGAACAAAATGTCCAATTCGATAGGGAAAGCTAAGCCTGTAGCCACCTGCTCTACATAAAGTATAAAAGTGGTGTTAATAAGGGCCATAAAAACGACCCAGAGCGGTTGAAAGCGAGCTGCCAGCACCCAAAGTATAACCCAAATCGTCCAACCCAGAAAGAAGTCGTAAGCGTTGGCCCCAGTCTGGTAGATCTGCCCGTAAACGGCAAACAATACGCCTACCAGCATCACGTCAGCTATCAGCAGCAGGTTCTTTACTAGTTTGCTCCAGTTGGTAAAAACAGCCAGCATTGCAACAGCTATAAGCAATACTTCTACCAACCCGATCTTCAGGAACTTGTGCATTTCCTGCCAGTTATAGGCAAAAAAGAACACGATGCCTGCTACCAAAAATCCACCGCCCAGCACCAGAAGAAACAGTTGCATAAAGCGTATCCAGGCAGATGTGTCTGCGTAGATGTGCTCTTTCCGGAACCATGCAGCTATACTTTGCCCACGCCAGTTGCTGTGCCGGGCAATGCTATAGATTAGTTCGCGGGATATACTTGTTTTCATTCGGTGTCAGTTTATTATACACGGCCAGCCGCAAACCTGTAGCAGCTATAACAAACATAACAATTTCCGGGGATATATAGATAATACTATATGCTGACCGGCTGTGCCGGCTGTTGGTGTTCCTGCTTGCGGGTTACCAGCTTTTCGAGGGTGTTGTGGTACTCCGGGTGAGTTGTGTGCAGCAGCTCGTCCCACACCCGCAGGTACAGGCCATAATTGCCTTTAAAGTATTTGTGGTGCATGTTGTGGTTGGTAGAGGTATTAAGCCACTTACCCACCCAACTGTTCACAAGCCATTTCGGATAGATCTCGTAGCCCAGGTGGCCATACACGTTATAAATGGTCATGAGCAGCAGAAACATAAGTATAGCCGAACCATGGATCGGGATGAGGAATACGATCACAAACAGCACGCTGGCCTCCACCACAGCCTCCAGCGGACTAAATGCAAACGATGCCCACGGCGACGGGTTAACGGAACGGTGATGGGTAAGATGAAACAGCTTAAACAGCCTGGGGTGGTGCATGAGCCGGTGAGTCCAGTAAAAATAGGTATCGTGCAGGAGCAGCGCCAGCAGTATACTCAAACCCCAGTAGCCCCAGCCATACTCCGCTACATCTGTGTAGATCTGCGTGTGCGGCAATACCACATCCGAGGCAACTATAACACCTACCAGCGCAAACACAAAAAAGGTCAGGAACGAGTAGCCTACTTCGCGCACATAATCCTGCTGCTTCGGGAAGAGCTTCTGAATTTTAAAACGGGTAAGCTTGCTCCGGAACAGCACATAAAACAACAGAAACGCCAGCCCTGCCACCACCACATAGCGCACCGCCGTTAACGCATAAAAGAACCAGAACTGACTGCTTTCCATCTGCCTTTATAATTTGTGTTTACACTTCCTAAACGCAGGCGACGGCTTTAAAAGTTTATCTCTATAGGCTCAATTTAACTGGCACCTTATCTATAGCATATTTTTATTTCCTAAACTCTACCAAGGCCTGCTGCGTCATTATCATTTTAGATTGCAACACAAGACCATACTTTTCTTTTAACTCAGACTTCAGTTCTTCGAAACTCATTTTACTGAACTTAAAATTATACCTGCCTTCATCGGTGGTTTTATCGGCTAGTGCTATGTTGTATTCTTTTTGCAGCGTTCCGATCAGTTGCTCCATTGTTACGTTATGCATTTTTATTCCTTTCTTATCTACCATAACTTCCGATGTTTTATCGCCCCTGTTCGAGATGTTAGCGGCTAAAGCCGTTGTATTCTCCACTTCTACATCCCACATTTCCTTCTGCACATCTGCTTTAGTTACATCAAACTTATACAGCTTTTGTAGTTCGGCAAGTATAGCTGCTTTGGTTTTGGCTAGGTCCGAAGTCTCGCTTTTATAGTACAGGTTTACCGCTCTTGTCGATTTATTACCAATTTTATTTTGTATCGATACTTCTTCTGTTTGCAGCAGGTGTGTGATCACGTCATTTAGTTTTGTATTCTCAAAAGCGACCGTATCACCTGAAATTATACTTGTTGAACCAGCCGTATCATCATAGCGAAAATGCTCTTCCACTTTCAAACTATAGTTTTCATTGTGGATGTTCAGCTTTTCTTCCAGCTGATTTATGAATAAGAGAGTCGGAACTATAAAAACAGCATTATGCGCCGCATGCAGAAAGAAGCCCCAGAAGAAACCATATTTTACACGGATATAGCCTAATGCTAATCCAGCCCAGATCTGCGGTGCTACCAATACAGGGATTAATAGCAAAGCCACCGATGCATAATTAAAGTTTGTATAGTTGGAGATGTGTACTAGTCCAAAAATCACAGCTATACTATAAAACAGTATTCCATATATCTGGGACCATTTACGCTCCAAAAATTCACCTATAGAGTAGGCTTTTAACAAATAAATAATCATGATGCCACCAAACGCGATCGAAATACCCAACGCCCAAAACAAAGTCAAGTATCTGAAGCTTAAGATGCCTGCGACAAAAAGCATCAGAGCCGTCAATAAAGTAAAGTACCCTCTCCGGAACCGAAGACCCGACCTGAAAACTACTTCTTCAAAAAACGGAACGATGATAACTGCTAGCAATAAACCTCCCCAAATCGGAAACTTTCGCAGCATTTCTGACACAGCATGTCCGTCGTAGTTAACCCAGCCCAGCAACACTATAAGTTCTATAATACCTACAAGTGCTACAGATAGCACTATATTTATTAGCAGCAGGTTAAACAGCTCTCTCAACTTGCCTTTGATTGGCATTTCGGTTTCGGGGCTATCTGTCGGATTTTTCAGGAAGCCGATCAGGTCGGTAGTGGTTTGTTTCAGGTTTAGTGTAAATGTCTTAAGCATGTTTTCAGGAATAATTGATAACTAAAAAATGATTTCAATTTCAATATAGCAAAATCCCTATACGAACTTGCTTTCAAACAATAAAAAAGGCAGTTACTTTTCAGCAACTGCCTTGTTCACCGACAGGTTTATCTTACTTTTTGGCTGCAGTTATCTTAACAGGCACCGCCAGGTTTTCCCATGTCAGCAGTAAACCTTCGCTGTTCACATCATACTTCAGGCGCTCGGCCATAACCGGTGCTTTACGAGGTGTTACAGTCAAACGCAGGGCATCCTGTTTCTCGTCGTATTGCGTCCCCCACTGCTTGGCGGTTTTATTAAAGATCACGGTCCACTTGTCTTCTGTCGGGATAGTATAGAAACTATAGGTTCCGGCGGCCAATGGTTTGCCTTCTACCATCACATCTTTATCAAAAGTAACAGTTGTAGCTTCGTTGGCACCAGAGCGCCAAACTTGTCCGTAAGGCACCAGCTCGCCCCAAATGGTACGGCCCTTTACCGATGGGCTGCTATAGTTTATAGTTATGGTAGCGCCACCCACTTTACCGGTAGCGGTTGCCGGCGGGCTCGCTTTTGGTTTCTGGTCCTGGGCCATAACTGCCGTAGAAAATACAAATGCCACCAGCAGGGCAAGCAGACTAAAAATACGCGTGTTCTTCATCTTGATTCGTTTAAAGTAAAAATTAATAACAAAATTTTACAAACAACCTATAATACGAATCTAACGCAGAAGAGATAAATTTAAGTATAAGCTATTTACTTTTCTTAAGCTGATTGATCTTTTCCAGATTGCTCCGGCTGTTTTTGATGGTTGATGCATCGTTTGAGACAGTTGCCAGTTCAATGGCTTTGTTAAACTGCTGTTCTGCCTGCTTCAGTTTTCCCTGCTGCATCAGCGCTTCGCCGTAGCTATCAAAAGCATTCGCAGAGCCGGCATATTGGATGGTGTTATACTTAAAGATAAGAATTGCCAAGGCTATACTTTGTGGATTGCTAAGCTGCTGATAAGCAATCGTGTTTATAGTTCGCTCCTCAAACCCTGAATCTTTCAAAGCACCAAATACAAGCGCTTCGGCTTTCTGCTCTTTCCGCTTATCAAGCAATGCTGAAGCCTGGCTTAATTTCTCACTTAACTCAGTCATTTTTGCTTCATACTCCTGACGTGCCTTTTGTTTAGTCGCTGCTTGTACTACCTGGTTTATTGCATTTATAACCAGTTCCGGTTCTTCGCGGTGGATGTTATGTCCGCTGTTAGCTGTTACTACATGTGCACCGCTGGTAAACTGGCTAAAGAACTCGTTGTGTAGCTTCCGCCATACTTCCACGCCTTTCGGCTCGTGTAGAAACAGTTCAGGGTTTGCTCTTTTCTGCACCGAAGTAAGCACTACAGCCGGAACCTGCGGTAACTTTCCAAAATCAGGTAAGGCACCTTTGTCAAATATCTGGTTGATCAATTCGTTCTCCTGCTTGAACTTAGCAGGCATATAGCTGTTCTGCAACTCAATATCTTTTACTGCTTTCGCATGATCAACTTTTTTCAATTCCTGCATCATCTTTTCATGTGCCGGATCAACAAAAACCAGCCCTTTTACTTTATCCGGGTTTAAAGCTGCATACCCACGGATAATAAAAGCACCATAAGAATGACCTACTAAAATAAAAGGCGCTTTCAGGTTAGCTTTCTCGATGAGCGTGCTCAGGTCCTGTACTGCCTGCTCCAGCGTCTGTGGCTTCGGGTTTGGCTCTGATTTGCCGGTACCGGCTCTTGAGTATAGCATCACCTGGTTAGCATTCATAACTTCAGAGGCCACATTGCCCCATACTTTATAGTCAGTCCCGAAGCCAGATTCGAAGATAACGGTATAATCTCCTGTACCTGCCTGTATCGTTTCCAGGGAATGATCCCCAACGTTTATCATTTTGGTTTGCTGAGCATTGGCAAGCGCCATAATTCCGAAGAAAAATAGCAGTAGTAAAGTTCTTTTGATCATCATAGTTTTAGTTTGTTAGTATAAGTTAGCGACTAACCAGATCTGGAATAGAACTATAGCAGAAGGTTAATATCTTACAGATGCTATATTTCAAAGGCAGGTTGCCTGATTATAATTTATTTTCCTGATAAGTCTTTTTGCTATACCTGAACCTACCCTCCCCGACAAAAAAACTATACTTTCGTATTTCAGACTGACTGTACTTATTTAAACTTCACATTTTGGCATGCTCCATTCCAACAAACCTGCTCCTAACCTTACCCCCCAAATCTCTACTTCAGCAGAGCGAAAACTAAGCAAGCTGCAACAGGAGTTTAACCAGAAAACAGAGCAGATTGAGCTACTTAAAAAAGAAATAAGTACACGCCGTGAAAGTATAAACCTGGCCCAGAAGCGCATCGAAAAAGAATTACGCCCAATCATACTGCAGCAACTGGAAAAGCGTGTGGAGTTGGCTAATTTGTTAGATCAGGCTTTTTCACTTCCTATTTTCAGTATCCGGGAGAAGTTGAAAATATCGGCCCTTATTGAGAACATCACCTTTGACCTCATCTCGAACTATGAGCGCAAGGATATGATCGAACTCCACAACCGATATGCTGAATACACTTATGCAGAACGCACCGCTTTTGCCGAAAAACAGGATGAAACTATAGCTGATGAGGAACCAACTATAGCAGACAACTTTGATGACCTGGATGATTTTGAGCGCATACAAGCCCAGCTGGACCGGGAACGCGAGCAACGCGAACAGGAAAAACAGAACCGTCAGAAAGGCCGCAAAACAAAAGCTCAAAGAGAAAAAGAAGCAAAAGCTAAAGCGGACTTAAGCAACATCAGCAAGGCCAGCCGCCGCGTGTACACCGAGCTAGCCAAGCAACTGCATCCCGACAAAGAACAAGACGAAACCAAACGCGCCTGGAAAGAAGAAGCCATGAAACGCGTAACCCAGGCCTACCACCACGACGACTTCTTTGAGCTACTACGCCTGCAGATGGAGTTTATGCAGGAACAAGGCCAGGCTTTGGACACACTGCAAGATGAGCAACTGCAATACTATGTAAAGATCCTGAATGACCAGTTGGATGAGCTGAAAGGAGAATTTCATGCACTGGTAACTGGCCCCGACGCCGGCTTTTACACCCGCTTCTGCGGCTCTCCCAAGCAAATGGACCAGAAGTTCAAATCAGCCAAAGAAGACCTAACCAGAGAACTGGAACAGCTAAAGCAAAATGTCCGCACCCTGCAGGATGACCCGCAAATGATTAAAGTGATTTTGAAGTAGAGGTTTATATTTATAATCAGAGCCTAGCGCACTAATTCTATCCAGCCTTTTTTTACTTCACCATTTATCTGAATGATGTAATAGTATATACCTTCAGCACAGTTCTCACCATTCCAGCCTTTTACTCCGTCTTCTAAAGCAACAACTTGTTTTCCCCAGCGATTAAATATCGTTATCTGAAAAGGGACATCGAGAGTATAATTTGCAATGGTAAATACGTCATTCTTTCCGTCCCCATTGGGCGTAAAAATATTTGGGATTAATATATCAGTATTAGGTCCTGGTACAACAGGACCGGATTCAACAGAGCCTGAAACAATGATATTACTACTACATATTACATTACAACCTAAATTATCTGTTGCTTGAATCTTTATAAAATATTTCCCAGCTGATGAATAAGTATAGTTTAAAGTTGGGTTTGTAGTTACTCTTGTATCTCCATTTCCTAAGTCCCAACTATAACTTACAGGAGCGTTTGCGTTTTTGAGAGTTGCTGTTAAAGTAGTATTATTATTGATCGAAGAAGTTTGTGGTATTTCACATGATAAGCTCATTGAGGCAGGTGGTGCATATACATCAATATTGTTGACTTTGGCAAGAAACATATCATCTGTAAATAAGCCTTGTTCTGCAGTATTTGCTCCGCCAATATTTAAAACATTTATATTATCAAAAGATATATCCCCTCTGAAATAACCAAGACCATAAGCATTGTTCTCCTTATCAACCTGTATATCCAGTGTCATAATTCCATACAACCCTTGTACTTCTTTAATCCACTGTAAATTACCCGCTACATCCTGACTAATAAAAAAAGCATCATTATTTTGACTTGTACTTTCCAGCACTACGCAATCTACTCTCGCAGTAGGGCTAAAATGTCCAATTGCATATACTCTATCTTCCTTCCCTATAGCTATTGCGGTGCAAAAGCCATACTCAATTATAGAGCTTATCTCATATGCATTGCCATTCTGATCAAGTTTCGCGATAAATGTACCCCAGTCTTTCGAGTTTGAAGCTGTTCCTATTTTAGGTCGGTTGGTGTAGATTAACCAGTAGGGATTGCCTTTACTATCTATTTCAACATCTGCAGTATAATCATGATCAACACTGCCTGTTACTTTATGCCATAAATGCTGACCGCTTGAACTTAGCTTTACGAGGTACATGTCTGTTCCTTGGCTCTTCACTTGGTCACCGGCGAAGTCTAAGGTCCCTTTAAAATTTCCTGTAATATAAATATTGTTATCATTATCAGTTACCAAACCATTTGCAGACATGTAGTCTCCAATTTCATTGCCTGATGAGTAGGGATTGTAATTAATATGACTAAAATGTGTGGTTACCCAGACGGGGGTTCCCGAGGAAGTATACTTAGCTACAAACATACTATAACTCTTCCCATCATTTTTCAATGATTTCCCACCAAACCCAATCTCCCCTATATAAGAGCCTTGCATTATGATATTACCCTGCGTATCTAGAGCTATTTGTCCCTGCGGGTCCATAGTGTGGCCGCTGTTATAAGTTTGTTTTACCCATATTAATGTTCCTCTAGCATCATATTTTGCCAGAAAATATTCATGTTCAGAACCATCAGAAATTAAACTTACACCACTAATCTCACACTTGTAACCATCAAAGACTTTACTAAAAAATCCTAACACATAAACATTGCCCTGAGCATCCACTTCAATATCTTGTGCATATTCATTACCGGTACCTCCATCTTGCTTAATCCATTCTAATTTTCCGTTAGAATCATATTTGGTTATAAAAATATCTCCATATGACGTTACTGTTGAAGGTGCAATTGTTACATTATCGAATGTTACCTGTTTATGTATACTCCCTGTCAGGTATGTGTTACCACTTGCATCAACATGAATTTTCCCGGGAAAAATTGATGAAACCTTTGTTGGGCCACCTGCAGATTTTACCCATTCATAATTCTGAGCAGTGACATTCAGAGATAATATTAGAGTTAGGGTTGCAACAAGAATTAAGTTTGTAGACCAGGTACTTTTCCTAGAAGATGGCATGAGTAGAGTAAATGTGCTTAATATAGAAACTATAGATGTATTTGAACACTGATGAAATTTAAGAAATATATTAGATTCTATATAATAAAATTTCCAACGCTATATAATGTTACCCGTAACCTTCTCCCCTCACTCCCAGTTCTGATAAGACATTAACTTGTAGTATCTTTGTAAGGAAGAACTACCAGCAGAACGCGGCTATACGATAAGCCCTGTGTTCTGCCTTTCTTGTTTTGTAATAGAGCTGAATGAAAGTATCTGACTTTTTAGAATTATACCGCCTCGATGGCATGGTGCAAACTATAGCCGAGCGACTGAAGACGAATAACGCGTACCGCCTGCAGCTAAAAGGCATAGCCGGCAGTTTGGATGCTGTGCTGGCATCGGCGGTTTATACTATAAATTACCAGCACCAACTCTTCGTACTCCACGACAAGGAGGAGGCTGCTTATTTCTATACCGATCTTAAAAACCTGCTCGGCGACGAGAAGGAAGTACTACTTTTCCCGACATCGTACAAGCGGCCTTATAGTTTCGACGACACTGAGAACGCCAACATATTGATGCGGGCCGAGGTGCTTAACCGCCTGAACCAGAAAACCGGAAAAGGTGAACTTATAGTTACTTACCCGGAGGCACTGACCGAAAAAGTGATAAACAAAAAATCGCTGGTGGAAAACACGCTGGGAGCAAAGGTTGGCGAAAAGCTGGATGTGAATTTCCTGAGCGAGATGCTGGCCGAGTATGGCTTTGAGCGCACCGAGTTTGTGTACGAAGCAGGCCAGTATGCTGTGCGTGGTGGTATTGTGGATGTATTCTCATACGCTAATGACCTGCCTTACCGTATCGAGCTTTTCGGCGATGAAATTGAAAGTATAAGAACCTTCGACCCGGACACGCAGCTTTCGGTGGAGACGAAGAAAGCGATCTCGATCATCCCGAACGTGCAAACCAAACTACTGCAGGAAACCCGCGAAGCTTTTCTGGATTTTTTACCTGCCGACACTAACATTTGGTTTAAAGATGTGCGCCTGACGCTGGACGTCATTGACGAGTATTTTGACAAGGCCTCACATGCTTTCGAAAAATTGATGGCTGGCAGCGGCGGCATGCAGATCGTGTCAGATCCGGAGCAGCTATTCCAGACGCAGAAGCAGTTCAAAAAGCTTCTCGACAACTTTAATGTAATAGAGATCGGCAAGCGCTTTCATTTTAAGTCAGCAGAGGTCATACAACTACAGGCCAAGCCACAGCCATCGTTCAACAAAGATTTTAACAGGCTGGTAAAAGACCTGCACGAGCACCAGGGAGATGGTTTCGTAAATGTCATCGCTACCGATTCACCGCGCCAGATCAACCGCCTGACCATGATCTTCGATGAGCTGGATCACGACGTGCGTTTCCAGCACCTTGGTATTTCACTGCGCGAAGGTTTTATTGATCAGACACTAAAAATAACCTGCTACACCGATCACCAGCTGTTCGACAGGTTTTACCAGCACAAGGCCAAGGAAGGGCACTCCAAGTCCAAGGCCATGACGCTGAAAGAGCTGCGTTCGCTGCAGCCCGGCGACTATATTACCCACGTAGACTATGGCATCGGCCGCTTTGCCGGCTTGGAGAAAGTAGAAGTAGGTGGCCGTTTGCAAGAGGCAATCCGACTTGTGTACCGCGACGATGACTTGCTGTATGTGAGTATCCACTCGCTGCACAAAATAAGCAAGTATAGCGGCAAAGAAGGCGGTCCGCCAAGTATGAGCAAGCTGGGCTCGCCGGAGTGGGAAAACAAAAAGAAAAAGGTTAAGAGCAAGGTTAAGGACATTGCTGCCGAGCTTATCAGCCTGTACGCCAAACGCAAAGCCGCACCCGGTTATGCTTATACCCGCGATGGTTTTCTGCAGGCTGAGCTGGAGTCGTCGTTTATTTACGAAGACACCCCCGATCAGGGCAAGGCTACCGAAGATGTGAAAGCCGACATGGAGCAACCGCACCCTATGGACCGCCTGGTTTGCGGTGACGTGGGTTTTGGTAAAACAGAAGTAGCTATTCGTGCTGCCTTCAAGGCTGCCTGCGATGGTAAGCAAGTGGCAGTGCTGGTACCTACCACAGTACTGGCCATGCAGCACTTTAAAACCTTCCGCGACAGGCTGGCCCCATTCCCGGTTACCGTAGATTATGTCAATCGCTTTAAAACAGCCAAAGACACCAAAGAAACCCTAAAGCGTGTAGCCGAAGGCAAAGTAGACATTCTGATAGGTACGCACCGTATCGTCAGCAAAGACATCAAGTTTAAAGACCTGGGCCTGCTGATCATTGACGAAGAGCAGAAGTTTGGCGTGAAGACAAAAGACAAACTGAAGGAAATGCGCGTGAACGTAGATACCCTTACACTTACCGCCACACCAATTCCGCGTACGCTGCACTTCTCGCTGATGGGAGCCCGCGATCTTTCGGTTATAGCTACGCCTCCACCAAACCGCCAGCCGGTGCAAACGGAGCTGCATGTTTTTGATGAGATCCTGATTCGTGATGCTGTATCGGCAGAGTTGAAGCGCGGCGGACAGGTATTTTTCGTGCATAACCGCGTGAAGGATATTGAAGAGATCGCCAACATGATCCTGAAACTGGTTCCAGATGCGAAGATCACCTACGCACACGGGCAGATGGATGGTGAGCAGTTGGAAAAGCGCATGATGAAGTTCGTGGAAGGCGAGTACGATGTACTGGTTTCAACTAACATCATTGAGTCAGGTCTGGATATTCCGAATGCCAACACCATCATCATCAACCGGGCGCATATGTTCGGTTTATCAGATCTCCACCAGATGCGTGGCCGCGTGGGTAGATCCAACAAAAAGGCTTATTGTTACCTGCTTACGCCACCTGTAGCTGGTTTGCCAAGCGATGCCCGCAAGCGTTTGAGTACCCTCGAAGAATTCTCTGATCTGGGTGAAGGCTTTAAAATTGCGATGCGCGACTTGGATATTCGTGGAGCCGGTAACTTACTGGGTGGCGAGCAAAGCGGCTTCATCACAGATCTTGGTTTCGAGATGTACCACCAGATTTTGGACGATGCCGTGAAAGAGCTGAAAGAAACCGAATTCCGTGAGCTGTTCCTGGGCGATAATCTGGAAGCTTTTATTGAGCCGGTACGCGACTGTAATATCGAAACCGACATGGAAGTGCTGATACCTGATTGGTATGTGGGCAACATCTCTGAAAGACTGAACCTGTACAGTAAACTCGACAGCACCAAAGACCTGGATGAACTGGAAAAACTACGCGCAAGTATAGTTGATAGATTTGGACCACTGCCGGAAGAAGTGCAGAAACTGATCGAGATCGTGAAGCTACGTTGGCAGGCACAGCAGCTTGGCTTCGAGAAACTGACGATCAAGAAAGAAGTGATGAAAGGCTACCTGCCAAGCGAGAATAACGACAAATACTTCCAATCCGACATCTTTGGCCATATACTGAAGTATGTGCAGCAGCACCCACGCCGTTCACGCCTGAAGGAAGCTAAAGATAAGTTGATTGTTATAGTGGAGGATATCCAAAGTATAGCCGATGCCCGTGAAGTGTTTGAAGGCTTTGGCGTAGCAACCGTTACCGCAAACTTATAGTCAGCATAATCTCTGAAATCACCGGATATAAGCTCATAAATATCCGGTGATTTTACTTTTTAACAAGTTGCTAAAACCATGTCCATTAGAGAATTCGTACAACTCTCTAAAGATTATTTTTCTGTTGAAGAGAATATGTGGTTTTTCATCTGGTCATACCACGTAGTTAAGGTATAAGTACCCCCTTCTTCTTTCAATACAATCTTTTATGTTTTGCCAAGTATACCTGGTTATTACTTCTGACTGTAAGGTCTCAGATGCGAAAGAGGTATTTAAAGGGCACGGCCTGACAGAAATGAACGCCGTATCATTTGCTACAATAAAACGTTGATTTAAAACATTCCCATGATAGATGTATCGGTATACAAGCTGGCTGAAAAAGCGCTGAACAAAAGCGATGATCACCTGCATGAATTTATGGATGCATTACCTCAAATGACCTGGATTAGCAACTCAGGCGGGAAGATTTTATACTTTAACAAAGCCTGGTACGAGTATACGGGCATGCATCCCGGACAAACAGATGGATGGGTGAAGGTGGTACACCCCGAAGACTCTGCTCAGGTAATAGAAGCCTGGAGGCAGGCCTTGGTTTCAGGTCAGTACCATATTGAATACAGGATAAGAAACCACATTGATAAAGCTTACAGGTACTTTCTGGAACAGGCTGAACCATTTAGAGACGCGAATGGAAACATCTTGTTTTGGTTCGGCACATTTACAGAAACCGACGACAATTTTAATTCAGCTCCTTAGAAACTATACTTATCACTTCAATTCGTTAAGCGTTGAATAGCCCTGTATCTAAATAAGCTTTGAACAGGAAAATTCTTTTATTAAATTTACTCGGTACCCCATTCCTTACTAACTAAGGAAACTTCTCTATTCTATGTCATTGCAGCAAGCAAAAGTATTACCCGATTTTGGCCCAGTTTTTCGCACATTGCCAGGCATGTATGCTGTACTCTCACCGGAACTCACTATTCTGGAGGTAACAGATGCGTACCTGAAAGCCCGATATACATCCCGCAGCCATTTAAAAGGTACCCTTTTATCTCAAACTTTTTCCGGCACAGCTGCTTTGCTAAACATGCCACCAATGCAGGCGCTGGAGCAGTCATTAGAGCACGTGTTGCTTTATAAAACAGCACATCATATTCCAACATTCTGCTATAATGTAAAGCTTCCTTCAGTACACGGAGGCGGTTTAAAAGAACTATTCTGGAGCGTAACTCATACACCTGTGTTTAATGACGATGGTGAACTGCTTTACATCCTGCACGAAGCCCGCGACATAGCTGATAAAAGTAATTCTACACCCGGTACGCCTAACCAGGAGCATATTGCAATGCTGGCAAATACAGTTAACGCTGTATCGTGGGAGTATGACCTGGTGCATAATAAAATGTATTGGGGGCAGGGGCTGGAAAAAATATTCGGCTATACTCCGGAGGAGATGGGTGAAGGAGGCGAATCCTGGGACGAACGAGTACACCCTGAAGATTTTGCAGCTGTACAGGAAAGTATAGAACGTGCCAACGCATCTGGCAGCAAGATCTGGTCAGGTGAATATCGTTTTCGTAAAGCGGATGGCAATTATATTCCCGTACTGGACCAGGGGTATATTATTTACCACACCGATGGCAGACCAATACGTACGCTTGGGTCTATTATTGATCTCTCAGAAAATCATAAATCAAAGGAAGTAACAAAAGAAGGCGATGCCCGTTTCCGGCATCTGCTGGAAGTATTGCCTCATATAGCCTGGATGGCTGAACCAAGTGGAAAGATTTCATACTTCAACAAAAACTGGTATAGCTACACTGGTATGCCAGCCAACCAGACCGATGGCTGGACGAATGTTATACATCCTGAAGACACGGCAACTGTTCTGACCGAGTGGCACAACTCCCTGGCAAACGGCATGCCTTATGAAACTGAATACCGACTGCGCAACCACCATGATAAAACGTACCGCTGGTTTTTGGAGCGTGGTGTACCTATGCATGATGCTGAAGGTAACCTGCAGTTCTGGATCGGTACTTTAACTGATATTGAAGAGCAGAAGCAGGCGATGGAGCGCATGCGGGAAAAAGACCTTCAACTCGAAAATATACTTAACAATTCGCCGGCACATTTATGTCTCCTGCATGGTCCGGAACATATCTGCGACTACGTTACCCCTGGCTTCACTATTTTATATGGCAACAGGCAGTATCTTCATAAACCTGCCCGCGAGATATGGCCTGAACTACAGCATACTAACTTTATAAGTATACTGGATAATGTTTACCGTTCCGGCAAAAGAGTACAGATCCATGAGCATAAATTAGCTGTAGACCGGAAGCGTAACGGCCAGTTTACAGATATGTATCTTAACCTGGAATACAGACCTCTAATTACAAACGGAGTTACTGCAGGAATACTTGTTTCGGCTGTTGAAGTAACCGAGCTCGTACAGACCAAACAACGAATAGCTTTTAACCAGCAAAGCATGCAGCTGTTATCTGAAGCGGCAGGCTGTGCTACCTGGGAGTATGATGTAAAAGGTAAAATAATTACCTGGAGCAGCGGCTACAAAGAAATGTTCGGGTATACCGATGCTGATCTTACCACAGATGCCGCAACCTGGGATGCTAACATTCACCCTGAAGATTACCAGAGCATTCGTGCAAGTGTAAATTCAGCGATAGCTAACAGTAAGAAATCCTGGACAGGAGAATACAGGTACCGCAGAGCAGATGGCAGCTATGCCTATGTAATGGACCATGGGTACATTATTTATGATAAAGATAGCATGCCAGAGCGCATGCTGGGCTCTGTACTGGATATTACAAGCAAGAAGAAGAATGACCAGGAACTGCAGTATAACAACGAACGCTTTAAGCGCATTGCGATGGCCACCAACGATGTTATCTGGGACTGGAACCTGCAGGATGACAGCATCTGGTGGAGCGAAGGCTACAGCACATTGTTTGGCTACAAAGAGTATGACATTGAAGTTGATATTAACTCCTGGACAGACCATATCCACCCGGATGACTTGGCATTGATAAAGAGCTCTATTAAGAAAGCGTTCGATGGTTCAGACAATTCATGGGAAGGAGAATATCGTTTCCGATGTGCTGATGGCTCTTATAAGCTGATACATGATAAAGGGTACATCATCCGCGACACGCATGGTAAAGCTATCAGAATGTTTGGCTCTATGCTGGATGTAACTGAGAAGAGACAAATTGAACAGCAACTACAGGTGAGCAACTCCAGAACCCTCGAAATTCTGGAATCGCTGCCCCTGTTAACCTGGACCACCACCCCGGATGGCAGCGCCGACTACTACAACCAACGCTGGTACAACTATACGGGCTCCAATTTTGAGGAAATGAAGGTTAATGGCTGGAAAAACCTGATCCACCCGGATGATTTGGAAGAAACCAGCAGGCTATGGCAGGAGGCAGTTACTTCAGGTAATAATTTTGAGGTAGAAAACAGGTGGAAATGTGCTGCAGATGGCCAATACCGATGGTTCCTTGCACGGGCCGTACCTATTCGTAACAGCGAGGGAGAAATTACCATGTGGGTAGGCTCCCACACAGAAATAGAAGATCAGAAACAGATAATGTTTGCCCTTGAAGAAGGAACAAATAAATTCCGTTACCTGACAGAGTCCAGCCCTCAGATTGTGTGGAGTGCTAACCCTGACGGCAATATTGATTTTACGAGCAAACAGTGGTATGACTATACCAACATGACCATAGAAGAGTCGTTAGGCTATGGCTGGGCCCCAGCTATTCACCCCGACGACCTGCAAATGCTGCTGGATAACTGGACGCACTCTATCACAACCGGAGATCCGTTTTATGTGGAAGTTCGGGTACGCAATGTGCTTACAGACATCTATCAATGGTTTATTATCAAAGCACAGGCTACCCGTAACAACAACGGCGATATAATTAAATGGTATGGCGTAGGTCTTCATATACATGACATAAAAATGCTGCAGCAGCAGTTGGAAGAGTCAGAGAAACAAATGCGCTTTATGGCCGACTCTATCCCGCAGATGATCTGGACCACACGCCCTGATGGTCACCACGATTATTTTAATAAACGCTGGATGGATTATACCGGCCTGACACTTGAAGAAAGTATAGGCTTGGTTTGGAACGACATGCTGCACCCCGATGACAAGCAGCGTGCCTGGGACCGTTGGCAGTACTCTCTCCGAACTGGTGAGTATTATGAGATAGAATACAGATTTAAGAACGGTTTTAACGGATCTTACCGTTGGTTCTTAGGTCAGGCCATGCCGATGCGCGATGCACAGGGCAATATTGTAAAATGGTTTGGTACCTGCACCGATATCGAAGACCATAAAAAAGCTGAAGAAGAACTGGTTGATAAAAACCTGGAACTTGAACGCATAAATCAGGACCTCGATAACTTTGTATATACAGCATCGCACGACCTGAAACTGCCTATAGTTAACATGGCCGGCATCTTTAACGAACTTACGCTAAACACCGAGTTTAAAGACCCGGATGCCCCGGAGCTGATCGGCATGTTCAATAAATCGCTGGAGCAGATCTATAATACCATAAATGACCTGGCCGAGGTAGTGAAAGTTCAGAAAAGCCATATCCGTGAATATGAACAGGTAAATCTACAGGAGCTGACAGAAGATGTAAAGGTAAGTATACAGGACACACTGGTTGCAACCGACACAAAGATCATGACTGATTTTTCGGAGGTTCCGTCGTTGGCGTTTGGTAAGGCTAACCTTAAAAGTATACTTTATAACCTGATCAGTAATGCCATTAAGTATCGTAAGCAGGACCAGAAACCGCAAATATCGATCAGCACATCCAGGAAAGGCGATTATGTGGAGTTAAAAATCCAGGATAACGGAATCGGGATCGACATGAACAAACATCAGAATAAACTGTTCCAGATGTTTAAACGTTTCCATAATCATGTAAGCGGCTCCGGACTTGGTCTGTACATTGTAAACAGGTTGCTAACCAATAGCGGCGGATACATTAATATCGAAAGTAGATTAAATGAGGGTACTACCTTCTTCCTGTATTTTAAACAGAAGAAAGTATAAGGTATCTTGCAACATATAATAAGCCACATGAAGCGACTAAACACTATCCTTCTTATTGACGACGATGAAACAACCAACTACCTGAATCACCGGTTGCTTTCGCGTATGAATACTGCTGAGAACATCCGCATAGTAACAAACGGTGAAGAAGCCCTGGATTACCTGCGCAAAGCTTTTGCAGATACAGAAGGCTACCCTCGCCCAGACCTTATTTTTGTTGACATTAAAATGTCAGTAATGGATGGGTTTGAGTTCCTGGAAGAGTATCAGAAATTCAGAAGCGAGGACAAAGACAAAACTGTTATGATGATGCTTACTTCATCGGCCAGTTTCTACGACCTGGAGAAACTAAAGCAGTTCCCGGAGGTTCTAAAACACTACTCAAAACCTTTAGCTGAAGCTGATGTTCGCGAGATCATACAGGAACATTTTTAGCAGTTACCAGCTTATACTTACCTGGTTACGGGATGCCTTTATAACAAGGGCATCCCGTTGCTTTTACAGCCATACACTAACTATAGCCATGCCTGCCTCGTAATGATAAGTACCTGCCATATGGTAGCAATTGATGATTAAAAGACAGAAAGACAATGGCAAATTATAACGAAGAAGAAAACCAGCGCCTGGGCCGTGAACTACACCGCCGCGATATGGAGCAGAACCTGCCAAAACAGCGTTATGGTTACAGATCACCAAAAGATCAGAAATGGGATGAGGGAAATTATTTCCATACCGGCCCCAGCAAACGCGGTGCCCAGGACAGAGAGCAACAGGGAAGAACCAACCACACTACCCATCATGATACTTACAACAAAGGCCAGAACGCGCACCTGAACGACCACTACGGCAGCCGCCCGAATAGCACTTACCGCAACGAACGTTCTTATTTAGACCACGGCGATTCATTCAGGTCAACACAATATAACGCACAACAAACAGCAGGTGGAGCGCAGCCAGGCAACTATAACGAACCGCCTGCCAGCCGCTATGAGCAGTGGAACGATGTGCCAGGTGGCCGCAGCCGCTACAAAGAATCGGATTATCGTTACGGAAGCGGCACACACAACTGGTACCGCGAAGGCCGGTATACTGCAGATGAAACGCCGCCAGCACAGCGAGACAACAGAAGCTTTTTCGGCAGAATAAAAGACACCTGGAACGACATTATGCATTCTGATGATCCGGATTACCGCCCGCACCATAATTATCCGACTCATGAGGACCGTGTAAACGAGCGTAAGCGTTACGGAAACGAGCTGTATAACAGGCAGCAGTTCGATCGTGGCTACGAAGGAGGCCCGCGCTGGGCAGATGAAACAGACTCCGGAAAAGATAATTATTATGATGATATCGACAGAACCCAACGTTACAGAAGATAGTCACGTATAGGGAACAGGTTAGATAGATTGGTTATAGATTAGTTTTAGTTAGTAAAAGCGAAGCAGGCACCACCCGCTTCGCTTTTTTTTATACATACCTAAGTATAAACCGCTTATAAACATCCTCTTACTGGTATCGTAAACCTAAATATGCACCATAATAATTTGATAGCTATGAGACACGAACAGGATAATAATAGAAACTACCGGGACCGTGACAGGTATCATGAACGCCGCGACCGTGGTCCGGAACATGAACAGAATGCACAGAACCGCTGGGGAGAACCAGACCCACGCATGGGCCCGCACGCTGATGACTGGCAAAGATCAGAAGATGAAAGAAGCCGGCAGGGCAACTATAACCGAAGCGACTGGAGGCCATTTGAACAACGCGACAACAGGCACTTCCAGGATGATGACCGCAGATATGGTGACTATAGAAACGAGCGACCAGAATTTCCACAGGACCGCCGCTTCCGGGAAGGTGATCAGCATGCTGAAGACCGCTGGAGCTCAGAAAATGAAATGTCACATCGGCATCAGCACCATCACCCAAGGCACACATCAGAACGCTTTTTCAGAGAAGAACGCAGAAGAAACCGATAACAATAAAGCCCTTAGCACACCATGCTAAGGGCTTTTAGCTTATACTTTATACTTTAGAAACGCTGCCTTACCCCAACCCCTATCGATACCAGCTCCGGCAGTCCGGGCACCAGGCTAACCGATAGATCTGTTTTGCCCTGCAACTGGTAATTATACTCCAGCTCGCCGGCATACCAGTAAAACTTATACTGCCACTCTCCCCGCCTGTTAAAGTAGCCATCATCTTTATACCCCTCAATACGGTTCCAGTCGCGGCGGTAAACCAGCGTGGGTCCTATACCTCCGTTTAATGAATGCCTGTTTTTCTGAAAGATACGCCCGCGCCAGCCCACATGCGTAAAACCGGCCAGCGATGCCGAGCAATCAGCATAAAGCCCTTGCTCTACGCGTATGGCATGCACATCCCGAACTATAAACCTGTCGTAGCCGAGCAAAGCACCATAGTTTAATGTAAGGTAACCTTTATTGTCCAGCCGGTTAGGGAATATCTCTGGATACGGGCTTTCTTTTAAGTGCAGTGATAACCCGAATAATTTTACTGTAACTGCATTTTTATACTTTGCTTCCGGGTCCTGTGCCAGGCACGGCGCAGTAAGTATAGTCCCAAAAAGTAAGATTAATATAGAAGTATAACGTTGCATCATCCTGCTATACGAGAATTAGAATTAACCTTTGCGCCTTATCCGGAAGTATAAACCTTTGTACCTTTGCAGCTATACGTATGGAGCCACTCGAGAACTTACTGCAACAGATACGAGCCTGCCGCATTTGTGAAGAACACCTGGCACTTGGTCCCAGGCCGGTATTGCGTGCAAGCGCTACAGCAAAGCTACTTATAGTTGGTCAGGCTCCGGGCACCAAAGTACACGCCAGCGGCAAACCCTGGGACGACCAGAGCGGAAAGCGCCTGCGCCACTGGCTGGGACTGGAACCTGAAGTATTTTATGATGAAAGCAAAGTAGCTATAGTTCCGATGGGGTTTTGCTACCCGGGCAAAGGCAAAAGCGGCGACCTGCCACCGCGCCCCGAGTGTGCCCAACACTGGCACCAAGCTTTACTAGGCCTGCTCCCGAACATCGAGTTAACATTACTGGTAGGTAAGTATGCGCAGGATTATTTTCTGGGCGCCAAGGCGAAGGCTAACCTCACCCAGACTGTAGCTAACTGGTATGCGTATTTGCCTGAATATATGCCGATGCCACACCCTTCGCCACGCAACCAGTTTTGGGTGAAACATAACCCCTGGTTTGAGCAGGATGCCATTCCAGTGTTACGTGAACAAGTAAAACAGTTACTCTCCTAAACCTAAGTATAGTATATTCGTTGCAAAAAATTCCTTCAGCTAAAACCACTACAACTATGGCAAATAACTTAACCAGCAAACTACCTGATGTAGGCACCAGTATCTTCTCAGTGATGTCGGCACTGGCCAACGAACATAAAGCCATTAACCTGTCGCAGGGCTTCCCGGACTTTAATTGCCCTGAGCCTTTGATAGAGCTGGTTACAAAGTATATGCACGATGGTTTTAACCAATATGCACCAATGCCCGGTGTTCTGTCTCTGCGCGAAAAAATAAGTATAAAAACTGAAAAGCTGTATGGGTACCGCCCCAACCCGGACACCGAGATAACAGTTACCTCCGGAGCAACCGAAGCTTTATTTGGAGCTATTACCTCCGTAGTTAAACCTGGCGATGAGGTGGTGGTGCTGGAGCCCAGCTACGATTGCTACGCCCCTGCTATCCGTTTAAGCGGTGGCACGCCAGTATATGTGCCCCTGTCGCTTCCTGATTTCAGCATAAACTGGGAGTTGGTAAGAAGCCGCATCACATCAAAAACACGACTTATTATTGTAAACACGCCACACAACCCAACCGGCGCTGTTATGACCAAAGCTGATATGGATGAGCTGGCTTTGCTTGCCGATGCCCACAACCTTTTTGTGATCAGCGACGAGGTATATGAGCACATGGTTTTTGACGGTCTTAAACACCATAGCGCCTTGGAGAATCCTGTACTTCGCGAGCGCAGCTTTGTGATCTCCTCGTTTGGTAAAACCTACCATACCACCGGCTGGAAAGTTGGCTATGCTGTGGCACCACCTGCATTAACAGCTGAGCTCCGTAAAATGCACCAGTTCATTACGTTTTGTACCGTTACGCCACTACAGTTAGCTATCGCTGATTTTATGGACAACGAAGAACATTACCTGAGCCTGCCAGACTTTTACCAGGAAAAACGCGATGCTTTCTGCGAATATTTGGCACCGTCAAGGTTCGAGTTTCTTCCGTCTGTGGGCACGTATTTCCAGTTGCTGAAGTATGATGCTATCTCGCAGGAGCACGACCAGGATTTTGCCAGACGCCTGGTACAGGAAGTTGGTGTGGCTGCCGTTCCGGTATCCGCTTTCTACCACGACAAAACCGACCACAAATACCTGCGCTTCTGTTTTGCCAAGGGTGACGAAACACTCTGCGCTGCCGCCGAAAAGCTGGTGAAACTATAGTATAAGTTGTTGATTGTTTTTACAGCTTCTCATTTATAATTTATAATTTTTAATTCGTAATTCATAATTTAAATAGCATGAACCTGCGGGTAACGATAGTACAGACGGAACTACACTGGCACAATGCGGTGGCAAACCGAAATATGCTTGCGGATAAGCTGGCTGCCGTTGCGCCTAAAACTGACCTGATTGTGCTGCCGGAAATGTTTACGACAGGGTTTAGCATGGATGCCCCTGCACTGGCCGAACAACCTGAAGGTGACACCCTGCAATGGATGCGGGAGCAGGCTGCTAGGTATGATGCTGTAGTTACCGGAAGTATAATTGTGCAGGAAAATGACCAGTACTATAACCGTCTGCTTTGGGTTAGGCCTGATGGCAGCTATGAACACTACAACAAAAAACACCTGTTCCGGATGGCGAAGGAGCACCATACTTATACATCTGGAAGTGAGCGCTTGACAACAGAATTAAAAGGCTGGAAAATATGTCCGCTGGTGTGCTACGACCTACGTTTTCCGGTGTGGAGCCGCAACACAGGCGAGCGCTACGACCTGCTCCTGTATGTTGCCAACTGGCCTAAAATCCGTAGCCTGGCCTGGCGCACTTTGCTGCAAGCCCGCGCTATCGAGAATATTGCCTATACTATTGGCGTTAACCGCATCGGTACTGATGGCAATAATCATCCTTACTCCGGCGACTCAGCTATCATTCATCCGAAAGGCCATAAGCTACTGGAAACTACCGAGCAGGAGGGAGTACACACCATCACGCTAAGCAAGCAGGAATTACTGGATTTCAGAGATGTTTTCCCGGCCCACCTGGATGCAGATGATTTTGAGTTGAGAGGGTAAACTGTTATTCCTTGTATTTGCTGGCGCGGGTTTGCAACCCGTGCCTCATTATAATGCCGGATTTGCTACCCGACTGGCCGGAGGCCCAACTATAGCAAGTTAGGAACGTGGACGCTCACGCCATGGTTTATCAGGTATAAAACTCTTTCACCGCACGCAATAGCTCCACATCATCCTGCACCATTTTCATCTGTAACTCCGGGCGGGCCTGTACCATGCGCTGCAAACGGTGGTGGCTATTTTTTAAAAGTATAAGCTGCCTTTTCTGCCCTTCTAAAATCAGCTCCAGCAGCGGGAATATACTTCCAACACCAACATCCGGGGCATTACTGTCTATACAAACTATAAGTTCTTCCGAGTCTTGCAATAACTGCCTTGCATAATGCAGAACCAGCTCACCCGACTGAGAATCAATATCCAATACTGCTGCATCGGGGTACTGGATTTTAACCTGCTCCAGTACAGGGTTGCCGTAGGCTATAGTTTGGGTATCTGCCAGCAGACGGATGTATAAAAGCGCTTTCATTACTGAACAACAAATTTTGCGGTTTTATACTTGCCCTGCCTGTTTACAGCCCTCAGAAAATATATACCAGCTTTCAGGTTGTGCACAGGCACGCTGCTGTACTGTTTATAGTTATTGCCGCTGTGGTATACTTTTTTACCGATGGCATCATACACTACAAAAGCAACGGGCTCCGATGCCTTCACACGAACCAGAGTACTAACACGATCTGCCAGGTTAGGATATACATCTACTACAAATTCTTCGGCAGGCGCACCCGGGTTATCTTGGTAGCCAGATGTTTGTTGCAGCAAGTATAAACTGCCGCCCTGCGTGCCCACTATTACATACAGGTTTCCAGGGCCTCCCAATGCCGCTGCGGTTATACTTCCGCCTTTGCCCAATTTGGTTGGCAGCAGGCTTTCTGTTAATGGATTTTCCAGCAGTTCTGTTTCCGGAGTAAAGGGTTGATCAAGTATAGCTGCCAGGTTACGGTATACTTTTATACTTCCGCTATCATCAGTAGTTATCAGATCCACGGTGCCGTCACCGTCTACATCAGTAGTTGCCGGGTATAGGTTGCGCTTATCAAAACTGAAACTGATGCCACCCAGGTTGGTTTTAATTAAACTATAGCTTGGATTAGTAGCGGTGCCAACATTGGTGTGGAGTTGCAATTCGCCGCTAGATTTGCCTAAAACCATATCCAGGTCGCCGTCCTTATCCGCATCAAAAAAAGCTGGGGCATCGCCATCTGTAGCAGTATGCATTACTGTTTTATCGTTCCAACTATAAGTGGTGGCAGTTGCTGTATTGGGCAGGTAAACTATAGTTGTGGCATTGCTTTGAATGCTTTTGTAAGTAAGTATCAGGTCTGCTTTTTCGTCTCCGTTTATATCTGCAAATACCGGCTTCAGATTAAGTACGTGCTGATTCTCCAGCCCCAGGTAATTATCTGTAACTAAAGTAAAAGCAGGATTGGTGGCAGTACCTGTGTTTTGAAAATAGCTGAGCGTTGAAGTATAAGTACCGTTGCGGTACGCGCCGTTGTTACCTACCAGCATATCCAGGTCGCCATCGTTGTCTATGTCTGCAAAAGCGGGGTAAGCGCCTTCGCCCACATCCAGCATCTGGTCTTGTAAAAAGTTATCCTGTATAAACTCAAAATCTGGTTGGTGTACTGTTCCCTTGTTTTTGTATAGCCATACCGAGCGTTGAAGTTCAGGATTAACTTCGTTGGTGTTGGCTAAGTTTGGTGCAACGAGCAGGTCGGGTATGCCGTCAAAAGTAACGTCTTCGTAGTAGGCAGCCGGAAACCTCCGGAAGCTGGCCTGATGTGTATTAGCCGGAAAGTTTATGGTTACCTCATCCATTTGGGCTTCCTGCGCAGTTCCTTTATTTTCCATTAACACCAGTTCGTCGCACTGTACAGCGCCATTTAATAAGTCCTTATCGCCATCTGCATCAATATCCAGCAGCAAAAAAGAGCTGCCCGTGTGGCCTGTGTGCAACGGAGCAGCTATTCTACAATCGGCCCCGAAAACATAGTTATTGCAGCCATCACATTCAGTAATTCCACCCCACCAGCTAGAGTTGCGCACAAAGCTTAGCGCACTGCAATTCAGGTTATTCTCTACGCGCATGTTCTGGTAATATTCTAACCGCTTCCCATGCGAAAATTCTGACACCAGCACATCCAGGTCACCATCATTATCTATATCTTCTATGGCCGGTATGTCGGCGCTTTGCAGTTGCAGGTTTACATTCTGGTTATAAAGTATGGCTTCTTCGGCAAGTATAAACTTCGGAAGCTGGTTAGTGCCCCTCTCCTGTTTGTATACTTTAATTCCAAGCGGCGTGCTGGTAAAAATATCTTTCAGGCCATCGCAGTTATAGTCGCGCAGCAGCACCCAGGCAGTCAGGTCATCCGGGAAAAGCATTTCGTACTCCGGGCTATAGTTATACTTCCAGCTGCCGTTTTGCTGCACTGCCAGCCATGTAAATACCTTGTGCTGCATACGGTCGTAAGCAAACAGGTCGGGCTGGTTATCAAAATTCAGATCTATAGTGGAGAATTGAGGAGCATTGAGGCCGCCGCTCCAGGGTTGAGCAAGCGTGCCTTGACCTGTAGTTACCGGCACATGTTGGTGCAGCACAAACTGCAGAGGTTCCTGGGCCACCACATTATAAGCTGTAAGTATAAAAAGCAGCAGGAATATCTTTTTCATAGGATGACAGGGAGCTGTAAAGTGCTGTAGTGCCTTTGCTGTTTTGGATGTATATTGCAACCTGTATGGCAGTAACTTGTTAACGATAAACTGCTATAGCATTTATACTTTAAAATTAACTATTTCATGCAGACCAGCATCGAATTTCTATATCAAAAATACCTGGAGTGCCACCACGTTAGCACCGACTCCCGCGCGGACCAGGCGCAAAGCCTGTTTTTTGCCTTGAACGGCCCAAACTTTAAAGGAGCCAAGTTTGCTACGATGGCTTTAGAGAAAGGGGCAAAATATGCCGTAGTAGACGACCCGGCTATGGCATCGGAGAACTGCTTTGTAGTAGAAGATACGCTGCAGGCGCTGCAGGATCTGGCCCGTTATCATCGTAAAAAATTAAGTATACCCGTAATTGGTATAACTGGCACCAACGGCAAAACCACTACCAAAGAGCTTACCCATGCTGTACTGAGCCAGAAATTCAACACGCTCTATACGTTGGGTAACCTGAACAACCACATCGGGGTGCCGCTTACCTTGCTGCGCATCAAACCGGAGCACGAAATGGCGATCATCGAGATGGGCGCCAACCACATTGGTGAGATCGAACTGCTTTGCTCTATTGCCTTACCAACGCATGGTCTGATCACGAACATTGGCAAAGCGCACCTGGAAGGTTTTGGCAGTTTAGAAGGTGTGGCACATGCGAAGAGCGAACTATACGTGCACCTGGATACTACAGAAGGAACTGTTTTCGTGAACAGCACTAACGAGCACCTGATGCGCATGAGCCGCCGCATTGCCAACAAAATAATGTACCCGGCCATCGGTGATTATTACCACAGTGAATTAGTAGATGCCTCGCCGTACGTGGTGTATAAAGATGAAGAAGGCAACGTAGTAAATACACAACTGGTAGGTGCTTATAACTACGAGAACATGGCTGCAGCAGCCTGCATTGGTAAATTCTTTGGAGTATCGCTTACTAAAGCCAACGAAGCCATTGCCAACTATAGCCCTGTAAACAACCGCTCGCAGGTGATCCATAAAGGCAGCAATACTATTATACTGGATGCCTACAACGCCAACCCAACTTCTATGGCCGCTGCTATCCGAAACTTTGGCAACATGAACGTGCCGCGCAAAGTGGTTATACTTGGGGATATGTTTGAGATGGGAGATGAAAGTATGGCTGAACATTCAGCACTGGGTACCATTGCTGCCGAACAACCAATTGATACCGTTATACTTTGCGGAAAAGACATGAAGTTCGCCGCCGAAGCTGACGAAACCTTTAAGCATTTCGAAACAAAGCAAGACCTGCAATTCTGGCTGCAGCATCACCCCTTCTCAGATAGCTACATCCTGATTAAAGGCTCAAGAGGTATGGGGCTGGAAACATTGGTGGATGTGTTATAGTTCTGAATGAGTGGTTGAGTGAATGTGTGAATAAAACAGAAAAGCCAGCAACTATAATTTGCTGGCTTTTCTGTTTTATTAAAGAATCCCAATAATCAATCAAATCTCCATTAATCTGTGTCTCAGACTTAATTACTGGTCTTAAAACGGCGACTCAAAATGTCTTAACAGCGGTAGTATTTCATCTTTAGGAGATACAAGCGGGTTTTCAACTCCCCAGTCTATACTTAATTCAGGGTCGTTCCAGAGTATACCGCCTTCGGCTGATGGCTGGTAAAAATCAGTGCATTTGTACAGGAAAGTAGTATTGTCTTCGAGGGCTACAAAACCGTGAGCAAAACCTTCGGGTATGTAAAATACATTTTGCTGCTCGGCATCAAGTATACAGGTAACATGCTTACCATAGGTCGGCGAATTTTTACGCAAATCAACGGCTACATCTAAGGCACGGCCAGATGATACTCTTACCAGTTTCCCTTGGGCATAAGGTGGTTTCTGGAAATGCAATCCGCGCAGTACCCCCTTCTTAGAAACCGACTGGTTATCCTGTACAAAATTTGGTTTTAACCCTAAATGCTCAAACCATTTCATGCTGAAGGTTTCCAGGAAATAACCTCTGTCGTCGCGGAACACCCGTGGCTGAAACTCTACTAAACCCTCAATCTCAAATGTCTTAAAATCCATGTATTCTTTACTGTAACTATAGTTTATACTTTCTTATGCTTTGCAACTTCATTAATAGCGTGCAGGTAGCGCTGTATCACAAAGTTCACGTCAAATCTGGTTTCGGCAATTTGTCGGCTAGCCTCGCCCATTCTTTGTAGCTGCTCCGGGGGCATTTGCAGCATCTGTTCCATTTTATCTGCCAGGTCGGAGGCATTACGCACGCGGCAAAGCAGGCCATTTATACTTTGCTGCACCACTTCGCGGCAGCCCGGTACATTGGTAGCAATTAAAGGTTTGGCCATGGCGGCAGCTTCCAGTAAGGTACGCGGTGTGCCTTCACGGTAAGAGGGCAGCACCACACAATCCGCCTGTGCAATTATAGTTGCCACATCGTCGGTGGTACCTAAATACTCTACAGCACCGGTAGCCAGCCACTCATCAAGCACGGTTTGCTTTATCCCGAAACGGCTAAGCTCATCTACCTGACCCAGCAACTGGCACTTTATACCTGGGTATTTTTCCTTCAGCAAACGGCAGGCTTCCATATATTCGGCTACCCCCTTCTCGTATAGCACCCGAGCAATCATCAGGAAAGTAAACGGCGCATCCGGGTCAGGTTTTGGCATTGGCTTAAATTCCTGAAGATCTATACCTGAACCCGGCAAAACCTCGGTTATACCTGCTCTTACCAATTTGTGCTTCAGGAAAAGCCGACGGTCGTCCTGGTTCTGAAAAAATACTTTAAAAGGGTACTGAAAAGCTTGCTTGTAAAGCCTGAGCGCGATATTAGAGATGTAATCTTTCTTGATAAAAATCGTACCCAACCCCGACACATTATTGATGGACGGAATATGCGCCAGGTGCGCGGCAATGGCTCCGTAAATATTCGGTTTTATAGTATAATGCAACACCACGTCAGGCTTTACGCGGGAGTATGCACGGTACAAACGCCAGGTTAACCAGATGTCTTTAAAAGGATTTGTACCTTTTTCCATGGTTACCGGAACAAACCTGCAACCGGCATCAATCAGGCGCTGAGAGTAACTATCATGCGGGGCTATGGCTACTACTTCATGGCCTTCTGCCAACAGTGCCTTTATCAGGCTCATTCTGAAGTTGAAGATGTTCCAGGAAGTGTTGATAACAATAGCTATGCGCATAAAAGCTTTATGAAACCAAAAAGCCGGGAAGGTTACAGCCTTTTGCACTGTTTTAACATGCCAAGTTACCTAAAATAGCGCTATCATCTGAAAAAATTAACCTAAATTGCATCCATTCTTCCTTACCCTTTACCTTTAAAAATTAACACACCATGCCGATCACAGCCTTCTTACACACGCATGTTCTGGTTGTAATTCTATTTTTGCTGCTTTTTACCACAAAAACAGTATTGCTGCTACTGAACAAACGCGATGCCTTAACAACGCTGCGCAACAAAACCAAAGTGGTGGAAATGATCCTTGGCACATTAATTCTGGTAACAGGTGGGTGGATGTTGTTTAACTATAGCGGCATACCAGGTTGGCTGATCACGAAGGTAGTATTGGTACTGATAGCTATTCCGCTTGGTATAGTTGGCTTAAAACGCGAAAACAAAGTACTGGCTACACTGGCCCTGCTGATCTTTTTGTATGTGTACGGCGTTGCCGAAACCGACAGCCTGACCATGAAAAAAGAGACAGCTGAAAGTACAACCATAATCGAAACTCCTGAAACTGATGCTTTTGAAACTGGTGATTCAACACTGAGCGAATCAGAAGCTGCCCAGGAAGATATTGTGGCCTCACTTAATGAAACTGCGTTAGCCAATGCCGAGAAAATTTTCGTACAACAGTGCGCTACGTGCCACGGCGAAGACGGTGCTAAAGGTGTAAGCGGTGCTGCCAACCTTACGGAGAGCCAGCTGAGCCTGCATGACCGTAAAGAGGTAATTGCTGGAGGCCGTGGCCTGATGCCAGGTTTTAAAGAGCAACTGAGCGAACAGGAGCTTGACGAACTGGCAGCTTATACCATGACGCTTAAGAAATAATTAATGGGTAAACAGAAATATTACGAAACCGCCAAGCCCCAGGAAACTGCAGTGCTGGTGGCCGTACCAGGCTACCGCCAGACGGATGAGCAGACCAACGAGTACCTCGATGAGCTTGCTTTTTTAACGGAAACGGCCGGAGCCAAAACTATAAAACGCTTTGTTCAGAAGCTCGAAAAACCAGACCGGGCTACTTTTGTAGGCAGTGGCAAACTGGACGAGATCAAAGCCTACGTGCTGGAACACAACGTGGATATGGTGATCTTTGATGATGACCTTAGCCCCTCGCAGGTGCGTAACATTGAGCGCGAACTACAGATAAAGATTGTTGACCGCAGCTTGCTTATACTTGATATTTTTGCGCTGCGTGCTAAAACTGCCCAGGCTCACGCGCAGGTAGAAATGGCCCAGTACAGGTACCTGCTCCCCCGCCTTACCAATCTCTGGACTCACTTATCCAAACAGAAAGGTGGTATCGGTATGAAAGGTCCCGGTGAAACGGAAATTGAAACTGACCGCCGTATTGTGCGCGACAAAATTGCTTTGTTGGGAGAGCGGCTTAAGAAATTTGAGAAACAGAACTTTGAGCAGCGTAAAGCCCGTGCAGGCATTGTTCGTGTAGCCTTGGTTGGTTATACCAACGTAGGTAAATCAACTATCATGAACCTGCTTTCCAAATCGGATGTGTTTGCGGAGAACAAACTGTTTGCTACCGTAGATGCCACTGTTCGCAAGGTTGTGTTCGACAATATCCCGTTCCTGCTTTCTGATACAGTTGGGTTCATCCGGAAGCTGCCTACCAAACTGATCGAATCGTTTAAATCCACGCTTGATGAAATTCGTGAAGCAGACTTACTAGTACACGTAGTAGATATTTCGCATCCTTCTTTTGAAGAGCATATTGAAGTAGTGAATGATACATTAAAGGATATCAACGCTGCTGAAAAACCGGTGCTGCTGGTATTTAACAAGGTAGATTTATACTTACAGCAACGTGAACAGGAAATGCAGGAAGAAGGCCACGAGGTACGTCCTTCTATCGAGGACTTAAAGGCTACTTATATGGCTAAAGTACACGCTCCGGCACTTTTCATATCTGCTACCAATAAATTAAATATCGAAGACCTGCGTGATGAAATGCAGCGTCGTGTAGCTGAGCTTCATTTTGAGCGCTACCCGAATAACGTTTAGTTGCTTATACTTTACTGAATTAAAAAAAGAGCTACCTGCGCGGGTAGCTCTTTTTGTTTATTTCGGCTTTGTCAGAATCAGGATTTTCAGGATGAATGGATGAGCAAGATTCTTAGACCTCGTAGCGTGCGCAGCTCCTACGAGCGTCTTTTTACCTCTTCCCAGCCTTCCCCTAAGAACAGGGGAAGGAACTTCTGTTATTTAAAATAATTCCGACCTTTAGGATGGTAGGGAAGTGTTACCATAGTTTCTGTTTCCAACCACCCCCAACCCCTCCTTGTCTAAGGCGGGGAGCTTTTTTCTGATATAGCTATAGTTGAATTTATAGTTCTATGGTTTCTGTAGACCCCATGAGGGGACACTTCTGTAACTGTTATAGTTTGGTTATTGTTCTATAGTTACAAACCCTAATTGGATAGGTCGCGACCTGTCCCTACGGAATTACAACGAGAGAAGCTATGCAACTATAGCTTCTCAAGCAGCAAGAACTACAGCTATCGAATTGATATCAGTCTTCGGGTTGAGCGCCTCGAGAGGTTCCGGTACCGAAAGGCATTGTGAGGCACGAGCAAAGGAAGCGAAAGCCGCGCGATGCCCGAAGACGAGGCCCCGCGGCCGTGAGCGCACCAAAGCCAACTATAAAAATGTAGGTAACTAGAGCTCCAAGGATTAAGAGCAGCTATCGAAGAAGAAACTTGTTTCAGTTACAGTTAACTATAGAATTTATACACTCGTAGGAGCTGCGTACGCTACAAGGTCTTCTGCAGCTAGACATCCTTTAACCTACCACAACTATTTTCAGACACTTTCAGTAAAGACACAGAACCATAGCAACTTCCAAATATGCTGTTGGTCCTGATTGATTATTGATCCCATGAAGACATTATATATACTGAGACACGCCAAGTCGAGCTGGGAATTTGAAGAACTAAGCGACCACGACAGGCCCCTGAACAAACGAGGACGCAATGATGCATCGCTAATGGGCCGGGAGCTTTCTTCGCGAGGCGTATTGCCTAGCCTGATCGTATCGAGCCCTGCTGTACGTGCCATCTCCACCGCTACCCTTATAGGCAAAGAACTAGGCTACGACCCGGATGATATTGTGATAGATGAACGTATTTACGGTGCTGATAAGAACTTACTGCTGGAGGTAGTGCAGGAAACACCTGTAGAGGCTGAAAGCATGATGATTATAGGTCATAATGATGCTCTTACTGAATTTGCCAACATGCTGTCGTCGGAAGTAGTGGGTATTATACCTACTGCGGGTGTAGTTGCCCTTAATTTTGATTGTGAGAGCTGGTACGAGATCAGCCGGGACAATGCAGAATTCCTGTTCTTCGATTTCCCAAAGAACTACGAGTAGGGCGCCTGCCTGATTTATACTTCACCCATTGCTGCAACCTGTTTTATTGTAAAACTACTTGTCAACAATATGCAGCACAACTTACACAAAGATGGAAAAAGAGAAAAAAAAGAAGCAACAGGCAGAACCTGAGTTTATAAACCGGGAATTAAGCTGGCTGGCTTTTAACTATAGAGTATTACAGGAAGCCAACGATAAACAGGTGCCCCTGCTGGAGCGCATTAAGTTCATGGCCATCTTCTCATCTAACCTGGATGAGTATTTTAAAGTGCGTGTGGCTACTCTTAAGCGTCTGATAAAGCTGAAACGCAAAACAATTGAAAAGCTGGACGAAGATCCTGCTGAAACACTGAACCTGGTAATGCAGGAAGTAAAGCGCCAGCAGCAGGAGTTCGGCGAGGTGTTTCGCGATGGAATCTTAGCCGATCTTAAAAAGGAAAACATCCACCTGATCACCGAAAAAGACCTCACAGCCACTCAGAAAAAGTTCATCACCACTTACTTTAAAGAGAACCTGCAGCCACTGCTGCTACCGATGGTGATGGATGACACGGAAACACACTTCTTCCTGAAAGACCAGACAGTATATTTAGGTGTACAGATGAGCAGCGCTAAAAAAGATGCTGTCCTACCAGAACAGTATGCCATGCTGGAAGTACCAACTAAAAAACATGGCGGCCGCTTTATTAAACTGCCTACTCAAAAAAACAACAGGTATGTTATGTTTATTGATGATGCCATTCGTGCGTGCCTGCCGTTACTGTTTCCGGAGTATAGCCAGTTTGAAGCACATGCAGTAAAAGTATCCAGGGATGCGGAGCTGGATATTGAAGAAGATGTGTCGGCTAACCTGATGTCGAAGATCAAAAAAGGATTGAAGAAGCGTGAGATAGGCACTCCTGCCCGCTTGCTATACGACCCAGAAACAACACAATCGTTGCTGGACGCCATTATGGCACATACCGGTATAACAGACGAGGAGCTTGTAGAAGGCAGCAAGTATCACAACTTCAGAGACTTTTTCGGATTCCCGGATTTTAACCTGCCGGAGCTAAAGTATAAGCCGCAGCCTACACTGGTGCACCCTCTACTGGAGAAAGAGCCAAGTATGATTGCGGCCATGCAGAAGCAGGATTACATCGTACATTACCCTTATCAGTCTTTTGACTATGTGGTAAAGCTGTTTGATGAAGCTGCTATAGACCCTGCCGTTACTGCCATCAGCGCTACTTTATACCGTGTAGCCGATGGCTCTGCCATTGCCAAAGCACTCACCAAGGCAGCTAAAAATGGTAAACTGGTAACAGTGGTTGTAGAGCTCAAAGCACGTTTCGACGAGGAATCAAACATCTTTTGGGCGGGTAAATTACAGAAAGCCGGGGCCAATGTTATACTTGGCGTACCTGATCTGAAAGTACATTCTAAGCTTGGCTTAATAACCAGAAACGAGAATGGCAAACTGGTAAACTATGCCTACCTAAGCACCGGTAACTACAACGAAGACACCTCCAAAATTTACTGCGACCACGCCCTGTTTACCTGCGACAAACGCCTTACTCAAGATGTGGAGCAGGTATTTAATTTCTTTATAGACCGTCAGCCTGACAAGAAGTTCAAGCATTTGCTGGTTGCTCCTATTAACATGCGAGACCGCTTTAACGACCTGGTGAATAAAGAAATAAAAAATGCCAGGAAAGCGTTGCCGGCTTCCATGATCTTAAAGATGAATGCCCTGCAGGACGACCGCATGATCAGGAAACTATATGAAGCAAGCCAGGCAGGTGTAAAGATAGAATTGTTGATTCGTGGTATCTGTTGTCTGCAACCTGGTGTAAAGGGTTTAAGCGAAAATATTACAGTACAAAGTATAGTAGATCGTTACCTGGAACATGCCCGGGTCTACATTTTCCATAACAATGGGGAAGAGAAGTATTATATAGCCTCTGCCGACTGGATGACGCGTAACTTGAGCCGTCGGGTAGAAGTAGCTTTCCCGCTTTTTCAACAGGATTTGATAGACCAGGTTCGTACCATAGTAGACCTGCAACGCTCCGACGACACCAAGTCCCGTACCGTAGATAATACCTATGTAACCCAATCTACAGATGATCATATCCGGGCGCAGTATGCTACCTATGATTACCTCCGCAGCCTGGTGCCCAAAGGCTTGAAGCCGGAACGGGAATAAAGTATAAAAGGCCAGCTGTTATTGCTGGCCTTTTATACTTTATACTATTTGTGATCTCAGATTACGTTCATACTATCTTATGCATGTGCTGTTATCTGCCTGGTCCTTTTCTAACCTGGCCTTTTTCTAACCATTTGCGTGGTGCCACCAGGTATAGCTCAACTTCTACAAAGCCTGCGCCGGCGAGGTCATTTTCAATCAATTCATCATCTGAAGTACCCACATCTTCAAAAACACGGTGGTTGTAGTACTGCCGGAAGCCACCCTCCACTGCAAACCACAGAAAGTCATAGATCTCACGTTCCATGCGCAGCAGACCTTTTATATCTGTACGTCGCAGCTCTATATCACCAAACTGTTGCAGGTCTGTTTCGTCAGCGTAGATGTTATAGCTGCTACCCTCTAAACGATATCCCGCATAGAAAAGCGTTTTATCGTTAGCATTATAGCGCACTCTGGCTGCAGCAGGAGCAATTGCCTCTATTCCCCATTTCGGGTTGAAGGTACGGTTATACAGGAGGCCCGGATAAATCCTTTGCCTGCCAAAAATATAACCATATTGTACGCCTATACCAATAGAATAATAAGGAGATAAGGACCAGCCATAAGCTAAATCTACAGTGGTTTTCAGGTAATCAGAAATGTTAATGTCGTCCCGGGTATAATCTCCGTTGAGTTCGCCTTTTACACGGATTATATAAAACTTGCGTTCATCCAGGGAGTGTTGGTAGGCTAGCTGCAAGCTTATACTTTTCATGTTCTTATCTTCCAGGTATCGGTACAAACTATAGGAGTTGTCGTCGAGGTCTTCAAAATTAAATTCCTCTAATTCGTAGCCGAAACCAATAATAAGCTTTGTCTGAGGCCTGTTAATCAGTGGGGCTGCTGCTGAAACAGAGAACTTGTTGTGGCGCCTGACATGTCCCTCTCCATTTCCTATCCTAGGGTCATCAGACTCAGATTCTATATCGAAACTGGGGAGGCGTTCATACCTGATTACTACCCCGCGCGGTCTGGCCTGGCCCTCCACCCCTGGGCCGGCATATATTGTTGTGTCAGCCTGACGGTATGCTGGTCGCTGGGCAACTGCCTGCCACCCGATCAGGAGAAAAGAAAACAGCAATGTTCTGGTAAATATTTTTTTCATAGCTTATAGGGGTATACGGTATCAAAAAAACAGCTATAGGAGCAGATTTTTTCTATTCCTATACTTAGTATGGTTATACGGTTTTTATAAAAAGAAGCCAAAGCCCAGTGTCATCAGCTCATCGTCTTCGGTTGCCTGTACCACTCAGGATATTGGCTTGGTAAAAGTGGAGGTCTCTCTAATACGGACTGCCCGTGTAAGTTGGAACGGGCAATTAGGTGTTGCGATGAAAAGTATAACAGTTGTAAGTGAAGTGCCTTGGCGGGTTCCGGTGCCGAAGGCTTTAGAACAAAGGAGTAAAAAAGCTAAAGAGAACTTAATAGGAAAACCGGGCTTCTGGGTCGTGTGTGTACCAAAGCCGAAGATTCCGGACTTGTTTCGGGGCTAACTATAAAATAATAGTTAAACAGAACTCTCAGGATAAGAACCGGATATGAAAGTATAGCTCAGTTACAAGCAAGTAAAGATCTCAACTATAAAACCAATAAGATCACTTCGATTAAAGCCCGGAATAACAGATACACATAGTCTGAAGCCATATGTCACTAACAAATCTATATTATTTACTCTTCTCCATTAATCTTCTTGGCGGCACAACAAACAGCTCAACCTTCACAAAGCCGGCTCCAAACAGGTCGTTATCCAGTATTTCGTTACGGGAGCCCGCTTCATCAAATACACGGTTGCGGTAATATTGCCTGAAACCACCTTCAACTCCAAACCACAGGAAATCGTAAATCTCGCGCTCCAGGCGTAGAAGGCCTTTTACATCTGTACGGCTGAGTTCTATTTCTCCAAATTCCGACAGCGAGCCTTCATCAACATAAAGGTTATAGCTGGCACCCTCTAAGCGGTAACCGGCAAAAAGAAGCGTTTTCTCATTTACGTTGTAGCGCAAACGGGCATTGGCAGGGAAAATAGCTTCTACACCCCAGTTATTATTATAGGTGTGGTTGTAAATTATAGCCGGGTATATACTTTCTCGCCCGAAAGTATAGCCAAGTTGCAGGCCTACACCAATCACATAATTCGGTGATTTTTTCCAGCCATACATTAAATCTATAGTAGGTTTAAAATAGTCTATCAGGTCAGAGTTGATGTCATCTTTTGTAAAGTCGCCGTTCAGCTCCCCTCTTAACCGGACCAGGTAAAAGCGTCGGCTATCTATGGAATGCAGGTATACTGCCTGTGCGCCCACACTTTGCAGGTTCCTGTCCTCCAGATACTGATAGAGGTCATACGCTGCCGGTGTAACATCCTCGAAATTAAATTCTTCAAACTTGTAGTCTATGCCAAATATAACTTTTGTCTGAGGCCTGTTTAAGACCGGCGCGTTAATCTTCACGTCAAATTTATTGTGCCGGCGCACACGCCCTTGGCCATCTTCCAGGCGAGGGTGTTTAGAATCGGATTTTATATCAAAACTTGGTAAACGCTCATACCCGATAACAATACCTTTGCCTTTACCCATGCCAACTACCGATGGGCTGGCATACTCTTCCATTATTTCTGTTTCGGGACTCTGAGCCTGTGCCTGAACTATAGTACAAAGTATAGCAGCCGCTCCTAAAAGTAGCGTAGTAAGTTTCATAGTTTTATAGTACAAATGCGGCTTTTAGAAGCAGAAATTGCCGCAAGTTGTACTACATACGGCATTACTATATTTAAGTATAGATTTTAAAACTGGAAACCAAAGTTCAACATCCATAGCGTATCTTCCTTGCTCCAGGAGTGGGTTAAAGTAAATACCGTACGGTTCAGGAAATCTGCCCAAACGCCCACTCCATACCCGTTGTGCAGGCTTTTTATAAAGCTTTGGCGCCTGTCGTCTTCGTGGTACACACGCCCTGTATCATAAAGGCCCAATACACCAAGCCTGCCCGGCGCTAAGTATAAGTTAAAATTCATGAGTTGTATGCGGCCTTCGGCATTGGCATAGATGGCACTGCGACCTGCATAGCGCGTACGACGGTAGCCGCGCAGGTTATCTGTCCCACCCAGCGTGCTGGCTTGGTAAAACCTGTAATCTCCAATGTTATGTGATGCACCTACACGCCCTGCCCAGGTAAGCTGAAACGGGAAGTTTGGTGTAAGATAAAACCTGAACTCTGAGCTGAGCCGTGTAAAATCAAGGTTATACTTACCCAGTTGATGATTATAGTGGATGTTGTTGTACCAGCGCAGACCTATACGCGGATTAGGATCTGTACCACCACCTATCACATTCATGTTAGCAAACGCTTCTATACCTACATATTCCTGCGCATTAAATGTCCCGGTTGCTTCGTCGAAAGTGCCGGGCTGCAGGTTACCAGCTACAGCTTCGTTTACCAGAAAATTTTCCTGGGTTGGGGTATTTACCTTAAAACGTTCGTAAGTGGGGCCGATACCTATTTTAAAGAATGAGGTAGCATCTTTATAAAGCCTTACACTAGCCCGCTGCCGTTCATACCGCACACGATAAAAAGCTTCATCCACGCCAGGGTCTTTTTCAGTTTCGTTACCTAAGCCATAATAATTACGCTGGTACTGCGGGCCCTCAATTTTCCCATCCAGCAGCAGGTTCCAGTTGCCCGTAACCTGCCTGAAATCGCCTGTATAATGTATGTTGTAAGAGTTTGTTAAAAAGGCATAATTAGCTTCCAGCAAGTGTTCAGAAGCATAAGGCGTTTTCCGGAATTTATGTGTACGTGCCAGCACACCTGCTCCTATAAATAAACCATCGTCTACGTTATACTCAAAAGACAGGCGCGGACCAAAGTATGGCAGCTTATAGTTATTCCGGTCATAAAGATTTACATCTGCATAAGGCGCTGTCTCATCTCTGGTTTCCGGCCCAAAAATAAAGTCGTTGCCTGCCTTGGTATCGTAAACCACTGTATGGTGTTTAAAGCCGCTTACGTTCGAGTTATCCGTTATTTTATCAGCCTCATCTCCCCCGATAATACGCACTACGACACCTTCTTTTACATCACCATTTACTATAAATTCGTCTTCGCCACCTAAGCCATACAGCCTGATCTCCTTTGTTTCGTTGGTATAGAAAGTACGCTTATACAACGTGTCCCGCAACTCTCCCTCTTTCGTAATTTTGTATACTGTAAGGCTGGTTTCGTCATCATTTATCCTGTTTACCACAAAGCGTTCGTGCTTGTCGCTGCCTGCCACATCCACCAGTTTAGCCAGAAAAGTATAGTACTCCTCGGCCGCCTGCGGGAGCTTATCCCTTCTGGATTTAAGCTTGGCAATTATCTCAGGGCCAGATATTGGTTGTATACTCTCTGGCAAATCCCGTACTGCTTCTTCAATTACAGCATCTGTCATGCTCTTTTTGATATCCTCAGCAATTTTCATCCAATCCTGGCGCGTAACACCGGACAGGAAAGTACGGTCTACGGTCTGGGCGCTCAGATTCAGGCCAATGATATCGCCATAATCATGATCGAAGTTCTGCACATTCCGGATGCTCCATTTGCGGGTAGCCAGCCATGGTAACACACCATCTACTTTAAAGAAAGCCTGATCACGGTCTTCAGGCACTGGTATATAAATGTCGCCACTTTCGCCCTGCTTTTTCTTCTCGGCCCATCGCCACTGCCCTTCGTGGCGGTCCCAGTCCCCGATAAGCATATCTAACAAACGGGCACGTGCAAACTCCTGCTGGTCTACTTCATTGTCGTTATCCTGTTGTAGTTCTTCCAGCACTTTGTCGGTACCTACCAGGTTTTCTGCATTACCAAGGCTTGCGACATCCTCGTGGTTCTCATCTGCATCCTCTTCCAGAAATGCCATCATGTTACTGAACTCCTCCATGTACTGGCGCAGGTACGGCGTTTGCGGAATGTATACCAGCTTCGGATTTGTATGGTACACACCGGCAGCATCAGCCAGCTTTGGAACTACTAAGGCACCATACGGGTGCTGCGCCGAGATCTGGTCCTGCAGCAGGTCGCGGGCTGCCGTTTCGCGAAGGTATTCCGGCAAGGCCATAGTTGGGTCTTTGTTCACGCTTCGCAGGGTAAATTCGCGTGCATCCGGGTTGCGTACTTTAAGAGATACGGTTTGCCTTCCGCCCCCTTTCTGGTATGGCCGCAGCCCGCCTTCCACGTTTTTCATATCCAGTGTAGGCAGCGTAACCGGTGTAGCCCACTCTTCGCGGTAATGGTCGCCTAAAAGCTTACGGCGCATACTACTGGCTTCCTTATAAGTTGTGTTCGCAGCCAGCACCAGGGTACTATCGGCATAATTGGTTTCATCCTGCACAAGTGGTCGTTCTCTTCGCGGCTTTTTGGCATAAACCGGCGTCCTGAAGGTGAGCTTGCCAGTTGAGCCATCTCCTTCGGGTGCCCAGAATTCCGTCCATACTTCACCATTCTCATAGTACATTACTTTGGCAAAGCCTTTTACCTTTTCAGCATAATGTGCATCGCCACCCCCTCTTATATCCTGTATCTTACAGCCTGAGCCACTAACTATAAGCCCGGCATTATTATGTTTAAAATACTCCAGGGCATGCTCATGGCCAGCAGCATAAATAATATTATCATACTTATCGAAGATGTTGTATAGCCCCTGGATGAAGGCCTGGTAACGTGGGTGCGGAATATCCTGTAAAATACCGCCATACTTACGGGCAAAAGGATAAATAGAACCTATAACAGGCAGTGGCAGGTATATCCACTCGCGCAGGAGCGTGAACGGGAAGATATGATCTTTAAGGGTAAAGAAACCGCCATGTACACCCCGGCTTTTGAGCGGGTGGTGCGCCACGATCATGATATCGCTGCCTGCATTTTTCTCAATGATGTCTTCTAGTTGTATGAGCAAGTCTACTTCGGTAGCAGCGCCACAATTGCTGTTCTCTCCATAAGGTCTATCGAAAGGGTGCAGCCACCATTCCGAGTCAAGCGCGATCAGTACCAGGTCATCGCTGATCTTTACTTCATAAGGACCCGGGCAGCCGTTACCAGGCACATAAAAATCTCCGCCAACTACAATGTTCTCATCCGTAAGGTATTCGTTTACATAACGCTGCTCACGTGTAACTGCCTCCAAGCCACCACGGCCGCTGTGGTTCCAGTCGTGGTTGCCCGGTATCATATACTTTTCGCCGGGGTATCCTTTTAAGATATCAAGCTGGGCGTTCAGGCGCTTTTCAGATACTTCGCGGTCGTAGGCTCCGGGCTCCGGCAGACCGTTATGATACACATTATCCCCTAAAAAGATAGTGGCACTCTGAGCACCGGCTTCCATCATTTGCTGGCGCATCAGTTTCATAGATGGCTCGGTGCGCTCCAGTTCCGGGGCGCCCACATCCCCTATCAGAAAAACAGTATAAAGCAGTTTGTTAGAGTCAGCTGGCTTGGCTGTTTCCCAGTTAGCTGTTTGCGGACCAAAGTATACGTCGTGCCGGGCGCAGGCACTAAGAATAAGTATAAGCAACACCACACCAACCTTTAATGAAGTGGAGCGCCAAAGGGTATATCTTTTTCTCATAGTTATGGTAAACAATACTGATGTGCTGGTGCAGCACGAAGGCAATGTATGGTTAGTAGCAGGCTGGTTTACTTACAGCCGGCCAAATATTTCTTTACAGTTATATACTTCAGAACTGATGAAATTAACGAGCAGATTGTTTTTTTAGTTATAGCCCAATTTTATACTTGTAAATGTGGCTCCAATGCCTGCAGTTAACAAAAACATGATATTGCCGTAACGCAGGTAATGCAGGACAAAAAGTTTGCCTGTATACCTATTGCTGCCTGCCACAATACACATGGCCCCTGCAGAAAAGCTGTATTATGGATAACAACAACACACTAGTTAAACAAGCCGGAGAATATGTGTTTAAGCTGTTTAAGGGAGAACTCTCTAAAAAGCTTGTATACCACAACTATAGACACACCTTTGAAACCGTAAATGAAGCCCGCGACCTGGGCGAAATGCAGAACCTCCCACACGACGAGTTACAGGATCTGTTGCTGGCAGCCTGGTTTCATGACACAGGATATGTGAACACTTACGAAGGCCATGAAGCAGAAAGTGTACGCTTTGCACGTGAGTGGCTGGAACTACAACAGCACCCTGCTGAACGGATCGAGCGCATTGCCGCCTGCATACATGCTACCAAACACGATGTAGAGCCTGTTACACTTTTAGAGGAGCTGCTCGTGGATGCCGACATGTCCAACATCGGGAAAGAAACATTTTTTAGTACGGCTGAGCTGCTGCGCGTGGAATGGGAAATCTTCCGGGACAAATCGTTTTCAGATAGGGAGTGGGCACAGTTCCAGATGGATTTTCTGCTGTCTACTACTTTCCATACGTACCAGGCACAGCGAAAGTATGCCGGGCAACTTGGCCTGAACATACAGGAGCAGCGCAGCCGACTGAGCAAAGAAGTAAAGAAGAAAAAGAAGGAAGAAAAAAAGCACCGCGAAACACTGGCCCAGCCCAAGCGTGGTATCGAGACCATGTTCCGTAACACCTATCGCACCCACCTTAACCTGAGTGCAATTGCTGATAATAAAGCCAACATGATGATCAGCCTTAACGCTATTATCCTGTCGGTGGTGATCACTTACCTCAGTGCCAAAACATCGGTTACCGGAGCTGAGTTTGCGCAACATCGGTCGTTGCTAATACCTGTAGGCACACTGCTTTTAACGGCACTTGGCTCTGTAATTTTTGCTATAATTTCAGCGCAGCCCGAGATCACCTCTTTCAAGAAAGAAAAGATCAACAGCCGCAAAGTAAACCTGCTCTTCTTCGGTAACTTTACTAACATCCCTCTCGAGGATTTTCAGCACGGTATGCACAACATTATGCGCGACAAAAAATCGCTGTATAACAACATGATAACCGACATTTATTACCTGGGTGAAGTTCTGAAACGCAAATACAATATCCTGCGCATTTCTTACACCATATTTATGGTTGGGCTGGTGCTTACCGTTCTGGCCTTTGCCATTTCAATAGCTTATTTCTCGGATGCAGTGCCTGCTGCCGCGCGGGTTGATTTATAGGTATAAATACTTAAATTTGCCGATATAACTACGGGCCTCGTAGTTCAATGGATAGAATAGAAGTTTCCTAAACTTTTGATACAGGTTCGATTCCTGTCGGGGCCACTATAAGCCGCTACACGTCATGTATAGCGGCTTTTCTCTTTATTTCTCCTCTACACTAGAATACATTTACCCACCTTTAACTATGGCCTGCCAAGTAAATACCTGAATTTGTATGCAACTATATATCATGCAATGCATTATACGTATAATTTATGTTAATACTTATGAACACAAAGCCTATTTCTACAGCACTCTCAGCCTGCCCTGCTGACCCTCTTAATATATTACATTTCCATACACCACATAGACCTGCAATAAGCCCTGTCTGCAGATGAAAATGCTAGAACTAAACTTTAAACTATAAGACTATGAACACAAAGATTTACTTCCGCAAACTTTTATCTTTGGTAGGGCTCAGCCTTTTACTTTTTGCATGCTCAGATCAGTCAGAAGAAGTGCAACCAAGTGCAACTATAGCCCAGAATGCGGTTACGGTAACTGAAATAACATTTACTGCCACAGCCCTGATAAATGAATGTTATGGTGAAGATATCCGGTTTACAGGCATTATTGAGAATAAAGTAAAGAAAACAAACAGCGCCAGCGGTCAAACACATTACATCCGCCAGTTTACAGTAAAAGGTATGACTGCAGTAGGACTGGAGACGGGTACTGAGTTTGATGTAGTAGGAGGTGCCGAAATGTTTAGTATAAAAAACCCTGTTTATAATGCGGATGGATCACTAAACCTGAGTGGCAGCATTTTAGGTGAAAGTGATGTTGTTATACATAGGGGTACGCTGGTATTTGTAAGTCAAGAAGATGGCAGCCATGTAATTGCCCGACACATTATTACTAAAAACCCGGGTCAGGGAGTTAAATCTAACATCTGGGACTGTGGTGGTAATTAATATTATACTTCTACTGCAGGAGCAAAAGCTGCCCTATGGAAGGCAGCTTTTTTTATAAAGCTGTTCTCAGCTCCATTCATAAATCCTAAAGTTTCACCCTGCTTGTTAACCACCTTAAAACATTTACCAGAGTTAAATAAACCTTCCAGCGCCTTACTTGTTATAACCCATCTATACTTGCATCTATATCTTAAACAGCAAGTATAACTTATACTTTAAGCCATAGCAACATTACACATGAGCGATAAAAAACATCAGCTTTCTGATACAGCTATTTCTATACTTGACCTGGTGCCGGTGCTTGCCGGCAAAACACCAGCCGACTCTTTTAAAAACAGCCTGGACCTGGCACAGCACGCTGAAAAGTGGGGCTATACCCGTTACTGGATGGCCGAACACCACAACATGCCCGGCATTGCCAGCTCTGCCACATCTATACTTATAGGTTATATTGCAGGTGGTACCTCCACTATACGGGTAGGCTCCGGTGGTATTATGCTGCCTAACCATGCACCTTTGGTAGTAGCTGAGCAATTCGGGACTCTGGAAACTTTATACCCCGGCAGGATAGACTTGGGTCTGGGCCGTGCTCCGGGAACAGACCATGTTACCGCTATGGCATTACGCCGCGACCTGCAGGGTGCCGGAGAAGACTTTCCGGCGAATGTTGAAGAGCTGAGAAGTTACCTGGCACCTGCATCTGCTGGCCAACGCGTAAGAGCAGTACCCGGCGAAGGACTGAACATTCCGATCTGGTTACTGGGCTCGAGCACCTTTAGCGCACAGCTGGCTGGTATTTTGGGGTTACCTTTTGCCTTTGCCAGCCACTTTGCACCTACTCTGTTACACACGGCTCTTAAAGTATACCGCGACAGCTTTCAGCCATCAGAAACACTGAAAGAACCTTATGCCATGGCAGGTATAAACCTCGTAGCCGCCGACACTGACGAAGAAGCCCGCCACCTGGCTACCTCTCTTTACATGTCTTTCCTGAACGTGATTCGTGGCACAGCACGGCAAATGCAACCACCCGTAGATAGTATGGATGATAAATGGGACCTGTCGGAAATGTATGCGGTGCAGCAAATGCTGTTGTATAGTTTTATCGGAAGCCCTGCCACGGTAAAGTCGGAGTTACAGCAGTTTCTGGATAGCACAGGCGTAGATGAACTGATGGTTACGTCACATATTTATGACCATGCTGCAAGGCTACACTCTTACCAGATACTGGCAGAGTTACAGAAAGGCACGATAGGTTAAAACATTAACCCTTATGACAGCAGCACCGTACCTTATAACTTACATAACTGACCATAAGGGAATTTATAGTTTCCGTTTTAGCCAACCTCCCTCTATGCCGAGAATGATTTATATAGTAAGTATAGCTGCAACCATAGCCTGTACTGCCTGCCACTCTGAACCAAATAATCCGGACACTTCAGAAGCAACTATAGCCAGTGAAACCGGCAAACCAGTTGCTTTGCCGACGGATGTGCTGCTGGTGACAAAGCCACTTATTGGCGGGGAGCTTTATTCTAAAGCAGATTTTGACAGCCCTACCCTTACACATTTTGATACGTCTCAGCAGATACAACTACTGGATACCACAGATGTACTTTTTATGAAAGCGCGGCTGGATAAAAATTCAGAAACGTTTACCGGATATATTTCCAAAGCCATACTACCTGAGCAACCATAAAAATAAAAGCTCCCGGACTTAACCTCCGGGAGCTTTTATTTTAAACGTAATCTATAAGTTACTGCACAACGGTAAATTATTTGTTGCGCTGCATTTTATACTGCATTCTGCCGCCTTTTTGATGGCCGCCACGCTTTTCACGCATCTGCTGCTTACGTGCTTCCTGCTTGGCCTGCATTTCTGCAAACTTCTGCTTTTGCTCTGCATTCAGTATAGCAGTTATCTCCTGCTGGTGCGCGGTGTGCAGTGCTTTCATTTTCTCACGCTTCTGGTCGCGGGTCAGGTTCTGGTCGTTACGGATGGCCTGCATGTCCTTTACCTTACGGTCTTGTATGGCTTTTAGCTTTTGGCCTTGCGCATCAGACAGGTTCAGATTCTTTTTATAGTTCTCCAGCATTTTAGCCTGGCGCTGCGCCGGTGTTAGCTGCTCTTTTTTAGGTTTGCCCTGCTGTGGCTGGTCCTGTGCTACTGCTCCAACAGAAAGAAACACGCCTAATCCCAGTACAAAAAGATTTTTAAGGATGTTAGTTTTCATGGGTCTTCGTTTTAAAGTTTGATTATTTGACAGCTGTTTTGTGATAAGGTTTAACATGCTGACAAGGCCATAACAAAAAGGCGGCCAACTTTTTAAAGCCGGCCGCCTACAAGTATGAAATTCAAGAAGCGTTTAATAAGTTACGTTCTCGCGCAGGTATACTTCGTTGTCTTTGCCCTTTACCAGCATCTCTACCTGCACTTTATTGCCCCAGTTAAACCGGAACATCCCGAAGTTAAGTTTATTTACCAGGCCGCCAACGCGGTACTTGTTAGGCTCTACGTTGTTGCCGCTGTACACATGCGTCATGCCGCTGCTGGTTACTTCGTAAAGCGGGTAATTCAGACCCGGTAATTCTGTTCTGGATATCTCGCCAATGTGGCGGTCGCCGCTTATAAGTATAACCCCTTGTGCCTGGGTAGCTACAATCATATCTAACAGTCTTTTTCTGGATGCCGGAAAGTTGGCCCACTTCTCATACATCTGTTCTTCAGGCAATACCTGTATACCATTACCTATGATGTTTACCTGCGCTTTACTGTTGCGAAGCTCGTTTTCCAGCCACTTCCATTGTTCTTCGCCCAGCATATCGCCGGTCTGGTTTACCTGGTATATTTTGTTGATGCGCACAAGCGAATCGCGGTTATAACGGCTGTCCAGTAATATAACCTTCACCTGCTTACCTTCCGGGCCATAGGTATGCGCACTGTAAACACCCTGCTGCTGCCGGCGCGTACTGTTAGCTGGCTCACCTATAAAATTCCAGAACAGTTGCTGGCTTTGCTCCCGCATCTTAAATTCTTTGCCTCCATCATTCAGACCGTAGTCGTGGTCGTCCCAGGTACCGATTACCTTGGCATTTGCCTGCAGTTGCTTGTAGCCCGGTTCCTGCAATACCATATCATACTTTTGCTTCATTACAGCCATATCTTCAGAATCGCCATAAATGTTATCGCCCAGCCACACCCATACATCCGGGTTGTTCTGGATTATGGCAGGCCATATTACCTGCGGCAGATCCTGGCGGTTGCAGGAGCCAAAGGCAATGGTGCTAAGGGGGGCTTCGCGGGTGGCTACTAAAGGCTCTTTACAAGCAGTGACAAGTAAAAATAAAGCTGGCAATAAGCGCAGCAGGTAGTTAAAGCGTTGCATTCGTTTGTGCGTAAAATAGATGTAAGGGTAAAATTAGGCAATTGTATAATTTATACTTTACCGGAGCAGGTATAAAAAAAGCGGCAGCCTCTTTAAGGAGGCTGCCGCTTCAACTTTACAGGTATTTTTACTTTACAATTACCCGTCGTACCACACTAAAATTATCTGTTTCCAGTTTAACATAGTACAGTCCTTTTGCCTTTGAGTAACGGCTCAGGTCTACTGTAGTAGAAAGTAGCGCGTTGTCGCGGGTAAGCGTTTCGTGGTAAATTTCGTTGCCAATCACATTCATAATGCGCAGCTCCGCTCTTTTAGCTGTCATGTTAGCAAGCGAAACAGTAAACACGCCATTGCTGGGGTTCGGATATATAGTAAAGTCCTTATCGTCCTGAGATACTGTAAGCGGCTTCTCTTTCTCTGCCTGCTGTCCGGTTTGTTGTTCCTGGGCCTGAGCTGCCAGCATAGAAATAGACACTAAAATAGTAAGTATAATTTGCTTCATAGAGAGTCTTTAACAAGTGTATTTACGTAAAGGAATTACAAAAGTCGTTCCATTTATTAAAACGAGCAAGCTTTTAAATAGTTATTGTATTATACCCACTAAAACAGGTCTGTTCACCAAATTTTAGCAATCCTCGATTTGTATAAAATAAATAACCCAGATTGGCCTGTAATTGTGATTGGCGGCGGACTTGCCGGACTTACCAGCGCACTTGCTCTGGCACAACAGGGCATACAGGTCTTGCTTCTAGAAAAGAAGTCGTATCCTTTTCACAGGGTGTGCGGCGAATATGTTTCGAACGAAGTGCTGCCTTACCTGCAACACCTGGGTACCGACATAAGCCAGCTGCAACCAGCCCGCATTAATCGTTTTATACTTTCATCTCCGTCGGGGCAAACTTTAGAAGCAGACCTAGATCTTGGTGGCTTTGGCATTAGCAGGTATACCCTCGATAACTACCTGTACCAACTAGCACAAGCCAATGGAGTTACCTTTAAGCTTAACACAACAGTGCAGGATGTTACTTTTGAGAATGGCAGCTTTATACTTCAGACAGGCAACGGCGAGAAACTACAGGCAGAAATTGTATTGGGGGCTTACGGCAAACGCACCAACCTCGACCGACAGCTGAACCGCCGTTTCTTTGCGCAGCGCTCGCCTTATATCGGCGTAAAATATCACATAAAGTATAATCAGGCAAAAAATGTAATTGCACTACATAACTTCAAAAATGGCTATGCCGGCATATCGGCTGTGGAGAACGACACTTACTGTTTCTGCTACCTGACCACCCGCCAGAACCTGAAACAGCACGGCACCATACCTGCCATGGAGCAAGCTATACTTTACCGCAACCCGCACCTGCGCCAGATATTTGAAGAAGCAGCGTTTGTATATGCACATCCGGAAGTGATCAATGAAATTTCGTTTGCTACAAAAACCTGTATAGAAAACCACATGCTGATGTGCGGCGACGCTGCCGGCATGATAACTCCTCTTTGCGGCAACGGCATGGCAATGGCCATACATGCAGGTAAGCTGGCAGCCGAACAGGTAGCTTTATACTTTAAAAATGGACGCAATCGCCAGCACCTCGAAAGCAACTATAACCATGCCTGGAAAAAGCAGTTTTCCAGCAGGCTACAGCTGGGCAGAACTGTGCAACACTTATTCGGGCACCCTGTACTTTCAGAGATAGCTGTAAAAACGCTGAAGCAGGTGCCTGCAGCCGTGCAATTGCTCATGCGCCAGACACACGGCAAACCTTTTTAAGCTATACTTTAAGTGTTCTATATCTATCTGGTTCCTGTATGCGTAAGCAAAGACGTGTTTCTTTTTAGTATTTCGAAATAAAGAGATACTGGCTGTTATTCTGTAGCCACCTAACCAAATTCGATACACGACAACCTAAACACTATCTCCATGAAGAGCTACATCTGCGCCATCGGCACGGCCAACCCGCCTCATAAAATACCGCAGATGCAAGTAGCAGATTTTATGGCACGCGCGCTGCAGTTCGACGAACAGAACACCCGCAGGCTCAGGGCGCTTTATCGTGTATCAGGTATCGGGCAACGCTACAGTGTATTGCCTGACTATATCCGTGAGAACGGCGATTTCACCTTTTATCCTAACACACCTAACCTGGAACCTTTCCCGACGGTGCAGCAGCGTATGGATGTGTACAAACGACACGCAGTGGACCTATCGGAGCAGGCAGTGCGCAATTGCCTGAAACAAACTCCAGGTATAAACCTGACCGAGATCACACACCTGATAACCGTTAGCTGCACCGGCATGTATGCCCCTGGTCTGGATATTGAGCTGGTTGAGCGACTAAATCTGCCTGCTACCGTGCAACGGACTGCGGTTAACTTTATGGGGTGCTATGCTGCCTTTAATGCCATAAAACTGGCCGATGCTATCTGTAAAGCTGCTCCTGATGCGAATGTACTGCTGGTTTGTACAGAACTCTGCACCATCCATTTTCAGAATAATCCTGAAGAAGACCACCTGGTATCGAATGCTTTGTTTGGCGATGGTGCCGCAGCTGTGCTAATGCAGGGGAAACCATGCAGTGAGATGAGCCTGGAGCTGCAATCTTTCCACTGCGATCTGGCCCCTGCTGGCAAGCGCGACATGGCCTGGCATATAGGTGATACCGGGTTTGAAATGACACTTTCATCGTACGTGCCTGACCTTATTAAATCAGGTATAAAACAGCTGACCGACCGCCTGCTGCAGGGCCTGAAAACAACATTAGCAGAGATAAAACTATACGCCATACACCCTGGCGGACGCCGCATATTAGAAGTGATAGAGCAGGAATTGGGTATGACTCGTGACGATAACCGCTATGCCTACCAGGTGCTCCGCGATTTTGGGAATATGTCGTCGGCTACGGTATTGTTTGTGTTAAAGGCGCTGATGGATAACCTGACCAGCAAAGAGAAAGACGAGCCTGTGTTGAGCTTCGCCTTTGGCCCCGGCCTTACCTTAGAATCGATGTTACTAAAAGTACATTATGCTGGCGCTGCGGAGTAACCAACCCGAACTGATGGACGACCTGACTCTAGCCGGGGACGAACTACGGAAAAACCTACGTGAACTGGAAGTTATAAACAACTGGCTGGGCGGGCACAAGGTGGTACTGGATGCGCTGGATAAGCTAACTATAAACTATAAAAACGAGTCTGTAACCATAGCCGACATCGGCTGTGGCGGTGGCGACACCTTAACAACTATAGCCAACTGGGCCCGGCGCAGAAGTATAAATGCACAGCTAACAGGTATAGATGCCAACGATTTTATGGTACAATATGCCCGGCAGCATTGCCAGAATTATAACAACATAACCATAACCCAGCATAATGTTTTTTCCGAAGCCTTCGCCCGCCAGGAATATGACATTATTGTTTGCAGCCTGTTTTGCCACCATTTTACAGACGAGCAGCTTGTTGCACTTTTCAGCCAACTGCACCGGCAGGCCCGGGTGGCTGTAATTATTAACGACCTGCACCGGCACTGGTTTGCCTACTATTCTATCAAGTACATCACCAAGCTGTTTTCGGGGTCTTACCTGGTACAGAACGATGCGCCCCTTTCAGTATGGCGGGCTTTTAAAAGAAACGAGCTAGCGCAACTGGTAACGCAGGCAGGAATCACCAACTATAGTCTGCGCTGGATGTGGGCTTTCAGGTGGCAATTGGTGTTACACAAATCCTTATCCTGAAACTGCAGTATAACCTGACAAATGCATACAACACTATGAGCCGCCAAACTATAAACTTCTGGGTACTTTTCATTATCTCCATCATTATATCGTCCATTATCATTTCTGTTTTTGTAAAGGCACTGAAGGTAATTTTGATGGTGTTACTGATATTGGCTCTCGCGCCTGTTATTTACCTGATTCTGCGTTTGATCATCCCCGGACAAAAGACAATTGATGAAGATGACAAGCTTGGGAAGAGGCATTAGGTCAGTGGTTTTATAGCCTTTATATTTCGAAGCCTGCGCAGCCTTATAGTTTCCGTGTTCCAACCACCCCAACCCCTCCTTGTCTAAGGCGAGGAGTTTTTCCGCTACTGCTATAGTTACATGTATAATTTTATAGTTGCCGTGTTAACACCCCTGTAGTCCCCTCAAGGGGACAGTTCTGTAACTGCTATAGTTGAAGCTATAGTTTCATTGTACAGCCTGTGAGCGGACAGGTCGCGACCTGTCCCTACGAACCTACCACCACGAGAAAGCTATGCAACTATAGCATCTCAAACTATAAGAACTATAGCTATCGAAATGATCGCAGTCTTTGGGTTGAGCGCCTTTGATTTGTTGCGGTGCCGCCAGGCAACACGAGCACAGCGAGGGTAGCTTCAAATCAGCAGCGCGATGCCCGAAGACGGGGCCTCTAGGCCGTGAGGGCACCAAAGCCAGAGATAAAACAATAGGCAAGTAGAGCTCCCAGGATTGGAAGAGGCTATAGAAGGATCGCTAGGATTGAACAAGTATAGCCTCGACTATAGGACCTATAAGATTTCTCGGCTTCGCTCGGGATAATAGTAATAGTTACTATTAAAACCACAACTGCTGTGCTAACCTGAAGGTATTGGCATGAGCCTCCACAATGTGAGCGATCTGCTTAGAATAGCCGCCACCCATACTTACCGCTACCGGCAAACTATGACGCTTGCACAACTCTAATACAGTACGATCACGCTCTTTGCATCCGGCTATAGTCATTCCCAGCTTCCCGAGCTTATCTGTTGCCAGCACATCCACCCCCGACTGGAAAAACACGAACTCCGGCTGCACTTCATCTAAAAGACGTGGAAGTATAGCCTGTAACTGGTGCAGGTATGAAGCATCTCCGGTGTTTTCGGCAAGAGGAATATCCAGGTCTGATTGCTCTTTATGAAACGGATAATTATGCCCGCAATGCATGCTGAAGGTAAACACCCGTGGCTCGGTGGCAAATATTTGTGCAGTGCCATTGCCCTGATGCACATCCAGATCCACAACCAGTATTTTGCTTATGCCTTTATAGTTGAGCAGGTAATTGGCGGCAATGGCAATATCGTTTAGCAGGCAAAAGCCTTCACCGCGGTCAGTAAAAGCGTGGTGGGTGCCACCAGCTATGTTCATCCCGATGCCAAATTCCAGCGCAAACAAAGCCGCCTGTACTGTTCCGTTCATAATTACCACCTCGCGATCTACCAGTTCATCAGAAAGCGGAAAGCCTGTCTTGCGGATCTCGGATGAAGTAAGCTGCAAGTGCCGCAGGCGATGCCAGTAGTCAGAATCGTGGGTATCCAGAATAAAACGCTCTGGTAGTGGAGCCGGGGCAAATAAATTAGCTTCGGTTATAGTGCCTTCATAAAGCAGCTGCTCGGGCAACAGGTCGTACTTAGCCATCGGGAAACGATGACCTTCAGGCAGGGCGTGCGCAAACATCCGTGACCAGGCAATTTTTAGCATAGCACAAAGGTAACAACATTATGCCACCGCAGGTTTTACTTTATTGCCTTATACTTCCGGAAAGTGTGCAAAAACTAAAGCGCTTAGTAGCTGCGGCCAACATGGTGTATAAGTTTTTAGCAGCGCCTTAATTACTTTAAAACTGGCCTTTTGTGATGTGGGTAAATGTGGATAAGTGTGTTGAATCAACAAAGTTATCCACCATTTGCTGTGCATTTTAGGTCAAGCAACTTGTAAAAGTATCATATAATCCTATCTTAAAGCTGTAAAGTATAAATCTTACTAAATATTTTATCAAGAGCAGTTAGTAATTCATAAACAGCTTTTACACATTGGCCTCGCTTTAAAATCTCTGAAACTGCTCAAACAAAACAGTATCGTGAGGCTACTGCAACTTTATACATAGACATTATAGTATACTATAGAAGGAAGCCTCTTTTATACCAGCAAACGGCCCCGGTAAACAACTTTATCACTATGAAAAAATATCTACTTTCGGCTACTATGCTGCTACTCAGCCTGGTTTGTTTTGCCCAGGAGCAGGAGCCCGAAGATTTACAAGGACCAACCACCCTTCAGAAAAACCATAACCTATTAAGTGGCATTGATGCTCCTAATGCAGGCTTTGGTATAAAAGGCGGCGTAAACTTTGCCAATGTTTATGGTGATGATGCCGATGCATTAGATGCCATTTCACATACCAACTTCCATGCGGGCATTTATGCACAATTTGGTATAAGCGAGTCTTTCTCTCTGCAATTAGAAGGCCTGTATTCCCGTAAAGGATTTGAGACTGATGTAGAGAACCGATTTGATTACCTGGAGCTCCCTTTGCTGGCTGTATTTAACTTCTCAGATAACTTCAGTATACACGCAGGTCCGCAGATGAGCATAATGGTAGCTGCCAAGCAGGATGACAAAGAAATTAACATGGAGGACCTGAACACATTTGATTATGGTGTAGCCGCCGGTGTTGAAGCCCGTTTCCGTATGTTCAGGTTAGGAGCCCGCTATAATTTAGGCTTTGCCGGCTTATTAGATGAAGGAGACACAGGACTAACTATCGGGGAAGACGTAAAAAACAATGTAGCCCAGCTATACGTGGGTATCGGATTTTAAAAATAAAGAGCAGTGAGTAGTAAGCAGCACCTTAGTACTATACTTACGCCAGTTATACTTCTGGTACTGCCCCTTATTGCCTGTGATACAACAGTGAAAACCGAGGAAGCCGAAATTGGTGCACCTATTTTACATAAATCGCTTGCACCTGTTTCAGACTTATACACCATTGATACAGCTAAAACGAAGGTTACCTGGATAGGAGCTAAAATAACAGGAAGGCACAATGGCATTTTTAAGATCAGTAACGGCAACCTCCATTTAGATAACGGCAAATTAACTGGTGGCAACGTAGAGTTTCATATGCCTGCCACCCGCTCTGACGACAAAAACCTGGACGAAGCTGGCAATAAAAAATTAACCACGCACTTGCGCTCTTCCGACTTCTTTGATGTAGCGCGTTACCCTACCGCCACTTTTATACTTACCAGCATCAGCCCTTACGACAGCACCAGGCGCAAACAATCCGGGCCAGTTCCTGCTCAGGATAAAAAACTACTTGTAAAAGGAGCCACCCACCTGCTTACCGGCAACCTGACCATAAAAGATAAAACCCGCAGCATACGTTTTCCAGCTAAAATAGCCTGGCAGGATGATATGCTTACAGCCAAAGCCAACTTTAACATAGACCGCACTAAGTGGAACCTGGTTTACCGTGCCGATAAATCACTGGGCAACCAGACCATTTACCCGGATGTAAATATCGGGATAGACCTGGTAGCCAGACGTACCAATCTTTAACCCACTGGATGGATTAGCCTGCCCTTACACCATCAGCTTATAACCAGATATATGCTAAAAAACAGGTGGCTGCGTTTAGAGCTACAGTAACCAACCTTTTTATTATGAGAAAGTACCTTTGCCTGCTGTTGTTTATGCTATTGTCTGTAGCGGCAAGTGCACAAACAAACACGCTGGCAACGTTTAACCTGCGCCAAAACGAGATCATGAGAATTGGCATGATCGTGCTGGGGAGCTGGGCGCTGCTGAACATTATTATCGGGAGCTTTAAGCTGATGAAGGCCACCCGCAATAAACGTTTCTTCTTCCAGATGAACATCTACTGGAATATCGTGAACATGATTATTGCATCTGTGGCTTTATATTCGCTGCTTACCCAAACCCCCGCTACCCAAAATCTGACGGAAAGTATAATTCAACACGACTGGTACAAAAAGATACTATACCTGAATATTGGTCTGGATGTGGCTTACCTGTTCATAGGTATATGGCTGCAGGAGCGTTCCAAATTATCTCCTAAAATAGAGCAGCTAAAAGGCTGGGGGCAATCTATAGTGCTTCAAGGCTTTTTCCTGCTGGTGTTAGATATAGTGTTGGCAACACTGCTGGAAGGCCAAGCAGCTATACTTTATAACCTGATACCTTAAAAGTATAAGCCGCGGCAGGCTGGCTGTCGCGGCTTTTTTATAGTTGATTTAGCTAGCGTTTGTTGTTCTTGCCTTCTGCAAATTCTTCTATCATCTTTTTAGTAAAAGCAGGAATATCATCCGGCTTACGGCTGGTAACTAAGCCCTGGTCTACTACCACTTCTTCGTCTACCCAATTGGCTCCGGCATTTTTCAGGTCTGTTTGCAGCGTGTGGTAGCTTGTCATTTTTCGGCCTTTTACTTTACCGGTTTCTATCAGCGTCCAGGGGGCGTGGCAAATGGCAGCTACCGGCTTACCTGTTTCCATAAATTTACCTACAAAGTTTACAGCCTCTTTGTTACTGCGCAATTTATCTGGGTTCATAACACCACCGGGCAGTAGCAGGCCATCATAGTTATCCGCATTTACTTCGTTCAGGTTTTTATCTACTTTAAATTTATCACCCCAGTCGGTGTGTGCCCAGGCTTTTATTTCGCTGTTCTTGTTCGGTGAGATAATGTGGGCTTCAGCTCCTTCTTCTTTTAAAGCCTGCATCGGGCGTGTCAGTTCTTCCTGCTCAAAGCCTTCTTCTACCAGTATCGCTATCTTTTTTCCTTGCAGTTTGTTTGCCATAGTGTTGTGTGTTTTCAGTTGGTTTATACTTCCTACTTAACGAGCTCTACCTGCTTAGGTTAAAACCTATTACATTCTAAGGATACTCATCTATAGTCTCTTATTTCATCTGACTATAGCAGCTTAACCACATCACGAAAAAAGATTTATTTTTTTTCTAAAGTAGTGTAACCATTGCATAAACCCTCCCGTAAAAGGGTATGGCTAAAAGTTGAAAAGTTTATTATAAACTTATCATAAGAGAAAGGCTCCTTGTAACGAGGAGCCTTTCTTTTTTTATACCTACCTGTATCTCAGGCTTTCTGATTCACTACATCTAAGTTTAAAGCAGATTCATACCTTCCCATAGTCTGTTCGTCTAAAACCTATAGTTATACCTTTGATTTCCAGGTTATCAGTTTAACTTTATGATTGTAATACAGTATAGCAAATCACGTTGTATACTTATGAAACTGATCTTTAGTATCCGCATTAGCTTTATACTTTTGCTGGCAGGTTTTACCGCGCAGGCGCAGGACGTAAATGTGGTTAAATTCGATAAACTGCAGCAGCTTCGCAATTCCTCTTCCGACACGTTGTATGTAGTAAACTTCTGGGCAACCTGGTGCGGCCCCTGCATAAAAGAAATGCCCTATTTTGAAGCTGTAAACAATCAGTATAAGGGCCAGCCGGTACGCGTTATACTGGTAAGCATGGATGCAGCACAGGACCTGCAAAAGGTAAAAACATTTATGCAGCGCCGCAAAATAGCCTCAGATGTATGGCTGCTGGATGAAGCCGATGCCAATACCTGGATAGATAAACTGGAACCGAAATGGAGTGGCGCCATACCGGCAACTATACTTTTTAACAACAAGCGCAAGCAATACCACTTTGTAGAGAAAGAGCTGAAAGAGGACGAGCTGCAAGCCTTAGTAAAGCAATTTAAACCATAACCTATACTTCTATGAAAAAACCGATCTTACCCCTGATGTACACTTTCTGCCTGCTGGTGCTGGGCATTTTGCTTGCTGCAACTCCGGCTGATAACAACGGCTACCAGGTTGGCGACACAGCCCGCGACTTTAAACTGAAGAACGTGGATGGCAAAATGGTATCGATGGCCAGCTATAAGGATGCGAAAGGCTTTATAGTTACCTTTACCTGCAACACCTGCCCTTACTCTGTAGCTTACGAAGACCGCATAATTGCCCTGCACAAAAAGTATGCACCTAAAGGCTACCCGGTTATTGCCATTAACCCGAACGATGTAAGCGTATCTCCGAAAGACTCTTATGCTCATATGCAGCAGCGCGCCAAAGAAAAGAACTTCCCGTTTGCGTACCTGCACGACGAAACCCAGGAGATTACCAAAACTTACGGCGCAACCCGCACACCGCACCTCTACATTGTGCAGAAACAGAAAGACGGCAAGTATAAAGTAGCTTACATTGGTACTATAGACGACAACAGCCGCGAGCCAGACGAGGTACAAAAAAAATACGCCGAAGCCGCTCTTAATGAGTTGGTAGCCGGCAAGACAGTGAGCCAGCCCAACACCAAAGCCATAGGCTGCACCATTAAGTGGCGCGAAGCATAACCCGGCAAACTATAGATTAAAGTATAAAAGCACCTGTCATTTAGTTGGCAGGTGCTTTTATACTTTAATGTACCCGAATATAAACGCATATACTCTCGTTATAACGCAGCTCATTCAGGCTTTATACTTTACCTAAGAGTGCGGTCACATCATTCCTCAAATTTCGGCACCAGCCATTGCTCTAAAGCTTTACCTGCAACTAAAACCCCTGACTTTATAGATTTATATCTTATAGTTTATATATTGTCTACCTTAGCTGTTCTATCATAACAGCACATGGACAATCAATAACACTACCTTCACCTATAGTGCAGATAAGCATATGTTTTCGTTTAGCTGGGAGTTAAGGCATAATTTAAAACCAATCAACTAAATGATAGGAGTTCTATTCGCAATTGCTATTTCGTGGTTGCTTTTATATTTAATTGAAAAGAAGAATATTTTAGCATTAGGGCTTCTTCCAGCAGCCAAAAGATTAAAACAATTCTTAATCGGATTTTTAATTACTGCAATACTCTGTGTTCTTGTCCAATATTTAGAAGCATATCTAAAATCGTCGGTTTGGATATTGAATGAAAATGTCACGGGCAAAATTGTTCTAAAATCATTTTGGTGGGATATTAGATCTGTTTTGACAGAGGAATTTATTTTTCGAGGAGCTTTATTATTTATTCTCATCCAAAGAATAGGCTCAAGGAAAAGTATTTTGATTTCCGCAATTTCGTTCGGAATTTACCATTGGTTCTCTTACGGAGTTTTAGGTAATATAATGGCTATGGTTTTGGTTTTTATCGGAACTGGATTAATGGGTTATGCTTGGGCTTGGGCTTTTTCGAAAACCAAATCCATCATGTTACCTTTCGGACTTCATCTGGGTTGGAATTTTATTTACAATACGATATTTTCAAATGGCCCATTGGGCAAATTAGTGCTCATTTCAAAAGGCGGAAATGAATTGACAGATTGGACTTCGCTTTTAAATTTTGTTAGTGGATTGATACTAGTTCCTGTTTTAGTATTGATTTACGTCAAATTTTTTGTAAAAGAGCAACCAGGATTAATTGCTGTAACAGAAAAAAGCTATGCCTAACATTGCATATAACATATAGCGGATGAAATGCTAAATTCAATGTTTTAAACTCTTAGCCCATTTCGTTTCAAGCGATCAGGAAAGTGCTTCGAATACCGCTACAAGCCATATCAAGGGGCGTTAGGTTAAACCGTCTTTGGTGGGTGCCTACATCTACCAGCAACTGTTCTGGCTATACTTATAGTTGTAGGCTTTGGCAAAAATGTGCTTACAATAGAGAAAGGACTTTAAGTACCTCCGGCTCTTATCTTAATTACTTTGATGTCTCTTCTCACCATTAAGAAAGCAGCCCAGCTATATTTTAATCTCTCTTTTTTCAGCCTTACATGTATTTATTTCATTGATCTGAATTCATAAATAATATCTGTAAAACAATATATTTGTTTTATAAAATAAAACTATGGCTGAATTAGAAGTTGTAAAACACACCAAAGCAGTTTATAACATAATGAAAAATCCTCAAACCGGCTGGAAGCACAAGCTTAAAGAGACTTTAATTGAAATCGGGATTATCGTTTTTGCTATAACACTATCGCTGTGGCTGCATAATTGGAGTGAACATAACCATGTAAAACAGGAGGAGAGAGAATTTCTGATAGGCCTGCAAATAGATATGCAAAAGGACCTGACGGAGTTGGGAGGTGATGTTAAAACCTATAGAAACGTAAAAAAGGGGTTCGATTATTTTTACAATGTTGCTTATGGGTCGCCTCTGCAGCAAGATAGTTTAAAGCAATACAAGTGGGTTATGTATAACACTACTCATTTTAATTCGAACAACAGTAGGTACGAAGGTCTAAAAGCATCTGGTAAACTGGGTATTATTGAAAACAAAAAGTTGCTGAACAACATTCTGGAGCTCTATCAGGAAGACATTCCCTGGCTGAACCTTCTGAACGCAGACATGAACGACTATAAAAGGGAAAAGCTGGAGCCAGCCATAAATACTTTCTTAATCCAGGATAAGAACAATAACGGAAATTGGGAGCATGTGCTTCGTGAGCCACAAATACAAAATAACCTGAGGCATTCTGCTAGTCTGAATGAAATTATGGCTAAGTATGATAGTGTGATTGAAAAGTATAATAAAACTCTTGTTCTTATAGCTGAGGAAGTTAATCAATAAACACCTTCGTCTTATTAAAAGCCTTAGCAGGGGAGTATATATGGCAAGCCACTGGAAGCAACAAGCGGTAGTGCAGCAAGAATTAGAGTTAGTAAGTTTATTCTTGAGTTTCCCTCTTCCTGCACAAAACTCTTGAATTAGATTAACAGCTATATTTATGAGAGCCGCTTAAAATTTAAAGTGGATGCTTTACGCATATAGTGCTCATAAGCGTGAGATCTTGTTTATTTGGTAGTTACCTAAAATTATAAGTCATGAAATTGCTACTCCTTATACTTAGCCTTCTCATAAGTTGCTCTGCATTCGGACAGCTAACCGAAACTCAATCCTATTGGAAGTCCATTCGTGATAAAGATGTAAAGGAATTGGGGATGGCTAAATTAGATACCGCTGAATATCAAAAAGCTTATCGGATTTGGAGAGACTACCAGGTAGTGGAGCTAGTACAATACAACGATTCTACTTATGACGGACAAATAGTGAATTTTGCGACCAAGCATTTTGGGAGCAAGAGAAAACCAAAGAGTGAATTGCTTGTACACAAAATTAAGATTCCAGGCCAAAAGGTTTTATCGCTCATGGACACACTCAAAGCGTTTAACATTGAGACCTTGCCTGACTCTGAAGAAATACAGAACTATCCTCAGGGACTTGACGGAACAACCTACGTTTTTGAAATTGGGAAGAATGAAGTATATCGCCTGTATTCCTATTGGGAGCCTGAAAGTGAGAGATACCAAGATGGAAGCTTACCTGAGATTATAAGTGTAAGAAAGATTTTGGAGTCGCTTGATAAAGAGTTTACCCTTAATAAGTTTTTTGCTGGTTTTTTAGGCAGGCTCCCGAAAGGAGAGTACAGTTATGGCGGCATTTACATGATCAAAAACTAAAAATAAAATTAGGTAACCAGGTGTGTACTCTATGCTTCGGCTGACGCCTTGCACTACGTCCACACCAGTCCGTTAGGGGCATTCAGTAATTAATAGAATAAATGGAAGCTAAGAAAATTTTAGTAGTTCTACTATTTGGAGCTTTAGGTGCCTGCTCTCCCAAAGCGGCAGAAAAGATCAACTCAACCACGGCAGTAGAGAATAAAAGCATTGGCTTGGCATACCAGCAAGTTAAACATGAAACTAATACCCTTAACCACAAACCAACTACCAACATGACCACCCGCTACGGCTTACATGGAAAACTTAGTGCCACAGAAGGCAACAGAGATAAATTAGCAGCTATACTTTTAGAGGCAGCTAAACTGGTATCAACAGCTAAGGGTTGCCAACTATACCTGGTAAGTATAGACAAGGATGATAATAATGCTGTTTGGGTAACAGAGGCTTGGGATAGCAAAGAAGACCATGACAACTCACTAAAAGTAGCAGGTGTAAGAGAACTGATCGCACAGGCAATGCCTATACTTGCCGGCCCGCCGCAGAAAGGCCAGGTACTTGAGATTTTAGGCGGCGCAGGTATAAAGTAAAGGCAACTCTTACCAGTTTATACTTTCTTCTTAACATCAGCCGGTAGCGGTAAGCCAGAGGGTTTTACTTCGCCGGCTTCTTTTTTGGCAGCCATTTGGTGGCGCTTGTGTTTGTTCCCGGCTTCACGGGCCTCTACTTCATACTTATTGTTATAATACCCTACCCTGTAGCTCTCCTTCAGGTATAGCCACAAAAACCGTACATACCCATGCTCCTGAAACTGCCTGATATGGCACAGTTCATGCTCTACCCAGCCCTTATCCTCTAAAAAAGTTTCGCGGTCTACGCCGCTAAGGTGTATACTTTTGCCCAGTACCATGGCAACGTTTCGGCTCTTTAAAACCATGCGGGCAATCCGGGCAAACGGAGATTTTTCTACAATTTTATAATCCACTCTACAAAAAAATATTTTATACCTTTTCCAATATCAATCAAAACTATACTTATATCCAGCGGGGCTAAGGGTATAAAAAGCTGGGTGAAAGTATCTAATTTATAAGCGAATGCAATAATCATCGGGTTTGGCTGTTAAAATAATTGTACTTATTTTTGCCCGCAGCAGCAGAATACAATTGGCAACTTTATAATTAAAAGCCAATTTCAGTGCAAAAGCTGCTGCTTAAATATGGTGAAACTGTTTGCCTGCACAGTGCAGGATTTAACTAGCCAAACCCTATGAGAAAGACCTTTATTTTATGTATCCTGGCGGCCTTTTCGCTTATCCTGTCTTACTTTTACGAAGTAACGCCAGCAGAGTCGGCAAATCTGCCTGAGCCTGTTGCAGACATCACACCTTACGCCATAAATTCCGGTGAAGATCTTACTTCTGCTCTTATTGCCAAAGACCCACTGGTTAAGCTTCCGGAGCCAGAGCCAGAACCAGCACCTGCCCCTAAACCAGAGTCAGAAGCATTTTACTCTAAAAAACTGCGTATGCAGTTTGCCACCAGTAAAAACAAGAACCTGGTAGAAACTGTAGCTGGCTGGCTAGGCACGCCTTACCGCTATGGCAGCGGATCTAAGAGAGGCACTGATTGCTCTGGCTTTGTTACAAGCATTTACCGCGAAGTATATGGCATCAGGTTAAGCCGCAGCTCGCACTCTATGTACCAGGATGTGAAGCGTATAAAAAAAGGCAACCTCCGCACCGGCGACCTTGTTTTCTTTAAGCGTGGCCCAAAGCAGCCCATCTTCCATGTAGGCATTTACCTGAAAAACGGTAAGTTTATCCATTCTGCCACAAATGGCGGTGTTATGGTAAGCTCATTAAAAGAGAAATTTTATAGCAGAACCTACTATGCCGGCGGCCGTGTAAATTAAGTATAAGATTAAATTCTATAGCAAGCCTTGCAGCCACCTGCAAGGCTTTTTTATTTCCGGGGATTTACAACAATTTTATATCTCTAAAGTATAGGAAGGTTAGCATTACTTTAGCCAACTTTGCACCCAAATACCGGCAAGTATAAATCAGCTAATTACTTAACACAAACAACCCAAAACTCATGAATAACCAGGCACCCGACGGTAAAAACATTTCACAAAGCTCTTTTTTTAAGACGCTCCTGGCAAAAGCCGAAAGATACCTGAAGCACCCTGCAGAAGTAACAAAGCTACTGAACGATGCCTTCAAAAAAGCTACGGCTAAAAAGAGTGTAGGCACCCTGGCCGCCGAAGCCTGGGAAAACCTTCAGCTACTATCTCGTATGATAAAGTCAGCGGTTGCCGGCGAGTATAAAGGTATTCCGACCACTACGTTGATAGGCGGTGTAGCCGTAATCATATACTTTATCACTCCTATTGATGTCATCCCTGATTTTATACCTGTGATAGGTTTGCTGGATGATGCCAGTTTGCTTGCCTGGTTTATGACCAGTATAAAAACAGAGCTGGACCGATTTAAAGAATGGGACCAGATGCACCAGGAGCAACAGCGCCAAGCAGCACATAACAACGCACCTCATAACGCAGATTCATCATTTGGTACCCCAAAATACAGCGACCGTTCCGGCGATACCGTAGAAGTAGACAGGCATACAGAATTGTAAACTTAAACTACTATACCTATGAAACCAGATAAAAAGAAAGACGAGAACGCTGAAAACAAAACAACTGGTAAGCAAAACAGTAAAGGACAAAACACAGATCCGGAAACTGCCGGCACAGGTGCGGCTAACAAAGAGCCAACATTGCGTTCTTATACTACCGATAGCAGCCGCGTTCATAAAAACAGCCACGACGACATGACAACTGGTGGCAACATACGCTAACTGTTTAAAAAACTAATACAAAAAAAATGCCTGCCGCGTAATAACGGCAGGCATTTTTTTTGTCTTTTATTTACCTTACTACAGGCTTCTGTAATTGCTCCGCAACATACTTAAACCCATAAAAACACCGAAAATATAGTACAATTCAAATACATATATTTAAATAAAAAAAGAAAAAACGCTGCTATATATTGGATTGCTAACGCAATAATTATCTATATTTGACACAAAGATTTTGTACTTTAACTTTTAGCCAAAGTGCCTACAACTTTTTTAAAACTCTCATCTGTCAATGTTCATATTGATGGAATTGGGAAAGTCTTGATTGAGCGCAGCGATAAAGCCAAGCGCATCAGCATCAGTGTCAGGCCTCTGAAAGGTATCAGAGTGGCTGTTCCTCCGCACATCAGTTTTGATAAGGCAGAGCAGCTTATCTATACCAAAGCCGACTGGATTAAGGAGCATCAGAGCCGAATGCAGCAGCAGGAAACCAAATTAACGGTATACGATGCTGACACTGAATTTAAAACAAGATTTCATACACTACGGTTGCTTACTCATGCTCAGTATAATATGCGCTGCGTGATAGAGAACGGGTACATCAATGTGTTTTATCCTGTTTTTAAAGATGTAAGTGAGCCGGATGTGCAGAAGTTTATTCGTAAATCGGTAGAAGAAGCTTATCGCAAAGAGGCAAAAGAATACCTGCCACAGCGTGTTGCTTTCTTTGCTGAGCGGTTCGGGTTTAAGTACCAGAATGTATTCATCAAGAATGCCAAAAGCCGGTGGGGCAGCTGTTCTCACACGGACAACATTAACCTGAACCTGCACCTGATGCGCCTGCCTGAGTCTCTCTGCGATTACGTGATTCTACACGAACTGGCACATACGGTAGAGAAGAACCACGGCCCCCGCTTCTGGAAACTGCTTGACAAGGTTTGCGGCGACTCTAAGGCCCTGGATAAAAAACTGAAAGATTATAGAATCTCCATTTTTTAAGTAAACGCTATTGATTATACAGTTACTACACTAATTTAAAAGTATATAAAAACGTCCTGCTATCTATCCCCTGGCTCAGTCAGGTGTGGCAGGATGTTTTGTTTTATAGTATCAGCTAAGCAAATTATTGCTGCCGCGAGTCTCCTGACTCGTGACTAACGATGGTGTTGCATCTCCTGGTGCAACTGGCCCGGCAGGGACAGGCATGGCAAACGCGCTAGCTACAGTTTTATAGTGGTCCAAC